>JBCBKJ010000001.1:0-282069 GCA_038522085.1 Chloroflexota bacterium
CAGGGCTTTGTGAAGTTGAAGAGTCTTTGTGAAGAAAAGAGAAAGAGCGTGTGTTAAGTCATGGCTCTTAATTGCGACGGTGAAGTATTGATTCAGGTATTCATCTTGTAGCTGACTGCTAGGAGAGAGCGTCTGTGTAGGGTGTCAATCTACGGAGAGCGTGAGCGAAGTCAGCGCGAGAACAGAGAGCGAAAACACAAGCGAGAGCGTGATTGAAGAGATTGGTTGGTGACTAGTAGCTGCGGGGGTACACCCGGCTCCATTCCGAACCCGGTCGTTAAGTCCGTAAGCGCCGATGGTACTGCACTGGCAGCGGTGTGGGAGAGTAGGCCGTTGCCAACCTGATGTAAAAGTATTTACATCTATCTGAGAGTGAAGCGCGTTTGTGTGTGGAAGAAAGACTC
This sequence comes from Chloroflexota bacterium, assembly GCA_038522085.1. GTDB lineage: Bacteria > Chloroflexota > Anaerolineae > Aggregatilineales > Phototrophicaceae > JAUZRW01. Next base: position 405 of record JBCBKJ010000001.1, read on the forward strand.
TGTTCGTGCGTTGATGCCAACTCACCACTATCTGTATGACACACCCAATATGCACAAATGATGCTCTCTTTTGCTTTAATGACCCCTTGATATTTTCTGATTCTACTATCTGCAATTTCATAACTCGTCATGAATTGCTCATTTGTGCGTGATACCATATCGTCATATGAACATAAACATTGATAACAATCGGGATGCTTCTAATGCACAAAAAATACATACTGAGCCTGATAGTACTCTTGCTTATTGCTATGCTTGGTACTTTACCTGTATGGGCAATTGGTGAATCGGATGAAACAGATACCGATAGTTCGTCTACAGGTGACATTCCTCTAGCAGAAATTGAGAATGATGAAGGCGGATCAACACTCATTACAGGTGAGGTGAATTATACGAATGCTTTTTTCACGGTAGGTACATCAGAGCCACTGGTTATCTTGGAAGACCAAACAGGCTTTGTGAACCGTGACCGTAATTATGTGTTTCCTGTAGAATCTCAACAAATTGGTCAGATTACCTCTACTTTCTTAGAATCTCCATTTACTTACTCACTCTCTTTACCTGCTGAACCACAAGCGCCTCTCAATGATGTGGATAATAACGGTGAAGTGGACACGGGTGTGATGATTTTTCAGGTTGCTTACTGGACGAATACTTATGGTGATGCTTTCTTGGAAGAGCGTGATTTGGGCGGTGGTGGCTGGTCTGGCTCATACTCATCGGCTGATGTGAGTGGGCTAGTCGAGAATCGTGGTGAGTACATCGGCGGTAGCATTGTCATCTACGCACCGGAAGAAGGGCAAGCGTTCCCATCTGGTTTTGGGGATGATGCCATGCTCTTCACAGAAGATGACCCGTTGGTGATTGTTCCACAAGGGTACACTGTTGTTAACATGAATAGTGAGACATTTACCTTTGACCGGAGTCGAACTATCACACTTGACCTTATAGAAGGTGAAGGTGCGGAAGCTGATGATTTCTCAGATATGAGCTACACCGATGCTTTTGAAGCGATGGTCGAAAAATTACGCTTAGAATATGCTTTCTCAGAATATTATGGCATGGACTGGGATGCCCTTTACGAAACCTACCTTCCCGCGATTGAAGAGGCAGAGGCAAATCAGGATAATGCGCTGTTTGCACTGACACTACAAGACTTCATCTGGGAAATTCCTGATGGGCATATCAGTATGTCTCTCACGCTGGCGACCTACGAACGGTTTGCCTTCAACACGGATGGCGGTTTAGGGATGGCGATTCGTGAGCTTGATGATGGCAGTGTCATTACCACGTATATCACTGAAGATGGTCCGGCTGCTCAAGCAGGCATCCAATTACAGGCAGAGATTACACGCATCAATGGCGAGCCGATTATTGATGTTGTAGATACTACCCGTGCGTATTCGGGACCTTTTAGTACTGACCATAACCGACGTTTGCAACGCTTACGTTATGTGACGCGCTATCCGATTGGCACAGAGGTTGAGGTGACATACCGTAACCCCAATAGCTTAGGGACAGATACCGTCACGCTCACAGCAGTTAGTGAAATTGAGAGCTTTGAGGCATCGTCTTTCTTTATCGAAGATGACCCCTATGAACTCCCTGTTGAGTATGAAGAACTTGGTGATTACTTGCTTGTCGAGATTACGAGTTTCTCGGATGATGCACGGCTGGCGATTCAGTTATGGGAACGGATGCTATCACAGGCGAACAACGCAGAGATTCCAGCTATTGTGATTGATATGCGCAATAATGGTGGTGGACGAGGATTCCTTGCTGACCAAATGGCAGCCTATTTCTTTGATGAAGCACTGATGCTTGGTAATGCAGGCGCGTATGACGAGAGTATCGGCGAATTTTTCTTCGACCCTGAATCAGAAGACCTTTTTATTTTGCCAGCCGAAGATTTGCGCTATGACGGCGAAATTGTTGTGCTAGTGAGTCCGAATTGTGCGAGTGCATGCGAATTTTTCAGCTACAACATGACGATTCAAGACCGTGCTACTATCATCGGGCAGTATCCCAGCGCAGGTTTAGGCGGGGGTGTCGAACAATTCTTCATGCCTGATAATATCACTATTCAAATGACAGCCTCGCGTGCCGTTGACCCCAATGGTGATATTCATATTGAAGGCATCGGGGTTGTGCCAGATGTGCGTGTACCTGTGACGATTGACACGCTGTTCTCTGATGAGGATGTCGTTTTACAGGCAGCGGTTGATTATCTGAATGAGACGCTTGGGCTCGGCAATTCTGACTGAGCTATCAGACTGGATGTACGAGAGAGCGAATGCAAATGTGTTCGCTCTTTTTATTTTTAATGATGACTGTATATGCGTACTATTCATACCAAAAGCTAACTGAAGCGTCGAAAATAGGTGTTTTGTTGCGGTATAGCGCAAATACGCAAAAAAACTAAAAAGTTGGTTTGAATTTTATTACTTTCTCATGGTCTCAATTATGGTTATCACGTTCTGATGTTACTCATCATTATCGGGCTGATTGAGAGGTGAAAGTGAAAAGGTGAAAGGTGAAATATCATGATAGCTTTCTACACACGGCAAGAATGTTTTCGGTGTGGAACTTCAAATAGTTTGACTGTTCGTAGAGTGATTACAAATAGCGACAATGGTTAGTTGGTAAGGTACGGTCTGATGTGAGTGTACAAGATTTTGCCTGTGTGATGTCGGTCATATGACCGTTATTAAAATGAGAATTTGGTTTGTTGTGCCAGGTTATTGAAACTGTGCATCATGGTATAGGTTGCTATTGCTAAGTGAGTGTCGCTACAATGGTATTTGTACACACACAATAGATTGGCGACTTATGGCAACGAATACCCTCACGGATGTGCCTGGTTTTCTCGTCGGGCATGCAACAAATCTCGAAGCGGCAACGGGATGTACTGCTATTATTTGCCCACCGAAAACAGTTGGTGGGGTCGATGTGCGGGGTGGTGCGCCTGGCACACGCGAGACTGATTTACTGCGCCCACACAATCATGTACAAGAAGTGAGTGCTATTGTGCTTTCGGGCGGGAGTGCCTTTGGGCTGGGTTCAGCAGATGGCGTTTTGCAATACCTTGAAGAGAATGAACTTGGCTATCGCTCGGGGACAGGCTTTCTTGTGCCGATTGTTCCGGCGGCGATACTTTTTGACTTACGGCTGGGTGCTAGTGATGTGCGTCCTGATAAGGCGATGGGGTATGTGGCGGCAGAGAATGCAAGCAGTGATGCTGTTCCACAGGGAACAGTTGGCGCAGGTACAGGTGCTATCTGTGGTGCGATGCGTGGTGCGGAATTTGCAACCAAAGGAGGCTTAGGGTCTGCAAGCATGGAAATCAAAGAAGGCTTGTGGGTCGCGGCGATTGTTGCTGTCAACGCAGTTGGTGATGTGTATGATGAACAGGGCAATATCATGGCAGGCTTGCGTGATGATGATGGTAATTTTATGGGTATGTTGAATGCGCTACAAGCATTTGCTAACCAACCACCGGAGATTGACCCGCGTGAAAATACAGTGATTGGGGCAATTGCAACCAACGCGAAACTCAGCAAAGCCGAAACAACTAAGATTGCACAGATGGCACATGATGGTATCGCCCGTGCGATTAAACCTTCACACACCGTTTTTGATGGTGATACGATTTTTGCGCTGGCATCCGGTGAAATTGACAGTGATGCTATGCTAATTGGCTCATTTGCGGCAGAAGTGATGGAGCAAGCGATTCGGAATGGTATTCGTTCCGCTACGACCTTGTTTGAGGCGCGTTCGATTACGGATTGATTATTAAGTAACTCCGTTGAAGATTTAACGCACAGTTAGTAACATCCTGTTAACTTTAAGCGCAGTTTACGCTCTGGGAAAATACGCATGGCTAACGAGAACATTCTTATTATCGAAGATGAACAAACTTTGGTCAGCAATCTGGCGGATAAACTCCGTGCAGAAGGCTATAACGTGTCGGTTGCTATGGATGGCGAAACCGGCTGGGATAAAGTGCGGGCAGAAAAACCGGATTTACTCGTACTGGATATTATGTTGCCAGGACTGGATGGCTTGAGTTTGTGCCGTATGGTACGTAACGAAAATTCTATTACGGCGACGCCCATCATTATGCTGACTGCACGCGGTACAGAAGTTGATAAAATTGTCGGGCTGGAAAGTGGCGCAGATGATTATATTGTCAAACCATTTGGTCTAGGTGAATTTTTAGCGCGAGTACGTGCGGTACTGCGTCGTATCAACGAACGTCCGGGTGAGCCTGTCAAAGATGAGTTGGAATCTGATAACTTACGCTTGAACCTGACCGGACGGCGGGTGTTCAAAGGTGAAGACGAAATCAAACTCAGTAACAAAGAATTTGATTTGCTTGCGGAATTGATGCGCAATAAGAATGCGGTATTATCGCGTGACCTCATCCTGACGAAAGTATGGGGCTACGATTATTTTGTTGATAAACGCACAGTGGATGTTCATATTCGCTGGCTACGTGAAAAAATAGAAGATGACCCATCTAGCCCGCGTCGGATTATTACGGTGCGCGGTGTTGGGTATCGCTTCGAGGGGTAAGCCATATATATGGTTGTAGTTTATGTCGTCATTGCTTGTATTGTGTTGCTGGCTGTAGGCTATGTTGCGTATCGTCAGACAACCGTCGTTGAACAAGCAAAGCAAGTTGCATCGGCACAAGACCGCATGGTTGTATCCTTGCAGGATGATTTAGCGTCGCGTGACCAAATTATCGCGGACTTGAATGAGGAGACAACCAAGCTAGATGCGCTTTTGTTCAAGACGAAAGAGCAGATGGCACTTGCTGATAGTGAACGCAACACGCTGAGTGAGCGCGTGAGTGAGCAAGACGCGCAAATCAGCCAATTGACGCAACAACTCAAGGGGTATCAGCGCGATTCATCTCAGAGTAAGGCATTGTTTGGGGCTGTATCTAGTATTGCGTATGACCATGTTTTTGTGTTGGACGAAGAGAACACTGTCATAGCGCATAATCGTAGCTCGAACGCTATTTTTGGTGAAGAAAATCCGATAGGTGAAAAACTCTCTGATGTATTGGATGCACCGGAGTTATTTGACATCATTGCACGTGCTGCTACAGAAGAGGAAACGCTTGAAGAGCAATTCGTCATGGAAGGACGGTACTATCGGGCGCGGACGCAAGTCATGCATCATGAGAACTTTCGCTATTTTGTGGGTGTAGCTGTCCAAGACATCACGCAATTGGTACGGCTGAACCGTGCGCGTCGGGATATGGTGGCAAATATCTCGCATGAATTACGGACGCCTATCACTAAAATCCGTTTTGTGATTGATAGCTTATTTCATGACCAAAATCGCCCTAAACGTAAGGCGAGTATCAGCTCCTTGCGCGAGATTTCGCGTGAGGTGGGTGAATTAGAAGATGTGGTTCAAGAATTGCTTGATTTGTCGATGATTGAATCTGGTCAAGCGATTATGAAGCTGGTTGATGAACCCCTCATCGAGATTGCGAACGCGGCTGTAGAACGGCTGGACGAAAAATTGTCGCAGAAAAATGTCACGGTTGTGCGTCATATACCCGATAAAATGCGTGTGTTGTGTGACCGTGAGCATATTCGTCGGGTGATAACGAACCTCATCAGCAATGCAATTAAATGGTCGCCGGAAGATGATGTGATAACCATCAGCGTGACGAGTGGTGGCGAGGAAGTGACTATCAGTGTATTTGACAATGGTCCTGGTGTGCCGGATGACCAACGTCAACGTATTTTTGAACGTTTCTATCAGGTGGATACTGCGCGGTCTGGCAAAGAGGGAAGTGGCTTAGGCTTGGCTATTTGCAAGCATATCATTGAAGCGCACGGCGGACGCATCTGGGCAGAGGGTAACTCACAGGGGAGTGGGGGACGGTTCATGTTCACTTTGCTCAATCCGAATCCAAGTGAGGACGTCTATATGGATAAGGGTCAGCACGATTTCTTGGGTTGAACGTGAAATTCATCACTATTTATCTTATATTTAGGCGAACCCTATAGACACGCAGGTAATTTTTGTTATACTCAAAACATCAATTGAATAGATATATCAAATTGATCTTCGGGGCAGGGTGAAATTCCCTACCGACGGTGTGGTACAGAGTGAATGTACCGAGCCCGTGACCCGTGTCGCCATTATCTTTGTGATAGTGTGTGCGTCATCACAGTAATTATGTGATGCCGGTGGAGCTGGATAAGAGCCAGAGCCGACAGTGAAAGTCTGGATGGGAGAAGACAGGTTGACGCGATGCGTTTGCGCAAGCGTGCCTATTTGATGTGCATTTATTTAGCATGCTTTTGGCGTGCCACTTACTTGTTGTGCAAGTTTTGTGGTGTTGCCAAAGTAGTGCTTTGTAGATGTTTCCCTCGCATGCCCCGACTGTACTGTATACCAACCAACGGGGTATTTTTGATGGCAGCCGATGTCAGTGCAATAAGCAATCCACCCAAGTCAAAACGCAAACACAAACCTGCTCACCGCAATTTAACGCGCCAGTGGTTGCGCCGTATGATGCCTTTCATCACGCTTTTTGTGGTGATTGGAGGCTGGCAACTGGTTTTTCTCTCTGGCATCTATCCTGAATTTATCATTCCAAGCCCGATGCAGGTATGGAATGAATTTGTGGAGAGTGTGCAAGATGGCACCTTGCTTAGACATAGTTGGGTGACGTTGCAAGAGATGCTATACGGCTTGGCGTTTGGCTTGTCAATTGGTGCGCTGTTGGGCTATATGATTGCCCATAATGAACTGCTAGAAGATTTGTTATCGCCTGTGATTGTGGCATTCCAAGCGACCCCAGTGGTGGCGTATGCACCTCTGCTCATCATCTGGTTTCGTGATGGCATTACGGGCAAGGTCATTACGACGGCTATCATCGTATTTTTCCCCACATTGATGAACGTTGTTGTTGGTATTCGGAGTGTCCCCAAAAACCTGCATGACCTGATGCGCGTGGTCAAAGCCTCACGTTGGGAAGTATTCACTAAGCTCGAAATTCCGGCGGCGATGCCTGTTCTGCTAACGGGACTCAAGACGAGTGTCACGCTGGCAGTGATTGGTGCTGTCGTGGGCGAGTTCGTGAATGCGAATGCTGGGCTGGGGTATCTCGTAAATATTGCGCGTGGTAGCCAATTCAATACGCCACTGGTATTTGTTGCTGTTTTCACCATGACGGCTTTAGCTTTGTCGCTGTATTTGCTGGTATCTCTGCTAGAGCGTTGGTTGCTGAAATGGCAACGTCGTAGTCGCTAAACCCTTTATCTATATCCAGAGTAACCTTATAACGTAATTCAGAAAGAAGGCATTATATGAAACACACGACCCGCGTCATCTCAGTAGGTATGTTAGCATTACTGCTAACACCCTTGAGCATTTTCGCGCAAGATGACTTACAAGAAGAAACCCTCCTGATGACATTTATCCCGAATATTCAGTTTGCGCCGACTTATGTTGCTATTGGTGCGGGCTATTTTGAGGAAGCAGGCTTTGACGTTTCAGTGGAATATTTGGATGAACCGAATGTTGTTGACTTAGTGGCGGCTGAAGAAAATTCATTTGGCATTGTCAGTGGTGAGCAAGTGATTCTTGCGGCATCGCAGGGACGCCCGATTGTGTATGTCTACGAGTGGTTTCAGCAATTTCCGATTGGGATTGTCTATCCGAGTGATATGGAAGTTGAAAGCATTGACGACTTGACTGATTCACGGATTGGTATTCCAGGACGCTTTGGCGCAACCTATAGTGGATTTACGACCTTGTTAGATTCGGCTGGTATTGACCAAAGTGATATTTCACTGGAAGAAATTGGCTTTGCCGCGCCGGAAGTGTTCTGTGTTGGGGCTGTAGATGCGTCTGTGATTTATGTGAATAATGAACCGCTACAGATTCAAAATCGTGCGAATAGCGATGACTGCGGTGATGTGACCGACGTGAGTGTGTTGGCAATTGGTGACATTATCGACCTCGTTTCCAATGGTATTATCACGAATCAGACGCTTGCAGAAGAAAATCCTGAGCAGGTATCAGCATTCATTGCTGCGTACAATAGTGGTCTGCAACTTGCAATTAACAATCCAGCACAGGCTTATCTAACGAGTGCGCCGTTCATCGAAGGCTTGCCCCTTGATGATGATTTCCGCATGGCACTCGAAACACTGGCTGATGAACAAGATGCTCTCTTAGCAGATGAGCCGACTCGTGAAGCAATTGCAGAGAATCGTTTGGCACAATACGAGACGTTAGCAGAACAATTTGATGCGCAGACACTTTTACAGTATGAGATTTTGCTTGCTTCGATTGAGCTATGGGACGCTGACCAACTTGGTTTCACGGATGCGGATTCTTGGGCAAATATGCGCGACACGCTTATCAACTTGGGTCAAATTGAAGATGGTGCAGTCGATGTAGATACACTGTATAGCAACGATTTCTTGCCACAGGGCGAGTGATGGTTGTTTCTTTAGACAGCGTTTCGGTACACTTTCCGGCTGGTGATGGTGACGGAACGATAGCGGCTGTTGGACCTGCCTCCTTTGATGTGGAGGCGGGTTCTTTTGTTGCGTTGTTGGGTCCGAGTGGGAGTGGTAAAAGCACGCTGATTCGGGCAGTGGCTGGCTTGCAAGCGGTGACGACAGGGCGCATATTGATTGATGGTGAGCTTATCACTGAACCGCACAAAAGTGTGGGCATGATGTTTCAGGATGCGACGTTGATGCCTTGGCGCGATGTACGCGAAAATATTGCCTTGCCACTCGAAATTGAGAAGTTACCTGAGAAAGAGAAAACACAACGCATAAATACTGTGCTGAATTTGCTGGGATTAGCTGATTTCGGGGATGCCTATCCAGGTGAGTTATCCGGTGGGATGGCGCAGAGGGTCGCATTAGGGCGGGCATTGGTGCAACGTCCGCAGATTTTATTGCTTGATGAGCCGTTCGGTGCGTTAGATGCACTGACCCGCGAACGTATTAGCCTCGATCTGTTGCGTATTTGGGCAGAGTTTAAGCAGACGATTATCATGGTGACGCATGACATCAATGAAGCTGTATTGCTCTCTAATCGGGTGATTGTGCTGAGTAGTCGCCCTGGACGGGTGATAGCCGATATTGATGTGCCACTAATACGTCCGCGCACTATTGACATGATTTATACAGATGCCTTTGTGAAAATTGCGCGTGAGGTACGCCAAGCGATTGACCGTGCCTAAGATTTTTCCCATGTGGTCATGTCTTGACAGTAATGGCACATATCTGGTGGTTTATCGTCTGGTGTTGTGAATAGGGTTTGCCCACAATTTGGACAGCGCCAGCGTGTTACTGTGTCTGTGTAGGCTTCCCATGGGGCGCGACTTTTGCAGATGTTACATTTTTCAGGTAGCGCCAACTCCGATGTTGAAAAGAGTAGTTGTCCACAATGCGAACAACGCCACCGAGCGAGTTTGCCACTGGAAGGTGTGTTATAGCTGATGTGTTCGGTTGTGTTTAGCTGTTCAGATGTAGGGTGTGAATCGGACACGGGCAAGCCTAACTAATTGGAACGCGCATGCCGAAGGTGCTACCTTCGCCTTCTTTACTGCGCACATAGACCATGCCGCCGTGTGCTTCTGCAACTGATTTGACAATTGCCAAGCCTAAACCACTACCGCTTACATCTTTACGGCTACCATCCACACGATAGAAACGGTCAAAGAGGCGAGCTTGTGCTTGTAATGGGATACCGGGACCTGTATCGCGCACTTCAAAATGCAAATTATTGCTGGCAGTCATGATTGTGAAATTGACATTGCCATTGGGTGCGTACTTGCTGGCATTTTCGATGTAATTATGTAAAGCACGCTGAATCCATTCGCGGTCTAGTTGAATGAAACTAGGAACGTCCTCGTTAATCGTCATTTCAAATGCGATGTCACGTTCGCGTAGGAGGGGTTGGGCTTGGGCGCTAATTTCATAGACCATCTCGCGCACATCCACATCATCGAGCTTGAATTGATAGCCACTCTCTATTTTTTCGATGTTGAGTAGGTCATCAATCAGGCGTTGTACTCTACCAACGCCGTTACTTGCCATGCCTAGCACTTCGGTCATCATGTCATCTTCTGTATCAATCATGCCTTCGAGCATATGAATTGATTTTTGTGTGACACTAAGCGGATTTTTCATATCATGGGCGGCAGCTTGAATGAACTGCACGCGAGCGATTTCGGCTTCGCGCAGGTGTGTAATATCTTGGAGGACGACGACCCAGCCGTCTTCTAAGCTGACATCTGCTGTCACTTGGCTTGGTACTTGTACAGGGGTAACAAGTACAGATAGCGTGCGTCCCCCTTCGACTTGTGCTTGAAAGCTCTGTAATTCTTCATCTTTGTTTTCTGGTAGCATTGCCAACAGCAGTTGGTCGAGAACTTTGATTTGTAAATCGACTTCGCGCAGAGGCATCCCTACGATTTCGGATGGTTCAACATCCAACATGAGGGCGGCGGCATAATTACAGACACTCACGCGCCCGTGTTGGTCGGTGGCGAGTATGCCATCGGCTGTAGAATGCAAAATAGCATTGAGCTTGTTCTCTTGTTCGACATGTTTTTCGTGCAGGCGGGCGTTGTCTATGGCGATACCAACTGTATCTGCGACGGAGCGCAAGACAGACACGGTTGCTTCGTCAAAACGGTTGGGGTAGTCGCTCATCACGCTGAGGATACCAATAATTGACCCGCGTGCGTGCATGGGTGCCATTGCAATTGAGCGAAAGGCTTCTTCACGGAAACTTGGTACAGCGTATTCTTCGTCGCCTTGTAGATTATTATAGACTAGAACATCGTCGCTGCTGATGACTTGCCCAGACATGCCTGTTCCCATGGGAATGCGCATGGGGTTCTGCTCGATAAAATCTTGTAACCATCCGACCTGCGCCCGCAAGACAATTTCTTGCGCATCTTCGTCTATTAAGCTGATGCCCGCCGCTTCTGCATTGACGACTTCTAGGACAGCACGCATAGCTGTATTGAGCGTTACAGTCAGGTCAAGTGATTGTCCTACGATTGCCGCGACGGTGTTAATCGCCGAAATTTGGTCGATACGGCGCTTAATTTCTTCATTTAAGAGTTTGTTTTGTAAGAGCAGACTAGGATTTTCCATTTGGGATACCATCATCGAATTTATTTTCTAATCTGTAGTTTAACTAAAATTGCGCTAATGTGGTAGGCTTGCAGTCAATATACACTTTATATACCCAATGTGGAGTTCGTTTTATGAGCCTTAATATTGATGCTATACGCGCACAATTTCCTTCTTTGCACCAAGAAATTGACGGCAAGCAAGCTATCTTTTTAGACAATCCGGCTGGCACGCAAGTTCCGAAGCAAGTGATGGATGCTGTCACAGATTATTACATGACAAAAAATGCGAATCAGGGTGGGGTATTCCCGACCAGTATCGCAACAGATGTCGTACAAAAGGACGCCCGTGCTTGGATGGCAGATATGATTTGTGCGCCAAAAGCAGACGAAATTGTATTTGGTCCGAGTATGACGCAACTCAATTTCAATTTGAGTCGGTCACTGGCAAAAACGATACCGGAAGATAGTGAAATTGTGTTGACGCGCATGGATCATGACGCGAATGTCTCTCCTTGGTTGACTATCGCAGAAGACAACGACTGGACAGTGCATTGGGTAGATTTTGACCCTGAACTTGGTACGCTGGATTTGGATTCTCTGGGTGCGGCACTCAACGAAAAAACGCAAGTCGTGGCGGCGGTGCATGCGTCGAATGCGCTAGGGACGATTAATCCAGTGAAGCAAATTGCGGAAATGGCGCATAGTGTGGATTCATTGTTTGTGATGGATGCTGTGCAATCTGCGCCCCATGTGCCGATTGATGTCACTGAGATTGGCTGTGATATTTTGCTGTGTTCGGCGTATAAATTCTTTGGTCCACATATTGGTGTGATGTGGGGGCGTTATGATTTATTGGAATCGTTGCCGTCTTATAAAGTGCGTCCGTCTAAAGATGTGACCCCGTATCGCTGGGAGCATGGCACGCCGAGCTTTGAAACACTGGCTGGTGTATCGGCAGCAGTTGAGTATATGGCATCACTTGCGCCGGAGGATGCGCCTGCGGTGAATGGGTACGAGGGACGTCAGTTACAGTTGAAGCAAGCCTTTGGAGAATTGCAGGCATACGAGACAGCACTCGCAACGAAACTCATTGAAGGACTGAGTGCTATCAATGGTGTAACGATTGCGGGTATCACAGAGATGGACAAGATGGAAAACCGTGTTGCAACCGTGATTTTTGTGAAAGATGGACACGCGCCGATTGATATTGTCACACATCTGGCGGAGCAGGGGATTTATGCGTGGTCGGGTGATTACTATGCTGTAGAAGTGATGAAACGGCTGGGTCGTGAAGAGAACGGTATGGTGCGTGTGGGAGCGGTTCATTACAATACGATGGATGAATTAGATACCCTTCTCAATGTGATAGATGCACTCTGAGTTACCCGCCCATAGTTGGAAATAATACGTATCTGAATGAGTGAGCAGACGACTTCGCGCTTAGATTTTAACCGGGCGTTGCCAATATTTGTGCTGGTTTTTGTGGATGTACTGGGCTTGACGCTGATTTTGCCTTTGTTGCATCTGTATGGTGCGGCATATGGAGCAACGCCTTTGCAAATTGGCTTGATAGCGGCGGCGTTTCCGTTGGCGCAGTTGATTGGTGTGCCGGTGATGGGGGCGCTATCTGACCGTTTTGGGCGTAAACCGCTTCTGCTCATTAGTCAGGTGACGACGTGTATTAGCTTTGTGATGCTGGGCTTGGCAAATTCGCTGGCACTGGTGATTTTGTCGCGGGTGATTGATGGCTTGTTCGGGGCGAATATTGCTACCGCACAGGCGGCACTCAGTGACATCACCGACGACAATACACGCGCACAAGGCTTAGGGCTGACAGGTGCGGCATTTGGCTTAGGTTTTATCATTGGTCCTATTTTGTCGATTGTGGCGCTAGAAATCAGTGATTCGCTGGCTGTACCTGCACTATCGGCGGCAGTGTATTCGCTATTTTCTATTTTGCTAACTTACTTCATCTTTGACGAGACCTTGCCCCCTGAAAAACGCGGAGAAAATGCACGTACACAGCGATTTAATCCATTTGTGATGGGGCGCTATTTGTTCAATCCGAAAGTGAACACGCTGTTGATTTTGATGTTTGCGCAACAGTTGATTTTCTTCGGCTTCGAAAGTTTGCTAGGGCTGTTTCTGCTGAGTCGGCTTGGCTTGTTAGGTCAGGGGAGTGCGGCTGTCTTTCTGGTGGTGGGTGTGGTGCTGGTGATGGTACAGGTGCGCTTCATCGGCAAGTGGACGCAACGCTATGGCGAGCGCACTGTCGTATTGATGGCATTGGCGTTGTTATCGCTGGGGCTATTGCTATTTGCCCTGACGCCAGAGCAACCGCATGTTTTCTATGTGCGTGACCTGACTGCTTTCGACCTTGCGCAACAAGCGCCATCCGGTACAGAAGCGATACTCGGTGATTTGAACGTCACTTTGCCGGAGCAAGATAATCGTGGCGTGTGGGGCGTGCTGTGGGTGCTGGTGGTCGTCGTGCCACTGTCGGTTGGGGCGGGGCTGATTCGTCCGAGCTTGAATAGCATGATGACGAAGCGCGTGGGTAAAGGGGCTTACGGCAGTATTCTGGGTGTGAGTTCGTCATTTGTGAGCGCAGCGAATGCGATTGCACCGTTAGCGGGTGGCTATCTGTTTCAGCGATATGATGTGACAACACCCTTTTTTGTGGGTAGTGCGCTGATGTTTGTGCTACTGGTGTTGAGTGCTTTCCTCATTCGTGCGCAAGAACCCGCGTAGCTTTTCTAGGAAATGGTCATGTCCGGCGATGAGGGGCGGACACGCATCACTATCTACCCAAAAGAGCCGAAATAGATGGGTGATACTGCCGTCGTGGTCGGGTTGGTCGCTGGGGAAGCGTTCGCCATGTTCCCATGATGCGTCTATATTTTCACTATCATAGACAAGATGATAGAAGTATCGCTGGTGAATTTCGGGTTTCCAGCGTGACATGTCGTAGGTGTGTTGCCCTAAGAAGCGCACGAGACGCAGATTTTTTAAACCTGTTTCTTCGTGAGCTTCTCGGCGGGCGGCATCGGCTGGTGCTTCGTTGGGTTCGATGCTTCCGGCTGGAACTTGGATACCTGCTTCGGGCGCGTCAGGTTGCTCGAAGACAAGTAATTTGCGCCCGTGTGTAATATATGCGAAGGCTTTGCGGACGTGCTTTTTTATGCCATCCATAGCGTGTCGCCTGCTTGCAAGGTGTAGGGTAGATGGCGCGTGTCTGCGAGTTCGGCATAGTATCCGCGTGTACCATCGCTCAGGAATTGAAGCGCGTGTTTGAGGTCTGTGCCGCTGATGTCTTTGCTGGCACAATAGACGCTGAATGGTCGGCAAGGCGGCGCACCCATCACCTCTATGAGTTCAATTTTTGTATCGCTATGTTGTAAGAAGAGGCGTCGGCTGGTGTCGAAATTGGCGATGTCTATTTCGGCATCTACAAGGATATTTTCGCCACCATCGCCGATTGTGATATGCTCGCCAAAACGTTCGCGCATACGGTCATAATTTTTGACGAAACCGAATGAGATTTTGTTGCCCCCACGATAGCGCGATTGCGGGTGTTTTTCGTTGTGTACGTCGATGACTTCTTCGCCATCTTCGCAAAGCCCTAAAATGCCGTGTTTGGTGAGTTGTAATTGTGCGACGCGCTCAATAGGTGAGGTGCGGTAGATGCGATCATCGTAGCTTTTGGGGTTTGGATTGTCTATTTTTAGGGGTTCGCGCTGGATTTGTACAAAAGCTATTGTGCCAATTTTTTGCATGATATGCTCCGTTCACTGGAAAGAATTATATTGTAGCATAGTGAGCAATCCTGACTGGTATCTATCGCTAGTTTTAAAATTAGATTAAGGCAATTGCAATTGTTATCAACGTGATTTAACATTTGAGAGTCGTATACATCAAGGCTAGGAGCATCACAGGTGGGTGATTTGCGAACCTATCGCATCAACGTACAAGCACGCCACACGACGAAGCAATCCTCATGGGTGACTACCGCGCACCAACTACAAATCGACTCTCTGACGGGCTGTGTGAGCGCCCGTGTTTTTTTTGTCAGGGGGATTTTATCCGAAACAGATATTGAACAACTCGCGCAGGAATTATTGGCTGACCCTGTGAGTGAAGTCTTCACGGTTGGCGAACCTGATACAGCCGACGCTGACCACACAATAGATGTGACTTTGCAAGCGGGCGTCACTGACCCTGTGGCACAGAATTTAATTCGCGCCGCCCGCAACCTCAATATTGACCTCGAAAATGCTGCCAGTGGGCAGTTTTTTCAGCTTTATGGGGAGCTATCGGATGCTGATTTAGAGACATTGGCGACGACTGTTCTCAGCAATCCT
Source organism: Chloroflexota bacterium (assembly GCA_038522085.1). Taxonomy (GTDB): domain Bacteria; phylum Chloroflexota; class Anaerolineae; order Aggregatilineales; family Phototrophicaceae; genus JAUZRW01. Next base: position 15,912 of record JBCBKJ010000001.1, read on the forward strand.
GTCATTCAACGGCATAGTATCAATAGTTTGCTGGATGCTCCGTTTGTTGCGCCTCACGAAAGCGATGGCTTAGTAGAAACCATCCCTATTCGTAACGCAGGGGATAATCAACTGATTGACATCAGCAAAGAGCGCAGACTGTCTCTCAATTTGATTGAGATGCAAGCTGTCCAGCAATGGTATCAAGATGAAGACCGCGACCCAACGGATATTGAACTAGAAATGGTCGCGCAGACGTGGAGCGAACACTGTGTCCACAAGACCTTTAAGGCAGAAATCCGCTTTGAAGATGCTGATGGCGATGTACATATTGTCGATGGCTTGATTAACGAATATCTACGGGCAGCGACTGAGAAAGTGGATAAAGACTGGGTCGTGAGTGCCTTTGTTGATAATGCAGGTATTATCCGCTTTGATGAAACCTTTGACCTCGCGTTCAAGGCAGAAACACATAATCATCCGTCAGCATTAGAACCATTTGGGGGTGCGAATACGGGTGTTGGGGGTGTTGTCCGTGATGTTTTGGGTGTGAGCGCGAAGCCAATTGCGAACACCGATATTCTATGTTTCGGGCATCAGAATATGCCGATGGAGGATGTGCCGGATGGTGTCTTGCATCCGCGACGGATTCAGGCGGGTGTCGTGCATGGTGTCGAAGATTATGGTAACAAAATGGGTATCCCGACTGTGAGTGGCGCGATTCTTTACGATGAAGGTTACACAGCGAATCCGCTGGTATTTTGTGGTTGCGTGGGGATTTTGCCACATGGTAGTCATGTCACTGAGCCACAAGCAGGGGATTATGTAGTGGTGCTGGGTGGGCGCACAGGGCGCGATGGTTTGCGCGGGGCGACCTTCTCTAGCATGGAGATGGATACGAGTACGAGTGATATTGCGTCTATCAGCGTGCAAATCGGGCATCCTATCAACGAAAAACAGGTGCAGGAAGTCATTTTGCGGGCGCGGGACGAGGGCTTGTACAACGCCATTACAGACTGTGGCGCGGGCGGGTTGTCGTCGGCAGTGGGTGAGATGGGCGAAGTATTGGGTGCGGATGTGCAATTACAGACGATTCCACTCAAATATCCGGGATTGCGCCCTTGGGAAATTTGGCTGAGTGAAGCACAAGAACGCATGGTGATGGCTGTCGCGCCGGAAAAATGGGAGCGTCTGCTGGAGATTGCGAACGGGCAAGACGTTGAAATTACGAATATTGGCACGTTCGGTAACGATGGACGCATCACGCTTCGGTATGGTGACGAGATTGTGGGCGATATTGGCACGGATTTACTGCATGAATGTCTGCCACGTCGCACGATGCACGCAAAATGGACAAAACCAGAGATAGCGACAACGGATTCTGGTGGCACGACTGACCTTAAAGAGAGCTTACTGAAATTATTGGCGCATCCGAATATCCGCAGTAAAGAAGATGTGGTGCGCCGTTATGACCATGAGGTACAGGGTGGGACTGTCGTCAAGCCATTTGTGGGTGTAGAACAGCATGTGGGTGGCGATGCGACGGTGATTGTGCCGATTGAGACTGCGCCGCGTGTCCCCCTCACCCTAAATCCCTCTCCCACCGGTGGAGAGGATAATGTCGTAAAAGGCTTTGCGCTATCGGTAGGGGTGTGTCCGCAGTATACGGCGCTTGACCCTTATGCGATGGGTTGGGCGGCGATTGATGAGGCGTTCCGTAATTTGGTTGCTGTAGGGGCTGACCCTGACCAAGTATCGCTGTTGGATAATTTCAGTTGGGGAAATCCGAATCTGCCGGATAGATTGGGTTCGCTGGTGCTGGCAACGAAAGCCTGTCATGATGCGGCAGTAGCGTATAATGCGCCGTTTATCAGTGGGAAAGATAGCCTCAATAACGAATACACGGACGCTGATGGTGAAAAACACGCGATTCCTGGCACGTTGGTTATCAGTGCGCTGGGCGTTGTGCCGGATGTGACGAAAACGGTGACGATGGATTTGAAGCAAGCAGGTAATACGCTGTATGTGATTGGCGAAACCCGTGCGGAAATGGGTGGCAGTCATTTCAATATGGTGCATGGCATTGAGGGCGGTACGGTGCCACAGCCGAACGAAAACGCAATTGAAACGATGCGTGCGTTACACAAGGCGATTCAAGCAGGCTTGGTTGTCTCGTGCCATGATGTGAGTGAAGGCGGGATTGCTGTTGCGCTGGCGGAGATGTGTATTGCGGGTGGTTTAGGTGCGGATGTAGCATATGATAACTTACAACTTACAAAAACGTATCAGCGACTTTCATTTGAATCTGTTTTCTTCTCTGAATCTGCAACAAGATTTATTGTAGAAGTTGCGGATACATATTCATGGCACGAGTTCTGTTCTAAAAATAGCCTTGTGCAAGAGCGTATTGGGCAGGTCACGAGTAGTAACGAGGGCTATGAATCATACTGGGAAGAATATGGTGATGAAACATTTAAAAGTACTTTACTTGCACTAGGCGATGACAGTACCCAATCAGGTTCAGTGGAGGCATGGTCTTTGCAAGAACTAGAACAAGCCTATCGTGGGCATATCACCCCAGCCGATGACGAAACGCCTGAACGCTATATGACCCCTGAGCCTGTAGAAAGTCCGGTGCGGGTGGCACAAACGCATGATACGCCACGGGTGCTGATTTTGCATGCGAATGGCACAAACCGCGACCATGATGCGGCGTTGGCATGTGAGTTAGCAGGTGGCGACCCTGAAATTGTGCATATCAATCAGTTGATGTCTGGTGAGCGGAATTTGCTAGATTATCACATGCTGGTTGTGCCAGGTGGTTTCAGCTATGGCGATGATTTGGGCGCGGGTCAGCTTTGGGCGCAAGATTTACGCTATAAATTGCGCGATGACCTCGAACGCTTTGCGCTGAATGGGCGTCCGCTGTTGGGGATTTGCAATGGTTTTCAGGTGTTGTTGAAAGCGGGTTTGTTACCGTACACCGATTTTGCGTCTGGGGATGACCGTGAAGTGACGCTGAGTTATAACGAAAAGGGTCATTTTGAGTGCCGATGGGTGTATTTGCGCCCGAATCCGCGCAGTGTGAGCTTGTTCACGGAAGGCATTGACGACTTGTTATATGTGCCTGTCGCGCATGGTGAAGGTCGTGTGGTGACGCGCAGTGAAAAAAGCACACGTCGCCTGTGGAATAATGGTCTGGTCGCATTGACCTATACGGATAGTGACGGTGAGCCTGTGGGGTATCCGCAGAATCCGAACGGCAGTGTGAGTGGGATTGCGGCGTTGTGCAATTACGAAGGTAATGTCATGGGCTTGATGCCCCATCCCGAAGACCATATTTATCCTTGGCAACATCCGCGTGTGCATCGTGGTGAGCGCGGTGGGTCGGGCTTGGTGTTGTTCAAGAATGGTATTCGTCATGCGTGATAAAAACACCCTCACCCCCAGCCCCTCTCCCTCAGGGCGAGGGGAGCAGGAAGCCGTTTATCGTGATTCTGCATCTAAAGTGATGGTGCAGATAGCGCGAGATTTGCGTAAACGTGAAACATCCGCCGAGAAAATGATGTGGCAGGCATTGCGTGGGCGTCGGTTGCATAATCTGAAATTTCGTAGGCAACATCCCATTGCAAATACAACTTATGTTGCTGATTTTTTGTGTTACAAAGCACGTCTAGTGATTGAGCTTGATGGGGGTGTGCATTTATCACAGGAAGATGATGATTTACTCCGACAAGATATCATTGAAGACAATGGATACCATGTTTTACGGTTCACAAATGAGGCAGTTTTTCAACAACTGCAACATGTCTTGGTAACGATTGTGTCTATTGCCATAGAACGTATCGAAAAGCTAGAAAGTCCTTCTCCCTGAGGGAGAAGGATTTAGGATGAGGGTGAAAACACTTAATGCTTACACAGCAAGAATTAAGGGATGCGATACCAAACTGCGTAGATACTATAGATAGCGATGCACTTGGTGAGAAGATTCAGGGCAAGGTGCGCGATAGCTATGTGAAGGGCAATCAGCGTATTTTGGTCGCTACTGACCGCATATCGGCATTTGACAGTATCTTGGGTCAGATTTCGTATCGTGGGCAGGTATTGAATCAACTGAGTGCGTGGTGGTTTGTACAAACACAAGACATCATCGGGAATCATATGCTTGATGTGCCTGACCCGAATGTGATGGTGTGTCGGGAAGCGGAGACACTGCCAGTAGAAGTTGTCGTGCGCGGGTATATCACAGGTGTTACAGATACGGCACTCTGGACGCTATACGCGGCAGGTGAGCGTGAGCCGTATGGGATTCCGTTGCCGGATGGCTTGCAGAAAAATGATAAGTTACCGGAACCGATTATCACGCCGACGACGAAAGCGACCCATGGGCATGATGAACGGCTGACAAATGATGAGGTGGTATCGCGGGGCATTGTCGATGCCGATACATGGGCAACAGTACAAGAAAAGGCGATTACCGTTTTCAAGCGCGGACAAGAAAAAGCTGATAAAGCAGGCTTGATTCTTGTGGATACCAAGTACGAATTTGGGATGATAGATGGTGAACTCGTGCTGATTGATGAAGTGCATACGCCCGATAGTAGTCGCTATTGGACGAAAGCGAGTTATGCGGAAGGCAACCCGGAAAATATCAGCAAGGAATTTATGCGCGAGTGGTTCAAGACGCAAGGCTACACAGGTGAGGGGAAACCACCCGCGATGCCAGATGAGGTCATTGCACAGGTGGCAAGTCGCTATATCGAAGCCTATGAAGCATTAACTGGAGAGGTGTTTGTGCCGGGCGAACAGCCTGCAAAAGACCGCATTCACGCGGTACTAAAGACGCTCAGCAAGTCGTAGTAAACACACAAAAAGATGGGACTGAGGAGACAGTAATTATCATGACCAGCACGAACGTAGAGTTCGCAGATTTTGACCAGTACATGAACGACAAACCCCGCGAAGAATGTGGTGTGTTTGGTGTTTATGCGCCCGGACGTGATGTTGCACGTCTAGCTTTCTTTGGCTTATACGCATTACAGCATCGTGGGCAAGAGGCGGCTGGTATTGCTACCTGTGATGGACAGCGCACGCACATTCATAAGGGCATGGGCTTGGTATCGCAAGTGTTCAACGAAGATAATATGTCTCGTTTAGAAGGGCATATGGCAATCGGACATACACGCTATAGCACGACAGGTAGCCAGCATGTCCGCAATGCTCAGCCATATTTGATTGAAACACTCGAAGGTCCTCTGGGTGTATCGCATAATGGCAATTTGACGAACGCACTGGAATTACGTCAATTGTTGCTGACGCGGGGTGTTGGCTTGTCTTCTACGAGTGATACGGAAATGATGACGCAAATTCTCGCCGCGCCAACGGCGGTATGGGAAGACGAAGGCATCACAATTGAGGAAGAAGACGGCGACCATTGGATTGGGCGTATTCGGGCGATGATGCAGATTGTTAAAGGAGCGTATTCGATTGCCGTTATGACCCGCGATGCGATTTATGCGGTGCGTGACCCGCATGGTTTGCGCCCGTTGAGCTTGGGGCAGATTGAGGGTGGTTATGTGCTGGCGAGTGAAACGTGTGCGCTGAGTACGATTGATGCGGAGTACATTGATTACGTCCAACCCGGAACAATTCTGCGGATTGATAAAAATGGCGTGCGTGAGTTTGCTGGGCATCCACCGGCAGAAAAACGGGCGTTGTGTGTCTTTGAGTATGTTTATTTTGCGCGTCCTGATTCTTTGTTGGATGGGCAAGTTGTGCATGCCACGCGCCATCGCATGGGTGAAGTGCTGGCAAAAGAATCGCCTGCTGATGCTGACCTTGTGATTGGTGTGCCGGATAGTGCGACACCTGCGGCAATCGGCTTTGCGAACGCATCAGGCATCAAATATGGCGAAGGGCTGACGAAAAACCGCTATATTGGGCGCACATTCATCCAACCTGAAGATGGCTTGCGTCAACGAAGCGTGAACTTGAAATACAATGCACTGACCTCTAATTTACGTGGTAAACGGGTCGTGTTGGTGGATGATAGCATCGTGCGGGGCAACACTGCCGCGCCACTGGTGCAATTATTACGTGATGCAGGGGCAACTGAAGTGCATGTACGGGTATCGTCGCCCCCTGTGAAACATCCCTGTTTTATGGGCGTGGATATGGCGACTTACAAAGAATTGATTGCGGCACGGCTGGATGTAGAAGCCATTCGGGAGCATATTGGCGCGGATAGCTTGGGCTACCTGACATTGCCTGGTATGTTGGATGCAATTGAGGATGTGATTGGCTTCCGCAACAGTTATTGCACCGCTTGTTTCAGTGGTGAGTATCCGATTGAAATTCCGAAATGGTTATTTGAAAATGAACGCGACAAAACGCTCTTCGAGAGCATGTGGGGGTAATGCGTGGCGAAGGTTTTAGTGATTGGTAACGGGGGACGTGAACACGCGCTGGCATGGAAGCTGGCGCGTTCTTCGCAAGTAACACAGGTCTATGTTGCACCAGGCAACGGTGGCACAATATGGGCAGAAGCAGATGAGGTTGCACCATCTGAAAATGTAGCAATAGGCGTCAATGACTTTGATGCTTTATTGGTATTCGCACAGGAAAATGCCGTTGATTTAACGGTTGTCGGTCCTGAAGTGCCACTGGCGAATGGCATTGTGGATGTCTTTCAGGAAGCGGGTTTGGCTATCTTTGGTCCGTGCCAAGAAGCGGCACGTATCGAAGGCAGTAAGGCATTTTCTAAGGATTTGATGACGGAGCAGGGCATCCCGACAGGGGAATATTTCACGACGGACAGCTATGTTGAGGCGCGTAAATTTTTGTCGGAATATCATAAACCTGTGGTGGTTAAAGCGTCGGGGCTGGCGGCTGGTAAGGGTGTCTTGATATGTGATACCCGCGAAGAAGCAGGTGAGGCAATCCATGCGATTATGTCTGATAAAGCGTTCGGGGACGCAGGTGATATTGTCATCATTGAGGAACGCTTGCAAGGACGCGAAATTTCTGTGCTGGCGTTTTGCGATGGCGTGACAGTGAAACCGATGATTGTCGCACGCGATTACAAACGGGCATTAGACGGCAATAAGGGCTTGAACACTGGGGGCATGGGAGCAATTGCGCCAACGGACGATGTATCTCCTGAATTGATTGACGAGGTTGTGAAAAGAGTATTGCAACCTGTGCTAGATGGTATGGAGGCACTCGGAACGCCGTATGTGGGTGTGTTGTACGCTGGCTTGATGCTCACTGAGGCGGGTATGAAAGTGCTGGAGTATAACTGTCGTTTTGGCGACCCCGAAACGCAAGTTGTTCTGCCGATGCTCAAGACAGATTTGTACGCCATTATGCAAGCGTGCATCAGTGGTACACTCGCAGACATCGACATTGAATGGCATGACGGCTATTGCTCAACAGTGGTGTGTGCATCGCCGGGCTATCCTGAAAGTTATCCTAAAGGCTTAGAAATTACAGGTGTGGATGCAGTCACGGTTGGGACGGTGTTTCATGCTGGAACAGCTTTAGATGGTGATACCTTGCGTACCCGTGGCGGACGTGTATTGGCAGTGACAGCGCGTGCAGATGCTTTAGATGCCGCACTGGAAAAATCTTATGCAGGCGTAGACGCTATTCAGTTTGATGGCATGCACTACCGCACCGATATCGGGGTGCTGTATGACGAATAGTTGGCATTTGCCACATCACTCTGAGTATGTCCCGCGTGGTGACTATGAAACGTTGCTGCTACCGAAAAAAGTACGCTGGGGCGCACGGGTGATTATCCCGCATGAAGATGGCATCATCGCTGTGAAGCATACTTTTCCAGACCGTTCTAATTGGGTGTTACCAGGTGGTGCTGTTGAAACAGGCGAGACTGTTCCGCAAGCTGCTATCCGCGAAGCGCAGGAAGAAACGCACTTGACTGTTGAAGTAGAGCGTTTGCTGTATGTGCGTTTATTTTATCTCCCTGAAAACAAGCATCCGATGGTTGAGTTTTATGTGCTGGCGCATATCACAGCGGGGACATTTGCGTTAGGCAGCGACCCCGAAGCTGACGAGGCGCATCAGGTTTTGACGGATATTCGTGTGCTGACATGGGATGCGCTTGCGAACGACGATAATTTGACATTTTATCCGATTTTTGTGCGGAAACGCCTGCAACGGGATATACAAAAACCACCGACGACAGCCTTATACGTGGGAACAGCGCCGTAAATTCATTGAGGGAAAACTATGAATAATAAACAAAGTCGCTACGCAGATGCTGGCGTTGATATTGATGCGGGTCAGCGAGCGGTTGATTTGATGAAAGATGCCGTGAAAGCGACGTATACCGAGAATGTGCTATCTGATACAGGTAATTTTGGGGGCTTATTTGCGGTTGATGCGCTGAAAAATATGCAAGCGCCCGTTTTGGTGGCGAGTACCGACGGTGTCGGGACAAAGACGATGGTCGCGGCGGCGTTGGATACGTGGGATACCATCGGGCAAGATTTGGTGAATCACTGTATCAATGATATTTTGGTACAGGGAGCGCGTCCGCTATTTTTCTTGGATTATGTGGCGAGCAGTCAACTTGACCCTGAACAGATTGCGGCAATTGTGACAGGTATGGCGAAAGCATGTCAGGAAGCGGGATGTGCTTTGTTAGGAGGTGAGACAGCCGAGATGCCGGGTGTCTATGCGCCGAACGAAGTGGATGTGGTTGGGACGATTGTGGGCATGCTGGATAAACCCAATTTGCTCGATGGCACGCGCATTTCAGCGGGTGATGTCGTTTTTGGCTTGCCAAGCAGTGGCTTACACACGAATGGTTTTACTTTAGCGCGGATGGCATTAGCAGAGCAAGATTGGACAAGCGAACATCCCGCGCTGGGTATGACGATTGGTGAGGCGTTGCTTGCGGTGCATAAAAATTATGTCGCGGATGTGGATAAACTGTCTGATGCTGGCGTTGATGTGCGCGGGTTGGCACATATCACGGGTGGGGGCATGGTTGAGAATGTGCCGCGCATTTTGCCAGATGGCGTAGAAGCGGTTATTGAACATGGGTCATGGACGATTCCGCCAATTTTCAGGCTGATTCAGACTTTGGGCGATGTCTCGCGGGATGAGATGTTGCGCGTGTTCAATATGGGTATTGGGATGATTGTGATTGTGCCAGAAAGTGATGCTGGGACACTATCATCTACTTTGCCAGAAGCCTATCGTATTGGGCAGATTGTAGCCAGTGAAGATGAGGGTGAAGGGACAGTACGTTTTGAAGGCTAAGGAGCGACGCCCTTTACGCATTGTAGTGATGATTTCGGGGAGTGGGACAAATTTACAAGCCATCATTGATGCTACCGAAGCCGGACATATCAACGGGCGTGTAGTCGCGGTTATATCGAACCGCAAGAAAGCCTATGGACTCGAACGTGCGGAGAAACATGGTATTGACTGTGTGTATTTTCCGCTGAAGCCGTATAAAGATGCGGGTAAATCTCGTGAAACTTATGATGCCGAGCTTGCAGATGCCGTTACACTCTATCAGCCAGATTTGATTGTGTTGGCGGGCTGGATGCACATTTTAAGCCCTGCGTTTTTAGAGCGTTTTTTAGAGCGCGTCATCAATTTGCACCCAGCGTTGCCAGGTGAATTTATTGGTACAAACTCGATTGAGCGGGCATATGAAGCCAGCCGACAAAGAAAAATCCGCCGTAGTGGGGTGATGGTGCATTATGCGATTCCTGAGGTGGACGCAGGGGAGGTCATCATTCAGGCGAAAGTGCCGATTCTCAAGAGTGACACGCTGGAAACATTCTCTAACCGTATGCACAAGACAGAGCATCGCGTATTGGTACAAGCAGTGGCGCTTTTAGCAGAGAAATTGACTGAATGAGTGATAATCGCCCAAAAATTGAAGGGATTGCCGAGCGGCGTATTGCGCGTATGACGGCGTTATCTGGTGGTCTGGCGCGGGTGCATCGTGTTGATTTCGTAGAAGGCATGTCGTTCGTGGTGAAAAGCGCGACGGGCAAGCAAGCTAATCTGGACATTGAAGGGCGCATGCTGAAGTATCTGCGCGAACACAGCGTTTTGCCTGTGCCAGAGGTCATCCACAGCGAAGAAACTATGCTTATCATGCGTTATATTGATAGTGCTGGTAGCCTCAACAAAGACGCCCAAGAAGATGCGGCGCATCATCTATCTGCCTTGCATAACATCACGGCTGAACAGTATGGTTTATCGTTTGATACACTGATTGGTGGCTTGCATCAGCCGAATAAACGCATGGATAGCTGGATAGATTTTTTTCGTGAGCAACGCTTGCTATACATGGCAGAACAAGCATACGAGGCGGGTAAATTGCCGTTAGGGGTGCGACGACGTGTTGAGCAATTCGCTACACAATTAGACGATTTTTTGTTTGAGCCAGATGAGGCATCGCTGATACACGGTGATATGTGGGGTGGGAATGTGCTGGCAAAGGATGGCAAAATTGCAGGCTTCATTGACCCTGCCATTTATTATGCCCATGCTGAAATTGAGTTAGCGTTCAGCACACTTTTTGGCACGTTTGGCGATGCTTTCTTCGCTGTATACAATAACTTGCGTCCTATAGAACCGGACTTTTTTGAGGTACGGCGTGATATTTACAACTTGTATCCGCTACTTGTGCATGTGCGTTTATTTGGTGGTGGCTATGTTTCGCAGGTCAGTAGCATTGTGTCGCGTTTAGGCTTCTGAGTGTTTTTCTAGTTCTTGCAACATACTTTCTAGTGTGCGGTTTTTGCCTCGTTCCCAGAGAGCTTCCCGTAACTCATTTTCTATTTTATCTTGAATGGTATATAACTTTTGCTCGGCTTCGTCTTGTATTTCCTCTGGGCTTTCATCGTGATAGAGCAAGAAGGCATAGAGTTCAAGCGCATCGGCGTACATCTCTTCCTTGACCATCGTGCTTGCCAGTCGCATCATTGTTTTTAAGATGAGTTGAGTATCATCTTTTGCTTTGGCGACGCCGATGAGAATCAGTAGATTGCCAAGTGGCGTGCCTGTTGAATCGCGCCGTAATGTGCGATTTTGCATTGCCCCAGCCATATTCCAGTCGTTGCCAGCTTCGCGTGATAGGGTCAGGCTCTCTTGATAGAGTTGTGTAGCTCTATTTTGGTCGCCTTTTTCATATGCGACATCCCCCAAGCGATTGAGGGTGCGGACAATGCCATCTGTGTTGTTCATATCACGATAGTGTTTGAGTGCTTCTTCGTAGAGCATTTCTGCTTGGTCAAAATCTTCTACTGCAAATGCCACATTGCCTAAATGCCCTAGTGAAACGCCTACGGCAACAGGGTCTTCTAACTCATAACAGAGGTGAAGGCTACGTTCGTATTCAGCGCGTGCTTTTGTGTAATTACCGACGCCGAGATGTGCGTTGCCCGTGCGTTGATGCAAATGCACGTATTTACGTTGTTTACGTGTCTCTGCGTAGGTATTGGCTTCTTGCACAAGGCGAAAGGCTTTTTGGAAGTAGCTAATTGCTTCTTGGAATGCACCAATGCGTAGGGCTTGTTCGCCAGAAAAGGTGACATAGCGTTCTTCTTTTGTTGTGTTGCCAGCTTGCCCCCAATGATGAGCGAGGGCGGCGATGTGTGCATCGTCTTCACCGTAGAGGTTTTCTAAAGTATTGGCGATGGTGGCGTGCATGTCTTGACGCTCGGCTGGGGGAATCATATCAATCAGCCCGACGCGCAATTTGTCGTGTGCAAAGCGATAAACTTCGTCTTCTACATCTAGTACAATGGCGTTGATGCTATCTGTGAGCCATGTTGTCATATCTGTATCAGGCATGATGGCTTGCAAGACATCAGTGTTGATTTCACGCCCTATTAGTGCGGCATAACGCAACAGTACATGATTCTCTTGGCTTAGGCGACTAAGGCGACGTTGTAGAACGGCTTGGATACCCCCTGCAAAAACGCGAGCAGGGAGTGTCATACGTCCGATTTGTTCTAGGTTATCGACTTCTTCTGCTAATGCCCGCACCACTTCCACAATGAAGAAGATATTACCTTCGCTTTCCCGACGGAGTAACTCAACGACGGGTTCGGTGCGTCCGGCGTCGCCTAACATAGCGGCACTCAATTCTGATATATCGGCATCATTCAGACCTTGTAATTGCATATGGGTTGCTGATGGGAATTGCGCGTTTAAATTTGGTTTTTCGTCGTCGCGGTAGCTCCCAATGACTAAGACTTGTAGATTGTGTAAGCGGTCTATCCATTGTGCGAGAAGTTGTAAGCTGGCACTACTTGCCCAGTGTAAATCTTCAAAGAGCATCACAACGGGGTTATCGAGCGTGCTGAATACCCGTTCTAAGAGGGCTAATAAGGTCGCTTGTTGTTCGGCTGGGCTGTAATTTGTAGGGGCGATGTCGGCTGTATTGGCGATAGTTAGGTTATCAACATCAGGCAAAAATTGCTTGAGGAGTGCAAAATCTTGTTCGGTCAGTAACTCATCGTGTAAGCATAACCACCGAAGCGTTGTCTGCCATAATTTGAGTGGTTGGCTACCTACTGCAACAGCTTGTTCACGAATGACGACAGCACCATTGACCATTGCCTGTGTGCGCAGTTCATCAAGTATGCGCGATTTACCCATGCCACTTTCACCGGAGACAAGCCACGCGGAACTATGCCCTTGTTTGCTTGCTTGTAAGGCTTCTACCAATTGCGTAATTTCACGTTCACGCCCGACGAAACGTGCCGCTTGCAGGAAGCTATCACGAGCGGCGGTTGATGCGTCATAGGGTATATCAACCATGGCATTCGTGAAGGCAGCAATCACCGCAGATGCCGATGGATAACGGTCAAGCGGATCTTTCTGGATAAGACGCTGAATGATGCTCGTAATACGCTCTGGTGCATCTAGCGTGTTAACATCAGGAAATTCGAGCAAAATTTGATTGACAAGTTGACCAGCATCATGCACGACAAAGGGGTGTTCGCCTGCGATGATTTCGTAGCCTAGCATGCCAACAGCGTATAAATCAGCCGTGATGCCACCCTCCTCACCTGTCAAGACTTCGGGCGCCATGTAGGCAAGTGTACCCACTGTCGAATAATCAGAGGTTTCTTTTGTAGTACGATCATGCATGGTTGATAAGCCGAAATCAAGCACTTTGACCTGTCCATCTTCAACAAGTACATTGGCTGGCTTAATATCTCGATGGACGATGCCACGGCGATGCAAATACGAAAGGGCAGAGAGCAATTGCAGAATTAAGCTGATGCGTGAATGTAGCGTTTGATTTTGGGCGGCTTGTAAAAAGGTCTTTCGCTCAGTGAGCAATTCCATCGTGTAATACGGCTTTTGCTCGTTATCAAAGCCATAGTCCAGCACATCAATGATATGTGGGTGGCGCATCGAAGCCGATAATTTGAACTCCCGTGCGAGTGCCAGCCGGAACTCTGCCGCTTGTAGGGTGTCTGTCAGCGCGAGGACTTGCTTATCAGTATCAACACGTTTAAGGGCGACATCATTGCCGAATAAGCGGTCTTTGGCACGATAGACCACGCCCATACCGCCTCTGCCAATCTCATGATAGAGTAGGTAGCGGTTGCCTAGTTGTTGTGTCGGCGTTTCTGTCGTCATGGACAAATCCCTCTGTCGCTGTTGCAATTGACCACTTATATAGCGTATTGATTATAGGTTACATTTCTTTGATTTAGGCGTGTTATTCTTCTTCTAAGAACTCTGTGATTTTGCCGAGTAGTCGTTTGAATTTCACGGGTTTGCTCTCGTATTCATCACACCCAGCCGCGAGTGCTTTTTCTCTATCTCCAGCGATAGCATGTGCGGTGAGCGCGATGACAGGGATGCTCTGCGTGTCGGGGTCAGATTTGATGCGACGGGTTGCTTCCCAGCCATCCATAACGGGTAAGCTCATATCCATCAGAATAAGGTCGGGCATATCTGCTTTCGCCATCTTCACGCCTAGCGCACCATCTGTCGCAATCAGAATATCGTAGCCACGACGCTCTAAGCGACGGGATAACATATCGAGATTCATCTCATTGTCTTCAACTATCAATATCGTTGCCATACATTAATTATCCTTCGATGTCTGTTTTATCTTGTATGTATGCCACGACGAGTTTGCGGATTTGCTCCACAAGCTCATTTTGGGTTTGGGCTTGTTTGGTCAGCACTTGTTCTACACTGCCATTAAGTTGCTCTAAATCCTCTGGTGTGAGGTCTTTTGCTGTTAGGACGATGATAGGTATGCTTGCCCAATCAGGTATATTTTTTACGGCAGTGATGAATTGGAAACCGTCCATTGTCGGCATCATCAAGTCGAGCAATATGAGGCGTGGTAGCCCTTCGTGCAGACGGTCTAAGGCGACTGAACCATTTTCGGCTTCGACGACTTCCCAGCCTGTCCGTTCGAGTGTGCGTGTGAGTACATCGCGGGTCGCCTCATCATCTTCCACAACGAGAACTTTGCCAGGTGATAGGGTGTCTGTTTTGCCTTGATTGCCCCGATATTTCATGAGCAAGTTGACGAGGCGTTTACGGTCAATTGGCTTGGTCATGTAATCGGATGCACCTAGAGCATATCCGCGCCGTTTATCATCGACCATCGTTAGCATGATAACAGGGATATTTTCTAACTCAGGGTCAGATTTTAGCTCAGATAAGACATCCCAACCATCCATACTGCTCATCATAACATCAAGCGTGATGACATCCGGTTGGTTCTCTTTGGCAAGGTCGATACCTGTGCGTCCGCTATCTGCGACTAAGACATTAAAGCCTTCTTTGGACAGTGTACGGTAGAGTAGGTCGCGCACATTGGCATCATCGTCTATGACGAGAACATCGCCACCTGTTGCTAGTTGTAAGTCGCGCAATGCTTGTACGGTTTCCATTGTTTGTGTTTCTGTGTGCGCAGGCGTGTCATCGTCATCTTCTTCAGGTATGACGATAGCTGGCACGATGATTGTAAATGCTGTGCCGATGCCTTCTTCGGATTCGACTGTAATATCGCCACCCATCATCTGGGCAAAACGTCGGCTGATGGTCAAACCTAAGCCTGTACCCCCGTATTTGCGTGTGGTCGATACATCGGCTTGCTGAAATTCCTTGAATACTTCTTGCAGTTGTTCGGTACTCATGCCGATACCTGTATCGCGCACTTCATAGCGCAACCAATCCTTTTCGCTTTCGTCTGAGGTGCGCCAGACAGTGAGCGCGATTGTACCATTTTCGGTGAACTTTGCTGCGTTACTCAGTAAGTTAAAGAGTGCTTGACGTAATTTGGTGAGGTCGCCTAGTGCTGCGCCAACATCATTTGCAACCTCAATGGTGAGCGTGTTGCTATTTTTCTTGACCAATGGCTCGACTGTGAAGCCGACTTCTTGAATCAAGCCGGCGACATCGAATTGTTCGAGGTACAGTTCCATACGCCCTGCTTCGATTTTGCTGAGGTCGAGGATATTGTTGATAAGGTCTAGCAAGTGATTCCCTGCTGATTGAATTTTGCCTAAGTCCGGCACAATATCTTCGTAACCGAAATCTTCGGCGTCTTCTTCTAGCATTTCACTGTAGCCGATGATGGCGTTGAGGGGTGTGCGCAGTTCATGGCTCATATTGGCGAGGAAAGCACTTTTCGCACGGTTAGCGGTTTCGGCGGCTTCTTTCGCATCTTTGAGTTGGCGTTCGCTTTGTTTGCGGAAAGTAATATCGCGTCCTAAACACGAAACGCCCGTGATGCTACGGTCTGCGGCGATAATCGGGTTGTAGGTTAGCTCAAGGTCAAGCGGGCTACCATCGGGCATGGTGATACGCTCTTCGACAGAGAAACGTTCGCCTGTGAGGGCGAGGTCGTAGCGTTGTTGCCAACTATCGCGCCGTTCATTCGGTACAAAATCCAGCGCACTGCCACCAACTACAACATTGGTATCATAAGCTGTTTTCATGCCTCGTTTGGTACTGCTATTGTAAATGATAACTTCGTAATCGGTATTGATTGACCAGATAAAATCTTGGGTGCTTTCGATGAGGGCTGATAGGTTTGCTTGGTTTTCTGCTAGGCGACGTTCTGCACGGGTACGTTCTGTGAGTTCATTTTCGAGAGACGCATACAGTTGTGCATTATCGAGCGCAATGGCGGCGAGTTCGGCAAAAAGGGTTAGTGTATCAACTTCTGTATCATCAAATGTGCGGTCATTATCTATTACAGATAAACCGAGTACGCCTACTACCTCGTTACGATGTTTGAGCGGAATAGCGATAGACGCATGTATGGGTTGCTCAAATTGTATTGAGCGTCCGTCCCATGCAGTGTAGTCATCAAGGCGTTTTACCGTGCCAGATTCCCATACTTTGCCTGATAAGCCTTCACCATATTGTAATTCTGTGCCAACACTATCTACAAAGATACCGACCCCAGCCGCTAAACGTAAAACATCAACGTCACTGTCTGTTACGTAGATGTAACCATCTTGTACATCAAGTAACTCGGTGGCACGGTATATGATATTTTCGAGTAGGGCGGATAGCTCTATGCGTTCCATCAGAATAAGTGATACATCGTGTAAGGTGGCTAGATACTCGTTCTGACGTTGTAACTGACGGTCTATTTCACGTTGTTCGGTGACATCGCGTGCGTTGACGACGATGCCGTTTACTGCATCTTCAGCGAGTAGATTGGTCATGGTACTTTGGAAGATGCGCCAATTACCCTGTGCATGCTCTAAGCGGTATTCGATGCTTGTTTGTCGGCTACTCTGCTTGATGAGCCTGTCTATTATGTTTGCGACAGCCTCTCGGTCATCAGGGTGAATACGGTCAATAAATGGTGTCTCTAGCCAAATCTCGGCTTCATGACCGAGTAACCGTCGTAAGGAATCGCTCTGATAGGTGATAATGAGGTCTTCGTCAACGATTGTGATGAGGTCGGATGAGTTTTCAATCAGGCGACGGAAGTAAATTTCACTGCGCTGAATAGCGAGTTCGTTTTGTTTGCGCTCGGTAATGTCGCGGAAAGTAGCTGTATAGTAATGGTCGGTTGAGGTACTGACTTCAGTGATTTGGACTTCCATCGAAAAGGATGTGCCGTCTGCACGTTCCCCTACCATTTCACGATAGGTATTGCTGGCAGCAAGTTCTTCTACGACATTTTGAAACATATGTGTGTTGGGCTGTGTACCTTGTTTGTGCATCGAACTCCAAGGCAGGATGAGTCGGGTAATTGGTTCGCCTTGAATTTGACTTTGCTCGTAGCCAAAGATGATTTCTGCTGCTGGATTGAGTGATTCAATGTGAAAGAGATCATCTGAAAAAGTAATGAGGGCGTCCATTGCATGTCGGACAATGGCATCGGTACGCGAGATAGCTGCTTCTAGCATATTGAGCATGTTATTGTAGCGGTCTGCGATGACACCCACTTGTGTGAAGGGTTCGGCTGGTGCGCGGAGACTCAAATCTTGGGTGCGTGCTTGCTCGTCCATAACGCTGACCAAATTAAAAAGGTCATTGCGTGCGCCATGTTCGGCAACATTCAGACCAATTTGCTCATCTTCTGCACTCACACGTAGGGGGAAAATCGTGTTGAGGGCGGAGAAAATGATATAGGTTAAGCCGAATGTCCATACGCCAGCGACTATCACACCAAAGAATTGTGTACCAATGAACGAAACGCGGTTGAATGTGTCGGCATCAAAGCCAAGTGTGGCGGGGTTGCCGAAAATGCCGAGTGCTAGTGTGCCAAAAATACCTGCACCGAGATGTACAGGAATCGCGCCAACAGCATCATCAATCTGGAAGCGTAAGAGCGCAATATCAACAGCAATCATCACCATACCGCCGAGTAAGCCAATGAGAACGGCTTGCCCTGTAGTGACAGCGTTGGCGCTTGCGGTGATAGCGACTAAGCCTGCCAGTGCGCCATTCATAACAGAGTTAACTTCGATGCGCTGGCGCAAGAAAAAGTCGAGCATTACAGCCGATATCATCCCAGCTGCCCCTGCGAAAAGTGTGTTGCCTAAGACGCTGATGACGGTTTCGTTCCAAGCGAGGGTACTACCGCCATTGAAACCGAACCAACCAACCCACAGAAGTAAGACACCGAGGGCAGACAATGGCAGGTTGCTACCTGGAATGCTATTCGGTGTGCCATCTTCATTGAAACGACCAGCGCGTGCGCCAATGATGAGCAAAATGGCTAATGATGACCAGCCACCAACACTATGTACAACCGTTGAGCCAGCAAAATCGCGGAAGCCAAGATCGCCTAAGAAGCCTGTGTATGCGCCAACGTCTAAACCATGCCATGCCCAATGCCCAAATACGGGATATATCAGCCCAGAAATGAGAATGGTCAGCATGATATAGGCATTGAAGCGCAGGCGTTCGGCAATTGCACCGGAAAGAATCGTGACAGCCGTGCCACAGAACATCACCTGAAAAATCAGAAATACGAGTGTATCTGTGTTCTGTGTCGAAAAATCGGGTAAGAAATTGGATGTGCCGATAATGCCGTTGGCAGTTGCCCCAAACATCAGCGCAAAGCCAAACATCCAGAAAAGAATCGTTGTCAAACCAAAGTCAATCAAATTTTTGAGTGCGACGTTGATGTTGTTCTTGCTACGGGTCAAGCCTGTTTCCAGACACAGAAAGCCCCCTTGCATCAAGAAAACGAGCGCCGCGCTGATAATAATCCAGAGGTTGTCAGTCATGGGTCACTCCTTCACTATGCGCCATCAAGTAGGGCAGTCAGTTTGTCGAGTTCTGTCTGGATGCTAGTTACGTGTGTTGCGTGTTCGCTGGGTAGGTCTGCTTCTGTGAGTGCAGTATTTGCTGTTTGAATTGCCTCATGAATGGGACGAATAGTGGTTGGCGAGAGGTGATTTTTGCGGATACTAGCGTTCACTCGTGCTTTAAGCAGAACGGGGTTAAAGGGTTTGAATAGATAATCTTCCGCACCCAGTTCGATGCAACGAACGACACTTTCGAGGTCATCCACGGCACTAATCATGATAACGGGAATATGGGCTGTGCTGGTATCTGCTTTGAGGCGTTCTAGCACTTCGTAGCCACTGATAGACGGCATCATAATATCGAGCAGAATGAGGTCAAAGGCGTGTTCATGTACAAGTTGTAAGGCTTGTTCACCATTTTCGGCAACAATGGAATTATATTTTTGACGACGCAAACGACGCGATAGCATATCACGGTTCATTTCGTTATCGTCAACAACGAGTATTAGGGCTTCCTCAAGGGACATACAGGGCGTCCTTCGGGTTCGGTGTCAGTAAAATACTATTGCCTATTATTATAGCGTCAGTTGGCTAATCTGCGTATTGAGGCATAAGGAATTGTTCTGATGAGGAGGAATCTATGCAGAAATCAAACGATGGGCAAATGCAAAGCAAATAGACGGCATCACGAATTTTGTGGTTTGCTTTCGGAAAGGCGGTTTTCGAGGATTTGGTCATGTGCTGAATCTGGCAGTTGCAAATACCACAGTGCAGATTGTGTGAGTGCATCGCGGGGGATGAGTCCGATGAGTTCCGAGCTATGAATCTGTACGCCGTAACGTTGCGCTTCTAACTGAATAAGTGCCATCACTTGATAGAGGGGCGTGCGTTGATAATCGGTGAGGTTCATGCTGACTTGTGCGTGTCCGTTGACCAGCAAACCGAGTGCTTTTACGCCGACTAAACCTCCGCTTGAGCCACGAATCGCGCGGGCGATATTTTTGGCTATGCTGACATCATCGGTGGTGAGATAGACATTGTAGGCAATCAATGGGTTTCGTGCGCCGATGACGACTGCGCCAGCTGTGCCGAGTTGCGCGGGTCCGAAATCAGGTTGATGTTCGGGTAAGTGAATTTTTTTTGCCAAGCCTTCGTACTGTCCGCGACGAATATCTGCTAGGTTCTTTCGCTCAGGGCGGGTGGTGGCATTTGCATAAAGATACACAGGCACGTTGAGGTCATCCCCGACACGTTTGCCGAGTGTTTGTGCGATAGTGATGCAATCAGCCATTGTTGCGCCATCTAATGGCACAAATGGTACGACATCCGTTGCGCCGATGCGTGGATGCACGCCCCTGTGAGTGGTCATGTCAATATTTTCAGAAGCGAATTTTATGAGTTGAAAAGCGGTTTCTTGCACAGCTTCACTATCCCCTGCAAACGTGAGAACGGTGCGATTGTGGTCGTGGTCGCTGGTGCTGTGTAAGAGATGTACGCCATCTATCGCCCGCACAATATCTTCCAACCCGCGAATAATCGTTTGGTCGCGTCCTTCAGAAAAATTGGGGATACACTCGATAGTAGGTGACATAGTGATAGCTCTAATCTGGTGATGTGAATACAGAGACGGCTGGTTTGGGTTCGTAAGTGCTTGTCCAGATGCCGAAATAATGTTCAGCGTTATCGGGACTTTGGCAAGGTGAGGGAAAGCAAGAACGGTCAATCGGGAAATCGAAAGCTGTCCAAATCATCCAACCAAGTAAGTCATTTTCTGCTGACCAATCTACGATGGTTTGTAGGTTACGCGCTTGGTCGTCTAGTTGCATCCGTTGGGTGCTATAGCCCACTTCCTGCAAGAGAATCGGCTTGTCTGTTACAGCGCGGATGGGGGCAATGCGTCCGTCCAAATCTTCCACACCTGTCCAATGATGAAAACTGACAAAATCGACATACGGCGCAGTATCTTCAGCACGGCGATACCAGCCTGCGGTGATGAGATGATTATCGTCGAGCGCACGCACTTGTTCACTGACTTCTGCTAACCAACCAATGACAATTTCAGTGGTGGCAATGGGTGGGCGCGAGGCTATTAACCCGTAATCAATATCGCCTTCATTGCGTAAATCCCAAGCTAAAATAGCGGGTTCATCTCGATAGCGTGAAACAATATAGGTGACTTGTTGTTGCGTGTGTAGTGGGTTGTCGTAGAGAAAATAGTCTTCTAAATCAGGTAAATCATTCAGCGTGACAATCAGCCGAAAACCAGCATTTGACGCTGTTTGGATAATGCCATCTAAGCGTTGAATGACACCAACATTTGGCACACCATCGCTACCGGGACACTGAAAAAGTGCTTGATGCCAAAGAAAGATACGCAGGGTATTGAAACCTGTTTCTCTTAAGAGGGCTAATTCTTGTTCAACAGTTGGAAGGTCAGTTTCAGTGAGGAAGCGCCGCCAAGGATACTGTGCGGGATAATAATTGACGCCACGTACGTAAAATGGCTCGTCATCGACAGTGAATTGTCCATTTTCTAGTGTTACAAAACCAGAGTTATCTGTTGGGACGTAGTCACCTGTTTGTGGGTGCGCTTGTTCGATTTGCTCTGGTGTACAGGTTGTAAGGGGCGGTGGTAAATCTTCTTGTGCATAGACGGTGCAATTAACAAGCAGTAACAAAAGCGTTGCTATGATGGGGTATCGCACAAGATTGCTCCTGTTGAGTTGTCGGCATTTGTTGCATTCTATGCCAATAGCTACACGCTATGCAAAACAAAAACGACCAACGTAGGTTGGTCGTTTGCTTGCGTACCCTCAGGGACTCGAACCCCGGACCTGTTGTTCCGTAGACAACCGCTCTAATCCACTGAGCTAAGGGTACAATTGATGATGCTCAGAAATAATACAGGGTGCGCTCTAAAAAGTCAAGAGCAGTTTGCTGATTTGCCCTGTTTTCATGTGGCATCATTTTGTAGACACGCACGCACTATTTTTTGAGTTTTTTCTTGAGCTTCTTGTTTTTCTTCTGTGCTTTTTTGAGCTTCTTCTCTAATTTCTTTATGGCTTTGCTATCATCACTGCTATCAGCTTTTGCTTCTTCGTATGCTTGCCACAGCGCAGATAATTCTTCGCGGTCAGCGTCGATTTGTTGTTGAGCTTCTTCGAGTTCGGCACGGTCAGCCACGAGTTTGACGCGCTCTTCGTCAAGTTGTGCTACTTGCTTTTTAATACGCGCTTCTGCTTCTGCGAGTTCAGCTTGTGCAGCGGCAAGTTTCTTTTTGTCGTTGGTGAGCTTACGTTTTTCCGAAGTGAGTTTCTTTTTATTAGAAGCGAGTTTTTCTTGTGCTGTGCTGAGTTCTTCTGGTGTCATGTGATGTCCCTCTTTAAGTATTTAAAGAATGCTTAATGTACTTAACATTACTATAAACATCTGTAGGCGACAAGAGCAAAGGCTAAAGTCTTAACATTAAGCATATGTTAAATCATCAGGGCATGGTTTGGATGTGTAGTTCAAATTCGCCAGCTTGCCCAAGAAAGTCATGCACGGTCAGCGTGTAATCACCATCTTCGGGAGCTTGCCAGATAAGTTGCGCATCTAGCACATTAAGCGTGAGGTCGTTAGTGCTGTGGTCATCGTTGGTAGCGAGAACTGTATTTTCACTATCGAGCAAGGTTAAGTAGGGGTCGAGTGTGCCGGATGTATCGCGGATAGTAATTTTGTAGGTTGTATTCGCTTCGGCTGACCATGTGTAAGCGTAGGTCATATCTTCGGGTAGGGTAACGCCTATAAGTGTTTCGGCTGGGTCGGATTCGGTATCCTCTTGTACAGCAAAGGGGTCGCTGAGTGTAATCAGCACTTCTGCCATGCCGTGTGTTACACCATTGAAGCTATCCACATAAATGGTGTAGTCGCCAGCTTGTGCGAGATAGAGATGCTCAATGAGCGGGTTCATATCTTCGGTGTCACGATTGTCGTTGTATGCCAGCAAGCGATTATCGGGATCTGTAATCCAAAGCACAGGGTCAAGGGCATCCGTGGTGGCAAGTGCGCTCAAGGTTACTATCTGCGGGGCATCTTCGACTGTGAAGGTGAGGGCAGTTGATTCGGCTTCGCTAACAGAGACTGTGAGAGGCTCATCTAGCACAAGCTCAGAAGAATTTTGTGCTAGAGTGAGCCACACGCCAAAAAATAGACAAATCAGCGTGATGAAAAGACGTTTTGTCATTGCAGTCTGCTATCTCCAGGGGCGACTTCATATATGGCTTGCCAAGGGACATAGAATGTGTAAGCAAAATCTTCAAATTGTAGGTTGCCTTGCATGTCGTAGATATTGCGATAGACGGTCACATCTGCGCCATCAGCGGCAAAATCGACCTGTGAAATTTCGCCCAAGTTCAAATCTGGGTTGGCGACGAACAGTGCCTCTGGGGCAGGGTCTACGTTATTAACGATTGCTTGCTCGATTTCGACTTGCCAGTGTTGGGTGCTGTAAAAACGAAATTGTAGCGCGTTATCGCCCGGATACATATTTGCCTCAATTAGGATGTGATGGGGCGTGTTGTTCTGGAAGCGGAAATCGCGTTCGGGTTGCCAGATTGCCGCATCGAGTCCGGGAGGTTGCCCGTTGAGTTCGTAATAGCCTACACGATAGCCATGTGAATTACGTTCGGTAATAGATAGCCCCGCGTTGAATGCGGCACGATAGACCGTTGTACTCACCTGACAGATACCCCCGCCGATGCCTGTTACGGTGCGCCCGCCGAAGATGACCAAGCCATCGACAAAACCGTTTTCGTAGGAAATATCGCCCAAGTAGTAATTGAACGAAAATTCTTCGCCGGGACCAATGATGATGCCGTTCATGCGACTGACGCCGACGGCAATATTGGTACGGCGTTCTGATGAACTGCCTGTGTAATAGGTTGTGGATTCGGATACCAGTTCGGTGATGCCAAGTTCGGCGGCTGTGACCTGATTATGATAGGTCGGCAGGGTGAAATCGAACGCCATTGGCACGACGCGATTTTCTTCTGCGAAGACGCCTTCTTCTAAGCGCGTGAGTGTAGAGGCAATGTCCAGAACGCGCCCACTTTGCGCGGGTTGGAGCAATTCGAGTTGCCCTGTCTCTGGCACAAAGTCAAAGCGTCCGTCAAGCGCAGGGGCAATCAGTCCGGGAGCAAGCGTTTCGAGATAGGTTTCAAAGGCGCTCATATCAATATCGACGTTATAACTGCGCGTGCCATCGCCATTATCAAGCACGCTGAGGGTGAGCAAAGAGGCAATTTGCTCGGTGCTGACTGTCCAGGGACCGAGTTGTGCGCCGGATTGGTCGGTAGCGGTGAGCGTGACAGGGCTAGAGAGTGCTGTTTCGAGTTGTGCGGCGACCGTTGCCACGGACGACACGCCAGCGGGTGTCTCGTTGATGACTAAGGGAATTTCTGCTCCACTATCGAGACGCAAAATAGCCGCTTCTAATTCGGAGAGCGTGCTAGGGATGTTGAGAGCGCGTCCGGTTTGCCCTTCCGTGACATTGACGGTTGTGCCATCCAGCGAGAGGGCTGCATCGACGGCGGCGCGGTCAACTTCGGTGGCGATAGTGTTTAATTCAGTGAGGGCAACATTCTGGTCGTAGGTGATGACAGGCGCGACATCATAGCCGCCTAGCCATGCACTCGCTTGTCCGGTCATATCGGTGGCGATATTGCCTGTGCTACCAACAGACAGCGCGGCTTCGGCAGTTTCGCGGGCATTGAACGCCACGCCTAAATCGGCGGCGCTCATCTGCCAGAAATTATCGCCATCTCGAAAAGTGAACACGGCATTATCGCCATAGTCAAAGGCATCCGCGAGGGCGATTTCTGCTTCG
Organism: Chloroflexota bacterium; assembly: GCA_038522085.1. Classification (GTDB taxonomy): domain Bacteria; phylum Chloroflexota; class Anaerolineae; order Aggregatilineales; family Phototrophicaceae; genus JAUZRW01. Next base: position 40,512 of record JBCBKJ010000001.1, read on the forward strand.
TCGATGGTCATGCCGGATAAATCCATGCCCATCGCATAGACACCTGGCACAACGCGCTCTGCAAAGCGCAATTGGAACGCCATCAAGAAGACGACCAGCACGACGACGGTCAAAATAGCGCCCATGAAAAAGAGCAGGGGCAGACGGATAAACCATGGATTGAGTTGAAAACCAGTATTCGGAACAGCCGAACGAGTTGTCATGGACAGTGCCTCATAAAAAATTACAACACAGTAGCTTAACGATAGGCGACTATTTTAGCATGTTCAAGACACGAAATTAACGGCTGTAGCTTACGGTTTGCTTACGATATACCCTAAAACCCCCATAGGGGGCTTAGTAGTGAAGAGCGCCAGCGCCGTGCTGTCACTTCGCGCCGGCAAAACAGAGAGTCAGAGTCCAGAGATTTCAGAGGTCAGAGGCGCAAGATAGGGGCAACAACTAAACGACAACCGTAGTAATTGAAAGCGCCGTGGTAAGGATCGTAATAGTTGCGGTAGGACGCACGCGCTTTATTCTGAGAGTTATCGAACGCGCCGCCCCGCAGCATCTTAAAACTAGTGTTCGATGCGTCAATGATTTCAGACTCATTCTTATTATTTGCGCACCATTCATACAAATTCCCTGATATATCCAATGCACTACAAACCGCTTCTCCATGTGGGTACATGCCAACAGCAATCGCACGTCCCAAGCCCGATTCAACAGTGTTGGCATGACCTGCTTGCCAATCTCCCCATGGATACTGCCATTTTTCGTGACCATTCATTGCCACCCATTGCCATTCCCATTCGGTCGGGATGCGAATCTGGGCATTGTCACCTACCCGCATAATATTACCCGATGGATGTGCTAGTTCTAAACCACCGAACTGTACTGTCATCCAGCGCCCAAATGCCACGCTTTGATACCATGTAATACTATCACGCGGGTTATTGGGCGATTTCGTGCGTTGTTCGCTTAGTTTCCGTAGTTGATACTTTTCAGGGAAGCCCTGCCACCATTGTTTATTGTGGTAGCCATCTTTAGCATCGACAAATACCTGATATTGCTCATAGGTGGTTAGGTATTTGGCGATGAAGAAATCTGCAACTGCAAACTCGCCAAACTCAAAACCAAATGTGCCCTCCAAACCATTCACAGGCAACCAGAGCATATCCGGCAAACCATTTTTCACACCTACACCTTCGCGGGGGTCGCCGAGTAGGGCAAGGTCATCGCCAATACGCATCCGCCGTTGTTCGCTGGTGGCGGGGTCTTCTAGTTCTTTCAGGAGCATCTGCTGAGGATACACAAAATCATGGGCATGTTCAGATAGCGGATAACTCAGGCGTTCAATTGCCGCGTGAATGGGTTTGAGGCGTTCGGCACTCAGCAAATAAGATTTATCCCATGTGGAGGCTTCACGTTCGATTTGGCGTAGGAGACGTAAATCATCGCGGGTGGTTTCTATCCATGTAACTAAGCGTTCCCAGCTACGGAAGAGGGCTTCGTGTGTGATTTCTACGTATACCGTGTCATCGTTATCGCGTCCGGTTTGCAGGAGGCGATTTTCTATGAACAGGTTGACGAATGTTTGGGTGTCATCATCACTGGTCACACGTTCTAAAGAGGCACGGCGGCGAGTTGCCTCGCCTGTGGTTTCGTCTATGCTGACGAGAGGCAAAAATACTTGTCCGAGTTTGTTCTGTGTGTCTTCTGGTAATTGCTGGAAGACATCTTCGCAATGCGTGCCGATTGCGCCTTCCACGCCACTGATTCCCTGCTCAGGGTTGCCGAGGGCGTTATAAGCCTCCCATGTGAGATGCGTGCCGTCGCGTTCGGCAAAGAGACGTTCGAGCGTGAATTGTAAGAGTGGTAATGCACCTGCAATAGCTTTATCGCGTTCGCGCAAGGCAAAAATGATTTCTGCGACTAAGCCGGTATCAAAGGTCAGGGCGACATCGGGCAGACGCGCTGGTTTTTCGATGGCATCACGTAATTCGGTGATGGTCATGGGCAGGACGAGTTCGCTATTTTGATTGACCAGTTTGCCGAGTGCTGGGTAATTCGCCGGATGCCCGTAAAAATCTGCCGCATACTCAGAATGATAATCACTTTGCCATCGGGTTCGGTTGCCGCTTGTGTAATCAGGTCGATGAATTGCTAGCGTTGGGTTTCATCAGCCGTGAGCGTGAATAGTTCTTCAAATTGGTCGATATACAAAACAACCTGTGGGCTGTCTATTTGTCGGGCTAAGCGGTGCAACATGCGCCCGCCCGCGCTATTCAAATCTTGTTCGATGGCAGAGAGGCTCTTTTCCGGCATGGCACTATAGAGCGCATCTGCAAGCGCTTCGACGGGATGTGTGCTAGGGACGATTTTGGGCAACACGCGCCAATCAGCATGGGCTTTTTGGAGGGCTGGCAATAAACCTGCCATTACCACGCTTGATTTGCCTGCGCCGGATGGACCGAGTACAGCAAGAAAACGGTCTGTGCTATCCGTGATTTTTTGTTCGATGCGTGCGGAAAGTTTCTTTACCAGTGATTCGCGCCCGTAGAAATCATCGGCATCGTTGGCGGTGAAAACAGATAGTCCTTTGTAGGGATTGCGGGGGTCTATGCCTGTTGGCAGGACAGGTTTTTCGGGTTCAGGGATAGCGATTTCGGGTTTGCTACCGTTCAGTGCTTCTAACAAACTCTCCAAGCCATCGCGGTATTTATCATGGCGCATATCTACAAATTGGATATTGTGTTTGCCCAATGGCACACACGCAATCCAATTATCGCCATCGGCAAAAACGGGATAAATTTTTAGCTTGTGCATCTCTGCAACAGCAATTTCGCTACTGACATATTCGGATTCATATGACGCAGGCGACACTATCCACACAACAGCGTGACTATCTGCAATCGCATGGCGAATGGCACGTTCCCAATTGCGTGTACCAGCGGATAAGCCTTCGTGGTCAATCCAGTATTTAACTTCGTTGTGTTGTAAATCTTCGCGTAGACGGTCTACGAAAAAATGATCTTTGCGAGCATAGGAGATAAAAATGTGCGACATGTGCTGTCCCTAGGGCATGATGCGGTCATAAACATACAACAAAATTATACTCGAATCCGGTATCAGACCCCACTATGTTAAATGTCATTGGGATTATGTGCTATTTTTCACAAGGATTTTCAGATGTTTGAAAAATTATAACGAATTATATATACTCACATGGTCTACTAATGTAGGAATCTATAAACCAATGAAGGAGATATTCAATGGCAAAAGTTGCAATTAATGGTATGGGGCGTATCGGACGTGCGGCGCTGAAGGTCATTTTGGAAAATCCAGCGTTAGACCTCGTTGCGGTAAATGACATTGCACCTATTGATAATTTTGTGTATTTGCTGAAATACGATAGCGTTTACGGACGTTACGATAAAACAGTGGAAGCTGTTGATGGTAATCTGGTGATTGATGGCAAAGAAATTGCCTTCCTCAGCGAACGTGACCCGTCAGATTTGCCTTGGGCGGAAATGGGCGTGGAACTCGTCTTTGAAAGCACGGGTTTCTTCACCAAGACAGAAGGCGCTCAGAAACATATTGATGCAGGTGCAACACATGTTGTCATCAGTGCGCCGACAAAGAGCGAAGACCTGCCAACGGTTGTACACGGTGTGAATACTGACTTGGGCTTGGGCGTGAGCATTTTGTCCACGGCAAGTTGCACCACCAACAGCCTGACACCAGTGGTAGAAATTATCGGGCGTCGTGTTGGTATCGAAAAAGCACTCATGACAACGGTTCATGGGTATACCTCGACCCAATCTATTGTCGATGGTCCACACAAGAGCATGCGTCGTGGTCGTACTGCGGCACAGAATATCGTGCCAACGACAACGGGTGCGGCTGTCGCAACCACGCTGGCATTGCCTGAATACAAAGGCAACTTTGATGGTGTTGCATTGCGTGTACCTGTACCTGTCGGCTCTATCAGTGACATCACATTCGTCACTAGCCGCGATACAAGCGTAGAAGAAATCAACAATATTCTGCGCGAAGAAGCGGCAAGTGACCGTTACAAAGGTATCTTTGAAGCGTCTGATGAACAGCTTGTTTCCACAGACATCATCCAAAACCCGCATGCGTCAATTGCTGACCTCGAAATGACCCGCGTTGTCGGCGGTAACCTCGTCAAAATTATGGCGTGGTACGATAACGAATGGGGCTACACGCATCAGATGGTGCGTCAAGCATTGGCATTGCTGGGCGAAAAACCTGTCACGGCATAAGCCACTCTGACAAAAAAGTAACACAGAAGGCGACCAAGCGAGGTCGCCTTTTTTTGTGTGTGCTTATTTCTTCTTGGCTAGCATGGGTCCGAGCGGTTCGCCACCGAGGATGTGCATGTGGAGGTGGAAAACTTCTTGTCCGCCATGTTCATTGACGTTGATTATCAGCCGATAGCCACTTTCTGCGATGCCTTGTTCAGCGGCGATTTTCTTGGCGACGACGAATAAGCGTCCGAGCGCTTGTTCGTCTTCTGCTGTCACGTCATTGACGGTGGGAATCTCCTTTTTCGGGATGATGAGAATATGCGTTTTCGCTTGTGGATTGATGTCTTTGAATGCCAGCACGAGGTCATCTTCGTAGACAATATCTGCTGGGATTTCTTTGTCGATAATTTTCTTAAAAATGGTACTCACGGGGTCATTCTCCTTTGAATTCGGGTTCGCGTTTTTGGATGAAAGCCATCACGCCTTCTTGAAAATCGTGTGTTTTAAAAGTCACGGATTGGAGCGCGGCTTCGTTTTCGAGGGCTTCTTCAAGCGTGCGGTCAGTGGCGGCGTAGATAGAGCGTTTGGTCAAGCCGATGGCTTTGGTTGCCATTTTTGCCATTTGTACGCCCATCTCATGTGCGCTGGCTTCGAGGTCATCATGTGGGACAACGCGATTCACGATACCCAAATGTAGCGCTTCGTCTGCTGTGACGCGATTATTGCCATCCGCGAACATAGCGAGTTCGAGGGCTTTGCTCGTGCCGACAAGTTGCGTCAGGGAATAGGTTGTTCCGGCGTCGGGAATGATGCCAATGCGTGAGAAAGCGGCGAATACAAACGTTGCTTTATCAGATGCGAGGCGCATATCACAGGCGAGTGCGAGTCCGCCACCTGCGCCCGCGACCACGCCATTAATGACTGCGACGACGGGTTTTTCGAGGGTACGAATGGCGGTTACGATGCGATTCAGCCCGATGCGCAACATATCGCTGATGTCGAATGTGCCGAGATTTGCCTGTAGTTCTACGAGGTCTGCGCCACTGGTGAACGCTTTGCCACTGCCTGTTAGCATAATGGCACGAATCTCGTTATTGCGTGCGCATTGCTTGAGGGCATGTTGAATTTCTTCGTACATTTGAATCGTCAGCGCGTTATAGCGGTCAGGGCGATTGAGGGTAATGGTTGCTACGCCCTCGCTCACATCAAAAAGAATGGTTTCATAGCTCATAATTAAATCCTTGTTTAATTAATTTGCCTCTATTTTAACGTGAGCGAGCGGATTTAGCTTATTTTTGGTGCTACATCACCATGCCACCATCAACAACGAGAACCTGTCCGGTGATATATTTGGCATCATCAGACGCCAAGAAAGCAACTGCTTTAGCAACATCTTCAGCGTCGCCCATGCGCCCAAGTGGAATATGGCTGATAGCCGTTTCTTTCACTGCATCTTCTAGGTCAGCGGTCATATCTGTGCCAATGAAACCTGGTGCAACGGCATTGACCGTAATGCCACGCGGGGCAACTTCTTTGGCGAGTGATTTTGTCAAACCAATCATCCCTGCTTTGCTTGCGGCATAGTTGGTTTGTCCACCGTTGCCAGAAATCCCAATGACGCTGGTGATATTGATGATGCTCCCTGTGCGCTTGCGCATCATGGCACGGCTGGCGGCTTTGGAACACAACCAGGCACTCCGCAAATTGGTGTTGATAACTGTATCAAAATCTTCTGGTTTGAGCATCATGATGACATTATCGCGGGTTGTGCCAGCGTTATTGATGAGGACATCAAGCTGACCATATTCTTTGGTGACTGCTTTTATCATGTCGGCTGCTTGGTCGGCATCGCTAACATCGGCTTGGTAAACCATGCCATTGCCGCCGGATTCTTTAATCAAGCTGAGGACTTCATTGGCGGCGTCTGCGCTACTGTTATAATTGACGACTACCGTTGCCCCGCGTGCGCCAAATTCGAGCGCGATTGCCCGACCAATACCGCGACTACCCCCTGTGACAAGGACGATTTTTTCGCTGAAATTTCCCATTTTTACAAACTCCTATCGTTGGCATGCGTGTGTGTTCACATGTCAAAAACTAAATAATCCATAGCCTGCTGAGTTTAACATCTATACAATTTCACAACAAACCTTAATTCTGCGTCATTAGTAATCTGTTATCTTGGAAATATCGGTAAGTAATTCATAGTAAGGTACTACTGTGATACAAACTGGCTGGGGCGACCTTGACCATTCGTTCGCGGTGATGATTATTCGTGAAGGATGGTCAGCTGATGAGATACGGCAAGAAATAAAAGACTACTATGGCTTAATCAAAAGTGAAGACCATACTGTCGATTGCGTGATTGATGTGCGCTATGCACATGTACCGCCCGTCAATATCCTCAGTGTCTTCATGTGGTCAGCGCGACGCATCCCCGAAAATACAGGCAAAATTGTACTCGTCAGCCGTGACATGTTGTGGAAGCGTCTGTACCAACTGGTATCAGGTGCGATTGGCTTAATCGGTATCAACATTGAATTTGTATCTTCTATGGACGAGGCTTATGCCCTAGTAGCAAGTGAAGTTTTGTATGCAGATATGTAAAGCCTTTCTGCGCTAAAACATCTTCCTCAAATACTCATTCATTAGACAAAAAACAGCCTCATAAACTATTTGAAATCCTAAGCAGAGTTGCTAAGGGACTGGCTTGCCTCTACAATGCGCGTGGGCATATTTAGCGACGCTGGCGACCACGATAAAGGGGTAAGATATGAATATCCGCGAATTAGCAGGCAGGCAAATTGACGAGTACACACTCGTGAATATCATCGGGCAGGGGGGTATGAGTGCGGTTTATCGTGCCTATCAAGAAGAATTGGACAGACATGTTGCGATTAAGATTTTGTCCGATGAATTGGCACAAGACCCTGCGTATAAAACGCGCTTTCAGAACGAAGCACGTATGTCAGCACAACTGGAACACGCGCATATTGTGCCTGTCTATGATTTTGGCGTTCAAGACGAATTGACCTATGTTGCGATGCGGTTATTGAGTGGCACGCTTACAGATAAGTTGTATGCGGCGACCATGATGAGCCTCAATGATGTGTTGGTGATGTTGGAACAGGTCGCCAAAGCATTGGATTATGCACATAGTCGTGGGATTGTGCATCGGGATGTGAAGCCGAGTAATATCATGTTTGATGATACGGATACGGCTTATCTGGTGGATTTTGGGATTGCGAAAGCTGTCCAGCAAGCGGATACCGGCTTAACGGCAGAGCATATGGTATTGGGGACGCCCTCGTATATGCCGCCGGAATTATGGCGCGGCGAAACACCGAGTGGAGCATCTGACCAGTATGCGCTGGCAGTCGTTTCGTACCAGATTTTGACAGGTCGCTTGCCTTTCAGTGCGGATACGCCTTCGAGTATGATGTACAAGCATCTCAATGATACACCCCCTACAGCGACGGATGTGAATCCGAATTTGTCGTCTGCAACAGCGACAGTCTTAACACGGGCTATGAGTAAAGACGTCGCTAATCGCTATCCGTTGGTGAGCAATTTTGTGAATGCACTCACACATGCACTCACTGCACCAGCCGATGCGAATATTGCGCCCTCTGAGCCTGCAAACAGTATGCCGACGATGGTAAACCAGCGCCCTGTGCCAGAACAGACGATGCCTAACCAAGCCGCCCCGCGTCCACAACCGCAAGCCTCTCCACAGGCACAAGTACCACGCCAACCATCGCCATCTCGCGCATCATCTGCTTCACAACCAAAACGCGATTCGCGCATGCCACAGCAACAATCACGCCCAGAGAAGCAACCCAACACCGTATTGATGCAGATAGCAGGGGGGAGCATCATCGGGATTGGCTTGATTTTGATTTTGCTGATTATCGCGCTGGCAGTGGTTATTTTTCTATTTGCGCCGGATAACCCTAGTAGTAATAACGCAGAAACCGCACCGACAGTAGACATCGCGCAAGCAGAAAACGAAAGCGCCGATTCAGCACCAACGCCACTTATTGAAAATCGGGGTGAGCCGACACTCGCTTTTTCGCCTATAGTGACGCCCGATACGGATTTTGTTGGTTTATCAGTAGCGAGTATCAGCAACACACAATCGCTTATTTCGCAGAACCCGTCACCAGCCCGCGATGTGTTATTTAGTCCCACAGGGGCAGTTGCCGCGGCGATTGCTGATGGCACAATTCGCGTGTGGCGTGATGGTATTGGGGGGACATCCACAACCTTTAACGGACATGTTGATGTTGTGAGTGCGCTGGATTTTAATGGTGATGGCTCGCTGTTAGTGTCGGGTGGGCGTGATAACGATGTGCTGATTTGGGATGTGGCGAGTGGTGAACGCCTTTTGACGCTCAATGGGCATACAGGGGCGATACGGGATGTTGCTTTCTCGCCGGATAGCACACAGATAGCATCGGCAGCCGAAGATGGTACGGTACGGATATGGAACGTGACAACGGGTGCGCAGGAACGGATCATCAACGCTGACCCAACACGTGTTCTCACGGTTGATTTTAGTACAGAAGGTGGCTTGATTGCGTCTGGTGGGCGCAACGGGCGTGTGCGTCTATGGCAAGTGAGTGATGGCACAAATATCAGAGATTTTGCAGGACATGCGGAAGAAATCCGTAGTGTGCAATTTTCGCCAGATGGTGAATTATTGGCATCGAGTAGTACCGATAACAACATTATTTTATGGCGACTGTCGGATGGGAGTGTCGTGCATGATTTAGACAGTGAGCGTGATGTATTCTCGTTAGCTTTCTCGCCGGATGGCAGTTTGTTAGCATCAGGAGACCGCAATAATGATATTCGACTGTGGACAGTTGCTACGGGCGTACAAGAACGTATCCTGACAGGGCATGTCGGTTGGGTATTCGGGGTGTCATTCTCGCCGGATGGTAGCACGCTAATTTCGTCGAGTGGGGATGGTAGTGTGCGGGTGTGGCGATAGATATTGAGGTGAAAGGGCAAAGGTAAAAGGTGAATTTCGTTGATAGTTGATGAATTGGAATTGTAGAATTGGCAAGGTGAAGCACGGACAGGGCAAGTCACTGTCCGCTACAATTCGTTCGTATTACTGGATAGAGATTTTGCTTCCGTTGTTTGTCTTTTCGACGACGACATGCACAGGGAAGGCATCGCGCAGTTCGGCAATGTGTGTGATGACGAGTATCAGGTCAAAATCAGCTTGAATCGCGGTAATCGCTTCGACAAGTTTGGTGCGTCCGTCGTCGTCTTGTGTGCCGAAACCCTCATCTATGAACAGCGTGCGTAAATGTGCGCCTGCCCGTCGCGCAAGCATTTTACTGAGCGCCACCCGAATGGCAAAATTGACACGAAATGCTTCACCGCCACTGTACATCTCGTAAGGACGGGTGCCGAGTTCGTCTGCAATGTCGATATCTAGAGTTTCGATTGTGCCCGTGCCACTGGCTTTGGCGCGTTGTGTGTTGAATGTGAGGTGCATACGCCCGTCTGTCATGCGCCCGAGTAATTCATTGGCTGAAGTTTCGAGTTCAGGGATAGCGGCTTCGATAATCATGGCGGGAATGCCATTTTTGCCGAATGCCATCTGTAATTCTTTGTATTGCGCTTGTTCTTCGCGGGTTTCTTCACGCTGTTTTTCGAGCTTCTTTTTGCGCTCACGCTGATAATCTAAGGTGTCGAGTTGTTGGCGTGCCGCGCCGAGTTTGTTATTACTTTGCTGTTGGGCAGTGCGGGCGGCGGCAATTTCGCGGGTACGTTTTTCATGTTCTGCTGTCAGGCGCTCTAGCTCTTCGATTTGCTCCCGTAATTTACCGAGTCCATCTTGTTCTTCGCCTAAAACCGTCTCTAATTTTTCTTTGCGCTTGGTCGCATTTTCAAGTGATGTCGCTTCTGATGGTAGCATTTTGCGCGCAAATTCGAGGTCGCGGTATTGTGCTTCGTAGTCGTTATATGCTTTGAGGGCTTCCTGTGCTTCGTCATGTGCGGTGCGGTCATAACCGATGTTGTCACGTTCGGCGGCGACTTCTTCTAATTGTTGACGAATATCGTGTCCGTAGTCGTCTTCTGCGAGTGTTTTTTCTATGGATGCGAGTTCAGCTTTGGTTTCATCCATGCGCGATTGGGCGGCTATCATATCCGCAGACTGTTTTTCGAGTGCGCCGATTTCGCTCCGCAATTTGGGTAATTTAGCGAGGTCATTGCCTGCTTCTTTGATGTCTGCGTTTGTTACTTTTTCCTCGTCACTGATGCTGTTGATGCGCTCGGTGGCATTTTTGTATTCTTCGCGTTTGGTGTCACGTTCAGCAATCAGGTCGTTCAGAATATTCTCGCGGTGGTCTTCGGTGAGGGCTTGCCCACAAAGCGGACAGGTCGCGCCTTCGGTTTGTTCGAGCGTGTCTATGCGCTCATTCATCTCTTTGCCCTCTATTTCGAGGGTTTTCTGGCGCGTGCGTAAGCCTGACCGTTCTTCACGCAAGGTGGCGAGAGCATCTTGCCAAGCCGTGCGCTGAGTTTCTAAATTTTCTAGCGTGGCAATTTTTGCTTGCACACTGGTTAGCTGATCTTCAACATCAGCGTCTAGGGTGCGCTGTAATTCAGCAATCGTGGATTCATAGCCCCGTTTTTCTTGATTGAGTTGGTTGCGCACGTCTGCAAGCTGGTTTTCGAGTTCGCTGTAACGCTGATTGATGTCGCTGATGTCGCGTAATTTCGCCCCTAACGAACTATCGGCTTCGCGGGCATCTTGCAATACTTGATAACCGTCTTCAATCGTTTCAGCTTTGTCGATAACGGTCTGGTATTCTGCAATGTTGGTCTGACACTTGCTGATTTCGTTATCGACAGAACGAATATCATCTTCAAAATTGCGAATACGACGGTTGATGTCTGCGAGTTGTCCCTGTGCATTGCGCAAGTCGGCAGGGGCATCTTTGGTTTCTGCGGCGCGTGCTTCGGCATCTGCGAGGGCTTGTTGTGCAATGGCATATGCTTCTTCTGCGGCTTCAAATTCGCGTTTGTATTGGGGTTCACGGGCGAGTTCTTCTTCGACCACACCGAGCGCTCCATCAATGCTATTGACGGCTTTATCGAGTTCTTTGAGTTTCGCTTTGACACGGTCTTCGTAGACTGACCACTGCTCTAAACCGAGAATATCGGACAGAATCCGCTTGCGTTCAGCGGGGGTTTTGGTCGTGAAGGCATCGGCTTTGCCCTGTTGCAAAAAAGCACTGTTGATGAAGGTCTCGTAATCGAGGCGCAGAATCTCATCAATGCGATTTTGCGTGGCACGCATAGAGGGTTCGGTGATGGTCTTGGGATGTCCATCCTCTTGCATGATGAACAAGTCAAGTTGCCCTTGTCCGCGTTTGCCTGCCCGACGCCGACGTAACACACGGTAGAGCGTGCCTTCTTGCTCAAAATCGAGTTGCACATACATCTCTGTTTGTCCGAGGTGTACAAGGTCATCATCCCGACGAGCGCGGGCGCGTCCCCACAATGCCCATGTAATCGCATCGAGTAGCGAAGATTTCCCTGCGCCATTTTGCCCGATGAGCGCCGCAAGATGGATGCCCTCAAAATACACGGGGTCGGGCGTGCGGTAGGGTAGGAAATTATGCAAAGTCAAGGCGACAGGAATCATCAGGCACTCGCTGTTCGTTGTGTGGTGAGCGGGTCAGTTAGAAATAGAACAGATGTTAGTCTAGCGAGTGTGCGGGGCATCCGCAAGCGGGGATTTATGGTTGCCACGCACAAAGTTGACGTGGCAGTATTTTGTGTGGTACATGTTCACTTTTTGATTTTCTTTGCCTCTTGCCCAAAGCGAATTTCATAATCTGCGGTGGGTAAATTGCCTGCCTCACGAATGCCTCGTAATTTGCGAATCCAATCACTGCCACCGGGCAAGGTGAAATCTGAATCCGAGAGCATGAAAAGAATATCGGGGATACCCATTGGCTTGAACGTGTCTTTGAGTGTGAGAACGGGGTCGCCTGCGTCTTGTACTTGGCGTTCCATGACGAGCGCAAGGGCGGCGTTCCAGCGTACTTCACCGTAAGCAACAGGTGTGCTGACCATTGTGATGCGCGTATCATCGAGTAATTTTTCCAGATGCGGAATGATAGACGGATTGGCACAGGGTTCTTCTGTAATGCGACTGAGCCATGTTGCAACTGTCATCGCATCATTTTCTTCGAGTGCTGCTAAAAATTGGTCGTAAGTTGCTTTATCCCACACTGGTCAGACTCCGTGTTTGCTATGGTCAATAAATAACACTATAGCTTAATGATACAGGTGTGTGCCTATTCTTGCGATGATTTTGTTAGGCTTGCAAGAAACGTTCCGTCAGTGGCGAACGTGGTTGGCTGTTGCTATCTACAATACCATAACCGTTGTGCATGCTTTGCGCCCATGCGTACCAGATGAGCGCGGCAATTTGCCCCGGATAGCGTGCTTTCAGGTGATTTATCATGTTGATAGCGTAATTAGCTATATCCGTTGGACTATCCTCTGGACGGTCAAGCACACCCCATTCTGTTATCCATAGTGGTTTGGTCGGTAGCACATTGCTATAGCCCCGAATAGATTCGTCTATATGCCCGAATTGCCCATAGTGTGAGCCTGCGGTTAGGGCGCGTCCGTAGGGATGAAAGGCAACACCATCTAAACGTGAGCGTTGGGCTGTTTGTTGGAGCGCGGCACGAATATAATTGGGTCCAGAAACGGGTCCTGAAGTGTGTCCACCTGTGACGACTAATACATCGCTGTCTGTAGATTTGATAGCAGGAATGCACTTATCGAGCATCAGACCATAATTTTGAGGCGACATAGGGACACTAGCAATGGCTCCCACTGGTGCGTCTTGTTCGTTCCACACTTGCCAGCAATGCACCAAGCCTTTTCCTGCCCACTGTTGCGAGATACGGCGCATCATATCTGCGAAACGGTCAATGAGGACGCGCCAATTATCATCACGCATTTGAGGCCAAGGCGGAAAACCTTTTGCTTCACCGTAGGTTTGATGGCTAGTGGTGAAGCAGACTTTGTAGCCTGCGTTGACGTAACGTTCGGTAAGAGGGGCATAGCGATTATAAGCGGCGTTGATGTCTTCTGAGCCACTGTTGTTACTGACATTGTAGCCAAACCGCACCCAGCCGATGTTGCCTAAACGAGAGGCATCCGGCGTGCCGAGGGGATGACGCGCATCTAAATTCACGCCGACAGGGTTAATTTCCAGCGCGAACCGCTTAAATTCGGTTGCTTCTAAGAACCATGCCGCCGCAAAGCCATTGCGCCCATCGGGCATACGGACATTAATCCACTCGCCTTCGACCCCTGTTTTGGCTATCACATCAGCGTGCATTTCACGGGGTAGTACAAAATCATAAGGCTGAAGTTGACCGAGTGTATCGCTTTCGAGACGCGGTAATTTACGCACCCACAAACCACTCCCCGTCGGGCGCACACGCAGGCTATCCACATATAAAAGTGGGTAGGGATTGACGATGTTCGGCAAGCGATACCCATCAGTGCCTGCCGTTGGTGATTGCACAACGACTAAACAGGTACTCCCACTCACTTTTCCGATAACATCGCCTTTGGTAACGGTTGTATGCAGAGGAACACTGATAGCACTCAAGCCGGCATAGGTAAGTATGTAAGTTGTGCCATTGTGTTGTGTGGTGATTTGAATGTAATTGCCAAGCCGTAGCGCATCGGGTTCGTTCCCACTCCATTGCTTCGTGACTTTGCCTCCGACAGCCGCCAAAATATTTGAGCCACCAGTAGTCGCAATTTCGATGCCCAGAATATCGCTTGCTGTACCTGTGGGTTGTTTGGTGAATGGTCGCACGCTCTCGTAAGGACGGCGGTCTGTTGCCCACCCGATGACAAAACGCTCGTTAATATGCCCATCGTTACGCTGTCTACCATAGCGGTCTGCCAAGTTGATGCGTGTTTGCATCATGGACTGTAATTGTGCAGGCGTCGTTGCTTGTACTACATCGACCATGACGATGGTTGGGAAGATGCGCCGAATATGAAACACGGGGTCATCGCGCAACCACATATTTGGCACATTGATTACCGAGACATTGCGATAGGGCGTGAGGTCATTGCCCCCTGAGCCACGTATGACTGCGACATTATCAAATTGAGCGAGATAGGGCTTGAGTGCGTTATACCACTGAAAGAATTGACCATCATCTGGCAAAACGAAAGCGTGTGAAATGGGCGAATCACTCATGGGCATCATCCAAAGTGTTGACTGAATATGTATCTAGTCTAGCGCAGAGTGCGCGTACACGCTTGTATTTGCATAATGACTACATAACAAAAAAGACACGCCATTTGTGACGTGCCTCTGATACTTTGATAACTAGGCTTAGTGCGTGTTCAGCCATTCGAGAATTTGGACGACCACCGTCTCTTGTTCGTCTTCAAACAAGTCCATGCCGTGTGCGTTGCCAGGGTAGGTGATGACAGTCAGTGTTTCGGGGGCTGCTTCTACCATATCGGGTACGCCGAGTGCAGGCCATCTATCGCGCTCTGCATAGATAACGAGGGTTTGTTTGGTTGCAATCGTATCTTGTACGCTGATACCGTAATAACGCCAGCCAGGAGAAATGGCGACACTGCTTCGGCAAAATTCGTCGTTTGCACAGCCGTTGATAGCAAGGCTACTGCCCATGCTACTGCCAACTGTGTGAATTGCTTCTGGATTGACGCCGGCTGTCTCGCGTAACCATGTGAACCACACAGAAACATCTTCTACGGCGCTATACCAGTTGATTGCGCCGCGTGTATCGCCCCAGCCACGCACATCAGGTACAAGGATATTGTAGGCATTTGCCAAGAGTGGCAAGAGTAGCGGGTCCCAACTTGTGCGGTCTGTGTACATCTCATGAATCAAGATGACTGTCGGGCGTGCGGGGTCAACCAAATAGAAATCGGCTGTTAGGTCAAGCCCATCCAGCGCATCAATTTCAACGACTTGTGGTGCTATCGGAAGCGGTTCGGGGGTCGCTTCTGGCGCGACCTCATCTTGTGCAGAGGCTACAGATACAGCGAGCAAGCAAAGCAAGACTGTAACCAAGCATCGTGTTATCCATCGTTTTTGCGTCGTGTTATGAACCACGTTCATCCACCCTCATTTTTGTATTTTAGCGTCTGTTTAGTTTACAAAACGATACTTCAAGAGCGTCCAGAGCGCAATAGGCGCGTCCGTCCACTGAATCTTTTTGCCTTCGTCCCATTCGCGCCCATTATAGCTGATAGGCACTTCGTAGATGCGAATGCCTTTTTTCAGCACTTTGGCAGTAAATTCGGGTTCAAATTCAAAACCACGCGCATCAATCTTCATATCTTTGACGACTTCACGACGAAATACTTTGTAGCAGGTTTCCATATCGCTGAGAATGGCGTTATAGAGAATATTCGTTGCCAGCGTCAGCCCTTTGTTAGCGACCATATTCCAGAAGTTCATTGCTTTACGTGGACCACCCAAAAAGCGTGAGCCATACACAACAGTCGAGATACCTTCTTCAATTGGCTTGAGCAATAACGGATACTCGCGTGGGTCGTATTCAAAATCGGCATCTTGAATGAGCAACACATCACTGGTTGCCGACTTAAAACCTGTGATAAGTGCCGCGCCCTTACCCTGATTGTGTGTGTGATAGATGACGCGTACGTTGGGGCGTCCTTCAGCTTCAATTTTCTTGAGAATATCGCGTGAGCCGTCGGTAGAGCCATCATCCACGATGATGATTTCGTCGGCTAAGTTCACTGCTTCGACGCGCTCTAGCACTTTTTCGATGTTATTGACTTCGTTATAGCACGGGATAACAACCGTGAGTGTTAATTTCTTCTCGTACCCTTCTACATGTAAGGGTGCATATTCTGCTTGCATGATGCCTGCCTCTACTTTTTATGATTCCATAAACTTATGCAGTCTAGCATAGCATGGTCTATGCGCTAGTCTGAATTAATGATAAGTGGACGCGATGTCAGGTGATAGAAACTGATTATTTTATGCCCCAAATTTTGATAGCATTATCACCACTACCAGATGCGAGCATTGTGCCTGTCGGGTTAAAGTCGAGTGTCAGGACGGGTTTGTCATGCGCTTCTATTGTGGTGATGAGGTCGCCTTCAATGGCATCCCAAATTTTAATATGATTGTCGCGTCCACCTGTTGCCAGTAGATTGGTTGTAGGATGAAACGCCACCGCATCTGCGCCACTGACATGGGCTTGTAAAATGAACTGGACTTTCGCATCTAGAATATCCCACAGGCGCACGGTCATATCTTTGCTGGCAGTCGCCACCCGTGTGCCACCATAGCTGAC
The DNA here is from genome assembly GCA_038522085.1 of Chloroflexota bacterium. Taxonomy (GTDB): domain Bacteria; phylum Chloroflexota; class Anaerolineae; order Aggregatilineales; family Phototrophicaceae; genus JAUZRW01. The sequence goes on from JBCBKJ010000001.1 coordinate 57,142, forward strand.
ACGTAATTCACGCACCCAATCGTCATGTGTGCCGAGAATCGTCCCTTTTGTTTCGCCCTGCAAATCCCATAAGCGCACGGTATTATCGCGCCCGCCGGAAACCACAATTTGCCCATTCATAGCGAAGCTCACAGATTCGACTAGGTCTTCATGTCCCTCAAAGGTGGTATCTAAGCGCCCGATTTCTGTGTTCCATAAGCGCACTGTTCTATCAGCACTGCCAGAGATGAGCATCGTGCCACGCGGGCTAAAATCGACAGATTCAACGGCGTCATCATGGGCGTTGATGGTTTGCCGTTCAGTGATGGTACGGTTGGCAACGTCAACATCCCATAGGCGAATCGTGGTATCGGCACTGCCTGTTGCTATCAGCCTGCTATCGGCGCTAATAGCAATGCTTTTCACAGGTCCATCGTGTGCATCTAAGATGACAGTTGGTTCGCCACCCATCGCATTCATATAAATCGCTGCCCCAGCCGCGTCTGCAATCGCCAGCATATCACCCATATGTGACCACACAAGCTCACTAATCCAACCACGTTTCACTTGGCTGAGTACCTTTAACGTAGCGGCATTATCGGGGGTAATCAGCGTATAATCTGCCATGTGTATATCCATTCATCTCGTTGGTTGTCTGCTATTCGTAATTTGTATGATACCATCGCTTGATGTGGTCTGGCGTTGAGACTACGTTTCATTCGTGTATCTTCGACTGTGCAATAAATAGCGCAGTGTTGAATAATGTGGGGGATTTTATGGCATGGTTTGGCTTTGCCATCATTGCAACACTACTGATGACACTCGTCAATTTTGGCGACAAGTTCATTATCGAGAGTCAGATTCCGAATCCACTAGCGGTTCTGGTATTTTTCTCGTTTTTTAACCTGTTTACAGGGGCATTGCTCTGGATGCTAACGGGCTTTGCTTTCCTACCACAAGAACAAGCGGGTTTGCTGATTATCGCAGGGACTGCCCCAGCCTTTGCGGGCTATTTTTACTTCCAAGCTGTGTCACAAGCCGAAACCAGCCGTATTATCATCATTGGTCAACTGTATCCGGTTTTCACGCTCTTGCTGAGTGTCTTGTTTGGGACAGATACGATTAGCTTGATGCAGTTAGTCGGCTTTGGTTTGATACTCTTTGCAGCATTGGCGGCAACGATTCAGCGCACGGACACAGAGGATAATGAACCTGTCGCGCCCATGTGGAATGTGTTCTGGCTACTCGTGATGACTAATTTGATTGCCGCGTCGAGCATTGTGCTAACGGATAATGTAGTCAATGAACTAGTGGTGGATATTCGTGGGTTGATGCAAGTGACAGCGTATATGGGGTTTGGTTATTGGCTCGGTGGCATGGCGCTTCTGATTTTTGTGCCGAGAGTACGTCGTGCTTTTATGTCCCATCTGAGAAAACTTAATCGTGGGGCAGTTGCATCGCTTGCGAGTGTCGAATCTATTTTTATCCTGCGCCAATTTTTCTTATTACAAGCTCTCACATTAGGACCTGTGGCGATTGTTAGTGTGATAGGTAGCCTAAATGTATTTTTCGCTGTGATACTCGGCTGGGTGCTGACACTATGGCGACCTAGTGTGTTCAAAGAAGATATACGCAGACAAACCCTGACGCGCAAATTCATATGGGCAGCCGTCGCTTTTGTAGGGATTTTACTGGTGCGTTAAGTGCAGTTGAAAAAGTTCTGAGGACTGCGTGCTGAGTTGTGAAGCTCAAATATACAAGCAACATCCCTAATCATTAATTCGTTTGTACTTATTGAAGCAACCATAACTATCTAAAGCTGAACAAACAGGTTGCTAAAAAGTGGCTTGCCTACGAATTGGTATTGTGAATATCGGACAGGGCAAGCCCAGTCCCTACATTTTGTTGGTTCTTTGAACATTCAAGTCTGCAAAATCTCCTAACAGTGTAGGGACGCCGCCTTGGTGCGTCCGCAATTTTTGTACCATGATATTTAGAAAGTTACGAGCGGGTCAGTAAGTGTTTCATCCGATAAGTAACTACGAAATACTTTGGTTATTTCGGGTGCAGATACAGCAACGCCCCTACAAAAAGACTCATCGGACGAGTCGTTAAACCTGTTTGTCTTTTCGACGACGCAAGAAAGCGGTCAGTAACCCGAGCAAAGGTCGTAATAACCAACGTCCACCACGCACTAGTAAGCCGAGAAATTGTGCAACGATACTTGGTGCAGGTGGATAGAGAAGCTCAAACGTCTCTTTGCCGGATGCTTCTAAAATCGTGTTGGCGGCGGCGATGCCTGTTGTTGTGGCGCGTTCCATCCACAGTGACGGAGTATCATGCCCGACCCAATCCCCACAGGCATAGATACCATCCCAAGCTGTGTTTACATGTAGTGAATCGGTTGTTGGAACACGGAATTTGGTATGGACTTTGCTATTGTGGCGCACCGTTGCATGCACAAAGCTATTCTGCAATTCAGGGAAGGCGCGTTGGACTTCTGTCACTGATTCGACTATCAGATTACGGTCAGGCTGTTCGAGTAGCTCATCTTCATAGTAGTGAATCTCTATGACACTGCCCCCTGTTCCGTTGTGCCACTCTGCGTAGTCATCGTAGAGGCGATGCAACCAGAAAAAATTATCTGGCGCAAAATCGCCTGTAAACATTCCGCCTTGTGTGCCTGCACGCGGTTCTTTATCGAACCATAGGCGCACGACGCCATTGCGTAAGCCTGTTGGGAAGGTCATTTTCTGTGCATCTGAGGCGGTTGCAGGGCTTTTGCACAGTAAACGCTGTGTAGCGGGTGCATTCATAGCAAGCACGATATTTTCAGCACGGATTGTCCGAAAACCTTGCTTTGCACTATCTTCTACACGGACGCACCAACCGCCATCCTCACGATTAAGTGATTTTGCTGTGATACCGCCTTCGACTGCGCCACCATGCGCAATGATATGCTGAATGAGTGGGTGAATGAGTGCGGTGTGTGAATCTGCTGGCATATAAGACATCTGCCAGCTATCGTTACGCAACATCGTATAAAAGCGCAATCCTGCGACAAAACCTGCTAGTGAAATATCGTCTTTTGGGGCGGCTAAGAGATTTACACCTAAACCCTCGAACGTAGCGCGTAAGTTGGGCGTCCATCCCAAGAAATAATCGCTCATGGTCAAGCCATCCCACGCGATTTTTTCTTTGATAGGGTCAACGCCAACGGTCAGGAGCATACTTGCCAAGAAGCCAGGTAAGGATAGGAAATCCCACGGCTGAATATTCGACCAAATTTGGGGATTAAATAGCAATTGCAGATAGTGAAACGGCGCGGGAATCCAGCCACTACGTACAGCATTTCCTGCTTCTATACGCCGTACGGTACGTCCCCAGCGATTAATCCATTCTTCTCCAGCTGACATTTGCAATTTCGCATCTGTGAACCGTGCAATCATCGCTTTCATGTTGACGTAGCCACCCCATAGCGCATGTACGCCATGATCCGGCTTGAATGACCAACATTGCCCTTTATATTCAAATTGTACGGGGTCGCCCCCAGATAGGCGCCCGCCTTGCCATAGCGAATCGGCATCAATGACGAGGGGTGTCATACCTTTTGCGGCAAGATGGGAAGCGGCAGAGAGTCCGGCTAAGCCTGCGCCGATGACCAATACAGGAAAGGTGTCAGAATGTGTCATATTGTCTTGTATGGCTGTGTACTATCGACGACATTGTAACAGCAAAGCCCCGTGCAAATGCTAAGAAAGTATCAGAGAGTTGTAATAGATGCGCACATGGCTTGCATCTATTACAGAGAGTATGGTAAACTTTCGCACACGATAAAAGGTGTCGTATTCAAAACTAGTGAACGATAAATCCCGAGAATCAAACTAAATAGCAAATCTTCCAAGCCGGCAGGTCTACTTCTGCACGGCTTTTTGCGTTTGGTACTCAAGGGATAGGAGATGAAAGGCTATCATGGACGAGAGTGGTTTATATCTGAGCATCATTGGGGTGCTGTTAGTTGTTGATGTGTTGCTGACCTTATCATATGCGGCACTTCAAAATTCGCGTCAGAGTGAATTACAAGAGATGGCAGATAATAATCGGGGCTTTGCGAAAACAGCCCTCACATTATTGGATGCAAAATCGCAACTTTACATCACCTACACGCTCAGTTCGCTGCTCATCGCAGTGGGTATTGCGCTTGCATCAATTTTTTGGCTTGTTGTACCAGCTGTATCGGGTACGTTGGCATTAAGCACACCGCTTGCTGTCGGTATTGTATTCTTGATTAGCTTGGTGGCACTCATTTTGGGGACGATTTTGCCAGAAGCGGTTGGCAGTGCTTATGCTATGAATTTGTTGCCTGTGATGACGGGCTTCATGCGCCTTGTATTGGTCATACTCAGCCCATTGACACGTATTTTGCTCGCCTTGAGTACGCTTTTGGCGCGTCTCTTTGGAAGTGACCAATTGGTGAACACAGTTACAGAAGAAGAAATCATGACGTTGGTCAACGCGGGTAATTCGGGCGGTACGATTGAAGACGAAGAACGCGAGATGATTTTTTCGATTTTGCAATTGGACGAAACCTATGCGCGTGAAATCATGGTGCCACGTATCGACATTCAAGCCATAGAAGCGGATACCGTACTCTCCGAGGCGCTGGATGCTTTTTTGCGCACAGGTTTTTCACGTATTCCCGTCTTTGAAGAAAATATCGACAAGGTAATTGGTTTGCTGTATGCCAAAGATTTGCTGAATTTGTGGCATAACGGTGGCTTAGAAGGGCATACCGTCCGTGAATTGGTACGTACAGCGCACTTTGTACCAGAAACGCGCCCAGCAGATGATTTACTACGTGATTTGCAGTCACGCAAGATTCATATGGCGATTGTCGTCGATGAATATGGTGGCACGTCCGGTCTGGTGACGATTGAGAATATCATGGAAGAAATCGTTGGCGATATTCAAGACGAATACGATGTCAACGAAGAGACTGAATATACGATGCTGGGTGATAATTACATCATTGACGCGGGTATGGATGTTGATGATGTGAATGAATTGCTGGGTACGAGTATCAATCCTGAAGACAGTGATACGCTCGGTGGGTATATCTTCTTGCAGATTGGACGTGTACCGATTGTGGGTGAAGTCGTGGATAGTGAAGAACTTACTATGACTGTACGCTCGATTGATGGACGCCGTATTCGTAAAGTGCTGGTAGAAGTCAAGCAACCGTTGCCCGAGGATGGTGGTGATGCACCAGAAAATGAGCAGTCAGACGTGCCAGCCGACGAAGTTTCAGAAGATTCTATGGAGACAGAACCCAGCATCGCATCGACACTCGAATCAGAGAGTGATGATGAACCACGCTTGGCAGATGCCTCATGAAAGACCATCTGACGCTTTATATTGGTCGCGCTATTGAAGCGAGTCGCAAAGCCTATGTGCCATATTCTAATTATCAGGTAGGGGCGCTTCTAGTGACGAAAGATGGCACAGGCTATACGGGGTGTAATGTTGAAAATGCCTCATATCCAGCGTCAATTTGTGCTGAACGAACGGCACTGGTTAAAGCGGTGAGCGAAGGTGAACGCGAATTTGCGGGTATTGTCGTTGCAACTGCGAATGGCGGGTCGCCGTGTGGGGTGTGTCGCCAGATGTTGTATGAATTTTCGCCTGAAATGGCAGTTATCACAGTGACATTCGATGGTGATGTGGTGTTAGATACTACGCTAGAACAATTATTGCCGTCGGGCTTTGGACCAAACAATTTGCCTCGTGCATAAACACAAACGGCTCTGATACACAATCAGAGCCGTTTTATTTTGCTAGGTTATGTGGTTGTTAGCCTTGTGCGCTACACCACAGTTCACCACAGGTTGTCTCAAATTCGAGTTCGGCTGCGTTCGGCAAGAGCAACCATTCCTCTAAAGTCAGACTGGTATTCTGCCATTCGACAAACAGTAAGAAATTCTCGCCTTGAACAAGTGTCATGTTCGTGAAATCAGCATAACTGCGGGCAAGGGGGGTGATACCTGTATCTTCTGGGATGACGCCTGCGCGTTGGCTGGCAGATGTATTGAAGAAACCGACTGCGATATTGGTATCAATCGTGACAGCATCAGGAATTGCGACGCCTTCACTACCGACTTGTAAATCCACGCCAATGAGATTGACTTCTACAAAACGCGATACATTGACAGTTACTTGCTCACAGTAGTTATCTTCTAAGGGGTTGACCGTGTTTTCGTATAGCCCGCTTTCAAAGAGTAGGGTAACGAGTGCTTGTGTGGAACGGTCACAACTGAGCAGGGGGTCTGCACCTGCCCAAGATAGAGGACGTTCGCCATCCTCAAATACATCTTCTGCAAGGATTTCTATATCGTGACGAATATCGCGTGCGATAGCGAGTTGGGTACTGCTGACCGCCCCAAACCACGCATCAGGGCGTTCGTCTGCACCATAAACTTGCGCCGCCAATAACTCGGTATCAAGGCGTAAGAGTAGTGGCAAACGCGGATTGGTAATATCAAAACTGCCACTCCACCCTGGCGGACGGTCTGTGCCAATCCACTCGTCAGCAATTAGCTCAAGGTCTAAGCGTCCATTGACCAACAATTGCTGAATTTCTGGTGTGAAAAGTTCATCTTCGACTGGTGCTTCAACAACGTCTTCTGGTTCAGCCGTTGCTTCCGCTTCGATAACCGGAATCGCTGTTGGTTGCGCGGCGATTGTCGGCACGGCAGTTGGTTGTTGTGCTTGTGCCGCACCACTTGCTGTTAACCAACGATTGGTTGCAACATCAAGCGCATTCGCAGGGGGTGGGAATAAACCCGCATTCGCTGATTCGGATTCCAGATTGGTTAGGTAGTAGTTGATGAAGCTGGCAACCTGTGGTTTTTCTGTGAATGTTGTATTGGTAGTGTATACAAACAAGGGACGCGACAGTGGATAGGTATTATCCGAGATATTATTGAAGGTCGGTTCGACACCATCTAAGATGACACCTTTTACTAAGCTGGTGCTGAGTAGCGCAAAATTGGCGTCTACAAAGCCGATAGCGGTGGTCGATACGGTTGTGTTGTTGATAACGAGATTGCGGTCATCGAAATATTGTGCGCCGACGGCTGTTGTTAGTGGGGTAGGGTCGCCACCATAGAGTAGCTCTGATAGCAAGGTAAAGGACGACGACGTGTTAGCAGGTCCGTAGCGTGTGATGGCATCTTCGGGCCAATCTGGACGCACTTCTGACCAATTCAGCGCGGAACTCAGAATTTGTTGCAACTCTGCAGTCGTCATGCTGATAGCAAATTGGTTCTGGCGTGCCAACACAGGCATAACAGCAACCGTAGAGACACGGAACGCAAGTGGTGGGCGTCCATTACTGGAACACGCATCGAGTTCGGCGGCAGACATTTGTCTATCTGCTAATGCAATATCGACTGTGCCAGCACACAGCGCACTCAAGGCACTATCTGTACCATTACCGTCAATAGTGAGTGTGCCTCCATAGCCTTCTAAACGAAAAAGTAAGCCGATAGAATTCGTCACTTCGTTGAGAATGGGCGTCCCACTCACGATGATGTCGCCTGTGACTTCGGCTGGGTTAATAGGTGGGAGTTCTTGTTGTGCTGAGACGACGAAGACAAACGGTAGACTCAGCAGTAAAATTAGGGTGAAAAGTGCAAAACGACGCAACGCTCCGCTCCTTTTTGATTTTTGTGATTAGTGTAAAGAATAATGCCAGATAATATTATACCGCAAAATGCTATAAAGTTTGGTTTGGTACTTTAAGGTGAGTCTGGCGGACAAAAACGGGCAATGGTATTGCGGAGTTCTTGGCGGGCAATAGGCTTGGCAATATACGCATCACACCCAGCTTCTAGGCATCGTTCGCGGTCTCCGTGCATAGCATTCGCAGTGAGCGCAATCATGGGGATGTGTGCAATCGTGTCATCTTGCTTGGCGGTGCGGGCTATTTCCAAACCATCCATACCTGGCAAGTTGACATCCACCAGTACTAAGTCAGGTTGTTGTGTTCGTATCATGTCTAAACCCGTGATACCGTCCATCGCCTCAATCATATTGTAGCCGTAACTCTGGATGAGCTTCCGCACGAGGCGCATATTGAGCGGGTTATCTTCTATGTAGAGAATTGTCATCGTCATTGTGAATTTTGTGCCCTTCAAATACCTTTCCCTCGTTATTCTTTATTATGTGCGGAATCATGCTGTCGTGTGCATTAAGGAAAATTGTTATTTTCTTACGAAAATGACTTATTGGATAGCTATCTTGCACAGCTACCTTTGTGCAAATCATATATGAGCTAATGATGAGAGAGCTACCAAACAAACATAATATAATTGTTTATTTTTTGTAATAAGTGGTGGAAATTGTATCAATCTAATCGCAAAGCGTTAAAAAGTTAGAAAAATGGGTTTGCATTCGGTTTAATATTCACCGACTTTGCTTGACATTCGTACTTAAATTTTCATATAATCACAACATATCGTTTGTAGACAGGTCTATAAACGTTTACCTGCTCACTAGCACACTACAAGGTCACAATATCGTGAAAACGTCTGGTGCATCCCTTCTGAGCAATCGCGTCCTCAAATTGAACGTTGGATTTTTGTTATCTGATGGTCCTGGAAACAGCAAAAAATTTGAATTGAACATTGATAGCCCTGTGCGTATTGCAGATGACCTCATTGCTAAGGCAATTCTGGGTGAACTGCGTATGAGTTGCACAAAAGAGGGCATCCTCGCGCAAACGAAGCTCCATGTACATGTGGAACGTGAGTGCGCACGGTGTCTCGATATGTTTGAACACGCGATTCCCGTACAAGTAGAAGAATTATATGCCTCGCCACGCCCGATTGGTGACACTGAGTTTTTCGTCGGTGACGACGGTCAGCTTAATTTAGCGCCACTCTTGCGTGCAGAGGTACTCATTGCCCTTTCGCACCGTCAGTATTGCAGTGCGGATTGCAAAGGCTTATGCCCTGTCTGTGGTATCAACCTCAATCATGAAAGCTGTGATTGCGAGCGTGAACACATTGACCCACGACTAGCAAAGTTGAAAGAATTACTCGATAACGATGCCTGAGTGATGGGCATCACTCGGCATGAATTTTAAGCGTATTTATTTGTTTTTAAACATGAATTGGGGTTGAACGTGACAGATTTCGATGGCAATTACGGCGATATGGATAAGTTCGACGGTGTAGCGTCAGGTAGTTTCGACAACACCTATTTCTCCGATGAAGATGATAATGATGATATTTTATTTGAAGATGATTTTGATTACGAAGATTTTGATGAAGACGATGACGAAGAGGATGAGCAATACGACCTCTCTGGGATTGCGTCCAGCGATACAGTAGGATTGTATCTGAAAGAAATGGCGCGTGTGCCTTTGCTGAGTACCGAAGAAGAGGTCAGCTTGGCAAAACGCTTGGAAGATGGCTTGGCAGCAGAGAAAAAGCTGAACAAGAACCCGAATCATGACCGTGCTACCGAGTGGAAATTTTTGGTGGAAGATGGCAAAGCTGCCCGTGACCACCTCATCAAAGCGAATACGCGCCTTGTCGTGTCGATTGCTAAGAAATACATGACGCGCGGTGTGCCATTCCTCGATTTGATTCAAGAAGGCAACCTCGGTCTGATGAAAGCGGTTGAGAAATTCGATTATCGCCGTGGCTATCGCTTTAGTACCTATGCAACATGGTGGATTCGCCAGACGATTACCCGTGCGATTGCTGACCAAGGGCGTACTATTCGTGTGCCTGTTCATATGACTGACCGTATTCGTCGCCTTTATCGTGTGGCACGCAAACTCGAACAAGATTTAGGGCGCAAACCCTCTGCGGAAGAAATTGCAGAAGTGATGGAAATTGAACCGCGTAAAGTCCAATGGATGTTGCGTGTATCGTGGCAACCGTTGAGTCTCGAACATCCGGTAGGCGAAGACGAAGATAGCGAACTCGGCAATTTCATCGAAAATGAAGATGAACCTTCCCCAGCCGAAAGCACGCTTACGACGATGCTTAAAGAAAAAATGGATGAATTGCTCGGTACATTGACCCCGCGTGAGGCACGTATTTTGCGTCTGCGCTTTGGTATCCAAAACGGGCGTAGCTACACACTCGAAGAAGTCGGCAAGAAATTCGGCTTAACCCGCGAACGCATTCGCCAAATTGAAGGACGTGCGTTACGTCGCTTGCGCCATCCGCGCCGTAGTCGCCAACTGCGTGATTACCTCAACGACTGATTTAGCAAAACATTTTGTAAACTAAAAGACCATACAGTAGATGTGTGGTCTTTTTTATGTGTATGAGAAAGCGCACTTTTAAAAATGACAAAATTAGAAAAATGGACAGTCGAATCTTCTACGACGCTGGTTGATGCACCCCCATTTCTGACTCTACGCCAAGAGCGATGCCGTTTGCCAGATGGCTTGGTGATTCCTGATTACAACGTGATTTCTGAGCCAGACATTGTGATTGCACTGGTTATGACACGCGATAAGCAGGTTGTTTTAGTCGAACAGTATAAACATGGAATTGGCGAAATTTGCTTAGAATTGCCAGGTGGCTTGAGCGACGGAGGCGACCCCTTGACAGAAATTCAGCGTGAGGTACGCGAGGAAACAGGCTATGTCAGCGACAATTGGCAAGCACTCGGAAATTATATCAATAATCCGACACGGTTCGATAACCACATTTATAGCTATATCGCCTTAGATGCGGAGCAGGTCATGGCGCAACATCTTGACCCTGCGGAGACAATTGTTGTGCATACGATGTCGCTGGATGATGTGTTGGAGGCGGTACAAGCAGGGCGTATTTCGGCTGTGCATAGTATCGCTGTCATTTACCAAGCGCTGGTTCGCTTACGTAATCTCGTCTGAACGCTGGCAAGCTACGCAAAAAAATGTAGAATCACCCTAAGATTACGCAATGCTATTTAGAGGGATTTCATATGCATCAACGGGTGAGGGTTTATCAATTCGGTTTTGTTGTGGGGACAGTTGTGCTGTGTATTATGCTGTTGGGGGCAGTGATACCCAGTGCGGCGCAGGGTGGGGCATTTGCGACCAATACGCCCGTTGGTAATACGGGTGATGATGCTGATGCGACTGTCGCCCCGATGATTTTTGCAACCAATACGCCTGCTGGTGGTATAGCATCGACCCCTGTACCGACGATGATACCAACACAAGCAGGACCAGAAAGTGTGCTATTTAACTATGCCTTGCGTTTCTGGTTGGAAGAAGACCTCGTTAATGTATTATTTGACCAAGTGAATGCACTGACGGCTGAGGAGGAAGACGCGCAACTCGCCGTCAATATCTTGCTCTATGAATTAGAACGTCGTTTTCCGGGCGCACCCACTGACCCTGAACAGCGTGCGCAATTGATAGAGGCTGTCATCAATGCACCTGTTGGGACGCTCGATATGCGGACGATTGTTGAACCCTTTGTGCAGAATGCTATCAATATGAACCCTGATGCAGGGACAATTGAGGCGAATGGCTTTCAAATTACGCTGACACCTGTCAATCTTGATGGCGCAAATGGCACAGATAGACTGGTACAAATTCGCTACGTAGATGACGAAGATGTGGTGCGCTATGACGAGTATCGCTTGGCGACAGCAACCGAAAATAACACTTTCGCATTACTACCGACAACCTATGATATTCCGGCTGTGCCATTTGATGGTGTGAATGCTGTGAGCGTATATACAGCCGATGATGTGACAGCCAACTCACTGGATGAGGTGGTGTTGCGCGTAGACGATAATGGTGTGAGTGACCGTTTCTATATTTTGAGTTACCGCAACGGACGCGCTGTTGACCTTGTTGACCCCGATTTAGAATTGCGCGTTGGAGAAATTGTCTCGTGGAATCTCCCTATCATTGAAGGGGGTGCGCCTGATTTGACTGTCCTCGAAACCCGCGCGGAGAGTAGTTATCCTGATTGGCAATGTAACAGTCAAATCGAATATACATGGCGTTTTGAGCGCAACTTGTATCGTCGTTCCGCAGATTTGAACGCTCGCTTCAATAATGTGCCGAGCTTAGGTTGCCGACTGGTACATGTTGACTTATTCGCCTTATCGACATCAGAAGCGATTACAGAAGTTGAATCTGCCTTGCTAGAATTTGGTTTTGATTCACCGAGCGCGACCCGTGCTTTGATGACATTGGCGATGTTGTATGTACAAGCAGGACGCATTGACGAAGCACGCAATACGGCACAGTCGATTATTACGGTTGGGGACGATGAAACTTGGGAATCGCAACAAGCGAATGCGCTCATTACCGCAAGTGGGGTGGCGAGTAACACGGCACTCGATATTTGTGCGGCGCTGGCATTGGCGAGTGAATCACCTGCTTGTGATATGGATGCTACGCTGGGACGCTTCTTAACGGCTGTCGATATTCAGACCGATAGCGACCTCATCACGCAATTAGAGACATTCGGCTTACCCGTTGTCGAAAATGAGCTTGTTAGCGCAGTAGGGCGTGCAGACCGCACGGCTGTCCTCTTTGCTCTACCGGATACGGGTTGGTGGGGCTTTGTCGATGCGCGTGATGGCACATACAACGCAGAGCCTATTGACGCGCCGGCTGGCTTTGAGGAGACAGCTTTCCCACTGGTACAAACGCAAGTGCCACAAACTGCGTATGATGCGTTGCTCGTAGAAGATAATCCAGCACGGGTACTGACTATTCTGGAAAATGTGCAACGTGAAAATGATGCCCCACTCACCCCGTCTGCACTCTATATTCAGGCACTCTCTTATGAGCTAACAGGGGCGCGGAATGATGCTCGGACGCTTTACTATGACATATGGGAAACCTACGCTGGTACGATTTGGGGCGATATTGCCGCCACACACTTAGAATTGCGGTAAGTTTCCGGTGTGCATCACGTAAATGAGCTTAAAGACCAAGCTATCTAAGCTATGTTGCTGATGCACACCAAATTGCAATACCTCGCCAATGTGCTGACGTTCGTCATTAGAGAGGGCAAAGAGGTGAGTGAGCCTATCGCGTAGGCTATCTGCATCATCGGGCGCTGGGATATGTAATAGGGCTTGATGATGCCCTGTCAGTGGCGCGAATGCCGGATTGCTGACGATGGTCGGAACAGCACATGCCATGCTCTCTAGCGCGGCTTTGTCAAATAAACCAGCCGGACTCAGATTCACCGCAACTGTCGCACTCTGATACCACTCACGCACTTGCTCAGGATTCTGTGCGCCTGCAAAAATGACCTTCTCGTGCATATCGGTTTCGTCCACGATTTGGTGTAATCGCTGTTTATAGGCATCATCGTAGCCATCAGGAATATCACCCACAAAAATGATTTTACAATCTAGCTCACGGCTTGCTTCTAACAAAATATGCTGATGCTTGATGTCGGTCAGACGAGCAACTTGTACGATTCGTGGCGGCTGTTTGCGTGTCGGCTTGGCGGAAGGCGCGAAAAATTCAGTGTTGATGCCATGCCCTAATGGACGTAACTTAGCTGTTTGCAATGGGAAGCTACTCTCAACGGCGCTCACAATCCGAAAGGATAGCCTTTCTGCCCATACAACACTGCGGTTAATTTGCCGATGTGTATACCAAGTCGTCGTTGCAACACCACGTAAAGTCAGCAGGGGCGCTCCCAAACTAGCGAATAAGGGTTGCATATGGGCGAAACAGGCGTTGTAGTGATGTTTGGTAATCAACGTGCCTAATCGCTGATAAAAACGCGCTAGTTGCTGTGGACGGCTGAGTCCATCTTCGCGCCCTGTGGAATACACCGTGACATTATCTGCAACAGCCAGCGTGCCTTTGTGCGTCGTTAGCACATCAACCGCTTCATAGTATGGTGCGAGGGCATTTATCCATTGGGTGGTGAAGCCTAAAATGTGGTCATCAGCGTCGGTACGCAGATTGAAAATCAGCAAGCGCCGACGGTTCTTTTCGGGGATAGGGTGGACGGGCATGGTTTCTCCTGAGATGTGTGCGCGACACATCTTAGCAGAGAAGCCATGCCTATCGTGAGGGCAATCACTTACGGCTCTGTGTGAAATCGACCTCAAACGTATCTTCGTCTGGTTTCATGTCGTGAACCATCGTGATTTTCAGCTTGCTATAGACTGCGTAAGCGATACCACCGATGGTAATAATCGTGCCGAGTGGTTGGAAGACAATTAGCAACAGTGCAATGATAGCAATGGTACTCATATTGACATCTGCTAATTGTGTGCCATCTGCCTTACGGATGATGACATGGCGTTGATTCACCTTTTGGAGTGTCTCTTGTCCGCGTGTCATCAAGTCATTTACGGTGTCGTTTGTGTTGTTGTTTTGCATGATATTTGCTCCTATAGCCTGTTATGTTCTACTCTCTTATACGCAAGACCCAGTACATTGGTTGCATTATTCAAGTGAACAGGCGCATATTCTTTGCGGATACGCTATAATCATAGTTGAAATTATGCGATACATATAGGGAAGTCCCGTTTTTTGTGGGGCATGAATATTCTTATCGAACCACACGGAGCGAATCCAAGATGAAATTTAGCACGCGATTACTCACACTCGGCGCACTGGCGCTCATCATAGGTGTATTAGCATTTATACCGACGGCTGTGACCCAAGCCCAAACGGATGTCACATGGACAGCGATTTATTATCCTGATACTGATTTTGGTGCGACAAGTGGCACATCACGTTCTGGCTTCGTGTATACAGGGGGCTTGAGCGAGAATTTTGGTACAGGTGCGCCTACTGACCCAACGACTGGTCAGCCAATTACCGGTATCCCAGCCGACGGATGGTCAGCACGTTACAGTGCGAATGCGACGATTGCAGCCGGCACATATGAATTTATCGTTTTGGGTGATGGCGGGGTGCGCTTACAAATTAACAATGAAGTCGTCATCAATGACTTGACAACACAGGGTAGTAGCACGCGCACAGCGATTCGCACACTTACAGGTGGTCAATTTGCGCTCACACTCGATTATATTGATTTCACAGGCAATGCGGTCATTCAGATTAACTGGGTGACGAGTGATGGCACACCATCGCAACAACAGCCAACCGCCGTACCAGCGAATTTGGTCAATGTGGTGCAGGTGCGAGGTTTATCTGTGCGTACAGGTCCTTTCTTGGGCGGGTCGCTGGTAGCGGTGGCACGTCCAGGCGTGAGTTATCCAGTGCTGGCGCGTAACACACAAGAAGGCTTATTCTCTTGGTATCTCATTCAATTTGATGAGGACACGATAGGGTGGTCATCAGGGCGCTATTTAGCCTTTGAGACGGGCGCACCTGAAAATGTACCTCTGCAAAATACCACTGCTTTCGACACCATTTATGACCCACCTGGACGTGTTGTTGGTGTGACGCGCTCTGTGATGAATTTCCGTACGTTACCGACGCGCCGTGTCGCTAGAATTCCTGAAATTCCACAATTGGAATGGGGTGCAGAAGTAGAAATTCTCGCACGTACCGTACAAGGTGGCGAAGATTTCTGGTATCAGGTGCGCTATAACACCGAAAATGGGAATAGCTATGTTGGCTGGATTTTCGCACCGTATGTCGGCATTCAATTCGGCAGTGACCCAATTGATACTGTGCCGATTCTCTAATTGTGTGGTCGATAAATAGATAAATAACAAGTGGGTGTGATGACTTTTCAGGTCATGACACCCTTTTTGTTTCAGGATAAGGGGGGACAGATAAAAATGATTATTGTTGATGCACACCAAGATATTGCGTGGAATACAGCTTGTTATGGGCGTGATTATCGCACGAGCGCGATTATTCATCGGGAAAACGAAATTGGGCGCGGGTATCCCAAGCCGATGCTAGGTTTGCCGGATGCGATGCTAGGGCGTGTTGGTATCATTTTTTCGACACTCTTTTCCGCGCCTAAGCGTGCTAATTTCTCGCTCAGTACACCGAATCCTGCGCCGGAATACGCCGATGCCCAAGAAGCCTATCAACAGGCGGGCGCACAACTTGATTATTATGAGCGCCTCGCGGATGAAGATGAGCGCATTAAGTTGGTGAATACCCAAGCTGATCTGCGTGGCGTGATGGAATCGTGGGACAAACCAATGGGAGAGCGTAAACAAGGCTTGGTTGTGCTTATGGAAGGGGCAGACCCCATTCTTGAACCGCGTCAATTTGAGGAATGGTACGAACGTGGTGTGCGCATTGTTGGCACGTCATGGCGTTCGACACGCTATGCAGGCGGGACAGGTGAACCTGGTGGTTTGACGAAACTTGGCTACGAATTGCTAGAGATTCTTGCTAGTTTCAACACAATTTTAGATTTATCGCATATGGCAGAGCAAGCCTTCAATGAAGCAGTTGAACGCTACGAAGGTGTGCTGATTGCTAGTCATAGCAACCCGCGCAAATTCCGTAGCAGTGACCGTCATCTATCTGACGATATGATTCGGCGTCTCGCTGACCGTGATGGTGTGATGGGCATTGTGTTGTATAACGCCTTTTTGAGCGAAAAATGGTCAAAGGGGCGGGTCTTGCCACTGACAATCGTTGCGGATGCGATTGACCATGTGTGCCAACTTACAGGCTCAGCACGCCATGTAGGTATTGGTAGCGACTTCGATGGTGGCTTTGGTGCAAATGAAACCCCCGATGGCTTAGAGACGGCTGGTGATTTGTATTTGATAGCTGATATTCTACGTGAGCGTGGGTATGCTGATAATGACATTGATGCCATCATGGGAGAGAATTTTATTCGTCAACTAAAAGCGACTCTACCTGCTAATTAGCTACTCGCCTGTAGACGCCTGTGCGCTCTTGCACTATGCTCGTGTGACGTGTGACTAACGATAAACATAGAGAGTAAGTAAATAATGGATTTCATCCAAAATTCAGAGCAAATTGAGGGTGTGCAAATTGCGACCCTCAAGCAATTCAGCGACGAGCGTGGGGTTTTCTGCGAGATTTTCCGACGCGAGTGGTTTCCGCAAGTGAGTTGGGATAAATTACAGAGCAATCGCTCTATTAGCAAAGCGAACGTCCTGCGTGGTTTGCATTATCACTTTAAACAAGTGGATTACTGGTATGTGCCACAAGGCGAAATCCGTGCTGCGCTGGTAGATATTCGCCCGCATTCGCCCACATACAAACAGACGCAGGTTATCCCGATGGGTGGTGAAAATAATGTTGGTTTGTTCATTCCAGTAGGTGTGGCGCATGGCTTTTATGCTGTAACGGATTGTACCCTGACCTATTACGTCAATAATTATTATGACAACAGTGATGAATTTGGCGTGGCATGGCATGATAGCACGTTTGGGCTGGATTGGGGCAATGTAGGCAACCCTCTCATCTCCGAACGTGATGCCAATAATCCTGTGTTAGCAGACATCCCAACCGAAGCGATGCCAACAGCTTAAATAAGAACTCTTTGATAGGAAAGCCCATGTCTGAAACGATTATCAAGCAGATACCCCATGATGACCTTGTAGAACAGCTTGCACCGCTGACACGTTATGCGTTTTATCCATCACCACCAGTAGATACGAGTGATTTTGAGAAAAACCTCGTACTATTTGATGATTGCACGGTGTTGGGTATGTACGATGGTGAGAGAGTAGTGGGGTCAGCGTATGCGCTACATATGACGCAAAATGTTCGTGGGAAATTGCTGTCTATGGGTGGTGTCGCTGGTGTGACGAGTATGCCTACTTATCGCCGTCGCGGGCATGTAAAACGCTTGCTGGTTGAGTTGTTCAGTCAGATGAACGCGCAAGGCATGGCAGTCAGTACCTTGTATCCGTTCAGAGAATCTTTTTATGAACGGTTAGGCTATACCACTTTTCTGCATCGTCGGCGTGTATCGTGCAATGTGAGCGATTTGCGTTCGCTCATCACACACGAGTTCCCCGGCACAGTTACGTTTGGGCATCAGAGCGATGGCTGGGAAGAACAGTATGCTTTCATGCGCGAACATCAGATACGTGTGCATGGGATGGGTTTCTTTGCAGACGAGGCAATGAATCATCTGTATGGCAAAAAAGAATGGTGGTTTGCACATGCTTATGATGAGAATGGGATACTTGTAGGTGTTATGCCCTATCGTATAACAGGCTTTCAAGGCACATTTGAAGTTCCGTACTTGTATACCCAAAATTCACTGGCACGCTATTTGCTGTTGCAATATATCGCTCGCCATATTGACCAAGTGACGAAACTCGATATTCTGCGCTTGCTCCCTGATGAGCGTCCTGAAACATGGTTGAGTGACCTCAATTTTAAGGCTGAACCTGATATTTGGATTACGCCAATGGGACGGGTAATCAATGTGCGTGGATTAGCAGGAATTTCAGTGGATGACGACGCAGTAACGCTCGCTATCAGTGATAAATTCTGCGAGTGGAATAATGGCGTGTTTACCTTCAGTAGTGAGGATGGCAAGCTCGTCATCACCGAGAAAGATGTAAATACGGATGTCGATGCTCACTTGTCGATTAATGGTTTGTCCGCCTTGATATTTGGCACGCATGACTTGCATGATTTTCGCTGGCGCGAGTGGGGACAACTCTCTGATGCGACTATAAAACGTTTGCAAATGCTGTTCCCGATGCAAGCGCCTTATCTGTTTACCTCGTTCTGAGCGCGGCAATATCTGTGATGAGGGGTATATCAGGGCGCATCGCTCTGTAAACATCAACCGTTGCTTGTGCGATGCGCTTGTGGGTGAAATGCTCAAGGACACGCTTACGCCCAGCCGTGCCAAGTAATTCGCGTAGGTCTGCTTTATTCTGTAAATCGCTGAGATGCTTCGCTAGGGTGTCTATATCACCTTCGGGGAAAACCAAGCCTCCCTCACCAATGACGCCCGGAATTGCACCGCTATCGCTCCCAATTGCCGGAATCCCACTCGACATTGCCTCCACAAGTACACGCCCGAATTGCTCTTTCCAGTTGGGACGGGTGAGTGACGGCAATACAAGCGTATCAATTGCGTTGTATTGTGCTGGCATCTCTGTGGAGGCGACCCAATCTATCCATGTGATGCGCTCTGCAATACCAAATTCACGCGCAAGTGCCTGTAAATCCTCATCCAATGGACCACTACCGACGATGCGTAACTGCCAATCGCCAGTAAGTTGTGTACAGGCTTCTAAGAGTAGATGCACGCCTTTTTCTTCGACTAAGCGCCCGATGTAGCCGATAGTGAAGGGTCTATCAGGGCGAGGTGCGGGCTTGAACAGCGTTTCGTCCGTGCCAAATTGTGGAATGACTGCCATCTCGCCAGCATAGCCTTTTTCGCGCCAAACATCGCCCGCGCTCTCTGTGCCGACCAGTGCATAATCTGAACTGCTGAGTACCCATTTTTCTCCCCAGCTAAAGGGTGGTGGATACTCTCGTTTGATATTCTGCCAGCTAAAAAAGAGGGTTTTTGTGCGCTCCAACCGTGCGAAGAACAACGCCTGCCAAGTCGCTAAGTTATAGGGTTCTTCGTCTATGTGGACGATATGCGGGGCAAATTCAGAGATGTAATCTTGCAGACGCGGGTAAAAATGCGTGTGGAAATTGCCATTGAAGACTATTGGTGTCTCTTGCAAGCGATAGCCCTCGGTATGCACGCGCTCTAACACCTGCTCACCGCGTTCATCTTGCCAACTCGGTGGCACAAGCGTCAGCAAATCGACCCCTGCTTGGGCAATGTATTCAAGTTTTCGCTGGTAAATGCCGACGATGCACGCTTTGGATAGCATCAGCACGCGCATAGAGAACTCCTAGATGGTACGTGAAAAACGTCAGCAGTTTACCATTTTCTTGCTTGCCTGTTGATAGGCGACCTATCAGCTAGGCATTTCAACGACTTGTTGCGCAGCATGCCCGATAGCCACTGTTTTGCCTGCTGCATTAAGGGCAGTCGCTGTCATGTAGATATTGCGCCGTGTACGCTCAGTGACAACGGCTTCTACAATCACGATTTTATCTTGTGGGGTAACAGGGCGGATATAAGTCGTATTGAATTGGGTCGTTACGCTGGGTGGTGCGACCAAAAAGCTCAGTGGACCAACGGTGTTATCCATCATCGCCGCGATGATGCCACCCTGTAAAAAGCCAAGTGGATTCCGAAAACGGTCTTCTACAGGAAATTTCACACGCATCGTCTGTGCATCCAAGTCAAAATCGAGGACTTTGCCCCCTAACGCTTCAAAAACAGGCGGTGGCAGTATCAGTTTATCACGCATGCCTTCGGGAATGGCTTGGCGCATGGCATCAGTCATCTCTGCTAATTTGTCTGTTTTGCTCATAATGCTTCTTTCCAAGCTGCAAGTAGGGCTTCTAAGTTGTCGTATATAAAGTCGGGTACGATGTCGTTGATGTCATCACGGCTGTTGACACCACTCAGCACGAGGGCAGTCTGTAATCCGGCATTCTGACCGCCTTCAATGTCTGTATTCAGACGATCACCAATCATGAGTGTATGTTGTGGGTCTGTGCCAAGCCGTTGCATAGCGACATCGAACATGGCACGTTTTGGCTTGCCGATAATCGTTGGTGTAACATCAGTCGCAATTTCAATCATGCCGATGATACTACCTGCACCTGGTACTAAACCTTCTGGTGATGGAAAGGTCAGGTCAGGATTTGTACCTATGAAGCTCGCGTCTTCATTGCGGATGAGCAATGTTGCATGACGCGCTTTTTCATACGTAAAATTAAAATCAAGCCCGCAGACGACGGCATCTACGTTATTGTCTGCGAGTGTAAAATCAGTTTCTTCTAACACCTGAAATAGACCTGGGTTGCCAATAACATGCAATCGTGCGCCATCGGGGTATGTGTCGTGCAAGTAATCGACTGTCGCTGTGCCACTGGTGACGATATGTGCATGCGTCAGGTCTGGGACACCCATATGTGCGAGTTTCTGCACGTATTCGTCAGGATGCCGACCACTGTTATTTGTAGCTAACACAAATGGAATGTTCTGTTGTCGTAGAAAAGCAAAAAAGTCTGGCATTGCGGGGAGTACGTCATCACCACGCCAGAGTACGCCATCCATATCTGTGATGACGCCCTGTATATCCGCGAATGTTGGGGGCATATTTAAGCGGTTTCCTCTGTTGTAAATAGGTGTTCAATCATCATCGTCGTCACTACCGAAAATGTTGCTACTGCTACCATCATTATCGTCGTCTGCTTCATCGTCATTGGCATCATTATCGTCTGTGTCTGGTTCGTCACCTGTTAGACTGCGGAGCGTGTTTTGTGGTGCTTCGGATTCACTATTACCACTAATGATGCCACCCAAGCCAGGCGGGGCTACCAGAACAGGTTCAGCATCGCGTTCGATGACGGTGCTGGCAATTGCAAGAATGGTATCCTGTGCTGTTTCATCATCTTGGGAGGCGTCCGTCACAGCAAAAATGACGGCGTACCTATATAGAAATGGGGTATAGTACGTTTCGATGATGATAACGGTGATGGGGTTGCTGTCTGTGCCGACTGTGCCAATAATAGCATCGCGGTCATCAAGCACAATATAATCATAGTCTTCGAGGTCGTAGGCAGTTGCCCATGTATCAAAGATAGTTGCTTCTTCATCGTCAGGTGGTTCTGTTAGCAAATCTGGTGGCACGCTCTCTATACTAAGCGATACCGTCACATCATCAACTACGCCGACCAAATCAACACCATAGCCATCTGTTGACTCACTAAGCTGCCATTGTGATGGGTAATCAAAGACGAATGTTTCATCATCGTCATCATAGGTAGCGTCTAAGTCAGGGGTTTCTTGTGCAGAAACAAGGCTCAGCATTACAAAGCACAATATCAGAAAAAGCAGACGCACAACGCGCAAGAATGGCATAGTGACTCCATCGAGAATGGCTCATAGTCAGAGTGTACATGGTGGTACAGATGAACACAATGAGCGACATGAGCGTATTTGGTCAAGAAGGGGCTGGGTCGTCGGAAGATGTATCATCATCCGGCTTTTCAAAAGCATCATTCTCAAAGGTATCTTCAAATTCTTCCATCAATTCAACACGATTGAGAATATCTAGAGGCGCATTATCCGTATGAATGACCTCTCGTATGCCTGGCAAATATCTATCTGTGATGACGAGGTTGGCATAGACAGTCTGGCGGATAAGCGGTGGACTGAGTTCCGAGCCTTCAACATCGACACTGGTTTTGAAACGTAATTCGCCGTCTGCATAATCCATCTCAAAATTGCCGATTATCATGCCAAAATTAGCGCGGGTGATAAATTCTGCCATACGGTGACGTTTATTTTCGGGGACAGCTTCGGGCATAGCGGAGTAGAAAACGAATTGTTCTGCAAATTCGCGTGCTTGTGCGTAACATGACCACTCGCCATTTTCGCCTATAAATGACAGGTTGAGAATAGACATGCCCGCCATCCACTGGAAATCCCAGCCGTCTTCTTCAAAAAATTCAATTAAGCTGTTGAAAATCTGCTGGTAGCCCACTAAACCTGCCTGTCGCTCGCTCAGTCTGGACGGTTGTCTTCGCCTTTTGCTGTGTTGTCTTGCCCTTCACGGCGGATACGCATGATGCCGGTGGTCGAGCCTGTACCCGCTACAATATCTACTTCTGGAACAGATGTTGGGCGTTCTGGGCGGGTCGGTGGGCGTGGTTCTTTTTCTACACGCTCAAATTCCCCTGTGCGTGATGCGTTTTCATTAGCGCGTTCTGGTAAAGCCATGATAAGCACTCCACTGATTATGAAAAAATGATGTCTGAAACCTACTGTTATCATTGGTAATAGTGTAACCAAAATTTATTATCATACAATGGTTTTGGTCTTAACATTCCTCAAGTTATAATACAGCTATCTTTTTACTCACTTTTTGACAAAGGAACATTTTTATGAGCAAGCAAGTGATTCATACTGAACATGCCCCTGCCGCAGTCGGTCCTTATTCACAAGCGATTGTCGCTAATGGCTTTGTGTATACGGCTGGGCAGATTGCTATCGTCCCTGCAGAGGGCAAAATGCTCGATGGTGATGTGCAAGCACAGACGCGCCTTGCCTTACAGAATTTACAAGCAGTACTTGAAGCCGCTGGCTCTGACCTAACACAGGTGGTCAAAACGACAGTCTTTCTCGATAGCATGGATGACTTTGCCAAGATGAATGAGATTTACGCCGAATTTTTTGGTGAAAATCCGCCAGCACGTTCGGCTGTGGAAGCAGCCCGACTGCCACTTGGCGCACTCGTTGAAATTGAAGCGGTTGCACTCGTCATCTCCTAGGCAGATATGCGTGCTAGAGAAACCTTCTAGCACGCATCTACAGTTTGTTTTCTGTTATAAACAGTAAGATAAAGGCGCACTTTTCCGAAATATCCCATAGAATAGAAGGAATAGACACACAAGTAAGACGAGGCAAGCGTACTGTGGATAATTTCTTTGAAGAGGGTGAAAAACAACTCGGGCGCTATACGGTTGTTTTGCTGAATCAATCGAAAAGTGGTCGCTGGATGCCGTCTGTAATGCAGTTAGACGCTATCGTGACGAACTACCGCATGTTGCTTCGTCCTCATCGCAAAAAATACCGTCCGGCATGGTTGCCAGCGAAGTTTATCGTCTCCACAGAATTAACACGACGCGGGAACTGGCATTGCATCGCTATGAAAGTACGTACCAATCATGTGCTATATATATCATTGAGTACTGGCAAGCTCGATGATTTACACGACGATTTACACGCAATGCGCGTTCCACCACCGAAATATGCCTTTGATGATTCGGTTGCTAAACAAGACATCGAGCGACTGATTACATTTTTCGGCAGAAAACCTCTAACAGATACCTCACAAACAGAACCTGAGCAAGAGACCCCCTCCTGACGCAGGTTGAGCGTAGGGTGTGCGTTTAGTAGGTACGCCCGAATCTGCTTGGAAAGTCGTCCATATGGGCGTATAGTTAAGATATATAGACATTATCCCCGCATGCACGGTTGAGGATGCCACGCAATGAGCAAACAAGTAAGACAATACGCTTTGGTCACGATGATTGCTATCGTATCACTATGGATAGCACCCTTCGCAAATGCCCAAGAAATTCGTGATTACGCGATAACCGATGTGCGGTCTGAATTGATAGAAGATGATACAGTCATTCGATTGACTGTGGTGGTCGAAAATATTGGTGCGGATGCCGTAGGCGAAACTGATATTCTCATCATGGCACAAGAGGCAAGTGATTTAGATGCTGAATCCCGCGAGTTACTCAGCGATAATTTACTGCCCTTAGATAGTGGTACATCTGTTACTTTAGAAATTCCATTTGAGGTCACAACCTTCCCAGCCGATAGCCAACAAGTGCTGACAGTTAGTGTCGGTATTGACCGTTTTGAGCTTGCGAACACAGAAATCGCAGAGAACAACATCCAAACCATAACGATAACAATTCCACCGCGTGCAGGGCGTGCAGATTCGGATGTTCTATTCCAACGTACAACCGATAGCGTGATTGTCGCTGGGCAAACGTATACACTATGGCAAGCGGGTATGGGTATTCTCGGCTTTGTTGGTGTATTGATGCTATTTTGGGTGTTGAGCATTATCATCCGCGCCCTTTTCCGTAGTCGCCCGAAATTTGGTCCTTGGCAACCCCCGTATGGTGTGATGCCGATGTATGACCAGAATACGCTGGAGGGTCGGCGCTGGTCTTGGCAACAGCATGCCCAAAATGGCTTACTCCTCGCACCACCGACCAATAATAATGTGCATGCTGTGAAGTTGTTGCTGGGCGCACAGGGCGGACCTTTCATCAATTGGGATGTGACAGCAATGCGCCTCAGCCAATATGATACTTACGGGCGTATCGCACGCACACAGGTCTTTGCAGAGAAAAAATACATCAAACGTTTCAACAAGGTATTGCGTCAACGGCAGAAGGGTAATTTTGATGAAGGCAAGCTCCAAAAACGCCTACGTCCGATTGCCGAAAATATGGTCAAGCAGTTCAATAAAAAAGTGAGCAAAAAGACGAGTTTTTTGCCAATTGCGTTTGATATGCGTCTTGCTGGGGAACATGGCACAGTGCGCATTGTCTTTGAGCTATATCAATGTCGTGATTATGCATGGTATCGTATTGACCAGTGGGAACCCATGATGCAGGTTGTCTCTCAGAAGATGCAAGAGAACTACACGTTCACGATTCATGGTAAAGAGCAAGGTGAAAACAAACGCGAGTTCCGTGACCGCTTGCGTGATGATTTGCTATGGTTGCTCCTAGAGAGCATTCGCATAGATGCGCCACAAGAGGCGACAACATCTGCGCCACAAGAACCTGTCATGCGGGAACAGTTCGCGGTGCCAGATACATTATCAGGTATGAAGCCACTAAATCCGAATACAGACGAACAGCAAGCGATGCCGTAGACAAAACAAAAAGGCACAGTTATTGTAACTGTGCCGAATCCGTGTTTCCGTATCTAGCTTAGTATTTAACAGGTAACATCTGGGCGTGAAGCGATGCTCTGTACGCGGAAAAATTCATCTGTGTACAGCGCGGCAATATCGGCGTCACGAATAATCATGATGTTCTCGTCGTTACTACGCGAGGCATTGCTACTAAAATTGAACGAACCTGTGATGACTGTTGTTTCATCAACGATGAAGACTTTATGGTGCATCGTGCCATTGTTGCCATCTTGGCGCACGTCCAAACCAGCACAATGAAGACGGGTCATTTCTGAAAACTCTGTTTCACTCCCACGTACTTCAAATATACCACCGATTTCTACGCCGTCGTTTCCTTCAGTGAGAATCACATCACCGATTTCATCGAGCGTGAAAGCGAATGCCATGAAGCGGATGCTCTCGGTTGCAGCACCAAGTTCGCGTTCCAAAACAGCCACGACATTATTTTCTGCACCAAAGTAAATTTCAATTGGCACACCATCTTGGTTGAAATTACCTGTATTCGAGGGGTCAGAGGTCACACCAAACTCCCCTCGCGCAAACATCTCATCGAACTCTGCTTGGTAGACTTGCACGGCACGGCGCGAACGTAAAATAATGCCGTTGTTGTTATTGCGATATACGCCATTAACCGTGAAATTCATCGACCCCATCCAGACAGAAATACCATCCATGATGATGAATTTGTTGTGCATCAAGCCACTACGGTCATCATCTACGATGGGAATACCTGCTAGTTCAAGGTCAATGACAGTTGTATCGTCGTCTTCTAACCCATGTTCATCATCAGTGACGACGCGCACTTGAACACCTCGTTCATGTGCATTGATAATCGCTTCGGTGATAACTTCGTTATTTAGTTCAAATGCCGCTACGTCGAGTGTGTTGTTGGTTGCGTTGATAGCCGCCGCCACACGCTCATCTATGCCGTTTGTGTATTGTGAGCGGTCACGGGTGTTGAGAGGCGCAGTGAAATACAGTTCCCAAAAATCACCCTGATAACCGTACCCTTGCCCGACTTGAATTTCTGTAAAAGCACCTGTTGAGGTGCGTGGGGGTGCGACCACTTCGGATGTATCTTGTGGGTTTGTTGTATCTTCTGTGGTTGTCACACCAAGTAAGTCAATACCTGTGAGCAGATAAAAACCAAATGCTGCGATTGCGACTAATGCACCAACCAGTAAACTTGCGCCGGAATTTTTACTATTCTTGTTCTTCGCCATGTGTCTTGCTATCTCCAAAATCAAAAATGTCTGATAGATTTATACTATGATCGTTGGGATTTTCCAACTTGATACTGTTATCTTCTGTTATTGATGTTGGAGCAGGAAGTGCTGTATCGGTATCGGGTAGTGTATTAGTAAGTGGGGTATCTTCTACTGGGGTAGGCGCAAATCGTGCATTTAGTACGGCGAGAATTGCATCCAGATTGCCTGCCATATCGGTTTTATCGGCTGGTAACGCGGTGAATAATTCGGCGCTGCTGATGCCCTGCCAACTAAGTGGCTCTAAATACTTTACAACATTGCTCATGTACTTTTGCTGACCATCCATCTCATTAAATTCACGTTGCCCAACGAAACGATTGATATTTTTCATTAGTTGGCGCAGGAAACGGGCTTTCTGCTCAAATTCTTCAGCATAACTTTCTGCAAGACGCTCGATTTGTGCTTCGCCCCATTTGAGCAGGACTTGTGCTTCGGCATCGTTGAGGTCATCTGTCAGTGATGAAGATTCATAGAGGCGCTCTTTGTTCAATTGAATCTCTTCAGGTGTTGGCATGTGCTTTCCTTTTCGCTTATGTGCTAATCCATAATGCTTGTTTTAACGTTGAATGTGCTTGTATGCAAATGAAAAGAGCGATTCTCAATATGAGAATCGCTCTTGATACTAGCTATTTATGAGCATGCGAGGTTTAGTCGCCACCTTTACTGCGTGCCAAGCCCATCAGACCCGTTTCTGGCTGGTTACGGCGGGATTGGTCGTCTTCTTTACCGAAGGCAATCACGCCACCGCTTTCAGTAATGGCTTCGACTGACAAGCCAAGGCTTTGTAACTCTTTCACGAGTACACGGAAACTGGTTGGAATGCCAGGTTCTTCGATTGGTTCGCCCTTTACGATGCTTTCATAGGTTTTTACACGCCCTTGAACATCGTCAGATTTCACTGTCAGCATTTCTTGGAGCGTGTATGCCGCACCGTATGCTTCCAGCGCCCAAACTTCCATCTCACCGAAACGCTGACCACCGAACTGTGCTTTACCACCGAGCGGTTGTTGCGTTACGAGGCTGTAAGGACCTGTCGAACGGGCATGTGCTTTATCTTCGACAAGGTGTGCCAACTTGAGAATGTGCATATAGCCGACTGCCACCGAGTTGTCGAATGGCTCGCCTGTACGACCATCATACAGGGTTTGTTTGCCGTAGTGTGGCACCGGTTCGCCTGTTTCAAACATAACACGGTCTGCAAGGCGATAGAGTGTGCGTGTATCCGCATCTTCTGGGATTTCGATGTCTGGTTGTTGCGCTTTCATCCACAATAGGAGTGATACATCAATCGCATTATGGTCGATGCGTTCACGGTCTTCCATGTTGTAACCAGTGGTATCGAAGATAAGCATTTCGTCAGGGTCGAAACCTTGTTCGCGTACCCATTCTGCAACCACTGCACGACGCGCATATACCTGTTCGCTGATAAGTTGTTCAGTATCGTACAACTCATTTTCACCGAGCCATGCGTGGATATATACACGGCGCACATCGTCATCGTCTTCGAGTTCTTCTGTGTTGTAATACTCTTCGACCCATTCCCATGCGCGTTCGGTGATAACTGTCCACGCATAGTCAATCATCCATGCGCGACCCAAGTCGGCTTGGATTTCATTTTCTTCTGCACCATCGAACACAGGTGTTACTGCACGGAAACCAAGACGGTCTGCTGCCCAACCCAAGTGCAACTCAAGTACCTGACCGATATTCATACGACCTGGCACACCCGTTGGATTGAGGATGATTTCTACTGGGCGACCATCGCTCAAGTAGGGCATGTCTTCAAGTTTGACGACACGCGAAATCACACCTTTGTTACCATGACGCCCTGCCATCTTATCGCCAACCGTCAGTTTACGACGTTGTGCAATGCTGACGCGCACCATTTTTTCGACGCCGGCTGGCAAATCAGGATGCTCTTCGCGGGTGAAAGTATCGACTGCGACCACTTTACCGCTATCGCCGTGTGGCAGACGCAACGAGCTATCTTTCACTTCACGGGCTTGCTCACCGAAGATTGCACGGAGCAATTTTTCTTCTGGTGAGAGTTCTTTTTCACCCTTCGGCGTGATTTTACCGACGAGAATATCATGTGGACCGACTTCTGCGCCGATACGGACAATACCAAATTCATCAAGATCTTTTAGTGCGTCTTCACCGACATTTGGAATATCATAGGTGATTTCTTCTGGACCGAGTTTGGTATCACGGGCTTCCACTTCATGTTTTTCGATGTGGATACTCGTGAACATATCTTTGCGCAACATGCCTTCACTGATGAGCAAGGCATCTTCGTAGTTACCGCCTTCCCAGCAGATGAACGCTGAGAGAACATCGTGACCAAGTGCCAATGCACCACGATAAGTTGAGGAGCTATCTGCAATTACATCACGTTTCTTGACGTATTGCCCTTTGACCACTGTTGGCTTCTGGTCGATGCAGGTTGATTGGTTACTACGGGTGTATTTACGCAACGCATAGCGCCGTTCTTCACCTTCTTCTGTACGGATGACAATCGAATCACCTTGTACGCTGGTGACTTCACCATCGACATCAGACAGAATCACCTGACCACTATCAAGCGCGGCTTGGTCTTCCATACCTGTACTGACGACAGGAACATCTGGAATGAGCAATGGCACAGCTTGACGTTGCATGTTCGATCCCATGAGCGCACGGTTCGCCGCATCATGGCTGAGGAACGGAATCATCGCCGCACTGATACCCACTACCTGACGGGGCGCAATGTCCATATAGTCAATGCGCTGGGGTGGGGCAGTGATGAAGCTCTGTTTATGGCGGGACTGAATACGTGTCTCGACAAATTCTTTGGCTTCATTCAGTACCGAGTTTGCTTGTGCGACCACGTAATGGTCTTCTGCGTCTGCGTTGAGAAATTCCATCTCTTCACTGACGTATGGCACAATCGGCACGCGCTCGATACCTGCTTTTGCCATGGCTTTAGCAACTTTTTCATCGACAACGGTATCTTCTTCAAAGAGTACATTGTCGTCGTCATCTTCAATATCTTCACGCAAACGACGCCCAATCAAATCAGCATCATCTGGACTGAGATACTTGACCACTTTTTTGTAGGGTGTCTCTACAAAACCAAACTCATTGACGCGTGCATAACTTGCCAAACGACCAATCAGACCGATATTCGGACCTTCTGGCGTTTCAATCGGACAAATACGCCCATAGTGACTATGATGTACATCGCGTACCTCGAAGCCAGCGCGTTCACGGCGCAAACCACCAGGACCCAGTGCGGAAACAGTACGCTTGTGCGTCAGTTCTGCGAGTGGGTTGGTTTGTTCCATAAATTGTGATAACTGCGATGAACCGAAAAATTCACGCACGGACGCCACAATCGGGCGTATGTTCACCAACGAAACGGGTGTAATCGTGTCTGTCTCGCGGATGGACATGCGCTCTTTGACAACACGTTCCATACGGCGCAGACCGACACGCAACTTATTCATGATGAGTTCGCCAACGGTTTTCACACGACGATTGCCAAGATGGTCAATATCATCAGTTGGGGTGCGCCCATTGTTGATGTCAATCATGCGTTTGACGAGTGCCACAATATCCGCTTTGGTAATCGTGCGGATGCGCTGTGGAATTGTGCCTTCAAGACGCAGACGTTGGTTCAGCTTATAACGCCCTACACGCTCAAGGTCATAGCGCCGTTGGTCGAAAAGTTGGCTTTCCAAGTAATCCCGCGCATTATCGAGCGTGGGTGGGTCGCCAGGACGCATTTTACGGTAGAACTCAATGAGTGCTGCTTCTGCGATAGTCTGGTTTTTCTTCAAGTCCCAGACTGGTTCTTGTTCAATGGACTGTGCAATGAATTGATGCGCTTCATTGTCATCAACCTCTTTGAAGAGTTCCAGAATTTCTTCTGTTTCCCCTGTATGGATAGGGAGATGTTCTTCTGGCGTGCTATCTTGGACAGCCGCCAACGCACGCAACAGAATGGTGACAGGCAGTGTACGCTTACGATTGAATTTAATCGTCAAGTAATCGTTTTTACGTGTCTCAAATTCCATCCATGCACCACGGTCAGGGATGAGTTTAGCATTCGAGAGCAAACGACCTGTCGATACATCAACGTCAGCATCGAAGTAAACGCCTGGCGAGCGAATCAACTGGCTGACGATAACACGTTCTGTACCATTGATGATGAACGTCCCTTTCCGCGTCATCATGGGGAAATCACCCATGAAAATATCGGAAACGGTCACTTCGTCACCTGCTTCACGATTGACGAGCGCCACCCGCACGTAAAGCGGTTTCGCATATGACAAATCGCGTTTGAGGCATTCTTCCTCATCATATTTTGGCTCATCGAACCAATATTTCAGTCCGAATTGCTCGGCTTCCGGTATATTACCCGGAAAATATAGTTTTAGATTTCCGTTGAAGGACTCAATCGGGTTAATTTCATCGAAGAGTTCAAGCAACCCACCGTCAATGAATTGTTCAAAGGCAGTCAATTGCACTTCAATGAGCGATGGCAGTTCTTGCACATCTTTTACACGGGCGTAGTTCTTGGAGTTGAAATAGTCTCGCAAAGCGCCGCTCCTCAGGCTTGTCTGTTACCGGACAAATGTAATTGTGACAGCATACGGCTGGCTTCCTAACCGTTGCTGATTCTGCGGTATACGGCTTGAAGGGTGGTTACTGTTAGATAAGCAAAACCAACATTCAAGGGCGATAATAGATTGGGGTATTGTGTAAGTGAGGAGTATAGCGAAATACAAACTAAAAGTCAAGAAGCATGCAAAAAGAACTCCTGCCACCTGACATGAAGTTATTCGCATTATACAAATGTACGATGATTTTGCAAGGATTTTTGAAAAATGTGTAGAAAAACCTTAAAGGTTTGGGGAAATGTAAATTATTTTGTAAAAATATCAATGAAATATAAATGATTAGAACTTGGTGTGAGCAACAATTGACGCTCACACCCTCGCAATTTGCTTATAGTTAGCCTTCGTCGGGAATCGGGGATTTGTGTTCTTCTGTCAGCTTTTCGCCAGCGCCCATCAGTCGTTGAATGACTAATAGCACGCCCCCAAGCGAGGCAGCAATGATGGCGGCGAAATGTACCCGTGCAGGCAAGCGCCGAATGCGCCATACAACACCTGTTCGTTCACCACTTAGCAACTCTGCTTTGAGATTGCGTGTGAATTTTTCGCTGGGTTGAACAGGTTGTAAATTTGTATTCAACTGTTCGATGAGTGATACCAAATCACGGTCTTCCCGAAAGTCGATGCCATACTGATCTCGAATAGCGTTGATGTCGTCTTCAGCAAACACCGCGTCGGTTATATCGCTCAAGTAATTTTGCCATTGTACTTCAGAAGTCATAAGTTACCTCTAGCCTTGTTTCTCGCGGTTGCCAGGTTGGTCAGATTTGAGGGTGAGTTGTTGTAAACGCAATTCATCGCGTAATGATAAAAGTGTGCGATGATAGAGTGACTTGACCGCACCCTCAGTACGATCCATGATGTCGCCAATTTCTGCGTTCGATTTTTGTTCAATGAATTTGAGGATGATGAGTTGTTGTCTATCAGCCGGCAGGCGTTGAATCGCTTCCATCAGCAAATCTTTTTGTTCGCTAACCTCTGCCTTTTTGTCTGGGGCATCGCTCTGGAGCGTATGCACAATGTAGTCATCCAAAGAAATGATTTTGCGTCGGCTACGGTCACGATGAAAATTTGCGACCAAATTATGCGCAATGCGATAGAGCCATGCTTGGAATGGCACGCCTTTATCCACATAATTTTCAATATGCGAGAGCGCCCGTGAAAATACCTTCGCTGTTAGGTCTTCGGCATCTTGTTGGTTGCTTGTGCGATAGTAGATGTAATTATAGATTTTCGTGACATAGCGTTCATAGATTGCGCCAAAGGCTTCTTTGTCCGTTTTGGCGAGTTCAACGAGTTCTTTATCATCCATCTCAGCATATGGGGATGGTTTGTCTTTGCGATTGAAATTAAACAACAGACTATCCTCATCTTTTACATACTCACCCTATATAACACGACCTTTTGACATGGGTTACGATGCTCGTACAAACAAAAATAGGTATTTGATGAGTGCAAGGCATCAAATACCTATTTTAGAAATTGAAGATAGTTGTTTTAGCTATACGCCCCAATGTTGAAGAATGCAAAGTAAACAAACATGATAGCGACACCAACCGATACTGCACCGCCAATAAGCCATGCAATACCTGCTAACAAATAAAGAGAGGCTTGGCTGAGTGTGCGATGGTCTTCAATATTATTATCTACATCGGCATCGTCTACGTTTGCTTGCATGCTCAACCAACCAAGACGCATAAAGCGCCAGCCACGCGGTAAGCTATTCCATGCCAGCGTGCCAAATACAGACGCAAAAATAAGATTAATCGTGAAATTTGCCATAGGCTATTCAGATTCAATTTTGCCAAGTGCGATGAGTTCGCTCAGTGCTTCAATTGCCGCAACTTGTGTATAAACAACACGAACATATACATTCACACTCACAAGGTCGGCAATACGGCGACGCAGGGCATTGGCAGCATCTATATACTGGTCTAGCCATGCGTGTAATTCATACTCGGCTGGCTTCTCTGGACAGGTAAAAGTTGGGTTGCCGTTACGGTCTTGCTCGGTGATGTCTGATGGGAAATGAACGAAGACTCGCTCGCCTTTTAGTGCCCGTACAACGGCTTCAAATATATCGGCAGCGTGCATACGGTCAGGCATGACAACCACATCGCGGTCAGTGGATGCTTTGGAGAAACTAACGGTCAAATTTGGCAAATCGCGGGCGAGGCGCATCAGATATTTGCGCATGTTATTCGCATTTTTGCGCATCTCTTTGTAATGTGCCTGACAGGCTTCTTCGTTTTCTGGTACACCATAGGGGACAAAAATAGGTGAGCCAAATTTGTCATGCTGAGGGATACGGTCTTCTGTTGTGCTACCATCCGAATAATACAACACCATTGGCTCATTATACCGGAAGTGGTCAGCGGCAATCTCCAAACTCGTTATGCCGCCGAATGTACGTGGGGAGATTTCATATAAATTGAGATTGGCGGCTTTACGCGCTTCAACCTCAATGACAGAATGCTTCTCAAAGACATATTCTTCGCCGTGTGTATCAGGGTGAATTTGTGGGTCGAATAAAATGATGTCTTTTTCGGTCAGCCAATCGTTTATTTTATCGCGTTCGCCATTGCGCAAGAGCGTACCATCGGCATCTAATATATTGCACGCCCCACCCGAAAATACTTGTGCTTGGTGTGCCTGTTCAATTTCTTTAGTGACATTCCACTTTGTATTTCCCATATCGCAACCCTTTCAATCGCATCTGTCATCGTATAAGAGGACTATAGCATGAACAGGGCGGGTAGGCGACCAATATGCACCAATCCGACGCTTGCACATCCGATTGGCTCTGCTATAATCTTGCTTAGGCTATTGGAGAGGTGGCGGAGTGGCCTAACGCGCTCGCTTGGAAAGCGAGTATGGGAAACCATACGCAGGTTCGAATCCTGTCCTCTCCGCAAGAGATAACCATCCACATACTTGTGGGTGGTTTTTTTGTTGCACATAATTCTTATTCAACTCCGTGCTTTAAGCGCAAATTGGTTTGCGCTTAATATGAAATGTTAGAAATAAGACATCGCTTTGTGCCAACCTTACGGCAAATGTTATAATTTTGACACACTTAAACAAACCAAAATCAAACATAGGTGTGATTACATTGCTTGATTTTAGGTTCGAGATGTATAATACAAACCATTTACTAACGTAAAAACTCGTAAAAAGTCGGAATTTCGCTTGCGGACATATATCGAACCGTGATAAGGTGTTTAATAATTGTAATAGTTTGTATGCGTTATAAACCATTAACGCTTAGGAGCTAAGGTTATGCCAGAGAAAATTCTCGTCATTGACGACGAAGAAGCGACCGTACATCTCATTGGGATGTTATTGGAAAAACGTGGATTTGAAACTATCAAGGCGAACCGTGCAGAAGAAGGTTTGCGCAAAGCATACCGTCATCAGCCAGACCTCGTTTTGCTAGATATTATGATGCCGGATATGGACGGCTGGGAAATATGTAAACGCTTGCGGGAAATGTCCGATGTACCAATTGTCTTTTTGACGGCGCGTAGCGATGTCAAAGATGTGGTGCATGGTCTGGAAATGGGCGCGGACGATTATATCACCAAACCATATGATAATGACGAGCTTGTAGCGCGTGTGCGTGCGCATCTGCGTCGTAGCCCACGCCCGAATATGAGTGAAGAACTCGTCTTCGATGATGGGGAATTTCGCATTAATTTCATGAACCGTGAAGTGTGGGTAGGCAACGAACTCAAGCATCTGACGCCGAAAGAATTTAACTTGTTGGCAGTCCTCGTGCGCAATGCAGGACGTGTGGTGACACGGACGGAACTTGTCACGCAAGCATGGGGCGAAGAATATGGTGACGCGATTGATAGCCTCAAGCTGTATATTCATTATCTGCGTCAAAAATTAGAAGCGAATCCACAACAACCGGAATACATCATTACCTCGCGTGGTGTTGGCTATCGCTTTGTGAATCGCTGATAAAATGCCAAACTAAAAATGACCTGCCTACAAAGACAGGTCATTTTTCTATTTTTTAACCAACAGTGCGATACTGTCGATATAGTAGGTCTGAGGGGCAAAATCAAGCGGTTGAACGCGCACGAGTTCATACCCGCCTCTATCGACTAGTTGACGTGCATCACGGGCGAGGGTCGCGGGGTCACTGCTGATATAGACGAGTTTAGGGATGTTCAGTGCAAGCAAGACCTCTTTCGCGTCTCGGCTGAGTCCGCTACTGGGCGGGTCAAGCACTGCCGCATCATATACTTCTTCGGCTTCAACCAACACTTTTAGCACATCTTCGACATTGCCTTCGACAATATCGACGTTTTCAAAATCGGCTAAGTTCTCTTCTGCATCGGTAACGACAGGCGGATAGCTCTCTACGAGTGTTACTAAACCTGCGCGGTGTGCCAAAAATGCGCTGAAAATACCCACGCCAGCGTATAAATCCAGCACAGAATCGTTGTCACTTAGTTCAAGCATATCGAGCATACTTGCAATGAGATTTTCTATCTGCGGAACATTGGCGCGGAATGTGCCACCGACAGTCACACGGAATAAGCGCCCGCCGACCTCATAGTAAACAGACGATTCCCCCACTAGATTCGCAGGTTCGTTATCTGGTAGCACGATATTAACGCTGGTAGGCAAATCTGCGGTTAGCTGAGGCGCGGTATCACTGCTCATTTCCAGCGTAATCATCGTTTTACCATCACTACCGCGCCAGAGTTGCATGCGCTCCAAATCTTCATAATCAACATCAATGATGTCGAACAATGCCTCTAAATCTGGGTGCAAAATATGGCACTCGTTGATAGATTCAACCGTGCGTCCGTCTATGCGGAAGTGACCAAAATTGCCTTCTTTGTCGCGCACCATCACGATATTGTGGCTGTAACGCCATTGTTGAGGCGATGGCACAACCGAGCGCAAAGCACGTTCGACAACCAAATCTTCAAAATTGCCAACACGGTATAACTGGTCAGCCATTACATCTTGCTTGAGCAATAACTGTGCGCGATAGTCGATGTGTTGCCACTGACAGCCCCAGCATTGTCCCGGACCAAAGTGCGGGCATTGCGGAAAAACCCTATCCGCGGAGGCTTCTACCAGTTCAACCCCTTCCGCAAAATCGACACGTCCCTTTTGCTCCGTTACACGAGCGCGTACGGTCTCGCCAGGAACGGTGTAGGGAATGAATGTGGTGCGTCCTTTGTGGCTACCAAGTGCAAAACCGCCGTTTGCCATCGCAAACATCTGGATATCGAAGGTATTGTCTTTTGGCTGATTCTTGCCTTTGTTTGTATTTGGACGCGCTTGCCCATCTTGTTTCTTGCGACTGCGCGAGCGTCCCCCACGACTATTGCGTGGCTTACCTGGTTTGTTAGATTTATTCTTGCGTGCCATGTTACTCCTAGAGAGTTTAAAAGGGTATCTACCCTTGCGTGTTTAGTTTTTTGAGTGTGTTTTGGTCAACAGGTAAGCCTTCAAGCGCCATAATTTGGAGCGCGTTGGTTGTCGGTGATGCGCCGTCGCGGAGCGTATAGTCAAATACCATGCGTTCATTTTCAATGTGTTCACGGAAGTGCATATTGCGCACCTGCGAATTTCCGTCAGCGAGTTGTGTTAGTTCGAGGTCATGCGTCGCAATCAGTCCGATGCCATGCTTACCAACCAGCGCGTTGATATACGATTGACTACCAAGTAGACGTTCGCGGTTATTCGTTCCTCTAAAAATCTCATCAATAGCAAAGAACAACGGCACATCATGGTCACGTTCTAATTCGTCCAAGAGGGCTTTCAAGCGTTTGACTTCGGCATAGAAATACGAAATACCATCGTCTAGCGAATCTGTGACGCGAATACAGGTGAATAGACGGAATACGCCCACCTGCATACGTTCAGCAAGCACTGTCCCACCTGTATATGCCATCACGAGATTTGTACCGAGTGTGCGTAAAAATGAGCTTTTGCCGGACATATTACTGCCTGTTAGGATGACAATATTGCCCAATTGCGCGAAATCAAAATCGTTGGTCACGCGCTCATCTTGCTTGATGAGTGGATGCCCGATGGACTGCACTTCAAAAACAGTTTCGTTGTCGATACTTGGCAAGATAGCTTCTGGGTGTAAATCCGCGTAGGTTGCCAGTGAGTTGAGGGCTTCTAGTTCGTGCCAAATATCCAACCATTGTGGTAGATAGTAAGCGAGTTCTTGTTTTTGCTTGTGCAGACGACGCAAGAAGTATAAATCCCAAGGCATCAAGCCATTGAGTAATAACCAGAGTGGCGGATTGCCCCGTAAGCTGCTTGCGGCGAGTGTTCCCATCAAGCGTTTGATATGCGATGAGGGTTTTGCTTCTAGTAACGGTGAACATAATTTGCGCACTTGTGGCATATCTTGGTATGAGTAATTTTCCATGTGCGACATCACGGCTTCTAGGCGTGACAGGACATCGTAGAGTTGCTGTCCGTCATCGCCAAGTTGCGCCATGAGATTCAGACGGCTGATATAGCTAATAGCATAAATGCCCCACATCACACCAGATACAACAGGCGAGATAATCCCAAATTGTGAGAGTACAACTGCAATCATGCTTGCAATCGCCAAGACAATCAGCACGCCCAATGAACGGTCTACACTTTGCATCGGCACAGTCGAATCAAGCCAATCATGCAACCAGCCGGTAGGCAGTTGACGCCGTGTTTGTTCCGGTGATTGTCGTGCATTGAGTGTGAGCTTATCACGATAACTCGGATGGTCTCTTAACTCGGCGACCAACTTCTGCCGTTGTTCGATAGTTGGCAGGTGAGGCACTGTCGTCAGCATCCATTGACGTAAACGTCGTGCGCCTGCTTGTGATGATGATGTGTTTAACAAGCGATGCAACTCGCGCAGGTCGAGGTCAACTTCTAGCGGGTGCAAAGGTGCTTCAATATGTACCTCTGGGATGTGTTGCCAATCCTGTTCTAAACGAGCGAGATTTTCACGCTTGATAGCACGCCATACCCTGAATTTTCGTAGATGCCTATTGATGCGTCGGTGTGCCGCGATGA
The DNA here is from genome assembly GCA_038522085.1 of Chloroflexota bacterium. GTDB lineage: Bacteria > Chloroflexota > Anaerolineae > Aggregatilineales > Phototrophicaceae > JAUZRW01. The sequence continues at coordinate 95,567 of JBCBKJ010000001.1, forward strand.
GAACGACAAAACCTGCGCCTGTCAGCAAAGCAGTTAGCCAGAACAGCACAGGGTAGGGCATAAAAATGAGTACGAATAAAGCGATACCACCAACGACGGCGAGCAATAAACGCCAATCAGCGAGTTTATCACTGGTCGCTTGCATTGCCTTGATGCGTTGCGAAAGCCGTTCAATTTGCCGTTTGTATTGCGTACTTTTTGCAGACGAAGTGTGTGCTGTCATAGTCGAAATCTCTATTTGCGCATTAGTTGTAGTGTAGCAGATTATGATGACAATCTCATGAATCAATGGATGTACATTGCTGAACAGTCAGATTAGCCTATCGCGTCTCACCCCAAAATAGGTTAAAATACAAAATACATCAGAACAGATGAACAAGTGAGTAGCATAGTTTTTTACAGCACATACAAACACCAATTTGTATGCACCTATTATTGTGCAACGTGCTTTGTTGGAAAAAGGATGGGGAATGAGCGTTCAGTTTCTTTCTGAGTTTATGCGATTTGCGACCCAAGCAACCCGTGCTGACCGTGGCATGGTTATTGATATGAACCGCAATGTGGTCGATAAACTAAATATGGATAATGCCTCGCTCCAAAACAAACGTTTTGTGGAGCTTTTGCAGGTTGCGCTAGATGAAGCTGAAGAAAGTGGCGACCTCGTTACAGCAAATAACCTCATTCATCCTGAAAACGCGCCAGAGACCAACACCCATCTGCACCAATTACGCCTTATCTTTGTGATGCCATTCCCAGCTATGGGCTATGTTTACATTGACCAGCATGTGCGTAATGGCATTATCAAGCAAGATTTGGTCGAACGTATCATCAATCTTGGGCGGGTCTGCATCGAAGAAGGTAAGCTCGACCTGACAGCTGGTGAACTTGCTGAGCTTTTCACCAACTAATCACGCGAAAATGACATACTGCTTCAAGAAAGATAGTATTTTCGTGTAGAAATCTACTTTGGTTTCTGGCTTGCGGAAGCCATGCCCTTCACCTTCATAGATAATGTATTCATGCGGGGTGCCATTGCGTTGGAGCGCCCTCACAATTGTGTCTGATTGGCTTTTCGGCACAACCTCATCATCTGTTCCCTGAAAAATAATGACTGCATCTTCTATTTTCTGTGCATGAAAGAGAGGCGAGCGGTCACGGTATTTATCAGCATGTTCTGGTAATGTACCTAGCAACCACTCACTATACCGTTCCTCGAATTTATGCGTATCCATTACCAGCGAAAACTGATTTGCTACGCCATACGAAACTACCGCCGCTTTGAAAAATCTAGGTTTATCGACCAATGCTTGCAAGGCTGTGTACCCGCCAGCACTGCCTCCCATTATGATTACTTTGTCGGCATCAGCACGCTGAGTGTCAATCAAGTATTGTGCGCCAGTGATGCTATCTTGCACATCGTAAACGCCCCAATTGCCAGCATGCTTGTTCATGTAGGCTTTGCCGTAACCTGTACTCCCACGATGATTAACTTGTAGAACAGCGTATCCCCGCGAGGTAAAAAATTGCACTTCCATATCGAACGTCGCGTTGCGTTGTGAGGTAGGACCACCATGAATGAGAACCATCAAAGGGGGTGCTGTATCGTCTGGTGCTTGATACTGGCTATTCTGAGGGGCGAAGTATAGACCATGTACTGTTTCGCCATCGTGTCCATCCCATGTGATTGCCTCGCAAGGGGCTAGAACATCTCCAGAGAGCATTTCTGTAGTGGTGCGCCGAATGACTTGCACGCTATCTTGCGCATGGTAGCACAGAATACGAGTCGGTATCGTTGATGCAGACGCAATCAAAGCCACCGTGCCATCTTTAGGCGATACAGCAAGACGGTCAATGTGTGTGTAATCAGAGAGGGCATCTAATGGGCGTTCTTTGCCTTCAAGGTCATACTGTGATACTGAGTAAATAGCTTTGCTATGATGAATAGCTATGATGTGCTTACTATCGGCTGACCAATCGTAAGTTTTCATGCCTTGTACCCATGCTGGAATGCCATGTTCGCGCTCACCATTTGTCAATTGGCGATGCTCGCTTGACGCTGTGTCGTAGAGATAAATGTGCCACCAACCGTCTCTATCGCTGACATAAGCGAGGTAACGTCCGTCTGGCGACCACTGTGGTTGGAAAATGGCTGTTTCAGTATCGCCTGCCAGTGCTTTGCTTGTGTGGGCGCTAGGCGCGCCATTTTCAGGGAAGTTCAAGTTAATAATTTGCAATTCGCTTCCGTTCCATGGCATCTGCGGATGATTCCATGTTACACAGGCAACCTGTGTCCCATCTGGCGACCATGTCGGTTGCATGACAAAATCCGTGCCTTGTAGAATCTTTTGTGGCAACTGTGACCCATCACTGCGCACAATCGCTAGACTGTCTTGTCCTTCGTAGCTATGCACAAAGACAACCCAATGACCATCCGGTGAAACGGCTGGTGCGGCAACACCCCCGAATTTGGGTGTAATTGCCTGTGGTGTGCCACCCGCTATTGCAAGGCGATGTAAACGTCCACTATGCACAAAATATATGATGCCATCATGCACAGTAAATTCGCCACCGCCATAGCCAACCCGTCCACTAGGGGAGACGCTACTATCGGTTAGGTCGCGCATCGCATCGTTACCACGTTTGGCAACTAAAACAGTCCGTGTGTCGCGTCGCTCTGACCAAACTAAGGTTTTGCCATCTGAATCCCACTGAATATCGTTGAGTCGCAAACTATCACCAATCATCTGTGGTGAGATAGGGCTGTGCCAGAGTCCATAAGGCGTTTGCTTGGGTTGTGTTTCAGATGTCATTGAAAGAACCTCAGAATGTGCATGTAAGTAACGGGCTTTAGAATAACACAAGTCATGCCATTAAATGAGAAACGCCCCGCAAAAGCGAGGCGATTGTAGACGTGTGTGAAGCGGAGAAAAAATATTTTTAAAAAGATTTATTTAAGTTTTGCTTCACACATCTCATTGATTAGAAGAATATAAGATTTGTCAGAAAATGTCAAGGACTTTTTGTAATTTTCCTACAAATTCCATTGTGAAAAATAATACAAATCTAATCTTAAATGTTAAAAAATCTACTAAGCAAGCAGTATTGTTAGTAGATTTAAGCCATTATGAACACTAAAAACCTGTTATTGCCTATCGAAATATTACAGTGTAAATAAGGGTGGAAATATTTCCAAGTTGTGTAGTTTGTAGACAAAAAAAGAGCAATGCACATGACATTGCTCCCTGTATCTGCGATAAAGCTGATTAGCTAACTCTGATACAGATCGTCAATGAACGTCATTGCGTCTCTGCCTAAATCGCTTTGCGGTGGATAAACGGCGTCAATGAGTTCAACTACAACACCAGTTTCTGCCCACTCATACAAAATCTGCGCTTGTGCCTCATCGGACATCACACAGCCGAATGTAGTTGCGGACTGTGTACTACCACGGGTCAGTGTTCCCCCATTGGGCAAACGCACTGTGCCATGGAAGCCGTTCGTCAGACCGACACCAACCTGATAAATACCCATAAAGTGATCCATCTCCCACTGTCCACATTCGTTATCCGCATTACAGAGCGAGAAACTACTGCCGAAAGCAATATCTACTTTGCTCAGAATTTGGAACACGCCGGGATGTGTCTGGGCATCTGTACGCCCAATCGAGATGGGCCAATGATGCACCACTTCGTCGTTTTCGTAGGCGACCAAATAGCGTCGGTCTAAATCAACGACAATGCGTTTATTGATAACAGGATCAAGCGGTACAACGAGGTCGCGCGAAGGTAAGCTCACATTTTGTCCAGCATATACATCATCCCAATCTAGTCCAGGGTTTGCTGTTTGAATGTTGAACAAGGGTAAGCCTAAGCGTCGCCCCAGACGCAAACCCCAATCCCCATCTTGTAATTCGTAGGTGGAATCTGCATAACGGATACGGACATTGGCAGTATCTTCATTGGTTAAAAATGCCGTGCTGATAGCATCGTAGGTTTCAACAGGGTCCAGATAGCGTGACCAGTCATTGAGGTCGATATTTTGATTGACTGTATTCACGAAATCTTCTAAACCATCTTCACGTATGGTCAAACCCGCATCGGTGACAACGAGCCAATCTGCCATTTCTTGACGGGTGGTCGCCCAGCGTTGGCTATCATTGGTGAAGGGGTCGTAACCCTCAAGGATAAAATCACTGGTGACAAAACTCAGTGCGTCATTGAAGTAGGGGTCAGCTTCCACAACAGCAGGAGGTGTGCTGGTGGTTGCCAGCGATACCATACCATCGGTCACAATTTGTAGGGCATTATCGGTCACACGCTGAATGCTAATGAGTACATCAAGTTCTCGGCTAGATGTTCCCATCACGCTGACCAATTGACCATCACGCCATTCATAGCCGGCTTCATAAGATGGGATATAGACAGCATTACCAATAGCGAGCATATAGGCTTGCACATCGCCATAATCCACACTCAAAACAGGATCAATTTCTTGCCCAAATGGGAAACCTGATAAGCCGGCATCTTTGGCAGCTTGTGCGGTAGCTGTGGCATCTAGTGAAATACCAATATCGGCGGGTGAAACTGTTTCAAAAATAGTGTCATCCAGCATGATATCAATGGTCATCTCTTCGTTCCAATATGCGAAAAGCGTCTCGGTTGCCTCATCGACGGTCATGCCACTGAGCTTGATACCCATACTGCTGAGGTTCGGTCCAATATCACGACTGAATACCGTTGTCAGAAAGAAAATGCCGACAAAAACAAGCAGAAAGCCACCGACACCCTGTAAAATTAGTTTGAGAGGCATGTCTTTTTTGAAGTGCCACCACCAGTCGCGCACCACATTGAGGGCAGGTGTGACATTGGAAGCTAACTTGCTCACAGGCACATCAGGGACATTGCCCACTGTATCCTGAATCATATCGGATACAGCTTCACGGCGTTCAGCGCGTTTGCGGATACGCTCGCGTGCTTTGCTCTTCCGATTGCGGGTTTGTGTTGGTTTATCCATAATTCTTAATTATCCCGATTAACAACACATCAGACTGTAATAGTAATTCGTCTCTATTGTACAATATTTTGTCGCAAGTGCAGGATGGTCTAACGTGCTTCCGTACGATAATCCTCGCGTGGTGGGGAAAAAACATCTATCAAAACAGTAGCGACCCGTGCTTTTGCCCCATGCTGAATACCACCTGGAATTGCATAACTATCGCCTACTTTGAGGATTTCCGTCTTATCACCTACCGTTAGTTCAATTTCACCAGCCATTACATAGCCAACTTGGTCGTTCATATGATGATGCAACGGCACGATAGCCCCTTTTTCTAAATGAAATTCACATACCATTGCTTCATCAGTGACGCCAAGTGTACGCCGTTGAATACCTTCTATCACACTTACTTGCTCTACATCACCCCTACGCACAAAATAACCATCGGGCATCGTTTTTGCTCCTGACTAGAAATAATTGAAATAATGTCATTCGTGTATTTAGAGTAACATTGTCTGGAAAATTCCCCTATGCCAAAGCGATACCATTCTGTGTATGTGGTGTTACATATAGTTAGGTGTACCTTGTTCTATTGACCAAGAAGAACTACCATCATAGTGAATTTATTTGAGATTAGGACTCATAGCAGATGACAACATGGTCGCAAAATCCGCGCATCTACGAAATTAATACGTGGGTGTGGCTTACAACCTTGAGCCAAGAATATGACCGTCCCGTGACGTTGGAAACGGTTCCCGATGAGGTGTTGGATAACCTCGCTAGTTATGATTTTGATGCTATTTGGTTGATGGGTGTGTGGTATCGTGGGGCAACAACCCGCGCTAGTGCGCTCAATTACGTGCATGAATACAGAGGGGCATTGCCAGACATCACCAAAAAAGATGTGGTGGGGTCAGCTTATGCGATTGCTGCTTACGATGTTGAAGAAGCACTCGGCGGGCGTGATGGCTTGGCTATCTTCCGGCAAAAATTACATGACCGTGGACTGAAGTTGATTCTCGATTTTGTGCCGAACCACACTGGCTTAGACCATCGTTGGTTGCTGGAACATCCTGAGTATTACATGCAAGCCGCACCGCTTTGGTTGGATAAAGCGCCTGGTGAATTTTTCGAGATACAAATTGCTCGTCGCACCCGTGCGATAATTGCACACGGGCGTGACCCCTACTTTCCCGGCTGGATTGATACGGCACAGTTGAATGCCTATAGTAACGGCTATCGTAATGCCACAGTCAAAACCCTGCGTGATATTGCGTCAATGGCAGATGGTGTGCGTTGTGATATGGCAATGCTGATGACCAATGCGGTATTCCAGCATTCATGGGGCTGGTTGCACCCTGATATGGATGTGCCAGACGTCGATTTTTGGAATTACGTCATTCCGCGTGTGCGCAAAGCAAGCCCAGATTTCTTGTTCATAGCTGAAGTCTATTGGGACATGAATTACGATTTGCTCCAACAAGGCTTCGATTACACCTACGACAAAGTACTATATGACCGCATTGTATCCGGCGATGTCAATGGCATTCAGACGCATCTTCGCGCTGACCGTGACTTTTTAGAACAGCAAATCCGCTTTATCGAAAATCACGATGAACCCCGTGCAGCCGATTCGCTTGGTTTGGCGAGTAGTCGTCCGGCAGCAACTTTGATTAGCACATTGCCCGGCGCTGTTCTGTATCATGATGGGCAATTTACCGGACGTACTATCAAGTTGCCTGTGCATATCAATCGCCAGCCGGATGAACAACACTACCCCGCACTGGAGCAATTTTACCGTCGCCTACTGAAAGAAAGTCGCCATCCGATTTACACAGAAGGCGAGTGGTATCTGTTCAATTGCTATGCGGCGTGTGATGGCTGTATGGGCGATTATAATCTCGTGGTTTATGGCTGGCGTCAGGATAACGATATGCGCCTTGTTGTACTGAATTTATCAGGCGAATGGTCACAAGCGGCTATTGATATGAGGGCATGGGCAGATGCTATCGGCGGGCAAGATTGGGTGCTACTTGATGTATTGCACCGCACCTACATTGACGAAAACGGTGATGAAATTGTCACGAACGGTCTATTCGTTGATGTTGAACCGCATCAAGCGATGATTTTCCACTTTGAACCCCTTAAATTGCGCAAAAACCGTAAACGTAGACGGGTGGCGAAGGCATAAACGGTGTCAGTTACTTTGCCACGATTAGGGACAAAAGCTCGTTTCCTGCTGATAGGATACGGGCTTTGTCTCTTGGTATGGATGAGCCTAGAAGATAATAGCCTGATACCTGTCATTATCTTAGGAACAGGTTTATCTGTGATAAGCACTATCTATACTCTCTTAGACAATATACCCCATGACGCTGTTCCTTTGCCCCGTTTTCTGATTCTTGTTGTGTTCACTAGTACAGCCATCGGTGGCTTTGCACCCCTCGCTATTGCCTTGCTGATGTTCTTCAAAACAAGCTGGCACGCGCACGCTTTCCCCGATTATCCCCCTGCCTTGATGTTAGCAATGCTCTCTCGCTTGCCGGCATGGACACTCGCAGGCTTTCTTGTTGGCTGTGCGCTGGCGATATTTACAGTTTTGCGACAATCGCCTAGCTATTCTGACTTATAATAGACATGCCTAACAATCACCATCTATTTGAAAATACACGGTGATTGGCTTACACACTCCATTCATACATTAGAACAAACTGTACCAACAAAGGGTATATGATGAATAATTCAGAGTATCTTGATGCGTTGCTCTCCTTGCCTGCTTTGTACAATCCCAAAGTCTCTAAAGACGGACGTTGGGTGGCATGGACATGGTTTCGTACCGCGCCTACCGCAGAAATTTATGTTGCCCCTACAGATGGATCAGCCTCCCCAAAACGTTTGACAGACAGTGACAACGATACGTTTTTATTGGGCTGGACACATGATAGTCAATCTGTGTTGGTGACGCAGGATAAAAACGGTAATGAACGTGACCGTATCTTCCGTGTTGATATTAATACGCCTCTCGTAATGCACCCCCTCACCGAAGATGACCCTGACTACTTCTTGCGTGGTGGTAGCATGACCCAAGATGGCAAGTATTTGGTGTATGGTGCAAATTATGATGTTGAAAAAGAAGAAGAAATCGAACCAACTGTTGTCATCAAGCATAATCTTGAAATAGGCGAACGCGTGGAGTTAGCGCGTCCAGAGACGAGTGGTTTCAATATCCCAGAACTCAGTCCCGATGGTAACTGGATACTCTATGACACACACGCCCATCCGGCTGGGTGGCAACAATCTGTTATTAGCATCAATGGTGAGCATGACCGTCAGGTACTCAATGTCGGCGCAGACAAAAAAGCCTATGGTACGTGGACAAATGATAGCCAGTCGATTGTGTTCATTGCGGAAGGCGATGGATATAACAAAGTTGGCTTGCTGACCTTAGAAACAGGCGAGATTCGTTGGCTCGTTGATGACCCGAACCGCAGTATTGAATCGGTTACTGTTCCGCATAATTGTGAAGGCGCATTACTGACGGAAATCATAGATGCACGCTCAAAAACGACACTGCTCAATTTAGAAACCCGCGCAGAAACACCTTTCCCGAATTTACAAGGCACGCTCAACCCGATTGCCCCCGTCACGGATACTGATTGGCTCGGTGTCTATTACAGCAGTACACAGCCTGCCGAAATCGTGCGCTTTCCGATGAGTGCAACCTCGCTAGATGAACTCGTGAGTATCTCGCATATTTGGAGCATGACGACGCTTTCCGGTGGTGATTTAACAACCGCCGAAGATTTTCGCTGGGAATCCACAGATGGCTTACCGATACAGGGGTGGTTGTATCGCCCCACAGAAGATACAGATGTGAAAGGTACTATCGTTTACGTGCATGGTGGACCGACTGCGCATAGCCGTGATGCGATTAATAACCAGATTCAATTTTTTGTGCGACAAGGGTTCAATGTACTTGACCCAAACTATCGTGGTAGCACAGGTTTCGGCTTGGCATTCCGCGAAAAAATCAAAGAAGATGGTTGGGGCGGTATGGAGCAGGTAGACATTGAAATGGGCATCAAGAAGCTGATTGAGGAAGGCATTGCAGAAGCGGGCAAAGTTGGCATGACGGGGACATCATACGGGGGCTACAGTTCATGGCATGCTATTACACATTTTCCTGTTGATACGTTATCAGCATCTGCGCCTATCTGTGGCATGACTGACCTCGTTGTGGATTATCAGACGACACGTCCTGATTTACGCCCCTATAGCGAAGAAATGCTCGGTGGTAGCCCGGATGATGTGCCGGAAAAATATCATGAACGCTCGCCGATAAATTTTGTGCAGAATATTAACGGGCGCTTGCTCATCATACAGGGCATGCAAGACCCGAACGTGCATCCTGATAATGTGCGTGAAGTGCGCGAAAAATTGGACGAGGCAAATGTCGAATACAGCGTCCTGCCTTTTGAAGACGAAGGACACGGTATTCGCAAGCCTAAGAATCAAAAAGTGCTATACCAAGAATTGGCGAGCTTCTTCTCGTCTGCCTTTGATAGTTAAATGCCATCTGGTAAGCGATAGCCATCATCGCCTTTTGGCATCTCTAAACACGCAGTCACAGCATCCATGTTGATAGTGCCATAGATATGTGGAAATTTTTCAGCACTCGCATCAAACGGCGCTGGTTGTCCGTCGGGGTGGGCGGGTGCTTCCCATTTTACAAGCGCTTCTACCGCATCTTCGTCAATGCACATCAGCACGAGGTCATCCACAGATTGGTAAAATGCGTTAGCGACACGCAAAATCTGGTCTTTGGTCGAACAATGAATGAAGCCTTCGCTACTGAGTGAGGGTGCGGAGTAGGTGCCACTTTCGCTGGCGAGTTTCCATTCAATTTCTGTTGTTAGATGATAAATCATCGTCATAGTCGTCTTATCTTCCATTCATCGGCTAATATGCCATATTGTACGTGATTGATGAATTGACCACCAATCCGTCTTTCGTCTCTCATAAAGTATTCGGCTTGCATACCGAGCCTTTCGGCAACGGCACGGCTGGCAGTGTTGCTTTCTGCGATTTGTGCGCCGATGCGTGCTAATCGGCGCTCCTGAAACCCATACTGTAGGAGGGCAGTTGCGGTTCGGGTAGCGATACCTTGCCCACGCACTGAGCTATCCAACCAGTAAGATAGCATCCCGCTTTCGTGAACGGCATCTATGCGTAATGCCGCATCGCCTACATAACGATTTTCGTGCCAGATAGCGACATTCAGCATCTCATTATCTGCATAGCCAAATAAACGCTCACGCACGCGTTTACGTTCATCTCGGCTGGTATAGGCGTCAGTTGCCCAGCGAAACCAACGTGATAACTCGTCTTTGTTACGCTTAATAGTACGCATTTTTGTCGCTACATGGTAAGTCTGATAAAGACGTAGACTTATATTTTCGGTCAGCCAATAGTCAAAAGAGGGAATTGTTGCAGAATCATCCCAATCATCTGCTGTCATGCCCGCGAAGCGCAAATCTTGCCAACCATCGCCTTTTGCTTCTTCATCCCGCGCTCGATATTCATATTGAAAGCCAAGTCTATGCGCGACAGCGCCACTTTTTACATTACTTGGTACATAGCCTATCAAAACGTGTTTTAGCCCTAGCACACCTATCGCAAAGGTCGTAATTACCCGTGTCACCCGCGTGATGATGCCCTTGCCTGTCGCGCTCTCCGCTAAAAAATAATACAGTTCGCATTCATTGAGTGAAGGTGTTGTAACTGTCAAGCCGATACGCCCGACAATCTGCCCATAATAGCGAATCATCCATGCCCAACGGCGTCCGATTGCCATGCTGTGTAAGTCTCGGTCTAGGTATTTTTGTGCATCAGGGAGCGTTTGGAGGCGCTGAACCCAATCCATATATTGCCCGATAAATGCGCGATTCTCGCTGATGAGTTTGAGCATACCAGGCGCATGGTCAGGCGTTTGTAGTTCAAGTGATAGATGCGCATCAAGATAATAGCGAAAGCGCATTAGTCCGTATCCCCATCTGAGCTGAGTATGCTGAAGACATTCGCATCGTGAAATGTATTACGGATACGTTCGCCACGTCGCAAAACGCCCTCATGTGTGAACCCTACACGCTTGGCGAGTGCTGTGCTTCGTGTATTTTCTACGGCTGTGTATAAGGTAATGCGATGCAAGCCAAGGGCAGTGAATCCATAGTCCAGCATGGCACGGACAGCCTTTGTCATGATGCCTTTGCCCCGAAAGGGTGGCGCTAACCAGTAGCCGATGTCGCCCGTTTGCCGTTTGACAATCCAATCATTGTAGCTGACTTGCCCACAAAATTGCCCGTTGTGCCAGATACCGCAATCTAAGCCGATGAACGCGCCATACTTTTCCATCGCTCTGTCGATGTAATCTTCGCTATCTGTGACACTCGTATGGTTATCGACCCACGCAACCCATTCGCGTAGGCTATCACGATGGGTATCCACACATGTGAAGAGATGATCGGCATGATGTGCCATCAATGGGCGCAAGACAGTCTTCTCATCAAGACGATACTCAAATTCAGGCGATGCGATACCAGCCCATTGGTCGCGCAGTAGATACTGAACATGATAATCGTAATAAGCCCCGCGAAGCAGCCGTTGTTTAACCTGTATACCTTCATAATGAAAGCCGAGCCGTTCCCCAACCGCGATGCTTGCTGTATTTTCGGCGATTGCACGGATGACCAGCTTATAGAGTCCGAGCGTATTAAAAGCAAAATTGACTAGTGCCTGTCCTGCGTGTGTGGCAATGCCTTTACCTACGAAAGCCTCTCCGAGCCAGTAGCCAATTTCACCTTGTCTTGCGATGGCATCGGTGATTGTCAGCGCGATACTCCCTGCAATCGTACCCTGATAGATAATCTGCGTGGAGATAATCTCGCCTTTAGCAAAATTTTCGCGCTCCCACATGATGTAATCGTAAGTATTGCTGACAGACTGATGATAATCCGCCCATTCCATCCATTGCCCGATGTGCTTGCGATTAGCATATATTAAATCGTAGAAGGCTTGCACACGGTAGGTATCGTGCAGGCGCAATTGAATATCATCATCAACATACAATAAAAACATCGCTTGTGCCTAATCTATGATCGTCGCCAAACTTTGGCGTAATTGTGCTAATTCACTTGCTGTCAAACCCCAAACCTGCGCACTCATTTCTGCAATCGCATCATCATCAACGTTGCCATTATGTGCCTCTCTTGATAAGCGTGCGAGGTCACGATGATAGCTCAGTGTGGCATCGTACTGTGGAATGCGCAAGCTCTTGAGAATGCCCGGCTGGGCGAAGCTCTTACCACCGGGTTGGGTATGGCTGAGTACCGCAAATTCAAATGGGGCGCTATTTAAACACGCCGCGATGTAGTGCGCTTCGTCTTCATCTTGAATGCCCACAAAGGGGTGCATTGCCTGATTGCTCATAATAGCTTTGCCGTCTTTTTCGCCCACAACAACGGCGTGCATCCGCGACCTACCGAAACCGTGCCAGATGACTTTGTAAGGCGCAAATGTGTACGTCCCTATGTTGAACATTGTCCAGAATGGGACATCCTCATCAAAATAGCGTTTAAGCGTTGCACGTTGTCGTAGTGCGTCCTCAAATCGCTGAATATACGCATAGGTGCGAGGATAGTTTTTGCGCAACCAATCAGCGTCATATCCTTGACGTGTTTCTGGATTTTGTAACATCAGAATATGTACTGTAGGGTCAGCCTGCCAGCGATTGACATCTCGCCCGCGCAAAAGCGGATAAATGAGGTCAGCTTCGAGCCAGGTATCAACTTGTGGCACAGCCCGTTTTGCGCCTTTGATAATGTTACTGACGCGCACGAGATTGTTTTTTCGTTCATGCACCGTCAGCCAGTAAACCGCATTCGCCCCGCCCGTATACACTCCTGCATGTGCTGTGTAATCAGATTGCCCCAGAATTTTGCGCACCGCGTCGATAGCGGCTGGCTTGCCCGTCAACCATGCTGACCCCCATTCACCGACAGGTTCCGCTATAAACTGACCGTGTGTAAGTGTCTGCGTGATAGTGCTAGGCGCGTCTTGAGCAACAGTCGCTTTATCTGCATCCCACACAAAATAATTTGGTGAGTTATCGGTTGGCATGCCGAGTACCAGCACGATAGGGCGGGTTGCCGCACCGGAGAAAACACGCAATTTGCTGAAATCATCCACATGCACAGCGTCCAAATCGTGATTCGGAAAATTGAAGGTACGGAAGCCTTCTGCCGCACCGCCTGTTTTAAGAAGCGACTGTGTGAGAACAAACGCGACTTGTCCGCTTGGGGCTAAATACTGGTCAACCACTGCGTAAGTCATCAAAATGGAGAGGTCTTTTTTCCCTTTACCTAGCAAACTTGCGAAGCCCTTGTGCGGAAACAAATCATATTTTTCCCACAAATGTTTTGTTTGCTGGCGATACGCCGCAGAGAGGGTTTCCCAATTTATCCACGGGGGATTGCCTACAATCGCGTCAAATGTGCCAATATCCGGCGGATTGAGGAGCGTATCTGCATGGTAAATAGGCAGTGTGATGGGCGCTTCTGCCAAGGTGTCAGCTGATAAGTTGAGCAGTAAATTGGTCTTCGCACTGAGGCAAGCGAGAGGATTAACATCAATGCCGGCAACCTGTTCGAGTGCATTTGATGCGCCACTATCGCACAATTGCCGATATGCCAGCACGACAAACGTACCACTCCCACACATGGGGTCAAGCAAGCGTGTCTGTGCGGTGATGTTGATATGGGTCAGCGTGTGATGTGCCAACCAATCGGGTGTGTAATATTCGCCTAGTTGATGCCGAATCTGTTTTGGAAACAGGTCATGATACAGTTGCTTGAGGGCATCCAATGGAGGGGTTTGCTGATAGTCAAATTTTTCCGCACACTCACAAGCGACACTCACATCTACTGTATCAGCGTACCAATCGTAAATATGAGCTTGCTTATCCTTAAAATTCTCAATACCGTACTGAACAAAATGCGAATCATCGACGATGGTTTCTATACTTTGCGGTGAACCGAGTTTATGCGCGGCGAGTAGTTTGCAAACGAGCGCATAATACGTTTGTAGCAAAAATACGATGCGAGGCGCGGATTCTGTATCGAGTTGATAATACTTTGTCAGGTGCTTGAGCGATAATTTTTTGGGGGTGCGCTCAGAGAAATCCGCTTCCCATTGTCGGTAGATATGGCATCGCCCATCTAAAACAGTATCGAGGGCTGGCAAGAGTGTCTGCAATACATCAGAATCACGCCCAAAAACCGCGACTAAATTATCTAGTGAGAAGCACATCTAACCAAGTGCTTTCAATATACAGCGAATGAGTGTCTCTACCGCGCCTGACCCATGCTTAAAATACAACTCCGGCTCAACGCACTCACACTCCATTAGCAAAAATTCCTCGTTAACAAGCACACCATCGACACGGGTATACGTTGGTAGAATGCCTGTTATCTGCTTAACAGAGGCTACTATACTCGTTGCGGTGTGTATCATTTTGTCGCTTGGCTGATAGGGCTTTAAACTACCCCCGCGTTCTTCATGTACTAGAAATTCACCGTCTGCGGGTTGTTTGCGCATTGCATGGCTATATATGCCATTGAAAAAAACGAGTGAATATTCACCGTCTTTTTCGATTTCTGGCAGATAGGGTTGCACGAGCATCCCAAAACGGTCTACTAGCCATCCAAACGATTGTTCATGTTTCGTACAATCGTCTATAGACACCCGCCGGATGTGGTCGCCACTGCCCCCGACCATCGGCTTGATAATCGCTTCTGCCCATTCTTGCTGGTTAAGCACATCATGCAGGCTGTGTTGAGCGTCTTCAACAAATACTGTGGGTATGATATTTATGCCCTGTTCTGACATTTCACGCAGATAGCTTTTGTGCATATTCCAGCGTAAGAGTGCCGTCGGATTGATAACAGGTTTATTTAAGCTATCGAGTAAATCTAACCATGTCGAAAATATGCCTGCTTGCTGATGATAATCCCATGTATTGCGCACAAGAACCGCATCATAAACATCCCAATCAACTTCGGGGCTATTCCAAACGACGGGGCGTGCATCAATACCATGTGCGGATAGAGCAGTTGTCAGTGGCGCTTCATCATGAAAGAGCGTGGGTTCTTCGTAGCAGGTAGCGATGGCAAGTAACATTATTTGAGTCCAAATCTAAAATAATGGGCATAGCATCATACTATACCCACATCACGCGATTATTTAACTTATGCGTCACCCAGTTTTTGACGGGCGGCGGCTTTCATCATATTGAGGATACCAATCAGTCCGCGCCCTTTGCCCATGCTGATATTTTTGCCAAAAAATTCAAACACGATGTCTTCTTGAATATTGGCAACTTTTTCTAGGGGCGCACCTGAACATGCCTCGCCCAAGATGACGCTCATTGCCATGGCAGACAAACCCTGCGGATTCAGCACATCATAGTGATACTGCAATGTGCCATCTTCGTTATCTGTCCACCACACGAAGGCATCCGACTCACATTCCGGCACGCGATGGTCTTCGTTATAGGGTTTTTTCGCAATATCTTCGCTCACTTTGACCGAATCGAATTGGTCAGCGAGTTGAATTAAATATTGCTGGCGTTCGACGCGGGTGGTCACGAACGAGAAGTCTTCAATTGTTTCTTGTAATTTCTGTGGATAGTCAGCCATTTGCTCACTCTCGTATTTTGCTTACTGTTCTAGCTTATAGGTTCTAAGTGTAGCACATCACTACACATAAAACAGCGAGGCGAGCTAGTTAGCTCACCCCGTTGTTAACACATCAATTAGACTGCTTGAATTTCTGCGAACTTACTTTAGCTACCTTTTTCGATAGGCACGCCGACGCTGTTGCCCCATTCTGTCCAAGAGCCATCGTAATTACGCACATTTTCGACGCCCAGTAGATACTTCAGCACAAACCATGTGTGGCTACTGCGCTCACCGATACGGCAATACGCGATAACTTCTTCGTCAGGGTTGATGCTATTCTGCTCCAGATAAATTTCGCGCAATTCACCGACTGGCTTGAATGTACCGTCTTCGTTAGCCGCTGTTGACCACGGAATGCTCTTCGCGCCTGGAATATGTCCACCGCGAATCGCGCCTTCTTGTGGATAACCCGGAATAGCTAATTTCTCGCCACTAAATTCACCTGGACTACGAACATCAACGAGTTGACCGTCAGCTTGAATGTGTGCTAGCACTTGGTCACGGAAAGCACGAATTTCGCTATCGTTGCGGTCTGATGCAGGGTAGTTGGTTGCATCGTAGCTAGGAATATCTTTGGTGATGTCGCGCCCTTCATCGACCCATTTCTGACGCCCACCATTCATAATTTTTGCGTTGGTGTGTCCAAAAAGTTGGAATACCCAAAATGCGTAGGTAGCCCACCAATTGCTTTTATCACCATAGAAAACGACAGTGGTTTCGGGTGTGATGCCGATGCGGCTGGCGAGTGCGGCAAAGCCATCTTTGCCGATGTAATCGCGTACCACTTCGTCGTTGAGGTCGCTTGTCCAATCAACCTCGACTGCGCCCGGAATGTGTCCGCTAGGGTAGAGAAGGGCATCTTCGTTGGATTCAATAATACGTACATTCGGGTCATTCAAATGGTCGGCGACCCAATCTGTGCTAACTAATACATCTGGATTGGCATATTCACTCATGAAGCTGTATCTCTCCGTAAATTGTGTATGATAGTCATGTACAAAAAAAGTTAATCACTTATCTGACGTGTTATGTGTAACATATCTGCGTTAGAGCTATGCAAGAAAAAAGCCAACCGCACAGGTTGGCTTTTCGCTTATAAAAATATCATGCCAATCAAACATGATGAACCATCCTGAGTGTGGGTGTATGGTGCGTACAACGACACATTTTAGATGGCATAGCGTGATTACTCTTCATGTGCCAAACATATCAGCTAGAACTAGCTGAATCAACTATAAACTTATATTGTGTATAAGTATTTTATTATACCTTGCCACTTTCGAGATAAACTTGTTCCTCTTCGATAGGCGGGGGTATTTGTAGCGTCGCATTGACGTTATCAAGCAGAATAGCCCCGTGTTCAACTTTGAGTATGAGGTGCGTATCACGTGGGACATGCACCACAAACTCACCGCGTGCGACACTCCCGACCACAGCACGCCGTTTAGCGACTAGATACACGCCTGCCTCATCTTGGTCAGTCTGTACACGCCAACCGAAGCGCACATCGAGCTTCGTACGCACTTCTATCTTGGGCGCAAACCAACGTCGTACATGCACAACCGCATGTTCGGTGTGTAAATATAGCGTTGTCGGTGGCGCAACTGTGAATTGATAGGTTTTGCGCTCTTGTGCCAAATCGCGCACTGTGCCAGCGGCACTGATGACTTTCCAGAGAGTTTCTAAATTCTGCACAGGCTTATCCTGACTCATTTTTACAGCGGTTCGAGATGGTCTGCCATCCATGCTTCATAAGCACTACGGAGTGCGTTTGTGATTTTGCCAGGTGTGCCATCGCCGAGTGTCACGCCATCTATCTCCACAATAGGGATAATGCCCCGACTGCTACTGGTCAAAAAGGCTTCCTGAAAATCTTTGAGGTCATTAATATGTGGCGCGACTTTTTCTATTGCTACAATGCCTTCTGCTACCTCAAAAACAATCTGCTGAGAGATGCCTTTTAGCACGCCTTCGCCTGCTGTGCGCAAAACATCATCCTGTACGGCATAAAAATTTGCGCCTAAGCCTTCTAAGATATTGCCGTCTGCATCTAGCAAAAAGGTATCGTAAATATCATCTGGCATAGCATCAGATAAGGCTTTGCGCTGGTGCATCCAATCGGTTGTCTTGGCTTCCGCATCATGCCGCGCACTATTAGGTGCCGTGATGCACCGCACACCGTTTTCTTTAATCGCTTGTGACGGTGGCGAAAATGGCTCAACAGTCAAAATGAAGGTGTCGGGTGTTGATTTCGGAACAGTGATACGAAAGCGCACCTCGCCATAATCGGCAATGTCAATTAATTCGCGTAGAGCATCGCGCACGCCTTGTCTATCCAGTGATAAGTCAATACCTTGTCGTTGCGCAGAATCTTCCATGCGGTCAAAATGCGCATTGAGCTTAAGCGTATCATAGCGATTATAGGTATTGGTGACGGTGTAGATACCGTCGTCAGGTTCATAGGCAGACGCTACCTTGAGTGAGTCGGCTGTGTAATCGACAGCTTGTAAGCCATCAGGTGTCAGTAAGCGAATGACAGTTGGCATAGATAATTATCTTTCTTCTTAGCTCAAAATATACCGAATGCACGCAAGAGCGCGAGTGAAACGCCCCCTGCCATCACGAGTAGCCATAGATTGCCCATCAACATCGCACTCGCGGGGACATCGTATCCCATCTGTTCGAGTTTGCGTTTCATCTCGCCTGTACTCGGTTCAGTCAATGTACTGCCATCAGGAAATTCAAACGTTGGCACACTCTCATAGCCGTTGTTGATTTCACGCACCCGTTCGCGTGCCATCAAATCCCCGACGAGGTTCACATATTCATAATGGACATCTGCACGCGCTAACATCTGCTTCATGGGTGGCACCATCGGGCAGGTCGGCGTGCCATACATGATAATCGTATCATTCTTGATTTTTTCTGGTTGTGTATGCTCCATAGTGACATCACTCCTCATAATTAGCGTAACCAGCGCTCGGTATATACGCGCCATTCTTCGTTGGATAGCAAATTGTCCGTGTAGATAGCTACACCTGTTAACAAAGGTGTTGTCGTCTCATCGAGTGCGGTTCGGGCGCGAGCAACCCCATCTAATGACGCGGCGAGACTTTCTATATCGGGGTCATGTGCATCTGAGCCATCGTCATAATTTGGCACACTCACTAAAATTGTCGTGTTGGATTCAATGGCGCTCAACACCTCAATGTAGCTCTCTACCTGATAGGTTACCCACTGAATATAATCTACGGGGTCAGTCTGATAACTGTTATACGCCAGAATGACAATTTGATTGGCAAGTAACGCCACCCGTTGTTTGTATTCCGCAGACCATTCTGTGCCAGGTGCGATGAAAGGCGGTAAATTTAGTGTTGTACCAGAGGGCGTCAGGTCGGCTGGGACAGCGACCAACAACTGTGTGTCGATGCCTATTTCACGCCGTACCGTCCGCAACAGCGAAATATAATCTTCGTTTTCCTCAAAAATAGGTTTCACATCCAGCAAAACACCGTCAAACTCAAGCTGACTAATCATGCGCTGACTAAAATTAGCGATGGTATTCTGTACCTGTAAATCATCCATGCGGTATTGTGGCGCACGCGCATTGACTTCTACCCACGCATACACACGTACGTTGGGGTAGGTTGCGCGTAATTGCGTCAGCAAAGTTTCGATAGTCGGTTCAACTTCAGTGAATTGATTGTTGCCACTCTCGCGCCCTGACCACGTATTATCTGAGCGTAGTGAACTGACGTATAAGAAAATCGTCCCTACGTCGTTATCGCTTAGGTCAATTGTCAGTTGAGCAAGGTCTTCGGTAGAACGTTCAGCATATGTCCACGCACTATTGAGCCAAATGGCGTTGGGCGGCGCAACCTCATCCGGTGGATTGATGAAGCGTAGGGCGAGAATCACACCTAGCAACATCAAGCCCGCCGCCGGAATCGCAACCAGCCAGCGAGCGCCCGGAATCTCGATACTCGGTGCTTTGAAGCGTGCTTCTTCTGCAACTTGTCTGTTAGAGCGACCCTGTTTGGTCGCCATTGCTTGCCGTTCTTGACGGCGTTTGCGTCTCTCCCGTGCGCTCGACATAAGACCTCAAACCCTATTTATGAACAACATAAAATCATTTACTCAGATATTTAAAGTGTAACATCATTTCAGAAGTGTGTGCAGTCGCTGGTGAAATAGTGACGATATTATGCAGGGTTCAGTAGACCAATTTTGACGAGGACAGGAGGTGCGAGTATCAATAAGCCGACGATGACAGAGGCAACCACACCCAGTAATACTGCCGCACTGGCAACATCTTTGCCGACCTGTGCCATTGGGTGAATATCTGGGGCGGCGATGTCGATAGCGGCTTCGATGCCTGCATTCAAAAACTCTGTCAGCCAAACAATCGTAATTGTCACAACGAGTAATGCCCACTCAATACGAGATATGCCGACCCAGAAAGCGACACCAAACACAACGATACTCGCTACTGACATGATGCGCGTATTTTTCTGCCAGCGGAGCATGTACAGCCAGCCAGCCAATGAATAATTGAAACTTTTCCAGCGATTCGGGCTGGTCTGTGCGGCATAGTCGGATGGGTTGATGCGCGATGTTCCTTGAATGCTCTCCCACCACTCTTTAAGCATGGTCGGCATCCTCTAGGGCTGGCACAATTACATCGCTAATGCCCATTGCAGATAGGGCAATCGCCTGTGCAGACCACATCTCAGCGCGGTTTTCGGGCGTGTCATGGTCATAGCCCAACAAGTGCAATGTGCCGTGAATGACGAGCAATGCCAATGTATCACCCAAGTCATGACCGAGCCGTTTTGCTTGTGCTTGCGTATACGGAAAGGCAATGATGAGGTCGCCCAAGTATGCAACATCATCTTCACCCATAATTTCTGGTGGTAGTGGGTCGGCAGGGAAGCTCAAGACATCCGTTGGTGCGTCTGTTCCACGATGTTGCTTATTGAGTTCGCGCACACGGGCATCGTCTGTAAAGACAACGGTCACACCGCTATCGGACGCTTCTTCTTGTTGCTGAAGCACGGTCAGTATCGCCTTTTGTAGCTGTGCATGGTCTATATCAGGATAATGGCTGTCGTTTTGTATCTCGATGTTGTGGCTCATGTATCTTTTGTATCTTCATCTTCGTTTTCTGCATCGTCATCGTCCAGCAAATTCACCGCACTCATGCTGAGTGTACTTGTCGCACGACGTTCATCTAAAGACGGCAAGCGAGGCACTTCGGTCATGGGTTCTTCGTCGGCAATATCCATCTCTTGCTGAATGGCTGTCGAACGTGGGGTGGCAGGTGATGGTGTTGATTTCTCTTGTATAACACGGTGTTCGCGTGTTTCGCGCTTATCGTCAGGATCGCTTGTGGACTGTGGCGCTTTGCTCCCATTTGCATTATTCTCGCTGACTGGTGGCACATGCTCAGCTGGTGTTGGTTGCGGTGCAGGCGGTGTGGCAGGTTTCGGCTTATCGCCAATCGCCTCGCGGTAGTTAATGCGCGGATGGAACATGCCTTGCAGAATATCTACAAATATCTCGCGGATAGTGCGCAAATCATTGAGTGTCAGCCCTGATTCATCCAGTTGACCCTCAGAGCGTTTGCTCTCGATAATTTTGCCCACTAATTCGCTGATTTCTGCTTTGGATTGCGGATTAATCGAACGGACTGCCGCTTCGCAACTATCCGCTAACATCAGGATAGCTGTTTCTCGACTGCGTGGTTTAGGACCCGGATACGTAAAATCGCTGATGTCTACTTTGCTTTTGTCACCATCGGCGGCTTTCAAGGCTTGTTGATAAAACACGAAAACTTGGGTTGTGCCATGATGCTCGCGGATGAAATCACGAATACGTTGCGGCAAACCCGCTTGCTTTGCCATCTCATCGCCTTCAGTAATGTGGCTGATGATAATATCCGCACTGCGATAGGGGTCGCCGAGGGTATCGTGTGGGTTGCCAATATCTTTCTGATTTTCTGTGAAATAAAGAGGCGAGTGCATCTTGCCGATGTCATGATACAGCGCCGCAACGTGTGTTAGATGGGCATCTGCACCGATAGCATTCGCGGCTTGTTCCGCAAGATTGCCCACCTGCAAAGAATGTTGATAGGTTCCTGGTGCTTCTCGCAAGAGGCGTTGCAACATCGGTTTGTTCGGTTGTTGTAGCTCTATCAACTTGAGTGCCGTTGGTAAGTTAAATAATGCCGTTACCACAAACATCGCCGCCATCGCTGTCGCAGGGACAAGCAACAGACCACCGATGAATGCAGTGAGCATCAATATAAGTAGATTTGTGTTGACGGCTTCACTGCTCAAGGCACTGTTGAAAATGATAACCACAGCGACATTGAAAATGCCGACGATTGCCCCAGCGACAAAAAATTGATTGAGTCGTTCAGCACGACGTAAACTCAGTGCGCCGATGATACCACCAACAGCAATCAGCATCATCACTTCGAGCGAATCGTTAGCGACCAAGCCCATCAGCAGGGCGAGTCCGAGTGTGCCAATTACCGCGCTATGTGTGCCAGCGATAGCCACAAACAGCAAACTCATCGCGGCGGCAGGAAATAGATAAATATTGCCGTTGATACCCAGTGCGCGCGTGAGAGCAAGCATAATCAGGAATATGACACCCAAAATCATCATGCGTTGCGGTTGATGTATCAGCAGATGCGTATCGAAGCGTGCCAGATACCAACCAAAAATAGCGACCATCAAAATCGTCGCTGTCAGCGCCCGTAAAATCTGTGTGAAACGTATATCTTCAGGCTGAATCAGATTGAACTCCACCAGTGCTTCGTAAGCGAGTGCGCTGATAGGCTCATTTTCTTCTACGATAATTTGCCCACCGACAAATGTGCGCTCTACAGGCTGAACTTCGGCGGCTTGCCGCTCTCGTTCTTCGGCGGTGGCTGTCTCGTTCTCAAAAGTATTCGGACGCACAAAATCGTCCGTCAGGTCGTAGATGAGTGTGCTGGTTTCGGTGTCAAAAATGCGACTGATTTGTAGCGAAAGTTGCGTGTTTACGTAATCCTCTTCATCGCGGATTTCTGTGCGGTAAACACGGTCAAGCACCGTATCAACTTCAGTAGCGATAGAGCGCCATGTATCCTCATCAATGGTTAACACCCGTTCAGCATGTTCGGGCATACTGAACAAGAGATAATCCATTGCCGCAAGGTCAATGAGTTGCTGTTCGATAGTGTCATACCGCCCAGCCGCCCGCACATCATCAATGAATTCGAGCGTCTGTTCCGCACGTTGTCCCCATGTCCGTGCCACTTCTAAATCCGGTGTCGAATAGATGGGCTGAACACTGTTGCGTGCCTCTTCGCGCAGGTTCTCGGTCTGTACCTCGCTGATATACGACCCCCCATTCGCAGGGGCGACAATATTGCGGTTGGCAACTTGCCCGATGGCGAGGTCAGCCGTGCTACTGAACCGCGAAAATATGCTCTCGAAGGCGATGATAAAGGTTGCCACCAACACAAAAGTCAGGATGGCAACCCCTGCTATTGTCCATTGAATACCCTGAATGATTTGCTCACGGGGCAAAGATAGACGGTCTTCGAGAATTTGTCCTAGACGCTCAATCATACTCAGTCGCTAACGGCTACGGTTTTTTAGGATTGCAACATCTCGCGCACAATGGTGCTGACGAGCTTGCCATCGGCTTTGCCCTTGGTTTCGGTGCTCAATTTGCCCATGACTTTGCCCATATCGCGCATTTCTGTTGCGCCGACTGCTTCAATCGTTTGTTTTGCCAACGCACGAATTTCCTCTTCGGACATTTGCGCAGGTAAGAAACTCTCGATAATTTCGAGTTCGCGTTCTTCATCGGCGGTATCGCGGTCAGCAGATTCTAGCTCTGCGATGGATTCTCGACGTTTTTTCGCTTCTCGTACGAGAACATCCAGTTCTTCTTCTGTAGTTAACTCTGCTTCAACACCTTCTGGTAGGTCTTTGCGTTTTTCGATTTCCTCATGAGAGATAGCCGCCTGTAAAAGGCGAATGGTATCCCGACGCTCTTTGTCTTTGTTCTTCATCGCGTCTTTGAGTGCTGCCATCATCTTGTCTTTATAGTCTGCCATGGTTGTCCTTTGTGTGTATGTCTATCTGTCAAACGCCATTCATTCTATCACAGGAGTGACGTGGGCTACACCATCGACAACGCTATCCACACGGGCTAGCGTAATTAAATTGCTCAGTACACGCGGATGGGTCGTCTCTACGCGGATGTAATTTTCGCTATAGCCTGTTTGGTTAAACCCTGTATCTGATGCCCCGCTGACATTTTCCCACAAAACAGTGAGTTGCTCACCCATATATTGCTCTGCAAATTTTTGTTCACGCTCCGATGCCCACGCAAGCAACTGTCCGATGCGCTCTTTTTTGACTGCGTTCTGAACCTTGCCTCTCATACGGGCGGCGGGTGTTCCTTGCCGGACGCTGTAGCGAAAGGCATGCAAGCTATCGAAACCCATTTCCTGAATAAACCCGAAGCTATCTTGCCATTCTGCTTCTGTTTCGCCCGGAAAGCCGACAATAACATCAGATGTGATGCGGACATGCGGGATTTTCTCGCGGGCGGCGTGCATCAATGCCCGAAAATCTGCCTGTGAGGTGTTGCGTCGCATGCGTTTGAGCGTTGCATCACAGCCACTTTGTAAGGGCAGGTGCAAATGCGGTTGCAAACGATTATCTTGCCACAAATCAAAGAAGCCTTCTGCTAAGTCCCACGGCTCTAAGGATGACAAGCGCAAACGTGGAATCTCTGCTTCTTGCAAAATACGTTGGACAAGTTCTAGCAAACCCGCTTGATTGTCTAAATCATGCCCATAACTACCGAGATGCACCCCCGTCAGCACGGCTTCTTGATAGCCTAAGCCCTCATGCAGATGACGAATCTCGTTGATAATCTCATCACTAGCGCGGGATTGTCCGTCTCCGCGTGCGACTGTCGTCACACAAAATGTACAGGCATTATCACAGCCATCCTGCACTTTGACAAAAGCGCGGGTGCGTGCGCCATAACCCGGCAAACGGGAATCGCGGGCATGGGGTTCGACATCATAAGGTTCAACGTCTTGACCTGTAATACTCGTGACAATACCCGCTTTTTCTGCATTGCTAACAACCTGCGATACACCCGGCATTACGGCAATATCATCAGGCTTAATTTGTGCATAGCACCCCGTCACGGTGATGTCTGCGTCTGTGTTTTCGTTATGCAAATCCCGAATGAGCTTGCGACTACTACGGCTTGCCCCATGTGTGACAGCGCAGGTATTGACGATAATTTGCTCTGCCTCGTCGGGATTATCAGTAATCGTATGTCCTTGTTGCTCAAATTGCCGCGCCATCATGTCAATTTCGCTCTGATTGAGGCGACAACCGAGCATCCGCAAATGTACTCTCATGCGTTATTGCCTTCTATCGTAATTTCACGCGGGAAAATGACACTAAAATTATCAAATTCCACCACATCACCTGCCTGTGTTGCACCGTTTAAAATGACACCCAATTGTCCGCTAGCGTAAGCATCATCTTCCCAGACAAATGTCTCTTCGCCTAAGCAATCCAATGAATTACCTGTTGGTTGTTCCCCTTCGTTCGGGATACACAAAAGCGCCGATTCGCCATTCAGGAAAAATTGAAATTGATTGCCTTCACCGACAACGCGAATGCTATTTTCTGCGCCGATACCTGTATTCAACATGCCTTGACTGTCGTGCCAAACGGTAACAGGTTCGACTTGATTCGTTTCGGTATTGCCCCGCAACAGCTGATAAAAGCCATCGTTGCTGATCAGAAAGACATAATAGCCTTCTGGTTGAGGCTGTGGTGAAGGGGCGGCAAGTCCGATAGCCGTATCCAACAAGGGAATTTGCTCCAGATTACACACAATCACGAACTGACGCGCACAGGTCGCACTATCAGATTGTTCTGAGAGGCGAAAAATAACGCCGTAACCATCGTTGGTTTCTGCTCCTTCAACAGAGCGTACCGTGACATGCAAATCAAAATCTGTGAAAGTCGGTTCTGCCGCGCTATAAATGACATCTGGTGCATCTAAGCTCATCCGCATCACGCCTTCTGTAATTTGTGCCGAACGTCGTCCTTCGTATTGTGTCCATTCATCCGTGAAACCATCGAAGCCAGCCGCATAAAGCAATTCACCCGGTTCGCCATTTTGTGCCGTGTTCCAATTTGCCGCTGGTTGATACAGCAAATTGACCCCAATCAGCAAGCCAATCAGCCCGAATAAACCCAGCCAGCGCAGTAGCCATGAGGGGCGTTTTTCTGTTGTAGGTGTCGTCTCTGTCACGCAAATCGTCCTCTGTCAAACGTGCGGGCATTTTATCACAGCATAAAATCAGCGTTCAATGCGAACGTTGTTTGTATTATGGAATGCGAGATTCAATACGGTTATAAGCCACACTGGTGATAATGCCGTAGAAAAGAAAGGCAACGGCAACATAAGCCATAGCAATAAACCATGTACTAGTCCAAATGATGATATTTACTGTTGTGCTGTTGTTGATAAGTGGATCAGGATAGCCACCAAACAATACAATATTTATAGTAGAAGTCAGCCACAAGAAGCCAAGTGACACAAACCATAGCACGATTGCTTGCAAAATCCATAAGCCAACAAGCGTCACAAAGGCAAGCGGGACAAGTAGCGAAAATTGCTGAAATCTTGCGGATAATGCCACTCCCATTGCTGTAATCGCTCGTACCCGCCACACAGGCTCATACAAGTAGAATAGCACGGCTGGGATACAAAACATCACAATAGCGAATGATTCTAGTGGAAAATCCTGTACATAATTTGTCAGGCTTGTAAACGTTCCACCAAAATCGAGTGGATTCAGATACCCCCATACCGTGACCATCAGCACGGGAAATAGCAAAACAGCGATACGAATAGACAAATTAAATGCCAGCACTCGCGCAATCCGCAAACGCGTAAAAGCATGTTTGCTACGGGAAATGTGGTCTTTTTCTGTAGCCAGTACCAGTAAATCCCAGCGTCCGAGTGTTTTTTCACTGTTGATACTATTAAACGTCACGACCATTGATGAGAAGTCGAGCAAGAAACTGAAAAATGTCATCGTAGCGATAAATACGATGGATAGGTAGCCATACGTACTATCACCCCAACGATTATCATTGACCGCAACTAAGAACCACACCGCAATCAGAATGGCACATGGCACGATGAGCATCGCACGTATCCAGAGGTGTGCTTTTTTGTCAGTCGATGCCCACTTGAGGTAGCGTCGATTGAGGTCATACAGTGGAAACGATTCGCGTGGCAAAATCGCCCGCTTTGGGTTAAGCCACGCACGCCATGTCTGTGATGAGGATGTCTGTTTTGATTTTGTCATGCTGTCAGTGTAGCAGGAAAGTGACGTGTGTAGGCTATTGATTGGGTTATGACACACTAACCGTCGGTTTCTTGCTCATCCAACACTTGTTGGGCGGCAGGGGCAAGCACAGAATCCCCTTCTGCAAGATTCGTGAGTACGGGAATGGCTTCCTCTGTGCGGTCAAGTGCAATCAGAATACGGGCTTTGTCAAATTGAGCGCGAGGATTATCTGGCTCAAGTGCGAGTGCTTCTTCGATTTGTGCCAAGCCTGCTTCGCTATCACCGGATAAATGCACAGCCCAACCATTCGCAGAAATAACCGACGCATCGCTGAGGTCTGCGGGTTCGCCATCCTCAATTTGTACCAGTGTCTGTACCTGTGGCAGAGTGCTACTATCAATGTAAAAATCATTCAGCGCGTTCACAATCACGGGGTCATTATCAGAGATGAGAACGGCTGTCTGTAACCATGTTTCCGCTTCCAACGGATTGCCCATTGCCCGATAGGTATTGCCAAGTTCTGCAAAAAAAGTCGGATTTCCAGGTTGCAATACAATCGCTGTCAGCAGAGCGCGTTCGCTCTGCGCATATTCACCAGCCGAGCGCCAATAAACACCTGTTACATAGTTCACTAGCGCACTGTTGGGATTGAGAAAGAGCGCCTCTGAGATAGACGCATCGCCATTTTTGCCCTGTAAGATACGCATCAAGCCAACATACGCTGTTGCTTCAGGAAAGGGATAGTAAAAATCTGCCGCGTATTGATAAGCGTTCTCTGCTAGTGACCATTCTTCGGCACTCGCAAGCAAGCCCCCAATCCGTAAAATGACATCCGACGAGGTTGTTTGGTCAGCAATGACAGTTAGCATTTGCTGGGCGGTCTGCACTTCATCGCCAGCGCCGCTCACCTGTCCGAGATAGCCATAGGCTGTTACGGGATCATAGGGCGCGAGAATCATCCCGCCATGATATAACGCCCATGTATCATTGGGCGCTAGTTCAAGTAAGCTTTGTATACGTTGCCAAGCGATATGCCACTCGCTACGGTTGATATAGGTTGTAGCTATCTGACGCAGTAAATTGGCGCTTGGCTCAGTCGTATTTGCCGCTTCCCAATGTGGCAATGCACGGTCTGGATTGCCAATATCACGCCATAAATTACCTGCACGGATATGTGCTTCTGCTGTCCAGCCGGAACGCTCTGCTTCTGCTTCTATGTGATAGAGTGCCACCATCAGCTCATCTTGTGAACGATGATAACGATATTCAGTTTCCGTATCAAAAGGAGTAGGCGGAAGGGGGGTCGCGCGGGCAACAGTCGCAGTCGCAGATGCTGTGCTGACCTCCGCGATTGCTTGCACGGAGTCTGTATTGTCAGGTGAGGGTATGGGTGTGCTACCATCCTGCGATACAAAAAACAGCGTGCCGAAAATACCAAAAATAATAACGAGCAGTGCCACGAGGGGCGCTACTCGTTTGCCTGACAAGTGGTTCATATGGGTTTAGCTTGCCGAAGACGTACCAACAGTCGGGTCTTCTGGTTTTTCGCCACGTACCGCCATACCAACGACCCGTTCAACTTGGTCGGGCGTGAACGGCTTAATCAAGTAGCTGTGGATATTTTGCAATTTACCAATCAGACGGTTGGCTGGGTCGCCATAAGCTGTGATGACGATAATCGCAGGCATGGCTTGGTCGGTGCTGGTATAATGTTCTTTGATGTGGTCAAGCATCTTCCAGCCGGTGATGTCTGGTAAACCAATATCCATGATGACAATTTCAGGATTGAGGTCTTTCAGTTGCTCAATGCCCGTTTTGCCATGTGTTTCATGTACAGATTTAATATCCATGCCCTCTAGTGTTGCCTGAATGACTTCCGCCAATTCAACGGTATCTTCAACAATCAACACGGGCTTAGTGAGTTTTGCAGGCATGAGTTCCTTGCTCGCATCTTTGTCAGTTTGTATTTTTAAAGTTTTTTCATCAGCAGTAAGCGACGCATCTTGGCTTTCGTCGGTATCTTGGCTCTCTGTACCGAGATTGATAACGAAGTTCACCCCTGTATCACTGACGCTCGGTTGCGACGTACCTCTGATAGCTGGGATGGTAGAGGTACGCAAATGGGTCGGCGGTTCGAGGCGTTCACGTTCGTCTGGGTCGCCCTCTGCCTTGCTAGAAATTTCAATTGGACTTTGGGATGTATTTTGGTTCATAAGCTGTCTTTAATGACCATGTACGCTAAGATGCTGTCATTTGAACGTTAGTATAACATATCATTAGGGACTGTGACCCTTGATAAATGATATTCATGCATATTTAAGTGAAAACCGAATCTAAACTTTTGTAATTATGCCCGATAACACCCTATTTACACACGAAAAAACATTAGAATTGCCTCATCATGGGCAAGCACATATCCTCGGCTTATTGCCGGATGGCATGCTGTATGTGGAGGAATTTTATGATGATGCCTTCCTCGCACAACATCGCATTGCCACTGACGCGACTATCCTACAAACACAAGACGAAAACGATGGTACGCAAGTTCCAAATTGGTTCAGCTTGCCATCGAATTGCATACTGCCGAATCATCCAACCGAGCATCCCCTAAACAAGAAAGCCGTGCGTTTGCGGGGCATGCGCGAGACAGACCGTGTTAGCGAATGGGCGCAACCACTGACTATCATGGAAAAAATGCCACTCATTCAGCAACTAGGCTTAACATTGCCAGCCATGATGCTACTCGGCATTGCGGAGAGCCATGTTTTGGCACAAGCAACTATCGCCGAAAAATATTGTCTTGTTTGCCGACGAATACAGATTGTCTATGCCCTCCCTAAAATACAGTATGACACGTATGGCATGCCTTTTGATTACGATTGTCTGACGCTTCACCTGCTACATGACTATGTTGCTGATGATACACGTCCACTTCATGAATTACTGACTACATTTGCGCCTGTTGAGCGTCCGCTTGATTGTCTGTTTCACAAAGGCACGCTTTACGTCACAGAAGGGGGTACAGAAACGATATCTGCAAAAGTCCACTGGTTCACACATAGCCCTTCCGTGTTATCCGACTGACTTCGTGCTACACTGGCACTATTCTTATACAACTACCAAGAAGGTTAGTATCTATGTCCGAGACTGATGTACGCACGACGGTACAGCGTTTTGAAAGCAGTGCGGGTGTCAAAATTTATCGTATCCCCATGAATGTTTTTCCGGGTTTCATCGGTTATAGCTATTTGCTACTTGGGGCAGGTGTACCGACGCTCGTGGATACGGGGTCAGGGTTTGGTACTAGCACCGAAGAATTGCTACAAGGCATACGGACTGTTGCTTCTGACTTTGGTGAAAAAATAGCGGTCACAGATATTGAGCGTATCATTATCTCGCATGGACATATTGACCATTTTGGGGGTATGAGTGCCATGATGGAGGCGACAGGTGGCGCAAAAGTGGGTGTGCATCCTTTAGATAGACGTATTCTCACCAACTATCCCGAACGGCGTACCATCGCCACCAAAGATGTAATGATTTTCATGGAACGTGCAGGCTTATCCGATGACAAAGTGCAGAAAATGCTGGATATGTACGGCGCAAGTAAACAGCTTTTTCAGTCCGTCAAAGTAGATTTCATGGTGGAAGAAGGGCAAACGCTAGACGGCATTGAGTTTTACCATGTGCCAGGGCATTGCTCAGGGCAAGTTGCTATGCGCCTTGATGATGTGCTATTGAGTGCTGACCATATTCTCTCGCGTACTTCACCGCACGTTGCCGCCGAGAGTATCACTAATTGGACAGGTTTGGCACATTACCGTGAATCATTGCGCAAAGTCCGCAAATTAGAAGGCATCAAGCTCGTTTTGGGCGGGCATGAAGACCCCATGTACGATTTGCATGACCGCGTCGATAGCATCCAAACGCGCATTGACGAAAAACTCGTCTGGATGATGGATATTATTCGCAAACAGGGCAAACCACTCACCATCCAAGAAATCAGCAAATTACGGTATCGTGATAAACACGGTTTTGATGTTCTGCTGGCATTGCAAGAAGCAGGTGCATATGTCGAGTATTTATACGATAGAGGCTATCTCGGTATTGCTAACTTGGATGAAGTCGAACGCGAACACAATCCGGTGCTACTCTATTATGTTTTATCTTAAAGTTACTTGCTATTAATCAGTTACTACCTCGCAGGCTAATGTCTCAGGACGTGGAAAATAGCGCAGGCGTGTTGTCATTGAGTCGATAGGGGTATCGAGAATGAAATCCGATGGTGTGGGATGCAGGATAGGCAACACAGCGAGCGCATTGTCTGATAGTACATCGCCTAGAGGGTTGCTGGGGTCTAGAATTTGTACGCATGCGTCAGTGTCGCGGTATGCTAAAATGACGGCGTCTGATGTTGGTTGCCAGCTAAAACCCCAATCGCCGTTGTCGAGCGCGAAATTTGGTAAATTGTCGGGTGTGGCATCATCTGCACGCACGAAAAATATCTCGGTGTTGTCATAGAACAAATCGCCCATGCTGAAGGTGATATAGCTCAAACCAATTTCTAAAATATCATCATCCACGATGACTAC
The DNA here is from genome assembly GCA_038522085.1 of Chloroflexota bacterium. Classification (GTDB taxonomy): domain Bacteria; phylum Chloroflexota; class Anaerolineae; order Aggregatilineales; family Phototrophicaceae; genus JAUZRW01. The sequence goes on from JBCBKJ010000001.1 coordinate 127,348, forward strand.
CGTGCCGTCTTCAAGATTAGGGGCAATTTCCGATAGTTGCCACATAAAATCCCGCAAGTTAAGCCATGAGTCGGTATGTTGTTGTCGCCATGTTTGGCGCACTAAACTCCCTGATAGCAACATCACAGCAATGAACGATGCCAAGATGATTTTGCCAGCCGGACGCGGTAAGATGATTGTCAGTAGCCAGCCTGTTCCCAATATGATGAATAGAATGCCAATCAGCGTGATGATGTAAAAACGACTACCAGACGAAAAGAAATAGGCTGTATCTGATAGTGGTCTACCTGTGAGGATAAAGACTGCATGTGTAGCAATCACAATCCCGAAACCAACGATGATGAGCAAAATGGGTTGTAGCCAAGTGAATTTATCGCGTTGTGTTGGTTTTGCAAGTAAAGTCAAACCTGCACTCAAAATGGCGATAAAGAGGCTGATAGCTATATCAATAGGCGAAGTTAGCCAACGGTTTAAATCTGTGAAAACAACTTGCCATACACGGAATAACAGCGCTTGGAAGGTCTGTGAGCTACCAAAAACTAGTGTAAACAATTCGCCAAAATTATTGGGTAAGTCGATATTGGCGTTATAATTCACAGTTTCATAAAAACCATAGGGTTCAAATAGAATCAAACGGTCAACAACAACCACACCACCTGCGATTACCCACAGCACACTCCATTTACACGCATCAATGAATAGTGAGAATAGCGATTGTCCATCAGATTTATCGCGCATGGCTGCCAAAATGACAAATGGACGCAATATCTCTGCAACAACCGACATCTCGTAGAAGCTGATGTACAGTGGCATGGCAAGTATCGACAGCACAACCAGTAGCCAGCGCAAAATTCCCTTTTCACGCACGGCAAAATAGCTCATCACAAATGAGATGAGCAGTACGAGCAGACTCCCCTCAATTGAGAGTGCGGTTAGGTAAACACGCATGAAATAAGCTGGGTAAAGCAAATACAATAATCCGACCAATCCACCCAGCCATGTTGCATCTGAAAATACCCGCCGGACAAGCCACAGCAGCAAGAGCGCACACCCTGTTGAAATGACGAACATTATAATATGCCCAATAGCGTAGTTGGTATGTGCCAAGCCAATGAGTATGCCAGCCGCCTCGCGTGCTTGCCCGCCAGCAAGGTTGATAAGTTCGCGCCAACCGAAGCGTTCTATCACGTAAAAGGTCACATATTCGTCATAGTAGATACCCAAAGAAAACGTATAGCGTCCTAATGTCAGCAGGTTTGTGATGAGGATGGCAAGGGTGGCTATCCAGACCTCATATTTTCGAGCGTATTGTATAAGAGACGATTCGGTTGCTGTCTGCGTCATGGCGCGTCTTTGCTTGAGTATAGGCATGCGTTCGATTGCCGACATGCTATCACAGAGCGCGTATAGCGCCTATGGTGATGGTGGGGCATCTCGTGTGAGGATAAAGCGCGTGAGAATGAAAGATATGGGTAGAAGCACTATCACATTGGCAAGGGCTGCCAAGCTGGGGTCAATAGCGAGAACTTCGACAAAAAAAGTGATGAGAATACTACCAATGATAAACTGCACAACATAAACAACAGGATACTGAATTGCCTTCGACCACTGTAACGGCTGGCGAAAAACAAGCAGAGAGTTGAGTACATAAGAAATAACAATCCCACTCACATATGAAACTGTGTAAGCGATGATGTATTGTGCAAAGAGCAAAACGAGTAAATAAATGAGATAGGTGATACCTGTATTCAATCCAACTACGAGTATGTAGCGCAGGGTTTCGGATTTAGTAAACTTCGTCAATGACAGCCTCCGGGCGCTGATTGACTTGAATGAAGATACGCCAAATGTATTCCCCGATGATGCCCAGCATAATGATAATCAAGCCCAGCAAAAATGTAATCAGCGAGACAAGGGTAGCAAACCCCTGTACAGGCACATTACCAAGTATTGCAGCAACTGAAACAGAGATACCATATAGAAAACTCAAGATTGAGACGATAAGACCGACAAATGAGATAAAACGCAAAGGCAACACTGAAAACCCGAGTAGTGAGTCCAACATGAAATTGAGCCGTTTAATAAACGACCATTGTGATTTGCCATGGATTCGCTTCTGACGGTCATAAGTCATTATATAAGGGGTAAAGCCTAACCAGTAGGAGAGTAGAGGTGTATTGATGCGTTTACTACTATCTCGTATGTAAGGAAGCAATTGTGCATCCATCATAGCAAGGTCAAAACCACCTTCTGGATAATTTGGCATGACAAAGGTGCGTAATAAACGATAATAGATACTGGAGAATAATTTGCTTAGTGGGGGGTCTTCACGTTGATTACGCACAACAATGACGTACTTATTCCCCGCTTTCCAATGTGATACCATCTCCAAAATCACTGCCGGCGGGTCTTGCAAATCGGCTGCAATCCACATGAAACAATCGCCTTCGACAAATTTCAAACCCGTCTTGGATGCTGTAACCGCGCCGAAATTACGTGCTAATTTCACAATTGTGGTTTCTGGTCGCTTCTTTTTGATTTCCATTAATCTCTCAAATGACGCATCCTGAGAGCCGTCATCTACAAAGATGAGCTGAAGCGTTATGTCTCGTGCGTTTAGTTGTGCCTCTATCTCTGTAAATTTCTCGTACAAAGGAAGTAAAGAACCTTCATTATGATAGACAGGTACAACAACAGATACCATTGTCATATGAGAGCCTCAGTTAGTCGTTGTATGGTTACAGTGTCTAATGTAATTAGATAGGTATCTTGCATAATAGCCCGTGCGCCAAAGCCCTCTTTCTGGTCAATTAAACCTGAGTTAAGGTAATCAGGATTTTCATCTGCTTGAGATGTACCAAATTCAAAATAAGGCTTGTCTATGTAAACCTCTTTTAGCAAATAATCAAAGAGATAATCCAACGCACCCAGATTTTGTCCTCGCATACTGGCGGCAATATATTGGCATCGTGCGACACGCTCTGTTTCATAGATGACAATCCCTGCAATCAGCTGATCGTCATCGGTAAACGCCCCGTAGAGCTTAATATTTTTGGGAAAACGCTCACTGAGCGTGGTAATTTCGTTGTAGTTATGTACAGGCTCGGCATCGTGTACATTAGCGAGTAAGGCTTCCAGAATATCCCAATAGGCACGCCAATCATCACTTTGTCGCGCGGTGATGCCTGCTTTATGAGCAGCTTTAACTCCCCGACGACGACGGGTTTGGAATTTAAGTGGGTTATCCATCCGTATTGCTGTAATCACTGGACGGTTGATAACTTGCGCATCACACAAATAGAGTGCGTATAAATCCTCTTCGGTAGGTGCATCATGATAAATATGAGGAATCGTCTTATAGCGAATTGTCTTGAATCCTTGTTCAGACGCATAAGATAGCATTGCGTGGAATACATTCAGCATTTTCGGAACTTTCATGTTGTCATCAACGATGAAGCCCCCATAAGTCAAACCACCATGACTATCCAGTCGCGTATCGCGCTTATTAGCAGGAAAAAGCGCGAGTAGATTATCTTTTTCATCATAAATCATCAGCGAATGATCATCGAAACGGTCTTGATGATAGTCTATATAATTACGATGAAAGAGGAATGTGCCATTGCGACTATCAGCCACAAAGTTATCCCACACAGATTTATCAGTCGCATTGTAGCGTTTGAGGCGCATTAATTATCTTTCCATATTGCGTAACCGAAACCTGTTTGTCCGTGCCGATTACCATTGTAGAACAAAATAAGTTCATCGTTGATATTAGCAATTGACGGATAGCAAACCATTTCAGAGTCCCATCCAGTAAGAGAGGGGATGAGACCCGCTTGGTCGTCTAATCTTTGCCATGTCAAACCATCATTTGATTCGGCGTATCCGAAGCGATAGCCATAAGAATGTGAACGAATAGAGTACCACATCTTAAAACCATTTTCAGTCATAACAACCCAAGGACGCCCAGCCGCATATTCATCAGGAAAAGATGGCTCAATACAAATACTAGGACTCACTTGCCAGTTGATACCGTCTGTTGATTGTGCGTGACGAATGACATTATTGTAATGTACAAGGTCGCCTTGTTTGGTCCAGTGCGTGCATGACCAATACCACATACGCCATATACCATCTACTTCAATAATGTGTGGTGCAGAACGTGAGAATGGTTCATTAGGCGTGCGGTCAAGAATGGGTGTATGGCTGTAGCGTTCAAAGTGAACCCCATCTGACGAGGTGGCTACGCCAGTAAAAAGCATATAAGGTACACGTTCGGCACGCTGGAAACCAATATAATAAAGATAAAATGTATCTTCATGCTGTATTACACAAGAAGGAACTGTCCCGCACGAATCGAATGTACCAAGCATCCCCAAATCCAGCGTGGGTTCTGGATGCACATAAACAATTTCGTTCAGGTTATGTGGGTTCAAATCTACGAATCCAATGCGCCCATACTTGTTTTCGTCTAAACCGGCGTAGTAAACACGCACAACATCATCAAGTAAAAGCACAGTCGGTAAATGGGCATACGATTTTGCCCACCAAAATGAGCCATCAGGTGCATAGATATGTCCTTGTTTTTCCCAACTCATTCGTTGGCAACCTTGAAGTAGGCTTTTGCTGTAACCGAAGCATATTCCGTTTTGTTCCCCTTGATGAGGCTATTCGGTGGCACATCTTTAATAACGGTTGCGCCTGCGCCAACTAAGCAATCTGCACCGATAGCCACATCGTTACCAATCGTGCAGTTCACGCCAAAGAAACCATTTTCGCCAACGTCACATGAGCCGGAAATGACCACATGCGAGGAAATGAAATTGTTATCGCGGATAGTCGTATGATGTCCGATATGATTGCCACTCCACAAAACGACATTATCACCAATTTTGACAAACGGTTGCACAGTATTATCTTCAAAGATGAAACAATGTTCGCCGATTTCTACATTGCGCCACACAAAAGCACGCGAACTAATATACGATGCAGGCTTATAGCCGAGTGCTTTTGCTTGCTGATACAGGCGCGTGCGTAAACGGTTTAATTTTGTGTATACCAACGCGGCATAAAAGGCGTGGTCTTTTGGTGCATACTGCTCGGCGAGGTCTTCAAAAGGCACAATCGGCAAGTTGAAAAGCGTCTCTTTGGTCATATATTCTTTTTCGACAGCGAATGCTACGACTTCATAATCAGAATCTACTGTGAAATATTCGTAGGCAATTTCTGCGAAGAGGCTATCACCCAAGATAATGAGCTTATTAGACATAGGGTCGGTTTTCTTTCTTCTAAGCATAGGTAATAAGCAAGTCTTCGCGCCGATTCGCCATCGGTAGGCTATCCGGTTGCGGTAGTAGATAGCTATCGAAGCCTTGTGTCCGCGCACGAAGCATCAATCCGAACAGCACACCATCATCAATTTTGGTAAATTCCACTTGGTCATAGCTCACGACAGGAGGTTCGTCTGTTTTCATGAAGTCTTTGTGGAAAGCGATGCCTGTCTCTGATGAGAAGAATCGCTTGCGTTTTGAGATATTTGGAATATCACCGATGAGCATATGCCCGCCATTGTTCAACAAAGATAAGGATTGATCCAAGAAGTCGTAGATATTGCCTTCTTCAAAGATATAATGCAGGACACTATAAACGATAACAGCATCGACTTTTCGCTGATACGCCACAATCGTTTCTAGAACATCGTTAGGATAGTAGCCACTGACTTTGGTGATGAAATCGGCATCGGGTAGCTGTTTCAGCATTTCCTCAGAATCAATCAGCACGAGTTGATGCGACTGCTGACGACAGTGTTCAATGAGCATGTGCGGGAGTTCACTACAGCCAGGACCAATATCCAAAATGACTTTATTCTCTGCATTCAACGTAGGCACTTTTTTTAGGATGTCTTGAAAAATGGCTTCTTCGTAGCCTTCACGATACGAATCAGGGAAACCAATTTTCTCGTATTTGCTGAGTGATTCGTCACTCGCCAGCGCACGAAAGCCCTCGAAATCCAATTTTGCAAAGCGATTTAGGTTTTTCTTGTCACTCATTCCCAGTAATGTTCCTTATGTTGGCGATAATAGGCGACAGTTTTTGATAGACCGTCTGCTAATGATGTGCTAGGATGCCAATTTGTCAGGCGTTGAATTTTACTAATATCCGCGTAGAAATGTCCGGGTTCTTGCGCGGCACGTTCTGGCGAGAAGGGGGCAAATGACCAACGTCCACTTTGCGCGGCATCTATCAGCGTGTCCGCGAGTTCGACAAAGTTCACAGGTTTACCACTCGCTACATTGATAATTTCACCATACGCTTCATCTGTGATGGCAGTGTGGAGCATAGCATCAATACAATCATCTATGTAGAGAAAATCGCGCAAGATTTGCCCATCGCCAAATACTTTAATTTCGGCGTCATCGACGGCAAGGCGCACAAACCAATTGACCACGCCGTAACGTGGATGCTTCATCTGGGCGCGTTCGCCAAAAATATTGGTCAGGCGTAAGAGTACGGCAGGAATCTTGTGAATATCATGATACATATAGATGATTTTTTCGGCTGTTAAACTAGAAATTTCGTGTAAGCCTTTTGGGTATGTGGGTGCATCCTCGTTAACAGGTAACTCAACAGTTGCGCCGTATTGTCCGCGTGTCCCTGTGTAGATAACTTTTGCATCGGGATTATGATTGCGCAATGCTTCCATGACTACAGCCGTGCCAGTGATATTGATGTCAATATCTGGGAATGGGTCAGATAAACTCAGCACATGGTCAACTTGTCCGGCAAGATGAAACACATAGTCTTTATCGCGTACCAGATAATTCATTACTTGCTGGTCACGAATATCTGCAAAATTGACCGTCACTTTATCCCGAATAGGGTTGATGTTGAATAAGTTTGCACCATAGCCAGGAATCATGGCATCTACTACGGTGACATCTGCGCCGAGTTCTACCAACCGAAGCGCGAGATTGCTACCAATGAAACCCATGCCTCCTGTGATAAGAACACGTTTTCCTGCGAAATGTTGTGCGTCAATCATGCTGTAATTCACCAAAGGCATTAATTGAATCAATGACGTGTTGTTGCTCGTCTGCTGTCAGATGAACGTGCATAGGCAAAGATACAATTTTTTCTGCACTCTGTTCGGTAATTGGCAAACTGCCTGCGCTATATCCCAAGTCTGTCTGTGATGGTTGGCGATGAATCGGTATCGGATAATGAATACCTGTTTGAATCCCACGTTCTGCCAAAAAGTCTCTCAGTGCGTCGCGGCGTGGTGTACGCACAACGTAAAGATGATACACATGATGAGCATTGGCTTGCTCAATCGGAAGCACGACATGTTGCAATGCCTCATTATATTTTTGCGCGAGACTGCGACGAATGTTGTTATGGTCGTCTAAGTATTGGAGCTTCACACGCAAGATTGCTGCCTGAATATCATCCATGCGACTATTTACACCGCGTTCGACATTGTGATAGCGACGGTCTTGCCCATAATTACGCAACTGACGTAGGCGTGTGGCAATGGCATCATCGTCTGTGATGATAGCGCCTGCATCGCCGTATGTCCCTAGATTTTTAGTGGGGTAGAAACTGAACGATGCAATATCGCCAAATGTCCCGATCTTCTGACCATCAAACGTTGCGCCATGTGCTTGTGCGCAATCTTCCAACAATAGAAGATTATGCTCGTCTGCAATCGCTTTGATACGGTCTATTTGTACGGGATGCCCATACAAATGCACTGGAATAATAGCGCGTGTTTTAGGGGTGATGGCGGCTTCGATAGCATCAGGGTCAATCAGATAGGTATCGGGCAGAATATCGACTAGTACAGGTGTCGCGCCGACTTGCTCAATTGCTGTCACCGTTGGCATAGCCGTGTGGGCAACTGTGATAACTTCATGACCTGCGCCGATGTTATGAGCCAGCATGGCTAATTCGATAGCATCTGTACCATTAGCAACCGCTATCGCATGTTTTACGCCATGATAAGCGGCGAAGGCTTCTTCAAATTGTGCAACTTCTGTACCTAATATATACCAACCGCTACGCAGAACACGCATCACAGCGGCTTCAATCTCATCAGATAATGCGCTATGAAGTTGCTTTAAGTCAATTATCATAACGTTTTTAGAAGTATCTTTTGTAAGCGTCACTGATAGCAACCGATTCATCCTATTGAGTAAATTTAGTTCATTATGATGGATTATTTTGCATCTGTCATGGGGTATAGACATAATGCAGAACATTCATATCAAAAAAGTGCAGTACCGTCATCCTTTTGAACTATATAACCAATTTGATGTGATAATGGCTACATAACGATACTCTCGGTATACTCCTTTAAAAATAATTTGCAAAGGAGTTTTTCTATATGGTCGATGTATCTTTTGACCGTTATTATCGTTACGACGAATTGACAGCGATTGTCAAAGCATTTGCAGAAGAATACCCGCAGTTGGTATCTGTGGAAAGTATCGGGCAAACCCACGAAGGACGTGATATTTGGTTGCTGACCGTGACCAATGCAGAGACAGGTACGCCAGAAGAGAAGCCTGCTGTGTGGGTGGATGCCAATATTCATGCTTCAGAAGTATCGGGGTCGAGTGCGGCATTGCATCTCGTACATACGCTCACGACACAATACGGCGATGATGACCGTATCACGATGGCTGTTGATACCCGCACATTTTACGTGATTCCGCGTATCAGTGCAGACGGAGCAGAGTGGGCATTAGCTGATAAACCCAAAATCGTGCGCAGTAGTACTCGTCCCTATCCATTTGACGAAGACCCCCTCGAAGGCTTGGTCAATGAAGATGTAGACGGCGACGGGCGCATCCTCACTATGCGTATCGAAGACCCGAACGGCACATGGAAAGCCCACGACGAAGACCCTCGTTTGATGGTCAAGCGTGCGCCGGATGATTACGGCGGGACATACTATCGTATCTACCCCGAAGGCACCGTCGAAAATTACGATGGGGTGCATCTCAACGTGCAACCGAATAAAGAAGGCTTAGACCTCAACCGTAATTTCCCGAATGATTGGAAACCCCAAAATGCACAATTCGGCGCAGGCGATTTTCCACTATCTGAGCCAGAAACCTACGCTTTTGCAAAAGCGGTCAACAAGCATCGCAACATCTGCCTCGCTACCGCATTCCATACATTTTCAGGCGTCCTACTACGACCATCCTCCGGCAAAGCGGATACCGAACTACCAGCCGAAGACCTCTGGCTTTATGAAGAACAGGGCGAAATCGGTACTGAACTCACCAGCTACCCGAGCATCTCCATCTTCCACGATTTCAAATACCATCCTAAACAGGTACTACACGGCGGCGCGGATTGGATGTACGAAGAATTGGGCATCTTCTACTGGGCAGTCGAAATTTGGTCGATTCAGCAACAAGCAGGTTTGAAAGACTACAAATTCATCGACTGGTATCGCAAACATGATGTCGAAGATGACCTCACGATTCTGAAATGGTGCGACGAAAACCTAGATGGTGAAGGCTATGTCGATTGGTACGCATACGAGCATCCACAACTAGGCAAAGTTGAACTCGGTGGCTGGAATTTCCAACTCGCTTGGCGCAATCCACCGCCTAAATTCCTCGAATCAGAAATTGAACCCTTTGCTGAATGGTTTGTGTGGCAGGCATTAACCACGCCTAAATTAGATGTATTGAAAGCAGAAGCAACGCCACTTGGCGATGGTAGCTACCATGTAAAATTTGCCGTGTTGAATAGTGGCTATCTGCCCAGTTATGTCACCAAAAAAGCACTTGAAAAAGGCTATGTGCGCAGTGTTGTTGCAGAAATTGAGTTGCCAGAGGGTGCAGAATTGGTATCTGGCAAACAGCGCGTTGAACTTGGTCAGCTAGAAGGGCGTGCTGGCACAGGCACATCCGCAACGCCTTGGGCAGTGCGTGGTAAATCCAACACGGCTGACCGTGCGCTAACAGAATGGGTGGTCAAAGCACCAGCCGGCACAGAAATAACACTCGTTGGCAAGCATGACCGCGCTGGCACCGTCCGTCAGACCATTACATTAGAATAGGAGACTTATATGGTAGACATATCATTTGACCATTATTATCGCTACGACGAATTAACAAATCTGTTGAATGCTTTCGCGGAAGAATATCCTAAGCTAGTCACTGTGGAGAGCATAGGTAAATCACATGAAGGGCGTGATGTTTGGCTAGCGACGGTCACGAATACAGAAGCGGGTAGTCACGATACGAAAGCGGCGTTGTGGGTCGATGGCAATATTCACGCGACAGAAGTTTCCCCGACGACTGCCTGTATGTATCTGTTGCATAAGCTGACTACAGGCTACGGCAATGCCGAAGACATCACTCGCGCTCTTGATACGCGCACGTTCTATATTTGTCCGCGTGTGAACCCTGATGGGGCAGAATGGGCGTTAGCAGATAAACCTAAGCTGATTCGCAGTAGCACGCGCCCTTATCCTTATGATGAAGAACCGCTCCCTGAAGGCTTAACCACAGAAGATGTTGATGGCGACGGGCGTATGCTGATGATGCGCTTTCCAGACCCCAACGGGCAGTGGAAAAAACACCCTGACGAACCACGCTTGATGGTGCGCCGTGACCCAACTGAAATCGGTGGCGAGTATTATCGTATTTTGCCCGAAGGATCGATAGAAAATTACGATGGCGCGACCATAGCATCCAAGCCCATCAAAGAAAATCTCGACCTCAACCGGAATTTTCCGGGACATTGGCGACAAGAAAGCGAACAACGGGGTGCGGGACCCTATCCCACGTCTGAGCCAGAAGTGCGCAATATCGTAGATTTTATTATGAAGCATCCTAATATCTGTGGCGCATTGACCTATCACACATGGTCAGGTGTGTTGTTGCGTCCCTATGGCACAAAATCAGATGATGAAATGCCAGCCGAAGACCTCTGGACATTTAAAAAAATCGGCGAAAAAGGTACAGAACTCACCAACTATCCCAATATCTCGGTTTTTCATGAGTTCAAATATCACCCGAAAGAAGTCATCACGGGCGTTTTTGATGATTGGCTCTTTGACCACTATGGTTTATTCGCATGGACAGTCGAAATTTGGTCGCCACAGCGTCAGGCAGGTATCGAAGAATACAAATACATTGAGTGGTATCGGGAGCATGAGGTCAAAGACGATTTGACTATGCTCAAATGGAGTGACGAAACACTCGATGGCAAAGGTTACATCGACTGGTATACATATGAGCATCCGCAACTCGGCACAGTTGAACTCGGTGGGTGGGATATGATGTATTGCTGGCGGAATCCACCACCCCAATTCCTCGAAAATGAGGTCGCGCCGTTTAGTGATTGGATGGTCTGGTACGCGCTGATTTTTCCTGAACTAGAAATTTATCAAGTGGATGTGACGCCACTCGGAGGTGATAACTATGGTCTACGCCTCGTCGTGCAGAACACAGGTTGGTTGCCCTCCTATGTGTCGAAACAAGCCCTCGCCAAAAATGTTGTGCGCGGTGTGATAGCCGAACTCAACTTAGCAGAGGGCATGTCGCTTAAGAGTGGCAAAACCCGCGAAATGCTCTCCCAACTGGAAGGGCGCAACGGTACGGCATCGTCTGCTACGCCATGGAGTGTTGCCCCTGCGACCTCTGACCGTGCTAAAGCTGAATGGGTCATTCATGCGCCGGACGGTGGCACAGTGAGCATCACGGCTCGTCATGACCGCGCTGGCAAAGTCAGCACCGAAATCGAACTTGGATAATCAATTTGTTGGATGCAGTTACTTGTTTTCTGCATCCAATGCTACTTCTTCAAAGTGATACACTGTCGGGAATGGTTCATAGAAATGATGCAACAGCCGTTTCCATTCCTGATAGCCGTCCGACCCCCGAAAGCCCTCTGTGTGCGCTTCGAGTGTCTCCCATTCGACAAGCAACAAATACAGATGCGTGTCTTCCATACATTTGTGAAGACTATGTGTGATATAGCCATCCATCGACGCGATAATATGTGAGGCTTGCTTGAACGCTGTTTCAAAAGCTGTTGTCTGTCCGTCTTTGATGTGCAAATATGCCGATTCGAGAATCATGTGTGATGACCTTGCGATTGTTTGCTGAACACTATAGATTTAAGCTAATGCTATCGCAAAGTGAATATGGATGCAGATAATTTATGAATGATGACCTCATCAAGCAAGCCGCAGATGCAATCGACAACGCTAAAATGATTACGGTGTTCACAGGTGCAGGTGTCAGCAAAGAATCCGGCGTACCGACCTTTAGAGATGCGATGGAAGGCTTATGGGCAAAATACAATCCACAAGAATTAGCAACGCCGATAGCCTTTATGGGGAATCCTAAGCTCGTTTGGGATTGGTACGAATGGCGGCGCGAACTCGTCGGTGGGGTAGCCCCTAATCCCGGACACCATGCCCTTGCTGAGTTACATAAATTTAAAGAACAGGTTTTTGTCATCACACAAAATATAGATGATTTGCACGAACAAGCCGGAAGCAAAAATATCGTGCATCTGCACGGCAATATCGCAACGCATAAATGTTTTGATAACTGCCAAGGGATACCCACGCTCATTGACATTACCACCCTTATGTATGATAAAAACGCAGGTCCACCTGCGTGTCCGTACTGTGGGGCGCATGTACGTCCGAACGTAGTTTGGTTTGGGGAACGCTTGTCAGCCGATGCGCTATACAAAGCACAGAGCTACAGTCAACAATGCGATGTGATGATTGTTGTTGGGACATCCGGTTTGGTATCTCCGGCGGCGGAACTCCCACGCCTAGCGAAGAAAAATGGTGCGACTATCATAGAAGTGAATCCTGATTACAGCATGATTACCCGCTTTGCAGACATCAAACTAGAAGCGCCCTCTGGTGTTGCAATGCCCAAAGTGATTGAGGTCTTAGAGGAACTTAATGAGGATTAAACTGTTATTTTTGGCATGTGTGTTGTTCTTGTGGTTGGATTCATCTCACGCGCAAGAAACTGTGCCTTTTCATACATGGGAAGTCTATATAGAGCATGATATTGAAGTTGATGGCACAGACCGTCTGCATTTTGTAGATTTGCTCTTAGGTAATGTCACGACGTTGGATGTGAATGGCGAACGTTATACCCCTATCAACGATACCATTTTGTTTTTTGACCGCACAAACCGCGCTGTCATGACGGCTTACCCAGATGAACGGCTTGTACCGCATCCGTTTGTCTCACTGGGTGCGGCAAGGCGTGTGGATTGGGTGGTGTCTGCTGACGAACGCCAAATCGTATGGACGCTCACCTATGATGATGCCAGCGGTTTAACGACTATCAGCACGGTGGCTAGTTCCATTGGCACGAACCAAAATCTGATTCTCTCCGATGGACCTCGTACCGATGGGGCGCGTGCCTTGCCAGTTGCCTTCACACAGGATAATAGCGCCATCATGTTCGATAGCCAACCAGACGGTATCGGCGACCTCGCGCCGTATCAGCAGTACGCTAATCTATTTCAACTCTCGCTTGTCACAGGCGAAATTACACCGATGCCAGGTGAACCCAGTTGTTTTTGTGCGGCTGCGCTATGGGCAGGGCAGTTACTACGCTTAGATGTTACTGCTTCATTCAATGGCTTTGATATACAACGTTTTGATTTACGTGTAGATACCATAAACACGATTCCAGCAGCAGGAAATTATACGCAGGGTGGCAATATTCTTATTTCGCCCGATGGCACACGCGCCGCATATGCCTTGTCTCAACTTAATACTGATAATAGTGCAGTTAGTAGTGTGCTGATGTACGTTGATTTAGTCACGATGACACAAACACAATTATCAACGCCTCTCACCGCTTACCTGATGCCGATTCAATGGACAGAAGATAACACATCTATTTTATTCACCATTCCTGACCGTGATGGTACTTGGAAAGTCAATCGTAACAGTCAAGCACCCGTGCAAGTATCGACGTTAAGTTATGTTGGGGTTATAGAAAACTAACGGAATCTTACATAGTAAAATTGCGATAATTGACATAAAGTTAAGATGTACTCTTATCCTTAACGAGGTGTCAATGTCTGTAACTATTGGATGGGATGATGATTCCTACAGAATTTTGTGTGTTACCCTGACCAACAATTGGTCGCCCCAACAACTCTATGAGATGGCGCAGGAGAGATTCCCTCAACTTCTGCTAAATACAACAACCGTACCGAGTATGATTGTGGATTTTACGCAATCAGGCACGATGTCACCTGATGGTATTTTAAAACTTTGGCAAGAGGCTTTCGGATGGCTACAAACACTTGGTTTATCCTCTATGCTTATTGTACTTGTACACGCCCCACCGATTATCCGCTCGGCTGGTGGTACATTGCGTAACTTACGAGTGCCTGTGATGCGCTATACTTTTTTTGTAGATACCATTGAAGAAGCGCATTCCTTGATTCGCTCTCACCGTGATGAGACACCTCCTCAATCCTTACCTCCATCACAAACATAAGCATTGTCTGTAAACTGCATAAGAAATATGAATGGTTATAAATGGTAGGGTTGATTTACACTCTAGCTAGTCATAAGGTGTTAGCAATCTAAAGCACTAATACTGGACTACATAGATGCAAAAATCAACATTTATGGGTTTAGAACGGTGGCAAATTACACTTGCTGTTGTATTCTTCTCCCAATTACTAACTGCCGTCGGTTTCTCACTGGTATTTCCCTTCCTACCGCTATATGTCGATAATCTTGGCTCAACAACTGGCTTGAGCGTCGAATGGATGGCGGGCTTGGTGATTGCTGTTCAAGGTTTCACGATGATGATAGCATCACCACTTTGGGGTGCTGTCGCTGATCGCTATGGACGTAAGTTGATGGTTATGCGTGCGACATTCGGTGGCACAATAGTCATGGGCATGATGGGGTTGGTGACAAGTGGTGAACAGTTGATATTCCTGCGGGGTGTACAAGGCTTAGTGACCGGTACAGTCGCGGCGAATAATGCCCTCGTAGCATCCGCAGCGCCACGCGATAAAGTGGGCTTTGCGATGGGGACATTGCAAGTTGGCTTATGGGGTGGTGTTGCTTTAGGACCTCTTCTGGGCGGTGTACTCGCTGATGCTTTTGGGTTTGCGATGCCGTTTTTCATCACCGCAGGCGCACTGTTTCTAAGTGGTGTGATGATATACTTTGGCGTAGACGAAGACTTCGAGCCACAGGTAGCTGATGAGAGCCAAGACCGCCCAAGTATGATTAGCCAGTGGCAACATGTTCTGATGGCAAATGGTGTGAATGTCGTGTACTTGATGCGATTTCTGTCGGGTGTTGGACGCGCCATGATTATCCCGATTGCGCCACTTTTTGTTGTATCTTTGCTTAACCCAGAAGTTGCAGAGCAGAGCATTTATGCAGGCTTAGTTATGTCGGTATCATCCGCAACCGCAACGGCAAGTGGCGTCTATCTCGGCAGATTAGGAGATAAAATCGGACACCGCAAGATATTGATGTGGTCAGCACTGATAGTCGTCCTATTTTATCTTCCGCAACCATTTGTCACCAATGTGTGGCAATTATTAGCCTTGCAGGGCTTGGCAGGTCTCGCAATGGGCGGAGTGATTGCATCACCATCAGCACTGCTCGCGCAATATACTGAGCCAGGCGAAGAAGGGTCAGTATATGGACTGGACAATTCTATCTTGGCAGGAGCGCGTGCTATTGCTCCGCTCATGGGGTCGGCTGTTGCTGTCTTCATTGGCTATCGTGGGACATTTGCGGCAACGGCTGTCTTATTCGGTATTGTATTTCTAACCGCAAAGTTCTACTTACCACAAACCAAACGGGTAACGGCAACCTTGCAACCTGTCGCGGTTGGGGACTGAACGAGATACATTACACAATCGTATGGCACGACAAACGGCATTACAGTCAATGTAGTGCCGTTTTTATTTGAAAATACAAATTTTTACACATTGAGCATATGTTCAGAGTATTATGGGGATAACTATGAACAAATCACTGTACGATGTACAATATACGGTGAACAGTTGTTAGACATTTTGAGATTTATGGCGACCAAAATAGAGAGTTTAACGGAAAAACAAGCAAAATATGAACTGATTGCGCCTCTGCTGGAAGAACGCTATGGACGCAAGCAGTGGAAACGTCACGATGGGATGGATGAACTGGTAAGTTGCATTCTTAGCCAGAGTACAACGGATGCTAACCGTGATAGAGGCTTTGATGCGTTGAAAGCACAGTATCCGTCGTGGGAAGCGGTGCATCATGCGCCAGAAGATGAACTCATTGAAACTATTCGTCCGGCTGGTTTGGCAAATAGCAAAGGACCATATATTCAGGGTTCATTGGCAGCTATCTTTGAAGAACGAGGTGAATATAACATCGACTTCATTGAAGAAATGCCCGTTGAAGAGGCGAAAACATGGCTACAGAAATTGCCGGGTGTTGGACCAAAAACTGCCGCGATTGTGCTTTGTTTTGGTTTTAATCGTCCTGCATTTCCAGTAGACACACACGTACACCGTACGGGAAAACGTATTGGGCTTTTACCACCGAAAATCAGCGCGAACAAAGCACATGAACATATGGAAGCTATCGTACCAGACGAAGAATTTTACGCTTTCCATTTGCAACTCATTTATCATGGACGGGCTATTTGTAAAGCACGTAGCCCACAATGCGAAGAATGTCCCATCAAGCAACATTGTGAATATTATCAGACGCTCGAAATCGAACAGAGTGAGTAGGTCACATGACGAACACCAACGATTCAGCAAACAATCATAAACCAGACCCAAAGATTCAGAGTACCTTGCAAGCACTAGAACTCCTCACCAAACAGATTCGTTCTGGACATGTAGAGACAGATTATGCGCTCCGACTGGTTGAGAAAGTGCGCAATACAGTTGAGAATTTATCTGAGAATATGCGTCAACAACAGGACGCAGGGCGCTTTGAGGCACTCTACAAAGTTAGTCGTATCTTAGGAACTTCGCTGGATTTACAGACCGTACTCGACCAAGTGATGGATGCGGTTATCAAACTCACTGGTGCTGAACGTGGGTTCTTGATGTTACGGGATGATGATGGCAACCTCGCTGTACAGACCGCGCGTAACTTTGAGCAAAAAACACTCCAGAGCGACCAGTTAGAGTACAGTCGCACAATAGCGAACCGTGTGCTTGACGAAGGCGAAGCGATTCTTACGACGAATGCAGCCGAAGATGACCGCTTCAATGATAACCAGAGTGTGTTGAGCAATATGTTACGGAGCATCATGGTCACACCGCTTTGGGCGCGTAATCGTGTCATCGGCATTGCTTATGTAGAAAATCGGGTGGTCGCGGGTATCTTCAGTAAAGAAGACCTAGCTACTCTGGAAGCCCTTGTTGGTCAAGCATCGGTTGCCATTGATAATGCGATTCTGTTTGCTGAAACAGACGAAGCACTCGCCAAAAAAGTGGATCAACTCAGCTTGTTACGTCGCATTGATTTACAACTCAATCAAAAACTAGATGCCAATGCATCCATGCTATACACGCTGGAAATGGCATGTCGTGTGAGTGGGGCGGAAGAAGGGTATCTCGGTTTGCTAGATGGTTCAGCAGAGGATGTAGAATCACAACATATTCGTGCTGTTCATTATTTCAATGCGTCCAAAAACCAGTCGCGGACAACACGCGAACATCCGATTTTGTTAGACGCAGCGTATCCGCGTGCGTGGGAAGCCATCGCCAAGCATGCAACGATCATGTTTGATACTGGACAATATGATTTGCTCACGGCTTTAATTGTTCCGATTATGCTAGAAGAACGGGCGCTTGGCGTTGTCGTATTGATGAGCCAAGAAGGAGAATCTTTCTCGTCTGAAGAACGGGATTTAGTGGAGCGTATTGTGGCGCGTGCGGCGGTCAATATTGAGAATGGACGCTTGTTCAAAGCGGTTCAAGATGCTGACGATGCGAAAACAAAATTTGTCGGTATCGTCGCGCATGACCTCAAAGCACCTATGACAACTATCAAAGGCTATGCAGATTTGCTCACGATGCGTTATGACGACCTGACAGAGAAACAGCATCAGTATTTACATCGCATCAGTGATACAGTTAAACGTATGGAGATACTCGTATCTGACCTCGTAGATGTCAGCCGTATTAATGGCGACCAGTTCATGATGGATCCTACACGAGTGCGCATCAGCACGGTTGTAGAAGCCATGCGCGATACAATTATGCCCCAGATGCATGACCGTCAGCATACCTTTGAAGAAGATGTGCCAGAAACCTTGCCCGACCTCTACACAGATTATTATCGGTTGATGCAGGTACTCACGAATTTGCTCACGAATGCTGTAAAATATACACCGGACGGTGGCACAATTACGCTCTGTGTGCAACAAGAGGATGACCAAGTGCGCTTCTCTGTGACTGATACAGGTGTAGGCTTATCACCTGAACAAATCCAACAACTTGGGACACCGTTCTGGCGTGCAGAAGATGACTATTCTTATAGTCAGGAAGGCACAGGTTTAGGCTTTTTCATCACCCGTTCACTTGTGGAACAGATGGGAAGCCATATCCAAATCGAGTCTACCAAAAGTGAAGGCAGTACATTCTCTTTCACAATTGGCATTGCGGGTGACGATATTAACGACGCGCCTTTTGAACCAGGGGTGTCGAGCTAATGAGCAAACATCATCTGTTTTTGTCACCACATTATGATGATGCTACCTACAGCTGTGGAGGCGTCATTTACAGCTTGGTGCAAGCAGGCGATACGGTTACGATACTGACTATCATGGCAGGTGAACCACAGCCTCCGTTCCCTAATACACCTGTTTTACAGGATAATCATACGCGCTGGGAAGCTGGCGAGAATCCAGTACAAGTACGCCGACAAGAAGATAAAATAGCCGCACAACTTTTAGGTGTTGAGACACAGTATCTCGATATTCTTGATTGCATCTATCGCATAGATGGGCAAACGCCTCTATACCCAACGGAAGCGTCGTTATGGCACACGATTCATGCACAAGATAATACCTTAGGACAATTAAAGGCGACACCACTGCCAAAAGCAGATGTGATGTATGTGCCATTTGGCGTCGGTGGACATGTTGACCATCTGATTGTGCGGGATTTTGGTTTGCACTTAGCGCAGGTGGGGTATGAAGTCGAATTTTACATTGAATATCCTTACTTGCGTTCAGAAGATACTATTCAGCAAGCGCAAGATGTTTTTCCACTAGATATAGACATAACAGCGCGAGCATTTTCTGAAGATGCCATGCAACATAAGATTGATGCGATGATAGCTTACGAAACACAGATTTCATCTTTTTGGGCATCGCAGGATAGTATTGCATCTGAAGTTCGGGGTACATTTTCCGCAGAAAATGGTCATTTTGTGGAAAGATTCGCACAATTAAGAACAGATGGCACACCATAAGATAGTCATCACCCTTATACTTAAACATAGCAAATAACAAATTGATTTTATGACGCGATTATTGAATCATGCCGCACTGTAGGAGAATGGAATGTCAGAAGATAATGGCGCGTTACAACAAGCGCGAGAGCAAATAACCGAATTACTGGAAGCTGCGAAAGCAGGGTCTATCGTCCCGATTCGCTTACCATCGCAAATAGAAGCCATTGCAGATTTGCTGGAACAAGCCGAGACAGAACAAGCAACCGCACTCAAAGAAGCAGAAGCACGCGCCACGCCCTTTGATAAAGAGGCGTATATGGAAGATGAATCTGAATTTGTTGGGCATGCTGTACATGAACTGAATACACCGCTGACCAGTATTCGAGGTTATTCCGATATGATGACCTCAATGGGTGAGCTTAACGACATGCAAAAACAATTCTTAGGTGTCGTAAAAAGCAATTCACAGCGTATGCAAGGCTTGCTGTCCGATTTCCGCTATTTGAATAAGCTCCGTAAAGGGACACTCCGCGCCGAGCCAAAAATGGATATGTTCAAAAATATCTCCATGAAGCTCGAAAAGTCCTTCATCGAACGTGCAAAAGAGATGAACCGCACACTTGAATTTGATATTCCCAGTGGCTTGCCTTACCTCCAAGTGGATACTGAATTACTTGGTATTGCGATGGAGAAAATAGTCGAGAACGCGCTCCGCTATACCAAAGAAGGCGAAGGCGTCGTGAAAATTGCGGCGCGTGGCGAAGATGGCTATCTTGTTGTCGTCGTGGAAGATAACGGCATTGGTATGTCAGAAGAAGAGATGGCACAACTAGGTACAGTCTACTTCCGCAGTGACCGCGACGAAGTTAATGCGTATAAAGGCAGTGGCTTAGGCATTCCCCTCGCTTTTGGCATTGTGGAACTCATCGGTGGCGAAATTGATGTGCAATCTGAATTGGACAAAGGCACAACCGTCACGATTCGTATCAAAGGCATGGGTTAATTTTATACCCACGATTGCAAAATTTGCTATTAACACATAAACTGTCCGCGCTCTTATCCGTACTCTCGAAATACTATCATCTTGGGTACATTCCTTAAAGTTGAGGCATTATGAAGACCTGTATACGAGTCACCATCTTTTGGATGGTGGCTCGTTAAGATATTTTTTACGTAACTTGTGCCATAATGGCGCGTAAGGTATCTCAAATACGGTATGTCTGTATGTTCACATAATTTTATATGTTGATACATACGTGCAGGTGACATGACTGCACATTGGTAGGAGGTCATACAGAATTATGCAAGAACAAGTTCAATATCTCACGGCTGAGGGCATGGAAACCATGCGCAAACGCCTAAACTATCTTGTAGAAGTACGCCGAGTAGAAATTGCAGACCGTCTGCATAGCGTACTCGAAGACGGCGGTGAACTCACCGAAAATACACAGTATGAAGAAGTCAAAAACGAACAAGCCTTTGTCGAGAGTGAAATTTCGCGCCTCGAAGCCATTGTCAATCGGGCTAAAATCATCGAAGATCCATCAGATTCTAATGAAGTTGTCATTGGGTCATTTGTTGATGTACTCGAAAAAGGCATGGATGAAGAAGAAACTTATCGCTTAGTCGGTGCAGCCGAAGCAAACCCCCGCGAAGGAAAAATCAGTATTGAAAGCCCACTTGGTAAGGCGCTCTTAGGTGCTAAGGTCAAGGATAAGGTCAAAGTAAAAGCACCGGACGGTACGATTACCTTCGTCATCCAGAATATTCGTTGATGAATAGGACAGATACACGATTTTAAAGGGGCGTACCGTTAAGTGGTTGCCCTTTTTGATTTATCCTGTCTTAACTTTAGCTATGTATACTGCCCATCTATTAATCGCTCATAATCATATCTATCAATTAGAGGAGTCAAAAATACGCTCATGTGGCAACCGACAAATAAATTAGAAGAAGAACGCCTCAGCAAATTAGAAGAACTCAAAGAACGTGGTGTAGACCCCTATCCACGGCGCGTTATCCGCACGCATACCACCACTGATGCGATTGAGGCATTTGAAAAGCTGGAAGAGAAAGACCCCGACGAAGCGAATGCACTGGAAGTAACGGTTGCTGGGCGTCTCCGCCGTCTAAATATCAAGGGCAAAGTATCGTTTGCGCATTACGAAGACGAGCATGGTCGTTTGCAACTCTTTTTCCGTATTAATGATATGGAAGATGACCAGTACGCGCTTGTCAAAGATAAACTCGTTGAAGTCGATGATTTCGTTCAGGCGACGGGTACGATGATGCGTACCCGCGCAGGCGAAGTCAGTGTACGGGTGAGTGAGTTCAAATTGCTGTCGAAAGCTGTTAGTCCGCTACCCGTTATCAAAACAGTCGTTGATGAAGACGGTAACGAAAAAGAATACGGCGAATTTTCTGATGTGGAAGCACGCTATCGCCAACGTTATGCCGACCTTGCCGTGAATAAAGATGTACGAACCACTTTCCGCATGCGGGCAAAAGTCATTCGTGCAACCCAGCATTTCCTAGATGATGAAGGTATGCTGGAAGTCGAAACGCCGGTATTGCAACCGATTTATGGCGGTGCGGCTGCTCGTCCCTTCACGACACATCATAATCAACTAAAACAAGACCTATTCTTGCGTATCAGCTTCGAGTTGTATCTCAAACGCTTGATTGTCGGTGGCTATGATGCCGTTTATGAAATTGGGCGTGATTTCCGTAACGAAGGTGTGAGTTATAAACACAATCCTGAGTTCACGATGTTGGAATTTTATAAAGCGTATATCGACTATGAAGGCGTAATGGATATTACTGAACGCTTATATGCTTATGTAGCGGAACAAGTGACAGGTAGCGCCCAAATTACTTGGCGCGACCACGAAATTGACATGTCACCGCCTTGGAAACGCCAGACCATGCGTGAGGCAGTCAAAGAGCATCTCGATATAGATTACATGGATTATCCCGATTCAGAATCGCTGGCACAAGTTATGCAAGAGAAATTAGATGCCAAAGTGAACCCAGCCGAGCCTTGGGGACGCATCGTTGTAGAGCATCTATTTGGCAATCATGTTGAGCCGAATCTCATCCAACCGACCATAATCAAAGATTACCCGCGCGATGTGTCGCCATTTGCAAAACCGACGACCTACGATGAGAATCATACCGAACGGTTTGAATTTTTCATTGGTGGTATGGAGATGGGCAATGCGTTTACTGAGTTGAACGACCCGTTCGACCAAGAACAACGCTTTAAAGAGATGGCAGAACTTTATCGCAAAGGGGATGATGATGAAACACCCTTCGATGACGATTATCTGACTGCGATGCGCTATGGGATGCCACCGATGGGTGGTTTCGGCGGTGGTATTGACCGCTTGGTGATGTTGCTCACCAATCAAACGACGATTCGTGATGTGTTGCTCTTCCCGCACTTGCGTTCCCGCGAAGATGTCGAATAAATAGTCATTTTCTGCCCAGCCGTTACGAGGGTGGGCAGAGCAATCTTCCTCAACGTTTTGCGTCATCACATGCGCCTGTGTATACTCCAGATGAGGCGATAAACGCTTTACACGTCATATATATCTGCTTGACTATTTATCTGTTCTCATTTGGAGCAGCGCATGTCGCAAAATTTAGAGTTACAAACGACCTTGGATGCGCTTGGGCATGGCATCCTCATCTTCGATAACACGGGCAAACTCGTACAAAATAACTTGGCATCTGCACGCTTGCTGGGTACAGACCTCAATATGATAAAGAGTGCTGGCTGGGCGGCGGCAGTCCAACTATTTGATAGTGGCTTACAACCACCGGATATGCGCTTGGAAGCTGTCAAAGAAAATGCCTTGCAATCTGAGCGTCCGCTACGTTTCAAAATTTATCGGGCAGGGGCATATATTCCGTGCTGGGCATCGGCTGTTAATGGCAATAATGGCGAAGTATATATCATGCTGACGCTCGATGAGCCAGATTGGGGCTTGGTATCGAATGTGATTGACCGTTTTCGCTCCGAAATGCGGGAAGCTGTTGATAGTACGGTTGGGCATATGCGCTTGATTGCGCGGGCGCTCGAACAAGACAAGAAAGAAAAATCGACGGCTGCAGCGAAAATCGCCCGTCGGGTGAGTGGTTTCACACGCCTAGTCGAAATTCACATGAGTCGTGCTGGACGCCTCATCAGCATGTTAGACCGCTTGCAAGACATTCGTACAGGTAAAGTCAAAGAGACCATCCGCGAGTCGCGCAAGAAAATTGACCTCGAAGACTTCATTGAAGATTTTGTCGAATCACTGGATGAAATTACACTCCTTGACCCCGAATCTGAAACGCACGATTACCGCTCAAGGGTAAAGACATCTATACGCGATGGTTTATACATCAACGCCAGTTCTCCCTATCTCAATTCTGCATTGCGAGAGATTTTACGGAATGCTATCATGTACAGCCTAATCGGAACGCCAGTGACCATCGTCATTTTGCCAAAGGCTGATAATGTGCAAATTGACATCATTGATGAGGGCTACGGCATCCGTGCCAAAGAGAATGACCGTATTTTTGACCCATTCTCACGCGCTCGCCAACCACAAATTATCAGTGAGTTTGGGTATGGCTTGGCATTATATTTAGCAAAAACAGAGATAGAAGCGATGAACGGTAGGTTGTGGTTCACAAGTAAAGAAGGCGTGGGTACGACATTCAGTATCCAATTACCTGCATGGAAAGATGCGGGTTCTTCTAGTTCTAGTACAACCTAACCACGCCTCCCTGACGAACGTTAAGGCTTGCATAATGCGCCTTGCTCACCGATGGGCAAGGCGTTTTTTATTGATATAGTAGGTAGATATGTTATCGAATAGTACGAGAGAGACACTATGAATCTTGATTTTCTGACACCCGAAATCTTTGATATGCTCGTCCTCGCCAATTTAGCAGTCGCGGTTTTGCTGATTGCGTGGCGTTTTTACCAAGATATGTCTTACCAGCCGGAGCAAGAAGAATCTGCTTCCGAATCTTATGATTTTGATAATTAACCACTTTAGCTAACACACATCACACAAGGAGATAGCTAACTATGCTCGATATTGCAGTCATCAGAGAAAAGCCCGAATGGGTCAAAGAGCAACTCAGTAAATTGTTCGATGAGAGCGTTGCGCCACGCATCGACAAAATTGTAGAACTCGACATCAAACGCCGTGAAATGCGTACCGAAACAGAAACGATTCAGAGCAAGCGCAACAGCCTCAACAAGCTCAATGGACGGTTGCGCGGGAACAAAAATCTCAACGAAGGGCAGAAAGCAACGGTTGCCGTATCTGCCGCCGCCGCCATCAAAGAGGGTGAATACGACAAAGCCATCACGATTTTAGAGGCACAGGGTGAAGTCGCTGAACTCGAAGGTGCAAGCAAAGGCGCAAAATCAGAATTTGATACGCTCATCGCCGCCTTGCGTGAACTTGGTAGCCGGATGGATGAGGGCTTTGACAAAATCAAACAAGTAGAAGCCCACCTCCAAGAAGAAATGCTCTGGATACCCAATATGCCACATGAGAGCGTGCCTGTTGCAGAATCCGATGAAGAGAATGTGCCACACGAAGTTCACGGCACGATACCCAAATTTGATTTTGAACCCAAAGCACATTGGGACTTAGGACCCGAAGTTGGCATGCTCGATTTTGAACGTGGCGTAAAAATTTCTGGCTCGCGCTTTTATGTTGCGAGGGGCTGGGGCGCACGCTTACAACGCGCCTTGATTAATTTCTATCTGGATACGGCGATTGCCAACGGCTTCACACCACTGTACGTCCCGCATATGGTGCATGCGGATTCACTATTTGGTTCGGGACAATTCCCGAAATTCCGTGATACAGTCTATCGTGATGACGAGGAAGATTATTACTTCCTGCCGACTGCGGAAGTCGCTATCACAGGGATGCACCGTGACGAAATTTTCGATGAGAGTGATTTGCCACTCTACTACGTCGCGCATACGCCCTGCTATCGCCGTGAAAAAACCAGTGCCGGACGCGATACACGCGGCATCAAGCGTGGGCATCAATTTGAAAAAGTCGAGATGTACAAATTTGTCGCGCCGGAAACCAGCTACGATGAACTGGAATCCCTCACAGAAGCCGCAGAAGGCGTTTGTGCCGCCTTGGGCTTGCCATATCGTCGCCTAGAGATTGTATCCGGTGATTTGGGATTCAGCGCGAGCAAGAAATACGATGTTGAAGTGTGGGCGGCTGGCTGTGATGAATGGCTGGAAGTGAGTTCCTGCTCCAATACCGAAGCCTTCCAAGCGCGTCGTTCGATGGTTCGCTATCGTCCTGATGGAAGCAACAGCAACGAATACGTGCATACCCTCAATGGTAGTGGACTCGCCGTACCGCGTGTGATGATTGCCATCATGGAAAATAACCAGCAAGCCGATGGTAGCATCGTCATTCCAGCCGTACTGCGCCCCTACTTAGGCGGGGCAGAGGTCATCCCCGCACCAGAAGCAGAGTAAAAGTATCTTCATAGCAGAGGCAATCTCAAAGTGAGGTTGTCTCTGTGACTATCTCGTAATATATGCGCATCTTCTCAGAGACAGTTATACTTAGCGTACACAAATACAGATATTGACCCTAACTGTAGGATACTTATGCTCTCGATTGTACATGCGTGTGCGGTAATTGGCTTAGATGGCGAACTGGTAGAAGTGCAGGTGGATTTTAATCCGCGTGCGGGCATACCGAGCTTCACGATTGTTGGCTTGCCGGATAGTGCCGTGCGCGAAAGTCGGGAGCGCGTGCGTGCGGCGATTAAGAATTCGGGATTACGCTTTCCGAATAAAGGCTATGTCGTCAATTTATCCCCCGCCGATTTACCAAAACACGGTCCGTCTTACGATTTGTCCATTGCGGTTGGCGCACTCGCGTCCACTGACCAAATTCCGCTTACAGCTTTAGAAAATAGCGTTTTCGTGGGTGAACTCTCCCTGGATGGACGGGTACGCCATGTCAAAGGCGCAATGCCGATTGCTTATGCCGCCGCGCAAAATGGCTATCAGCGCGTCTATGTGCCAGAAGCCGACGCCCTCGAAGCGGCACTCATCCGTGATATTGATGTGATTCCTATTGAGACACTCGGGCAATTGGTCGAGCATCTCTATGGCTTACAAGAAATCCCCCCGCGCACCCTCGACTTAGAGATGGTCAATAAAGCTAATATTATTGACATAACAGACTTTCAAGATGTGAAAGGGCAAGAACACGTCAAAAGGGCATTGGAGATTGCGGCGGCTGGGAATCATAATGTGCGTTTGGTAGGTCCGCCTGGCGTCGGGAAAAGTTTACTGGCGCGTGCGATGCCCGGTATTCTGCCACAACTCACGCTTGCCGAAGCACTCGAAGTCACGCGCATTTACTCCGTGAGCGATATGTTGCCCGAAGATACCCCACTCATGCAACATCGTCCTTATCGCTCCCCGCATCATACGATTTCACAAGCAGGTTTAGTTGGTGGTGGCTCAATTCCCACGCCCGGCGAAATTTCACTCGCGCATCGAGGCGTGCTTTTTCTCGACGAGATAAATGAGTTCAACACGCGCACACTGGAAGTTATGCGCCAACCAATAGAAGATAAACAAGTCACGATTAGTCGCGCACGGGGAACGCTCACTTTTCCTGCAAATTTCATGTTGATTGCCGCGCATAACCCGTGTCCTTGTGGCAACTATAATGCTCAAGATGCCATGTGTACCTGCACGCCCAATATGATTAAACGCTATCAGGCAAAATTATCAGGTCCTTTGCTAGACCGCATTGATATACATGTCACGGTTCCGCGTGTCGATTACGATAAACTCCTCAACGATGCTAAAGGTGAACCCTCTGCCAGCATCCGTGAACGGGTGGAAGTTGCTCGGGCGCAACAAACCGAACGTTTCAAAGATGTAGATGCCATTTATGCCAATGGCGATATGGCGGCAGGCGACATACAAACCTACTGTGTCCTCAAAGAAGATGCTAAGCAATTGCTGAACTTGTCTGTACGAAAAATGCGTCTCAGCGCCCGTTCTTACCATCGTGTGCTTAAACTCAGCCGTACCATTGCTGACCTTGCAGGTGCAGACGAAATCGAAGTTCCACACGTTGCCGAAGCCATCCAATATCGCCCACAACAAGATACCTAATATTTGGTAAGGTTTGTTGCTCGATTGTATGCCACACTCGCGCCAGTCTCATCTATAATGCGGATGTTGAATGAGGGGAAAATACGTTATGAATGCAACCAACATTGCCACCTTTCTGCGTGCGATTCCACAGAGCAATCAAGATGCTGTTCACATCGCAGACTTAGTTGATACTACAAATGTGGACATATCTATTGGCTATGTCCTGATGCTCCAGACAATAGGCGTTGTCACACTCACAGAGCAAGGTATGGTCAAAGCGACCTCCCAAACAGCAAAATACACGCTAGAGAGCCTTGCATCTTATGCAGAGCGCGATTTACGCTTTGTGGATGATTGGAAGACACGTGGCGTTCATCGCACAGACGAGGGCGCATTTCAGAATGGCGCGACCTTTTTGCACGAACTCGAAACACGGCGCTTGCAATTGCTAGATAAGCCAACGCCCTCACGTACAGAGCAGGTCGCACAAGTCCTCATCAAACGTACCAATCCAGAAACCGAACAGCCTGAATTTTTGATGCAATTTGATGCGAACGCGCAACAATTCCAGCTAATCGGGGGCAGACGCTCACCCAATGATGCCACGATGCAAGCGGCTATCATCCGCGAAATTGACGAAGAAGTGGCAAATAGCTTGCGTTTTGGCGTAGATTATAAACTTGCCTTGCTCATCCCCGATATGGCAACTGAACCTACACTCTCGCCGACGTTTGGCGCATTGACCGAATACCATTTTACGATTTATCACATGACAGACTTACGCCAACCAATAGTCTTGCAACCCGAAGATGCGTGGGTGCCTGTAGATGAAGTGATTCACGGACAGGTACAAATAGGTGATGAAATCGTAACGGCAACGGATGACCGTATTTATCGTCAGATGGATGAGCTAATCGACGGTGGATTAGCTGGCTTGCCTGATAGTTTTCGCAATTGAAGACTCATCACGATAAAATAGTGTCGTATTTCTAAGCCAACACTGTAGGAAACGACGCTAATGACCACCCCTGTCCCTGAAAATTACGATACTGACGCCAAAAAAAATGTGTTATTGAGCCAAGATATTCATCTACTGGGTGACTTACTCGGTGACATTATCAAAGAACAGCATGGCGACGATGCGCTTGACCTTGTAGAACAAGTCCGTCATGTAGCGAAAGCCCGCCGTAGTAATGACGCAGACGCTGCCGAGAAGTTGCAAAGCGTCATCAAAGACACCACACTACAGCAAAAAAATATCCTCATCAAAGCTTTTGCCAATTACTTCCAACTCACAAATATAGCCGAAGATCAGCAACGGATTCGTGTGTTGCGCGAACGTGAAAGTGATGGTGATTTGCGTGAATCCGTACAAATAGCCCTCCAAGACTTGAAAGATAGCGGTGCAACGGCTGATGATATAGAATCCTTACTTGAAAAATTGCGTGTACGTCTTGTCTTAACGGCGCATCCTTCTGAAGCGAAACGCAAAGAAGTCCTCATTAAGCTACGTACAATTACCGACCTCATGCGTCGTCGTGAACGTGAACAAGATGCTATGTTAGAGCGCGAGAAAGATGCTCTGTACGCCCAATTGGGGGCAGAAATCGAAGAGCTATGGCAAACCCGTCCAATCCGTGCGACACAGACGATGGTTGCAGATGAGGTCGATTTTGGCTTGTACTTCATCACCTCGGTCATCATGGATGCAACGGTTGATATGTACGATTTGTTGCAGGAAACCCTCACTGACTTGTATCCAGATGATAAAGAACGCTGGCGACGCTTGCCACCGATTTTGCAGTATGCTTCATGGATAGGAGGGGATCGCGACGGTAATCCGAACGTTGATGTTGCCGCGACCCGTGCCACACTCAAAACACTGCGCGAAGCCGCCCGTAAAACCTATTTGAGTGACATCGCTGATTTGCGTGACCATCTGACACAGCAATCTGTGTTATCTACATTACCAGACATCAATCATCCGAAAGCACGCATGTATCTTGGTGAACCTTTCCGCAGTGCCATGGATGCGATTTGGCACAAACTCAATGACGATGAATACGCGACAGGTGAGGACTTGCTGATAGACCTCAATTTTGTCCGTGATGCTTTGCGCGACCATCGTGCCAATCGTATCACCGAGAGCGTACTACGGCGTTTACGGCGCAAAGTGCGTATTTTTGGTTTACATCTTGTGCCGCTAGAACTGCGCGAAGATGCTGAACTCTACGCGCAGACCATTCATGAATTATTCGCACACTACGACATTCATGTTAATTATTTGGGAGCGGACGAAACCGAGAAGCAACGTCTGCTTACTCAAGAGATTAGCAATATTCGCCCTGTGTTCCCAACTCGTACAGAAGAACTCAGTGATACTGCACGGCGTATTGTCGAGACATGGCGCATGGTCGGTGAAGCGCATACAAATTATGGTAAGGTTGTCATTGATACGAGCATCGCCAGCATGAGCAAAAAAGTCAGCGATATTTTGACTATGTTACTTTTTGCCAGTGAGGTCGGCGTAGCAGATAACATCCAGATTGTGCCGCTATTTGAAACGATTGATGACCTCTACAATGCGCCTGCGGTTATGAAAGTGCTGTTCAATAACCCTGTTTACCGCGCTCATATGGAAAAACGCGCCGACGCACGCGGTTTGCATCAACAGGTGATGATTGGCTATTCAGACAGCAGTAAAGACGGAGGCTATCTCGCGTCTAACTGGCATTTGTATCAGGCACAGGAGAAGTTAGCCGCCGCCTGCGCCGAAGAAGGTGTCCTGCTGGAAGTGTTTCATGGGCGCGGTGGCAGTATTGGGCGGGGCGGAGGACCAACCAACCGCGCCATTCGCTCTCAACCCCCACAATCGCTCAGTGGGGGTATCAAAATCACAGAGCAGGGTGAAGTCATTGCTTATCGCTATAGTAATGCAGACATCACCCATCGTCATTTGCACCAGCTACTGAATGCCGCTTTGCTGACTGTTGCTAAAGAGACAGAAGCGACTATCAAGCCAGAATGGTCATCTGCGATGGATACGCTCTCCGCACGTGGACGTAAAGAGTATCGCCATTTTGTCTATGAAAACGATGATTTCCTCGATTATTGGCGGGCGGCGACCCCCATTAATGAACTCTCCCAATTGCGGATTTCATCGCGCCCAGCGAAACGCAGTAGCAAAGGGGGCTTCGCGGCAATGCGGGCGATTCCTTGGGTGTTCTCTTGGATGCAGAGTAGAGCGATTATCCCAAGTTGGTTTGGTATCGGTAGTGCGGTCAGTGACTACATCGAAACAAATGACGATGGTCTGGCTGTTCTGCGTGATATGTACCAGAATTGGCGCTTTTTCCGGCGCACGATTGATAATGCCCAATTAGATGTTGCGAAAGCGGATATGGGCATTGCCGCTATTTATGCTGACCTCGTGCCGGATAAGGGCGTGCGGGAGCGTATGTACAAGTGGATTTCTGATGAACATACCCTCACAGAGAAAATGATTTGTGCCGTCACGGAGCAGAATGTCTTGTTGCAACGTATGGACGCGATTAAAGTATCTATTGAGCGCCGTAATCCTTACGTTGACCCACTCAATTTCATTCAGGTGGATTTGCTTCATCAACTACGTTACATGACACCTGGCACAGACGAATACAATGCGATTTTGGACGCGGTGCTTGGCACAATCAACGGGATTGCGGCGGGTATGAAAACAACGGGCTAGTTTTTGCGTATAGGGACATAGACCAGCCGACTATCTACAAAGAAAGATGATTTGCGATGTCCGATGTACCAGAATCATTTATTGAGTATGTGCAATATCATGAGCGTGTGTGGGGCGTGGAAGATTACGCTGACCGTCCCTCACTCGCAGATATGCTGAATGCAGAAATTGTCGTGTTCTGGCAAAAATTAGGACCTGAAAATCTGCAAAACAAGCGGTATCGCGTGACGCTACATGATACCTTGCAAGCTATTGAAGATTACTACACCAAGCTCGTGTTTCGTAGCCAAATCGAACCTCCTACAGAGCGCATTCATCGTATTTGGCGCAACCAAAAGCGTGTTCGCATTACCAAAGTAGATGTACGCTTCACCTTTGAGGAAGGCGAGGATTAGCTACTGATCCGCACAGGTCGCTTTTGTTGCGCTATAGCGCAATTACGCAAAAAAACTAAAAAGTTCGTTTGTGTTTGTTAACGATTGGCGAGCGTTACTAAGCAATACTTTGGGCGTAGGTGATTTTTATTTGCCGAATACGGCGATAAAACAATTTTTTCTGTTTGGTTTTGCTAATGATCTATCATCCCTATGATTTTGATAGCTCAGTTAGTTCACTTGCTACGGTTGGTAAAGTACGGTCTGTGTTGAGTATACGTGATTCTGCGTGCTGTATGTGGGTCATATGCTCGTTGATATGATTTTTATTCAGTTTTTAGGTGTTAGTCGTCAGTCTTCAATTGGTTATTTTGACTCATCCCAATCTTCAGTAGCAAATCGCTGAATCTCAATCAGATAGCCATTGGGGTCTTTGACGAAGAAGTGATAGATACCATAGGTTTCGTTCATGCGGGGTTCGTGTTCGGGTGTAATGCCTTTGGATGTGATGCGCTCGTACCAGCCGTCTACATCTTGCGTGACCAGCGTGAAAATTACCCCATCTTTTTCGCGTGGTGTAGCGCGTTCGCACAAGCCAAAATACGCTTTGCGCCCGACAATGTGATAAATTCGACAACTCCCCTGATCGACAGCCAGTTCAAAACCGAGAACATCTTCGTAGAAGGGGGCAGTTGCTTCTAAATCTTCGCAGTATAAAAAGGTGATTTGTTCATCTATTGGGAGTGTCATTACTTATCGCTTTTCTCTGCTAGTGGGAGTGTAAAGTGCAAGGTGTGTTCGTCCTCTGCCCAGATTTTGCCATTATGCTGTTCAATGATATATGTGATGAATTGAGCATCATAAAGCCAGCTAGGGTTCAAGCTCCATGAGTCATCGTGGACTGTGATGAATGCCTGATCACTCTGTACAGAAAACTGCACCATATTCTTTTGATGGATAATTTTGATGATAGTCTTAGACCTTTGTCTAACGTGACTACGACTGACAAGCTCTTCTAGGATTTTGATGATGTATGTACTATTGCCGTATACATTTGCTTTAGTTTGTTCCTCAAGATAACTTATGTGCAGCAAATCTGCATACTTGCCAGATTTTATTTTTTGTATCAGGTCGCTAAGGATAAAAGGTTCTCGGATTATAATCAAAGTACTTTCTTTGTAAGCTACCCAGTCGCGGTAGTCATAGATAAGATGCCCAATGTATTGTGCATTGGATCTAATTATGTCAAGGAAAGAAGCTATTTGTTCTTCTGAAACATCTATTACTGTCGTTAGTTCGACGTACCCCTGAATCGAATTCAACGGCGCACTCATCTCGTGACCAACACCGATACTGAACTGCTTAATCTCATACAAAATCAAAATTTGTGTTGCTGATGAAAGATGTTTCTTGAGAAGACCTGCATTTTGCCAGTCTGTCCAAATATCTGTGTACAGCTCCAGATTTTTAGGAATTATTGCTTGATTTGTCAGTGCGTAGACAAGGCAAGATGATTTTGATAGCTCGGCAAGTGATTTCGGTTCAATAATTACCGTGTCTACATCGTGTAAAAGGATAGTCGCATAGTAATTCTCATAAGCCGAATACGATGATAGATGCTCTACCGCATAGTCAGCTACTTTCTCGACTAATCGCACAAGCTCATCATTTTTACTAATGACCACTATCTTCGTGTTATTCATTTTCCCGTACCCGCTGGCACAACCACATCTGGCTGAGTGATGAACGTATCATAGATCATGTGTTGTCGTTTTTCTCTGCTAGTGGGAGTGTAAAATGTAAGGTGTGTTCGTCCTCTGCCCAGATTTTGCCATTATGCAGATTTACAATATGTATCAGTAATTCTGTTGAAGCCCAGCCTATTCCTTTTAGTGCAACATAGAAGTTGCTATCGCGTAGATTAGCTATGTCACTGCTGGATAGGGTGAATTGTACAAAATCTTCGTTTATCTTGACTATCAGTTTTACTGTAATATCCTCTGATTTGTAGGGATTTCCTGCTTGAATCATTCGTCTGAGCAGATATGATAAATAAACCTCATCAGCCCATACAGTGATCCCTTCAGGTATCGCCACCTCGAAATCAAACTCAGTTTTCAGTTCATGGATAATAGGAAATAAATCAATACGCTCCAAGTGAAGGGTGAGGTTTCCAGATTCAGCACGTACCCAAGCTCTTAAATCCTTTGTCTGCTCTATCGATACTAAAATCGTGTCTAAAATAACTTGCAGAAATTCTCGTTGCTTTTCGGTCAAGTTTCCAAGTTCATATTTTTCGCTATCTATCAAAACTTCGCTGTACCCTCTCATAGTTGAAAATGGTACTAGAAGTTCGTGGTTGATCTCGCCTACATACACGTCAATAATTTGCCGCTGTCTAACAAACTTTGTCACTGTTTGTAAGCGCATGTCTAAAACAGGTAACATTTGCTGTTTGAGCCAAATATCTGTGAAAAGTGATTTGTGATTCGGTGCTAAGTCATCAAAATCATTAGCTAATGCGATGGCGTGGTGGATGTCTCTGCTCTCTAAGATTTTGATTATTTTGTCTGTGATTTTTACAGTCTGTAGGTCAATCAAAACGATATGGCTGATTTTCCACGATTTATCACTGATTTCCTGATGAACTTCCATATCAGTTACTTGCTGAATTGATTGGATTAGATGTTCGTCTTCACTCAGTACAACAAGATGGATTTTCATTGCCCTGTACCTGCTGGTACAATCACATCCGGCTGGTTCAGGAAGGCATCGCGGGTGGTAGCTGTGTTTTCTAGTTGCTCTGGTGTGAATAGCGACCAGAATAGCTCAGCAGTAGCGACCTCGCCGCGTGCTTGTTGGGCATAGGTGGCGAGTATCTCAAAAAATGTCTCTGTGCCAACATCGTCGCGCAAATTCTGTAGCATCTGCACACCCCGCAAATACACGGCGTTGATATAATCACGGGCTGTCTCGAAGGTATAGACATCGCTATCGACTGCGCCTTCAGGATTGAACCACGCCACACGGAACGACCACCACCAATCGCGCAATTCAGGATAGTATTCTTCAATGTAGATGTATTCGCTGTAGGTGGCGAGTGCTTCATCTAGCCAAGGGGTATTCGCCGCATCATTGCCGACAATCAGATACCACCATTGATGGGCAACCTCGTGGATGGTAATCAAGGAGAGATAATTTTGTATCCCGCCATCGAAACTATAGAACCAATTCGTACTCACGTAGACGAGTCCGCTAAATTCCATTCCATCAGGGAAATCACCCTGCACGACTAACATGCGCTCGTAAGGATATAAGCCGAAGAGGGCGCTGAATTGTTCCATCGCTTGCACACTAATTGTCAGTGTGTGTGCCGCACCATTTACTTGCCCCGATTCTAGGGTGCGAATCGTATCGCCAAAGTGATAGACCTCAACAATGACGCCATTACGGGTGGTTGCTGTTTCTACTTGCCATGTCGGACTGAGGCTAATTGGGAAATCGCGTGCGCTTTCAAAAGTGTAGTGCCAGCGTAAATCGTCGGATTCGCTCGTTTCGAGCGTGCCAGGTGCGGCGACTATCACGTTACTGACGCCTGTAACTGTTAGCGTAACATCCCAATCGGCTTGTTCGAGTATATTTTGCTCGCCAATCGTCTGCACATTGTTGACTATCCATGTGCCATCTAAGCGTACAGCAGGTGTCGGCAACCAATGACCTAAATTAATCTGACGGTCACTATAGCCGAAATAACCTTTACCAGCGTTCAATCCAATGCCGATGCGCGGAATATTCAGGGTGAAAGCCAGCGAAATCGTTGCGGTACAACCCGGATTGAGCGTATTTGGCAAGCGCACAGTCAAGCGACTGCGGTCAAGCGTGTGATAAGGTTCTGTCCCTGTGTCATCATCCCCGATTGCGAGGCTCGTCAGTGTGAAAACATCTGCTTGTGCGTTTGGCTCAATTGCAAACACAACTTCTGATAGGTCAATTGTTTCGTCGTTGCGATAGCGTACTATTTGCGTGACGTCGGCTGTTTTATTGGCATAATCGACGGTTGCATCAATAGTCTGCTGAATGTGTTCGCCTTCGGTGATGCCACACTCAAAAGGTGATGCTGTTGGCGAGGGAATAGGTGTCGCTGGGGCAGGGGTATCTGTTGGGATAGCGCGAACCTGTCGTGTGGCTGTCGGTACAGTGACTTCTGTTGCCGATTGCGCGATATTAACGTACGGGCGCGTTGGATTGTCTATCACTGGCACGGGTGTCGCCACAGCGAGGTTACAGGCAGTCAAAAATAATGTCGTTAGAATGAGAAAAATCAGTGTCTTTTTCATAGTCCCCATCATAATCTTGCAACCAATCTTTTGCCAATGTACAGTTACGTGCTGATTGCCCTACGCTGACTATTTACACGCCCAGAAATCGAGTGATTTAATCTATGCAACCCACAGAAAAACAAGCATCGTCTCTATCCAGCAAATTACATGCCTTGGTGCGTCTTTCTCGCTGGCAACAGCATGTGCCATATACCGTTCCACTCGTGCTGATAGGCGCACTCGTTGCTGTGCATCATACGGGTGTATCGCTGGATTGGCGATTACTATTCGTGACACTGGCGAATATTTTAGCGATGGCATTTGCTTTTATGGTCAATGATGTTGTGGATGCCCCCGATGATATGCGCGACCCTATCAAAGCACAGAAAAATGTGATTGCACAAGGCATTTTGACTATCCGCGAGAGTGTTTTTGTGCTGGTGCTGGTCGTGATACTTTCGGCTGTGTTATTTGCGCTCGGTGGTTGGGGTAGCTTTATCTTTGGTGCAAGCACGCTCATCTTATCTTATCTATACTCTGTGCCACCTGTGCGTTTGAAAGCACGTCCACTTGTCGATATTCTCTCGCATGTGCTGATGCTCAGTGCGCTGATTTTACTCAGTGGCTATGTTCTGTACGATGCACGGCTGGATGCTGTTTGGGCATTGGCATTCGGTGTTGCCTTTGCGTCTGCCTACGGACAATTTTACAACCAACTCTCTGATTTCACTGTCGATAAACAAGCGGGTTTGTCTAATACAGCCATACTCGTTGGCGAACGCAACACACGCTACCTCATGGGCTTATCTGGCTTACTCACGCTTGTGTGCATTGGCATCGCTATCTGGCAGGGTGTGTTTCCAGCGTGGCTAATTTGGGTGCTATTGAGCGCGGTAGTCATCGTCAGTATTTTTGATTGGCAACAGGATATGCGTGGCAATCCATCGGATGCAAGTGGCACCGTGCAACAACCTATTTTGCTGGTTGCTAATATCGTCGCGTTTGTGTGGTTGATAGTCGCGCTGGGACTTGTCCCGACCAGTTGAGGTCGCTCTCTATATGCCTAATGGTCTATGCTACAATGACAGCCATTCTGATAATGGTAGCGAGATAATACAGGTATATGGATTTTCTAGTTGATGGACACAATATCTTATTCAATATGCAGACGCTTTATGGCTTTGCTATAGGTGTTTATGCCGCATGGCTCGGTGCGCGTGACCAATCCTTATCGGGTAATTTCTTCGGCACAGTGGCAGTGTATGCCATCCTCAATATTGTGACGCTTGCTATTGGTACTTTTCTGATATTCGGTGATTACAGTATTGAATCCGGCGGACGCACGTTCATCTATGTGCTGTATATGCTCTATCTGATTGTGATTCTGCCAGGTCTTTTCAGTGTCATGCAGGGACGTGACGATAAATCAGCGGCGATAACTTTTGGTGCGGCGGCGATGTTCAACGCGGCGGTGTCTTACAGCATGTTCGCACGCGGTTTAACCACTTGGGTAGCATAAGCACTGTTCTATGATAAGGCGCTGGTTATTCATCCTTGTTGGGTGTTTTTTGTTGACTGCTTGTGAAGCACCTGCAACGCCGATTGCCGTCATTACCACACCGACAGCAACGCCCGCGCCTACTAACACCCCACTTCCTACACTGCGTTACGGGCTTGCCCCCAATATCGCGCCCTATGTAGGAGATTTGTCTGTGATTGCTGACATCGCTACGGTAGAGCAGGTGAATACGCTGGATAACATCGCTGGCTTTGACATTGTTATAGCCTACGGCGATGACCGTCTCATACAAGGTTGGCAGGCGACCTCACCGCATACAATTTCTCTTGCTATCAATACGCAACTTGTCCCACTCGATGATGCCGTCTTGCGCGATCTTGTAGCACGTTCGCTTGATATACCAACCGTGCTAGAAAATGTGTCGATTTCTGGCGCAAGAGTCGCTGTAGAGCATCCCCTCGATACTACCATCACAACCCGCACATCACTGGCGAATCTCGGCGTGCCGGATGGCGTTACGCTATCATTGGCAACGAGCCTTGTTCCTGCAACAGATACCGTCATTGCACAATACGCCGAACGCAATATTCGTATACAGCAATTATCTCTGATGGGTAATGGTAATGAACGAACAGAGGCTCATCTCTATCTTTTCCGTTGGATAGACCCAGCCGAACGCGAACAGTACATCTCTCAATTTGGCGCGGATAATGTTCTTGACCTGTGGATAATGCCTGTAAGTTACTACCTTGCAGACGAAAATTTGCCCATCACATTCACTGATGATGGCTTTCCCATCCCTATCACACCCTAATTTGTGATGACACGCACACTACAACGAATAAAATACTGATTACACATCAAAACACTAGGAGGTGTTTGTGTCGCCACCTGTGCCGCCGGATTGGGATGCTGTGTTCGCGTATCAACTCCCGCGTGTCTACAATTATGTGCTTTACCGCGTCAACAACCAGCAACTCGCTGAGGATTTGACATCAACGGCATTTCACCGTGCATGGAAAAGTCGTGCGAACTACCGACCCGAAATCGCCGCTGTTTCGACATGGCTTTTCACAATTGCGCGACGGGTGCTGGTAGATTATTACCGCAAAAATGAGGTCAAAATTGTGCCACTCGATACGGTTTATGATGTGGCATCTGATGAATCGCCTGAAATGCGTGTACAAACTTACTTTGAAAAACAATATCTCGCTGATGCTATTGCGGCGTTACCTGCCCGTGAGCAAGAGATTGTCGCGCTCAAATACGGGGCTGAATTATCGCATAGTGAAATTGCAGAGCTACTCAACATTAGTGTGTCGAATGTTGGTACGATTGCCAATCGCACCGTCAATCGCTTACGTGGTCTGCTCACCCAAAAGGAGGTCAAAAAACATGGCTAATGACGATTTTATGTACAGCCGTCAAGAACAACCCCGTCCGCAATTTGTATCCGATTTGCGCCAGTCGCTTGCGGAGGCCGAATCTGAACCTAAGCTGATAGCGCGTCTATGGCGTCCTGATAGTTTGTTTCAGCGCCTTGCGAGTGTCGCGGCGGTGTTCTTGTTTTTCAGTGCTGTTTTCTTTTCAGCATCGCCTTATGCCCGTGCATCATTCATGCAAATGGTGGATAATTTCATTGCTACCAATGACAGAGATGCACAAGCAACCTTACCTTACGATGTGCCACAAGTCATTCCAGATGGTTTCTCTCGTATCATTTATGAGGTCAGCTACGATGAAGAGGGTGAGCCTGTACTTAATTTACGCGATGGTCATGGAAACAATGACGGCGAGGTTGTGTTAGGTCCTTTCTTTTATACAGAAACAGTCGTCGGTATTATCCGCTGGTATAACGAGGCATCCAATTGCCACATCCACATGATAATTATGGAAGACCTCACCACCCCAGAGACACGTTTAGCCAGCTTAGAGCGTAATCTCGATTTCGCCGCCCGTTATGATTGGATAGAAGTCTTTCCAATAGGAGAAACCGATACCCGTGCTGTGTGGCGTTTGACAACGGCTGGAGTTAGTACACAACCAGATAGTATGACGATTGAATGGACATCACCGGAAAATATACGTCACAGCATGCAGACAACAGTCGATTGCCTCTCGCAGGAAGATTTCATCGCTATGGCGCAATCGGCTGAATAAATAGGTACTGCACGGTAGATTTCCACATAGCTACTTTGCGCTATACTACAAGCAAGTCGTCCGCTAAATTATGATTTGCTTGCCCTGTGGAAATTATACTCACACACGATAACGCCGATTTTGATGCTGTTGCTTCTATGTTGGGTGTTCATTTGCTCAAGCCAGACGCAACAGCTATTTTACCCACCAAACAGCATCGCCATGTCCAAGACTTTCTGACGCTCTACCGTAATGGACTCCCGTTCATTGACTGGGACGATTTTTCATCTGGCGCAGATGTGACGCATATCTATCTCACCGATACGGCGCGTATACCAAGTATCAAAAACATACCCAAAGATGTCCCTGTCACTATCTATGAACATCATCCGCTGACACGCAAACTCGGCACACACGAAATCTGGAAAGGTGAGGCAATCGGCGCGGCAACCACGCTCCTCGTCGAGCGCATGAAACAAGCAAAAATACGCCCGTCTTCGTTGGAAGCGACGCTGATGGCATTGGGTATTTATGCGGATACAGGAAATTTCACGTATGGCGGTACAACAGCGCGTGATATACAAGCGGCGGCATGGCTCGTCGAACAAGGCGCGGCATTAGACACTGTGCGTCGTTTTCTCAATATCCCACTCAACTCAGAACAACACCAATTATTTGAGAAACTACTAGATAACATAGAAGCACGTCGCGTTGCAGGCTTTGATATTATCATCTGCACCGCACAGACAGATAAACGTGTTGCTAGTATGAACAGCGTGGTTGCTGTTTTGCAGGATGTGCTTGATGCGGATGCGCTGATAATACTCGTGCAGACGCCCACACATATTCAAATGATTGCGCGTAGTAAGGTCGATGCAATTCACGTTGGTAAACTGGCAGAAACACTCAGCGGGGGAGGACATCCACGCGCCGCCGCTGCCACGGTGTATTCCGAAGAGAAACAAAATTTATCAGCCTTAACATCTACTGTATGGGCGTATTTGAGTGATAATGTTCAGCCAGCCGTGCGCGTTGCAGATATTATGTCTTTTGGGGATATTCGTACTGTTGAAGCAGAGGCTACCGTGAGTGACATCATCACGCGTTTACGTCGCTTGGGACACGAAGGCTATCCTGTTATTGATGATAATCAGCATGTTGTTGGTCTACTGACCTTGCGCGATGCGGATAAAGCGCTCGAACATGGCTTGAAAAATGCCACTGTGCGCGAGGTGATGACGAGTGGGGCAGTCTACCTGCATCCGAATGATCCCTTGAGTGCACTTGAAGAGACGATGGTCGCTACGGATTGGGGACAAATTCCTATCGTAGAACAGACCGATGCTAAGCAACTCATTGGTATTGTTACCCGCACTGACCTCATCAAACATTGGGCGCAAAAACATCCGACATCTATTGCGCCACTGCCCCAACTCAACCCGCAGACTATTACTGATATACTCGGCGCAGACAATCACACACTGATAGCTAAAATTGCGGAAATTGCATCCGAACGCAATACAACAATATACATGGTCGGGGGCGTTGTCCGTGATTTGCTACTCAAACGCCCAAATTACGATATTGATTTTGTAGTCGAAGGGGATGGGATTGCTTTTGCGACTGCGCTTCAAGAACGTTTTGGGGGCAATATTCATCCCTATCCGCCTTTTGGTACGGCTACTTGGTCATTTTCAGATGATGCCTGTGCGCAACTTGGCGTTGATAGAAATAATATCCCTGAACATATCGACTTCGCTACTGCACGTAGTGAGTTATATACGCATCCGACAGCTTTACCGACGGTGTATAATAGCGGTATCAAGCTCGATTTGCGCCGGCGTGATTTTACGATTAATGCGCTTGCAGTACAACTCAGTCCCACAAATTTACGCTGGCAATTGGTCGATTTTTACGGGGGCATGGCTGACTTAGATGAACGCCTGATTCGGGTATTGCATAGTCTCAGCTTTGTGGATGACCCAACGCGCATCATGCGTGCGGTGCGTTTTAGCGAACGCTTGCATTTCACCATTGAGCTACGCACGGCTGAACTCATTCACACGGCGCTGCCAATGCTCAAACGCATTACAGGTGAACGCTTACAAAATGAATTGACGCTTATTTTGCAAGAACCCGCTGCCTCTCGTGCTATCAGCAAATTAGCTGCCTTGCACGTTCTCGAACAGATACATCCTGCGTTTACATTACATGCTGATTTTACAGATGTTTTCTCGCGCCTTAGCGATACATACCCTACGTGGACAGACAACTTAACGATGCTCAAATGGCATATTTTGCTTGCGCAATTGACGCCTGATGTCACACAAGCTATCGCAGAGAAATTACTATTTAGTACAACAAATGTCCGTGCATTGACCAACTCGGCAAAATGGGTACATAAGGTCGGTGTGTTGGGGGATGCTGATGCCAAAACGAGCGCTGTTGTTAGAGCTTTAGAGGGCTTATCTGCTGAAACTTTGCTCACGATTTGGCTATGGCATGATGATAGAACTGTACGCGAGCATCTTGAGCGTTATCAAGACGATTGGCAACATCGTAAACCGACGCTAGATGGTAACACACTCAAAGAGATGGGTTTGCGTCCGGGACCGCATTTTCGGGTTATTTTGGCACGTTTGCGTGATGCCCACCTTGATAACGAAATAGCATCCGTTGAAACAGAGAGAACGGTTCTTAACAAAATTATTGCCGAGGTGATGAATGACTGAGCAAATGGATAATGTCTCATTTGATATTTCGGTGCAGGTAAGTATTCGTCAGTTACGCAAAGATGACTTACGAAAACTCGAATGGCATGGGCAATTCACACATTATCGACGCTTGTTCATGCGCTCGTATCAAGGTCAACGTAAAGGCAATCGGCATTTGCTAGTGGCAACCGTGAACGATTTTCCGATTGGTCGCTTGTTCATTCAATTCAGCAGTCCGCGGCGTGACAATATAGATGAGTATCTACGTGGATATTTATACTCATTTCATTTGATGGAGATGTTTCGTGGGCAGGGCATAGGGACACATCTCATTCAGAGAGCCGAAAATATTTTACATCAGCATCATTTTGACTATGCCACAATCGCTGTTGCACAAACAAACGACGGTGCGCGACGCCTCTATCAGCGTCACGGATACGATATTGTAGAAGAAGATGAGGGTAAGTGGAGCTATTACGACCATCTTGGACGGCTTCAGACTGTTAATGAGCCTTGCTGGCTCTTAGAAAAACGACTGTAAAATGAGTTGATGT
This sequence comes from Chloroflexota bacterium, assembly GCA_038522085.1. Classification (GTDB taxonomy): domain Bacteria; phylum Chloroflexota; class Anaerolineae; order Aggregatilineales; family Phototrophicaceae; genus JAUZRW01. The sequence continues at coordinate 170,320 of JBCBKJ010000001.1, forward strand.
ATAATTTTCCATAGAATTTTCATTAAGATAAACCTACGCTATAATCCTTAATTGTCAAATTGCTTGACATGACTACTAAAGTATTATAAAAATTTGATGGTTATGCTTAATAACCCTTAATCGAAAAACAAATGTAAGGTTTTGCTTAACTATATGCCAACTAAAACAACGACAACAGTCACAGTAACACGCTGGCAAGGTAGCCAACACCCTAACATGACGAACATCATGCGCTTGGCGAAGCAAGAGCAATTGCGTCCTTATATGTGGACAAACATGCCGAATCATCGTTATGCTGTGCGTAGCCACAACTACCATAAAGTGTTGTACGTTATCGAAGGCACTGTCGAAATTACACTGCCTGATAGCAACCAACGTGTGACATTGCGTACTGGTGATCGTATTGACATTCCAGCCGGCATCCGTCACGGCACAATTGTTGGGCGCACAGGCGCAAAATGTGTAGAAGCCAGCAAAACCCGCGCACGCCGTACACGTCGCTAAACGGCGCAAAATATAACACTAGACGAACGAAAAGAGGGCTACAACCTCTTTTTTGTTTGTTTTGGCTTTATGTTTTCCTATGCTTCTCATCATCCCCACAAACTAGAAATGGCATCTCACTCGTAATAAACTGACAATTGTCCTGTAATCTTTTCACGCTATCAATGATAATAGACACCGATAGACAATGAAGGACGGTTTAGCGAGATGCAAGAAGCCACACTCTTTATCGCATTTGTAGCAGGGTTATTGTCATTTCTTTCGCCCTGTGTTTTACCCCTTGTGCCTGCTTATGTGAGTTATATGGGCGGACGCGCTGTACACCAAGTTTCGTCTGGTGGCACAGCAACAAAACAAAAACGTGGCATAAGGTCACGCTTCTCAATAGTAATTCATGGTCTGGCATTTGTGCTGGGTTTTACCGTTGTCTTCGTCACACTAGGCATCGTCACGACTGCGTTTGTGCGCGTCGCGGGGCAATCCGCCGCCATCATCACAGAAATCATTGCCCGTCTCGGTGGCGTAATTATCATTTTCTTTGGCTTGCATTTCATGGGAGCATTGCGTAATTTCTTTGCATGGTTACGCAAAAATCCACTCTATTTTGAAGCCTTGCCAGCGCGTAATGTTATCGCCTTCTTTGCATCCGTCATCGGTGTGTTCTTGCTCGTTGATGTCATTTTCAATGCGACCAACATTGACTTCGTGAGCTATGGCGTTGCGGTTATAGGCTTAGGCGTTCTCTACGTCTTATCACTGATTTCATTTGGTACAACAGGTGTTAATAGCCGACCCCTGTTACCTTCGCGTTCAGTGAATGGGCAGGCGATGTTGCCAACGACGCTTCTTGTCGCGGTTAGCATGACAGCCTTAATTCTATGGGCATTTGTCAACATTTTTGTTGCTATACCCGTTGCGCTATTGTTTTTGATGCTTCTGTTTTTAGGCAGAGCCTTTGAGAAACCACAGGCATACTGGCAAAGAGCTATCACTAAAATAGAAACGGCTCTCTATGCAGATACACGGCGTGATTTTGACCCTACGAGTTCGAGTAGCTTGAGCGGGTCTTTCATCATGGGTGTCACGTTCTCGGCTGGCTGGACACCTTGCATTGGACCTATCTATGGTGCAATTCTACAACTGGGTTTGCAATCACAAAACCTAGGTGAGGCATTCGCCGCTGTGCCACTTCTACTCAGTTACTCGCTCGGCTTAGGGATTCCGTTCTTGCTCACGGCCGGCGTACTCGATGGCGCACAGGCACTTCTGCGTAAAGTCCAAAAATATATGGGCAAAATCGAGCTATTTACAGGTGCATTGCTCATTTTTGTAGGTGTATTGGTCGCTGGCGGACAACTACAGAGCCTAAGCCAGAATTTGACACCTGAGCAAACTGAATTTTCTATCAATATAGAAGAATGTGGTGTGAGCGTAGCGCAAGGGCATATCGCGTTCGGTGATTTCAATGCGTGCATGAGTGGTAATTTACACCCGATTGCACTCAATCAAGGCATCACGGACGAATTTACAGTTGATAAGACCGAAGTTGTTTATGGTATCCGCATTGACGAAACGGAATCTATCACAATTGATGTCAGCCGTATTGAAGGCGTCTTCCCTGCGACAATCACCGTTATCGCAGAAGATGGCGAAGAACTTGCCAGTAGCGATACTATCGAGCGTGTGGATGACCGTTACTATCGCATCCTCGCTGATGTGACGTTGCCGGAAGCAGGTCGCTATACCGTCGTCGCAACGCGCAATGACGATAGCACCGAGCCATTTGAATTTCGTCTCAATATCCGCCGTGCATCTGATGCTGACCCCATTGAGGCACAAGACACGGAATCATCTGATGCTGATGATAGTGCCGTAACAGCACAAAATGATACGCCTACAAGCACAAGTGCTGATACAAGTGAATTAGTCGTTGGTGTGGAAGAAGGCAATCTCGCGCCTAATTTTGCTACCACAACGCTCGCTGGTGAAGCTGTCTCATTAGAAGAGTTGCGCGGACAGGTGGTACTCATCAATTTCTGGGGAACGTGGTGTGGTCCTTGTATTCGTGAGATGCCAGAATTACAACAGGTTTATGATAATCGTGCAGATGAAGGATTCACGATTTTGGCACTCGCCACACGCGGCGATACAGCCGAAGATGTTGCCGATTTCCGTGACCGCTTTGAACTGACTTTTCCACTGATTGTAGATGAAGGCGACGCTATTTTCAGTCAATATCTGACCAACAGTCGTCCAAGTACGTATATCGTAGACCAGAATGGTGTGATTGTGTTCAAGCATCTCGGTCCTGTTATCGAATCTCAAATTGATGAGATATTGGTCGGCTTGCTTGAGAGCTAAACTCAACTCGTTCATAGTGATGGGATGCCGATTGGTATCCCATTTTTTGCTTGTATGACATTTTCTCCGTTACAACGCATTGGGCTTTACAGTCTTGGCTTTTGCTTACTGATACTAGCAGGTGGCATTGTCATGTATACAGGTTTGCCGAACCGTGCTGATTATGACCTCGTGACGATAGATGGCGTTCCCCATCCAGCACCTGCTCTCAATAGCCCTGCGCCTCCTATCAGCACAAGCACACTCTCTGGTGATGCTATCTCTCTTGCAGACGTACAAGGGCAATGGGTTATCGTCAATTTTTGGGCGACCTGGTGCGTACCATGTCGTGTAGAGATGCCAGAATTACAGGCGTTACATGAAGAACGCGCAGATGTCGCCGTGATTGGCATCAATATAGGGGAATCGCGTCCTGTGATGACAGCGTGGATAGAGGAACTTGACCTCACATTCGATATTGTCCCTGACCCACAAGGCGATTTATACAATCGTTATCGCGTTCGCGGACAACCCTCTACCTATGTTATCAATCCTGATGGTATAATCACGCGCATCATCTTCGGTGCAACATCGCTGGAGATATTGCTATCTGCCATTGATTCAACACAGCCGTGAGTAGACGGATAACACCATGACCGAACCAGAAAAAGCAAAAGGTATCGACTCATTCATGACCCGCTTGAGTCTGAAAATTGCGCGTAATTGGCTACGTATTGCGCTTGTTGTTGTCGGCACATATGCGATATTGCCGTGGGTCGCCCCGACCTTAATGCGATTAGGTGCAACGGCACCCGCGAATGTGCTTTACACACTTTATAGTCCCATGTGCCATCAATTTGCGTTTCGCTCTATTTTTCTCTATGGCGATCAAGCCTTCTATCCGCGTGAGAGCGTCGGCACAGACCTCGTTCCTTATGAAGCCTACGCGCTAGAGATAGATAGCCTTAATCCCGGCACAGGCGTCGATGATTTCACGCCCCAATTTTTCATTCCGGCAAGGCAATTTCGTGGGAATGAGCAGATGGGCTACAAAACAGCGATTTGTGCGCGAGATGCGGCGATTTACCTAGCGTTGTTTGCTGGTGGGCTTGTTTTTGCTATCCCAGCCGTCAGACGCCGTTTACGCCCGATTCCGTTGTGGATTTATGTGATTGCAGGTTTGGGTCCGATTGGTTTAGATGGATTTAGTCAATTGCTCGGTTACTATCCCTTTGAATTATGGGCAACCCGCGAGACAGCGCCCTTCTTCCGCGTCGCAACCGGAACGATGTTCGGCTTGATGACCGCTTGGCTGATTTTCCCGTATCTCGAACGGTCTTTCTGGGAAACTAAACGCGACATCATCGAGCGATACCGTGCTGAGGGCATAGAAGCGTAAAACAAGGGTGGGGGACGACCTGTGTGTCGTCCCGAGTGGGCGCAGACACAGCAACGCCCCTGCAAATATAGCTCGAATACGTTGTTATTTATCGTCTGGTTTGCTGAGGCGCGATAACCGTGCTGAGTATTCGTCATCAACTTTGCGACGGTCTACCGGATGTGGTATTGGACGCGAAGGTTGATTGTCTTGTGGTTCGCTAGGTGGTGGGGTATCGCCTGTCACTCGTGCTGTGTAATCCGAAATCAGACTGCTCAAATGCTGACGCGATTTGTCTAGCTGTTGCACAATTTGGCTACCAATTTCATCTACGCTTGGCGAATTGCTACTTGTGCTACCCGTATTGACTGGAATTTCAATGTTGCCATCTTCATCAACCGTTTGCGCGGCGGCTTCTTCGGCGGCTTGTACTGTCGCTTCTAAGCGATCCACCTGTTGCAATAAATCTTGCGTGATGATGCGATGCTCTTGTAAATCGGCTTCAGTCATTTGGACATCTTTTTGTGCTTGTTGCATCCGACTGAGCGCGTAACGGGCATCCTGTTCCCGACCCTCTTTCACGGCTTTGTCAGCTTTGTCGTCCCAATCACTAAGTTCAGCATACAGCTTATCAACGCGATTTTGTAATTCACCTTCGTATTGCAAAGCATCATCTACGCGCTGACGTAGCAGGGCGACATCTTTTTGTAAGCCACCCCGAATCGTCTTTTGGGATAAGGCTTTCTGGCGTCGTTCACGGCTATCTTCGTCCATTGGGTCAACGATGTTGTTGACATGAGCGCGAACGAGCGTATTGAGCTTGTTGAAAAAATTATCTGCCATCAGAATCATCTCCGTATAGTCTACGTTCTACACCCTATTATACTGCATTTAGCCCTCGCAGGTTGCATCATAGGCCAATCTGTATATTGCCATACTCATCTCGGTTGAGCCAAGTACCTCTGCTGTGAAGGGTGAATTGGTGATAAAAATACGGCATAAGCGTGGGTCGCTGGGGTCATCGCCTGGAATTTGGTCAGGGAATGCCATCAAATATTGTGCGCCATTGTCTTCCATATAAGCCCATAGCGCATCCGACTCATTCACAATGGGGATAATCTCTGGACTGACCAAGCCAGCAATATCAATCATCGGACGGGGCGTGAAAAAACCTACCGCGCCAATATCATGAATTGCCATCAGGTCATCGACAGGAATATTAACTTCAATGTATTCAGCCGCGGCGACCATCTCTGTGTTGATAATCTGTACATCTGTCCGATAGACCAGCATTCCTTGAAAGATAAAGACAAGCAATGCCAAGCCTGTTGCCAAACCGAGTGCAATCGTGCCAGACCGTGCGAAGACCGCTTGTAATGACCGCTTGCTTCGTTTGGGTGCGCGATGTTGCAGATATAGCAAACCAATCATCCCGATTGTCACGAAGGCAGGCAAGGTCGGCAATACATAACGCCCATGCTGATACCACGCTGGCAACTGCGCCGCATACACTGCAATATGCGCTAATGCCCAAAATAAGGGTAACAAGAAATATAGCCCGCGCAGACGATTTTCTTGTCCCCAAGCAAACACACCGTAGGCAACCAAGCATGGGAGCAATAAAATCTGCCCGCCTTTGAAAATTTCAATGAACAAGTTCCAATAACGTTCAGGATAGCTGAATGTTTCTATTATTACGGCATGTTGCTCGAATTTTGCATTTGCCGTATTCGGAAGCACGCCACCTGTCAGTTGCAAATTGAGCCACAGATACGGACTCAGCATGATAGCAAAGCCGAGAGCCGCACCGACGCCGTAAATAACGACATTTTTCAGTGACCCCTGCGGACGCACAATCAGCATCAGCACTGCCGCAATGCCACCCAGCAACACGCCTTCAGGACGCGCTAGTGCTGTGAGCGCGGTTGCTATGCCAAACACGCCTCCGCGCAATAGTAGGGCAGAGGTGTTATCAGCGTGTGCATCATCTAATTCACGCCACGCCAGATAGATGAGCAAGAGCGTCAATGCGCCGAAAATCATCGTTTCCATGCCGGATGCAGCCGCCCAAATCAGATGCCATGTAACTAGTAATGCCAAGCCAACCCACCAGCCACCTCGCTTGGATTCAGGGAATATCTTTTCTGCCAGCCGTGCGCCGAGCATGGCTGTTCCTGTCAGCGCGAGTGTCCCGACGACATGCGCCCACACAGTAAACGGAATGTTCAATACATAGCCAATTGCCAGCACGACAGTATAAAGAGGTGATGTCGATGCCGCGCTCGGTTCGCCAGGCAAAAATGCCCATTCGCCATTTTGCGCCAAATTGCGTGCATAGGTCTGATGAATCCAGCTATCATCCAACGGAAAGCCCCAGCCACCTGCAAACATCACGTACAATGTGACGAGGCAACTAGCAATCAGCAGAAAAACACCATCACGTCTAGTCACGGTCAAAGGCATAGAGACTCGCTCCCGGAATATCAAACGGTTGTGGAATTAAAAAGTCAGGCGGGGTATCAAATTGCATCGGAGTTGTGATTTCATTTTCAACCAGCAAAAGATAATCAATATCGTAAATCTCAGCAATTTCGAGTGCCACGGCTGGGGTTTCATTGGGGATGGTCACGCCTTCTACCCCGATATAATAGTAATATCGCGCAGGGTCATTAAGCATCACCCGTGCATCTTCAGGGATAGCGTCTTGTAGTGCCAGCGCAACGGCATCATCATCGACTAATGCCCGTTCCGATAGGCTAATACTAAAAACGACAGTCATAATGACTAGCCCAACAGAAAAAACCACTTTAGCTGTATCGGCTCGCCAGCGTTTGCGTTTACTGGCGATATACACGATAGCATCATCCAAGCCCAATAAACCGACCACTGCCCAAATAGGAACAAGTGCGGCGATTGCATGCCAAAATCCACCCCTGACTCCTGCATACGAAAATACCAGTGCAAACGCCAAGTGAATCCCTACCGCGAATATCCAGAACGGACGCATAAAAGCCTCTCGGCGTCGATGCCATAGGGCAATCAAAATGAACGGGAAGAAAATAATCACACCCTGATAGGCGAGCGCCTGTACGGGAATGCCACTTGCGGTCAAGGTAGCGAAACGTCGTGCTTCCCAAAATGCGTCTGTGCCATCTGCAAAGAGCGTTTCGGGCGTTGCATCCGGTGGATAATTGAATAACTCGTTGTACTCTGTGAACCACGCATTTTGTGTGCCACCTGTTGGCAAAATGCTTCCGATTTCGGTTAGATTTCGTGCAAACCAAGGCGACATCATCAGTACATATGCCAGCGTGAACGGCACAAGCCAAAGGAGACGTTTGCCAAAGCGGTCAAAATTGAGCGGATATAATAGCACACACCAACCAACCAGAAGCAAAATCAAGCCATCACTGCGTACTAGATGTCCCAAGCCTGCAAATAAACCCGCTACCAGCCAGTAACGCCAATTGTGCTTCTCTTGGCTGATACCTATTGCCATCAGAACGAGCGCGACTGCACCAAAAACGGCATACGGCGCAAAGGTATCGCTTTGCCCCCATACATCCAAGAAATAGCCAGCGAAGAGGGTCAGCAAGCCAGCCGACCATGCGTAACGTGCGGATTTGCCCAGATGCCAACCGAGCCAATACGCTACCAGCAACGCGCCCCACAAGCACAGTACCAATCCAATCTGTCCGGCGGCATAACCCGTCCCGAAGATGAACATCCCCAGCGACAACACAATCGACGTGCCAGGCATCCAGTACAAGTGTGATGGGGCAGGTAAACTATCCGGCGCACCAATAAACGTCCATAGATAGTCATCAGTGAAGCCCTCGCCACTCGCTAAGCTGATTGCACCGTTCAAATGATAGTATGAATCGGTGTAATCCGGCACAGCATTGTAAAAATAGACTGCCCATATCGCACCTAAGAGCGACAGGGTGATATAGAGCCATGTGCCACGCGATAATTTGTATGTCTTTGTATCAGGCATCGGGAAAATAATTCTCGTCTATCTGCTTAATTTCGTAGATACGTTGTACGCTGATACCGACATTATGCTCAATCATCAACTGCGCTAATTGTTGTCCGTCTATGAGGATGACTTTCACATTTGAAATAGTCTGAGTATATGTGACAGCGTGTTCAGAGAAATATGATGTTGTGATGAAAACACCTTTGGTTGCGCCAAACCCCACCAAGCTACCTACAAAGGCTTGGATAGCAGGACGCCCGACGCTGTTGTCGCGTGCGTAACGTTTCGCCTGTAGATAGATATTATCTAAGCCCAGTTTATCTTCCTGTATGACACCATCAATGCCCCCATCATTTGATTGCCCCAGATGCTCGCCGGAATCAAGTGAACTGCCATAGCCCATTGCAAGCAACAAATCGACAACCAAGCGTTCAAAGAAACGAGGCGATACGTCTAATACCGTGTCCAATAGTTCGTCTGCCAGCGTTTTTCTCAGCTTGCGATGGATACTATCTACCTGTTCTTCGGGTGTTTGCTCTTTTTCCAAATCTGTATTAGGCTCTGGTTCAGCGGACTTGTTATTGCTTGCTGTCTGAAACTCAACGAATGAAGAAAACTGGTTTAATATGTCATTATTTATCTCGCTAGGATTCGTTGACAGCAAATTGTAACCTCTATCAGTAATCTGAAAATGTCCACGACGGGTTGTCATCAATAAACCAGCTTTTGTGAGGTAGGTTTTTGCCCAAGTGAAGCGGTTATAATATCTTGTCTGTCCACCGCTTGGCAAAAGTTCATTAATGTCATCTTCTGTTAGACTAAGTTGTTGTGCCACACCGAGACTTGCTTTTTGAATAGAATGTTCCGCTCCGTCACCTGCATATTCGAGTAAAGGCAACATCAATTCGTTATACTTCGGTACTGCCATGACTAATCCTCAGTTTCGTTGTCCAACAAATCTTCAATTTTATCCGCGACGATTTCCGCTTTATCAGCCGTGATTCTATCTTTGCCTTCTGCCCATTTATCCAGTAACGGCACAATATCATGGTTTCTGAGTGCTGCCATCACTTGGTCATCAGGAAAACGCAGCAATTCCACGAGAGCAGTCACCGCTTGGAAACGCGCATCTTTGTTGAATTTACTGCCTATGTCTTCTAGCAATGCCAGCAATGGTTCTGCCAGAATCGGTGCTTGAGCATTGCTGAGGGCATAAAGAATGCTATCGGCGCGTTGGGGTTGCTTAATAATCAAGGCTGTCAGGTATTCTACAGCGTCCGCTTGCCGACGTTCATTGAGCGTCAAGCGAATGAGTTCCCGCGAGAGCATATCTTCCGGTGCATCGGATGGCATTTGTACTCTCGGGTTATGTCGTTGAAGCACCATCCCAATTCGTACCAGTGCAAATTGCTGTTCGTCAAAATCGCTGGAAACGGCTTCTTTCAGCACATCTTCCCATGCTTCCATCACGCGACTACTCATCGTTACTTGTCCCTTCCATAACCCATAAACTAGCGACCTCATCTTCGTATTCTAACTGCCAACCTGCTGTATCTTGCAATAAGATTGTCAGGGGTGCGCCGACAGGCATCAGTACCAGCCGGATGTCGTACTGCTGTAGCAACGCGAGTGTCGCGCTGTCCCCAATAGATAACTGCATACGATTATAGGTATTCACAAAATCGCCGTATAAATCCGTGCGTCCATCCACAAACACAGGGTAATCCGGCGCGGCAAAAATCAAGTACCCGCCCCAGTTGTAATCATTGAATAACTCAGACGGTAACTCATTCTCGTTCATGTAGGCAACAGCATCGACAGGTAAGGCTTCTGCTTGCGCGATTTGCACGTTGGTTGGCAAGAGTAATCCCACAGCGTACAAGCCAATACCTAGCACGACAACGACGATGATGGTCACGTTCAACAGTGCCATCGTGCGTGGGACACGTTCGCGTGGGCGCAATTGCCATTCGCGCTCAGTCAAAATGTTATCAACGTGATACGTGAGAAGGGGCGTCGCCGCAACAGCAAAAACCGAGATATTCCGCGAATACAATAATGCCAAAAACAGCGCTCCACTCAGCAGAAAAAAGTGTGACCAATCAAAGGGCAAACGACTATTCCAGAATGCTAAAAATAGGACAAGTATCATAGCGATGAATGCCCATGTGCCACGATTCTGAAAATTAGGTGATTGCCATTCTTGGATGAAAGCGCGTAAGGGCTCGATATTGACCGTCGCAAAAGGGACGAGCATGTTATCTATACCATATGGGGAGAGGGCTAAAAACGGTATCGACACGGTACTGAAAATCAATAGCTTGCGCCAACCTGCCCATGAGATGATGTTGTTTTTGACACCCAACACATTATTAAATGCTTCGCCGACCAAAAACGCGAACAAAAACAGATAGCCAATTGCCCAGCCGGCGTGCAAATTACTCCACAGCCACATAATTGGCACAATCGCCCACAGATAATCGGCATTGTCGCGTTTGTAGCGCAAGAGTAACCATAGTATCAGGCAGAGAAAGAAAAAGGAGATAATTTGCGGACGCGCTGACCAAAAAATAGCCGCTGTCAATGCACCTAATATCGCCGTAAATGCTCGCACATACGTATTCCCCACCATCACGTTATACAGCAGTGCCATCCCACCAACAGCAAAGACTGCCGTGTACAATGCCAATCCTGCGTTGCCTGCCACGCGCCACACCCCAATCATGATGAGTTGTGCGCCCCAACTGTGATTAATCCATTCTTCGCCAGCCTGTGTATGTGAAAAAGGGTCGCCGGAAATCATGCCGTTGCTCAGTGTGTAATCGCCACTGCGCAAATGCCACCATGTATCGGTATCGGTTGGCACACGCAAAGCAATTGCAAATAGCATCATGAACACCAACAACGTCGTCGTGCGTTGAATTGTCAATTTATTCAATGACATCATAGCTTGCTACTCATCCTCTGCACGCAAACGGTCAAGATTCATTGTTGCATTATCATCTTCTGGCGCTACACGCTGAATTGCTTCGTAAACGATAATTGCTTCTTCAATATTGCCCTCTGCTTCATAGGTTTCCGCCAGCGTGTACCAAATTTGCAACACACTATCGCCGCGTCCTACAAAACTAACATTCGGATAGGTAACGAACTCAGCACGTCGCCCGTTATATACCACGCCTTCAAACTCTTGAGAGACGCTCATAGGGGGTATGGCTCTACGTCGAAAATCTTCCTGTGCTTCAGCATCGTCCGTATTGTTCGCACGGATGATATTCGGGTATTCGTCCCTTGTACCTAAGAAATCCGCGATAGCTAAATCTTGCTCTGCGAGGTCAGCATTGCCAAGTGCATACTGCGCACGAGCGCGTGACGCATAATAATCTCCCCATTCAGGACGTAAAGCAATCGCCTCTGTAAAGGCTGTTACTCCACTTTCGGCATCGTTTTCAATTGTCAACGCATATTCTCCGACAACCCACCATTCTGCCGCACTACTTGGGTTTTCAGGCAGGAGAGATGATAGCTCATCAGGATAATGCATCTGATAAATACGATACTGTCTATTAAGGGCTAAATCTTCAGTGTAGCGTAAGAGTGCCGCCTCACGATTTGGTGTTGCTAACCAAAAATCGGATAGGGGCAAGTAACGATGCCAGCGTATATCATCATGATAAGCCACTATGATGTCCTCATTTGTGCTAGGGTCGATAGCATCCGACAGTCGCGCCCAATGTAAATCAGCAGAATTTTCGCGGCTGATGGCACTCGCTTGTGTGAGCCAATGCAATGCGCCATCTATATCGTCTACCTGCTCATAAAGCCCAGCGAGGTTAATCATGCCAATGTCCCACGTTGGCGCACGTTCCAGCGCGTCGAGATGTAAATCAATGGCATTTTGCAATGCTTGCGCATCACTGGATTCGATAGCAATCTGCCCACTCAAAAATGCCACCTGTAAATGATATAAGCCGACGGCTGAATCACCGTCAACTGCCGCTTGCGCAGATACCAGCCGTGTTTCCAACGATTGCTCAGTATCACGACTAGCGAGAAAATCTCGATGGGCGGGGTCAACAATTGCTATAAACCACAGTCCATAGACGAGTAAGACGCCGATTGCCACAAAATTCAGATGCCGATGGCTACTCGCTTGTGTCACTTGTAACCGTGATTTCGCAGGCTGCACTGTGCAGTAAACGAGCAATACAGATAGTAGCATCAACGCCGCAAACGTCGTCATGGTATCGACCATGTTATGCACGCCAAAAGCAATCAACGCCGCCATCGCCCCATTGAGCCTTATATAACGCACTGAATCACCGTCGGCATCTTTGCGCAGTTGCCACCATGTCTGCACGAGTATCCAGCCCCCAACACCCCATGCAATCAGTACCAGCAATCCATTTTCTGCCATCATATTCAGATAAATATTATGTGCTGTAGAAAGCCTATCGTCTGCAATATCGGGATTACGATACGAACGTAACTCTGTCCCATAGATACCTGTCCCGACACCTGTCAGCGGATGGTCAATCGTCATGTTTATGGCACTACGCCACAAATCCAACCTTAAGCTATCACCGTCTTGTCGTGAGCGATTGCTACTGATGACCAAAACTGCGCCTACAACAACGATACCTAGTGCCAGCAAACCACCCAAGATACGCAAATTACGTGCCGTGAATAGCTTTTCAATACGGTCAGTGATGACGAATTGTAAGCCGAAAAAAGTGACCAACCCTGCCATCACAGAGAGCAAGCCCCCTCTGGAAAATGTCATAATCATGACCATTACTAGCAAGGCAAACAACACACCAAACGCATTACGCACAATCCCTTTGCTGATACTCAGTGCCCAAGCTAGTGTCAAAATAATGAGGGGCGATACAAAACCAGCCGTTTGTGTGCTGACGCCCAACGGTAAGAAAACACGCATATCAACTGTTACTGGAAATGGAATGCCCGTGCCGAGAAATTCTACCCAGCCTTGACTTGGCAAACGCACCAACCCTAAGCCAAAAAATGCCGAGCTAATTTGTATCCCAGCTAAAAAAATGACTGTGACTGCAATGATGAACGTGATATCCATAACGAGGCGGTCTTGCGCATGATGAAAGGCATTCACGATGAATAAAAAGCCCATTGTGTAGATGAGTGGACGCCACATATACTCAATCGCCATACGTGTTTCTGTGCTGAATAGCACACTGAGAAAGCCAATGCCCAACAGCGTAAAAATCACGATGTTTAACGGGCTGGATGGGATGCCTTTCCCGCGATACCAGCGCCAACCCAACCAACCGATGGCTAATGCAGTGAAGAAGAAATGGTCAAAAAAGCGAATAGATGGCACATTGGTCGCGTAACCACCAGAAAGAAATAAAGCGTATACGGCTAATAAAATGAACCCGTAACGTTGTAAGCGCATCATTATGGCACTCCGATGTGGATGGTCATCGTAATAATCACAGGTTCATTTTAACCGAGTTCAATGCTGAGGGAACGACAATTATTGTGTGTTACCAGCGATGATGCACTTGCACACGAATACTGTCATTGTAGATTGCTTCTATTTGGGTCATGGTATCAGCGGAAATCTCAGTGGCATCAGTCGCGCCAGCGTTATCTGTTGCCTGTTGTGGGTTTTTCGCACCTGGAATTGTTGTGCTGACCGCATCATGCTCCAAAATCCAGCGCAACGCAAATTGAGGCATGGTCATATCACTTGGTTTCAATGCTTTAATGGCGTTTGCCGCATCGACCCCTGTCCGAAAATCGACACCTGCGAATGTCTCGCCCACATCGAAAGCATCACCGTTGCGGTTGAAATTGCGATGGTCATCTTCTTCAAACGTATGGTCATAGCTCATCTTGCCTGTTAGCAAACCACTCGCCAATGGCACACGCACGATGATACCGACATTGTGTTTTTGTGCTTGCTCGAAGAATAACTCTGCGGGGCGTTGCCGAAACATATTGAAGATAATCTGAATGACTTCTACACCGTCATAGGTGATAGCTTTAAGGGCTTCCTCAACTTTTTCCACACTCACACCATAATGCTTGATTTTGCCAGCTTGTTTCAAATCATCAAGCACACCAAAGACTTCCGGTTGATAGTAAACCTCAGTTGGTGGACAGTGTAATTGCACAATATCGAGGGCTTCTACATCAAGATTTTTGAGGCTACGCTCTACAAACGCAGTTAAGTTCTCGCGGTTATAGCCTTCAGCGACATGCGGGTTCAAGCGCCTGCCTGCTTTTGTGGCTACAACGATGTCCTCACTGCGATCTTTAAGCACCTGTGAAATCAGTTTTTCACTGCGTCCATCACCGTATACATCGGCTGTGTCTATGAAATTCACCCCTGCATCAATCGCAGCATGGAGGGCGGCAAGTGATTCATCATCATCGACACTGCCCCAGCTACCACCAATCGCCCAAGCACCAAATCCAATCGCGCTGACCTCGTAACCTGTACTGCCTAACATGCGATACTGCACCGACGTTGCTCCTTACAAAATGTTATTAATGGCAGTCAGTGTAGCATACGAGAGGGCGTAAATTTGCGCATCAGATGAATAGTTGCTTATTGTCCGCTGAGGCGAAGCACTTTGCCCACTGTGCGCACGAGAATACTGAAATCCATTAGCAACGATTGATGACGGATGTAGTACAGGTCATATTGCAATTTAACCAGCGCATCATCATCATTTGCACCATAGCCATAACGTACCTGCGCCCATCCACTCAAACCTGGACGCACGATATGGCGTGTGCGATAAAATGGAATATTATCTTGCAACCGTTTCACATGTTCAGGGCGCTCAGGACGGGGACCAATCAAACTCATATCCCCCCGTAGTACATTCCATAGCTGAGGCAACTCATCGAGGCGCGATTTCCGCATGATAGCCCCAACTTTTGTGACACGTTTATCGCCTGCTTGTGCAAATACCGCGCCTGTTTTCTTTTCAGCATTCGGCGTCATAGAGCGCAACTTATAAATGCGGAAGGGCTTGCCGTTTAAGCCTACACGAATTTGCGAATAGAAAATACTGCCTGGTGAATCAAGATATATTGCCAATGCGATGAATGGGAATAACAACCCAAATACAAGCAAGCCAACTAGTGACATGAGGATGTCGAGCAAACGTTTCAAAAACGGGTAGGGATTGAAAACAGACGTGCCATTGATAGGCAAGACAACTGCCCAATTATCGCCTACATGCTCGACAGGCACGCGCTCAGTTACCCGTTCGTATAAAATCGGCATCGGTGTGATAACCGTGCCATGCTCATAAGCATCCATCACTGCTTGAAAGAGTTCACCAGGTAACTCGCGTGTACTTGTGATGACCAACTCACTGATGTTATGGCTCTGAATGACATCTAGTAAATCGTGACTGGCACCCATAATTTCAACATCGCCCACATGCGTTTGTTCAGTGACTGTTTCGCTGATGACACCCACAACCTGATAAGCAGGGGTAGCATACGCTTTCAGAATTTTGATGATGGTTGTTGCCGCCCAATCTGTGCCGACAATTAATACCCGACGTGGCGCACTCGCCCAACCAATAAGCGCCGGATTGAAAATGCGCCAGAATAGCAACAAGAAAAATGAGAAAAAAGCATAATACAAGATGAAAAGACGGGGTAATGTTTCGGGTTCAGACAAGAAGAATACAAAAACGTAAATAACAAATAGCTGAAGCGTAATCAGAATCAGACGTTGCAACGATGCCCATAGATTAGCCGCAATTGCAAATTCATAATAGCCATTGGCATAGCCCAGCACTGCCCACAAAATACCCAGCACAACAAACCAGATGCCTTGCGATGCGATAAACCCAGCCGAGTAGGGTATTTCGCCTACATATGCCCATACAGCCAGCGCCGCGAGAACTGCCAGCATCACGGATAGCAAATCGCCAAATAACATCACAAGCAAGCGTTCCGATACCCGTAACTGCATGCGACGATTGTTTGTTGGCGCAAATATCATTCCTGATTCAGACGTATCACGTAGTCCCATGTTGATTGTTGACCCTGTTGTAAATTTGTAGGCATATAACTTTTTATAACATTAGGTGTGCCACTGCGTCATTAGGATATTGCGACTAAGGCGTTTCTGTGTCGGTTGATACACGATAAACCGTCACAGCGTCTGTTGACCCGATAGCCGTCAAGTTTTCAGTACATGTCCCTGCACCCAGCCGGCGCTCGCGTGAACCTAAGATGACATAATCGACACTATGCTGTGCCAATAAGTCTGTACAGACTGTCGCATCCGCAGAGCTTTCTGCATACCATGTTTCGACCTCAGTCAGCCGTTCATGTGCATTGAGCGTTTCTGCATAAT
Source organism: Chloroflexota bacterium (assembly GCA_038522085.1). Lineage (GTDB taxonomy): Bacteria > Chloroflexota > Anaerolineae > Aggregatilineales > Phototrophicaceae > JAUZRW01. Next base: position 186,889 of record JBCBKJ010000001.1, read on the forward strand.
GACCATATACGACTCGCGCACCTGTCCATGCTGGAATCCATAAGCTGACTTCTGGAGATGCTAAAATAACATCCCCAGCAGAGGCTTCTTGCTCAATGAAAAGTAGCGTTGTGCCATAGGATTCCTCAAGGAAAACATTTCCAAACCCTTGCCATCCCAGAAGCGTCGGCACAATTGGCGCTAATATCCACAATAGATGTGATAACACCATGATGGGTACGAAAATGACAATGATGCGTGTTCGATACCGACGGCGAATGTACTCAAACCAGAAGTCCTCAACCGAGCGTGTTGCAAAATACCCAACAGGAAACAAGATTCCCAGCAGTGCATAATGTTTAATGGGTAATGGCAACTGACTAATAACCAAGATGCTCAATAACCATAAGAGCATGAAACGATCACCATCTGCCTCGAAACGCCGAATAGCACGTACCAAACTAGGAATCCCAATCACAAATGGTACAAGGACACCTAGCAAAATAAGCAGAATGTTGGGGGCATTTATTGTGCGTTGCTCTAGCCAAAGAGCAAAGGATGGGTTCACACTATAGGTCAAAAATTGGTAAGTAATAACAGGCAATGCTGGAACGAGAATCCATAAACCCCATTGCCACTCACGAATGGCGATTTCTTTTTTGTTATACCAATTTATAAGCACATTCAGCGTGTAGGCTATGCCCAGCGGTAGAAGCGCATCTGGATAGATAATTGATAGTACCAAACTCGTGATGAATACAATGCTTCCAGAATTTTCCGCAGATGGCACAATCGTTTCGCCTGGGCGCAAAATGGGTACGATGTTGGATACGAGTAAAGCCAGACAAGCTATTGCTATTGGGTAGTGAATATTTGCCGCGCCGGCATAAATCGGAAAGGCTTGTGGCACAAGAATATCGACGATAGCGATGCTGTTAATCGTATTGCTACCAACGAGAATCAGTAAAAACCAACCAATGCCACTCCCGATAGATGCTAATGTAAAAAAAATACGGCGTGTGCGGACTTTAACCCAAATATTTGCGCCTAGGTGATAAATGGTCAGGTACATGAAAAGCGACGCGAAGATACGTACAATATGAAATAGAATATTCAGGGGCAAGCCAATAATACGTTCTAATTGTCCCAAGCTAGAATAAACAGGGTGGATGAGCGTAGGTGTGGTGGGGCTAGATGTATAAAGGAAATTAGTCAGGATACGCCCATCAATGCCTTGTTGCATATGAGCGAGTAATGCCGCACTATTGTTATGGTCGTGCATGACGCCCATAAATTGTGAGTTGCTGGGATTGGCTACGGCGATGATGACAAATGGCGAAAATGTAATCAGCAAAAATACGAGGCTGACGAGTATCGTCCACCACCATTCACTTCGCGTAACAAATCCAGTGTACCCTGTTTGCATAAATAATCCCTAACGTGTTGGGCAATAAGCGTGGTCTAGATTAAAATAATAAACGATGTTTCTATCATACAATAAGCATAACACGCGAAAAGATAAGAATTATTCACTAATTGCTATTAACCGGAGTCATCTGTGCTATGAATGTCGCAGGAAAGCAACTCAAGCAACTTCAAGAAACAGACCTCGCCTTGCGTGACGATCGTCAACGTGTGAGCGAGATTGAACAAGCACTTCATAACGATTCGGCTGTGGTCGCCGCACAAAAAGCTGTTGAAGATGCTGAAGGGCATCTCACGCCTAAGCAAACACAATTGCGCGATTTAGAGTTACAGGTGCAGACCACTGAACAGAAACGTGAAAGTTCACAACAACGTCTTTACAGTGGCACAGTCTCGAATCCAAAAGAGTTACAAGACATCGAGAAAAATATTGCATCGCTCAAAAAACGTCAAACCAGCTTAGAAGATACCATGCTGGCGTTGATGGTCGAAATCGAAAATGCGATGGCTGTACTTGAATCTGCACAAGCAACATTGAATAGCACTCGTACAGAATCCCGTGTGAATAACAAAGCATTGGTCGAAGAAAAAGATCAACTCGAATCTAAAATGACAGACTTACATACGCTTCGTGCTACCCTGACAACATCCTTAGATGATGACCTTGTCGCACTCTATGAGCAATTACGCCCTAAGATGGCACAACGCCCCATTGCGATATTAACTGATGATGCTACCTGTTCGATTTGTGGTGTCAGACAGACCAACACACACGCACAAGATATTCGGCGCGGCGATGCTTTTTTGCGCTGTGCGAACTGTAATCGTATCATTCTTGCTGACTAAGCGCCAAATGAAAAGACGAGGACACTATGGCAGATTTTAATTTTAATATCGATCCGATTAGCTTTGGTCTAGGCGCGGCTGGGGGTGTCCTGACGACAGTAGCTGTCCAACGGGTACAACGCATTCTTGCCGAACGTGAAGCGCGACGGGAACGGGCAGTTGTGCGTACCTTTGCCTCGCGTGAAGTTGACCGTACTTATTTGGAATCACTGGTTGAGTATGCCCGTAGTGCCCACCTTTTTGGACATCGCATTCGCCTAGATGAAATTCTAGTCGAACCACAATTTATTCGTCCGCCGGAACTCATCACTGTCCCCGAAGAAGATGTACCTATCGAAGAAGTCTTTGATGCTGTACCGCGTGTACATGATTTCCCGTATTTGCACGCGCCCTACAACATTAATACACTCTCGATTCCTGAACTCAGTCGCACGCGCAATTCGATTATCTTAGCAGGTCTGCCTGGTAGTGGACGCACCACCGCCTTGCTCACGATTGCGCTATGGAGCGCGGGTTTCCTCGAATTTGAAGAACCAAGCGACCCCGTTATTCAACAATTGGAAAAAGAATACGACCCCAGTAACGACCCACCCATAGCCGAACAAATCATGCGTTCGCGTAACAGAATCATGATGGCGGAAGCAACCCGCGCACGTTACAAAGATGGTATCCCTGACGATGAAGATGGGAAAACACGCGACCCCACCGAAAGAGATGAGGAAGTCGCACTCGAAGGACCGTCATACTTCCGCACGATGGCACCCCTTTATGTACATATTGGTGATATTGTGCTTGGCTCAGGTGAATATGGTAGCACGATTGACCCAGCCGAACCGCTCATCCGTGCCTTACAACGGCAAACAAAGTATGTTGCGGCACGACGGATGGTCAACAGTACCTATGAATTGCTCGAAGAGGGTAATGCCATGGTGCTGATAGACGGCTACGATGACCTCGCCCATTCAATGCGGTCTGATGCTATGCGCTGGATTGTGGCAATGATGTCACTCTATCCTGATAATGTTTTCATTGTTGCGATGCCAACCAGTGGCTATGCGCCCCTTATGCAAGAAGGTGCAGTGCCTATCTATCTGCGTCCTTGGAACGACCAACACATCAGTGATAGTGTCGATAATTGGGTTGAAAAATGGGAGGCGTTCAGCAAACAACCTATTACATTTGACCGTGATTTTTACAATGATGATATCAACGAATACACACGCCCTATCAAACGGGATTTGCGTTTTCTATCGGCGCTCGAAACGACATTACGCGGGTGGGGGACATTTAAAGAAATTCGTCCGCAAACAGATGTGGGTACGGAGAGCGTTCTCGAAGACGAAGACCAAGAAATAGATGTCGAGATGTTGCCAAATGAGAGCGATTTGATGCTGGCATATCTCAAAGATTTATACCCAGATGTTGATGAGATTTTGCTGGAACTCCAACGCCTTGCGACGATTCAGCTTGATACGGGCTTCATCACACTGGAACGACTGGTAGATGATGCTTTTGCGCTTGCTACAGGGAAAATACGTCGTACTAGCACAAATGAGATGAGCGCGGTTGATAGTGAGATGTTAGAGCAAGAACTCACCATCGAAGACGTTGATGACGCACCAGATTACAGCGCCTATTTTGGTGATACTGAAGACGACGAAGCAGACGCTCCTACCACGACAATCAATACAAGCGCATCTGAGAGTGACTCAGGTGCTAAAAAAACAGACAAAGAAAAAGAAGAAGAAAAACTGCGTAAGCAAATCGCCGAAGATGAAAATAAGATACTCTCTAAGCTCGTAGAGCAAGGCGTACTTGTTCCGCATCGAAATAATCGTTATCAATTCCGGCATCGCCTGTTAGCAGCTTATCTGGCAGCCCGCGAAATGATGTTTGAGTCAGAACAAGTCGTCATGCGCAAATACAAAAACCCTAATTGGGAAATTGCTATGCCATACCTAGCACAACTGCGTGATGTCGATTTTCTTGTTGCCGAACAACTTGATAATCCGTTAGATATTGGTCTTGAACCGATTCTCAAGGTAACAAATTGGCTACGCTATGCCGATAACGAAGCGTCTTGGCGTAATCCGCTTTTGCGTTATCTTGGCAATCTCATGGCGGCACAAAACCAATTTACTGTTGTGCGCGAACGCATCGCGGCTGCTTTGGTCGGAGCGCGTGATGAAGGCGTTAAAGTGGTATTTCGTAAGTCGCTCGGCACACAAAATACAGATATGCGCCGTATCGCCAGTCTCGCACTTGGCGCAATTCGTGATGAGCGTGCGATAGACCCGTTGACTAAAGTGGTCTGGAGTGACCCTGACCTCGAAAATCAAATTGCGGGCGTGCTGGCAATGGCAGCCATCGGTACTGAAGATGCTTTGCTCATGGTGCTAGAATTTATGGAAGATTCGCCTAATGAAGAAGCGCGTCGTGCCGCCGCAGAAAGCCTTGCTACGAATCGTGAAATAGGTTATTTGACGCTATTTGATAGTCTGCGTTCAGAAAGTATCACCATGCGTCGTGCGGCACTATCCGGTGTGGGGCGTATTTCCACAGATTGGTCATGGCTTGCTATCGACCAAACTTATCAAAATGACACGGAAGCCTTTGTACGTCTCGCTGCGGAAGTTGTGGCACGCAAAAAGTTCGATGCGCAATTCTATCAAGCCAAGCCGTATCCCGCAGCGACAGAAGCGGATTGGTACATTAACTGGGTAGAAGATGAACGTGATAGAGGCAATATCCGCTTTGATATGGAAGAAGAAGAAATCTTGGATTATGCCCTGTCGCAACAGCAGGATGTGATTCTGCGCTGGTTATTGCTGGGGACAATCGGACAGGTTGGTAGCCTTGAACTCATTGATGATGTCTATAAGGCATTAGCTGATGATTTAGATGCTACCCGTGACCAAGCCTTCCGCACGCTTGCGCGTTTTCAAGAAATGCTCGGCACGCCTTTACCATCGCCACTAGCGCGTTAGGTTTCGGGTGTTGCTTCAACCTCTGCTTCATCTGGTAACACAGATTGCTCGATGGGGCAGGGATAAATATCAATCGAATCACTATGGTAGATATAATTATCGCCACCTACTGACACGACCATGTAATAACCCTGAATCTGAACATCTGCATAGGTCTGTCCTGCTTGTGGACAGCCTAAACTGGTATCCGTCCATGTTACAGGGCGCATCGTTACAAGCTGAATCAAGCGCGTCGATAAATCTAACTCCGAAGCTAATAGCAACTGCACACTACGGAATGTTTCTGCCGCAAGAGGGTCAACGGCAATGAGCAGATCGTCGCTAATCGTTTGTCGTCCGTCGCACAATACAAAACGCCCACTTGCAGATACTGTGTGATATTCATACAGTGTATCCCCAACCAGTAGCACATAGCGCATCCCCGCTACAACCTGAATACTATCTAATCCCCGCGCCAGAATATCCTCGGTTGTAAGTATTTCGCATCCTAGTGATTGTAAGTCCCAACGGGCAAGCTCCACACTGACCAATTGAACCCGCGTTGGCGATATACTAAGGCGGTCTGCTAAATCGGCAGATAGGCGTGTTATCTCTGTTGCGTCAATGGGTGCTGTACTTGGGAGAATCGGCTGGATACCTGTGGGCGTGCTAGTAGGGGCATCACCTGTTATCGTGATAGACACAGTTGCTGTCGGTCTTGGTGTATTCGTTGCGCGGGTGGGGGTCGTCGTTGGTGTCTCTGTGACAGGCAAAATTGTAGCTGTGGGTACAATTGCCACAGGGGTTGGTGCTGGGGAACACGCAAACAGCGCCCCGACAAGTATCAGGACGCAATACGGAAACCAAAGATGGGCATGCGATGCACGCATGGTCAGCAAAATTAGCCGTCAGAGGGGGGCAATAACTTTGCTTCGACTTCTCGTGTGGTCATGCCTTCGATGCTAATGATTTTGTCGCGTTTGTCTTCACCAAACAAAATTTCAATTTTTTCTGCTGGCACGCTGAGTTTTTCTGCAAGGAAGCCTACGAGTTCTTCATTCGCTGATGAATCCCCAGCCGGCGACGCGACAAGGCGAATTTTGAGCGTACCTTCGTCTGTCTTACCCACAATTTCAGTCTCAGTCGCTTTGGTCACAACACGTACTCCGAGTGCCGCACCACCGCGTGCATCTGTAATTTCAAATTTGCGATCAGTCATGCCTTGTCCTTTTACGAGTTTCTTGTCTTGCGAGCCATTATTCGTTGCTTCAATAAATAGTCTAACATAAAAGCGGTATCTAGAATATTCAGATACCGCTGTACTACGCTATATTACTGGGATTTTGCCTTGCAGGCAATGACTTTACATGCCTGCTAAGATGCGTGAGACAACCATGATAGCAATTAGCACAATCATTGGGCTGAAGTCCAGACCGCCTGTTTGTGGCATATTCTCGCGGATAGGACGGAGAACAGGCTCAGTAATTTGCAGAATGAAATCTACAATTGGATTGCTGTAATCGAGGTTTGGAATCCATGTCATCAGCACGCGAACGAGAATCACGAAGCTGTAAATGTTCAACAGTGTGATGAGAATACCAACAATACCCATTTTGTTATGTCCTTCTTCGATTATGTTGTCGATTAGATGTCTATAATGTTACTACGTTTTTTATTAGAAAAACGTTGCTATTGTCGCGTACCAAATATAGCACGCCCAACGCGTATCATGGTAGCACCTTCTTCAATTGCTACCGCGAAATCATTCGTCATGCCCATGCTCAAATCTGGTAGGGCAAGCCCAAAATCTTCTCGTAGGCTGTCGTGCAATATCGCTAACTCAGCAAAAATAGGACGGCTGTCCTCTGCTTTGTTAGAATAAGGTGCCATAGTCATCAAACCACGAATTTCTAAATTTGGCAACGTTAGTATCGCCTTAACCTCTTGCCAGAATGCCTCGCGCACCGCACTATCTGTTTGCCAATTTGATAATTCATAGCCGTATTTTGCATCCTCACCAGAAATATTCACCTGAATGAAAACGGATGCCGTTTTTTCATTTTCAACTGCCACTTCCGACATATAATCTGCAATTTTTGGGCGGTCTAGCGAATGAATCGTATCGAATAATGGCACGACATGTTTCGCTTTTCGGCTTTGAATATGCCCAATCATATGCCAGATAGCTTCTTTATCTGTTTGCTGGGCAATCGCGGGAATTTTCATCTGTGCTTCTCTTAAGCGATTCTCACCAAAGTGTGTCAATCCAGCATCCATTGCAGAGAGAATATCGCGCACAGGCTTTTTCTTGCTCACGGCAACCAGCGTAATCTCATTTGGGTCACGATTTACCTTTGCACAGGCAGTTGCTATTTCCGCTTGCACCCTAGCGATATTGTCTTTGATGGCTTGTGCTTCTATATCGGGTGTCATAATTCAATCACCACACCGAAGCGCCCTGTTTTGCCTTTTTCTTGACGATGAGAGAAGAAATCATCCGTGTTACTGGCGGTACAAATGCCCATAATTTCAATTTGCTCAACACCAATCGAGACGAGGTCACGTCGATTTGCTTCCCACAAATCCATATATGCTGTGCCATCGGCTGGGTCACGACGCATCAACCCGTCTGTCGCGCCGAAGTAGGTCTCAAATGCTTCTACAACTTCTTCGCCAACCTGAAATTTGTCAATCGAGATGCTGGGTCCAACAACTACGCGAATGTCTTCCGGTTGGCTTCCGTATGCATCTTGCATGGCACGCACCGTCTCTTTACCGACACCCCGCACTGTACCGCGCCAACCTGCATGCGCAAGCCCGATAGCATGGTGAGCGGGGTCATACATAATGAGAGGTACACAATCTGCAAAGCGCATGACCAACGGCACATGTTCGCGGTCAGTGATGATGCTATCGGCACGCGCTACCCATTTTCGGTTGGCAACTGGACCATTACTCACGACCACATCTGCGCCATGAACTTGCCATGTTGTACAGGCTTGTTCAGCATTCACATCCAAAACATCATACATTAAGCGATGATTGGCATGGACATTCGTTACATCATCACCAACCGTCCCGCCGACATTGAGCGCCCCAAATGGCGCATCACTCACCCCACCATGTCGGGTAAAGATGCCGTGTCGTGTACCTTCCAGCAAATCTGACTGATAAAATTCGAGGTTATTTGCGCTGTGTTTTTGCATAAATATGGCTGAACCTACTTGCTAATATGCCAGTGTGCTATCAAGTATAGCGTGATTTTTTGAGAACTATAGGCATGCCAGATAGGAATCATCTTAGAAGCATAACGACCTGAGACAAGAATGTGATTGTGCGCTGTCCGTTTTCGCAGTAATGTAAAACGTGATATACTCGTGTTTAGAATTGGGACTGATGTTCGTGTGCCACTGAACTAAATAACCCACGCACATGAACGGTATTGATTTGCACATAATAAACAAGTGGGTAGGTAGGCTGATGAAACAGCCAAAACATCTTGTCAATAAACTACAAGGGGAAAGGAGTTGCGGTATAGCTCTTAAAAGCTAACCCGCACGACACTATGGCAACACGCAAAAAACCTATTACCGTGATGATTGTTGATGACCATCCCCTCTTTCGATCTGGTTTAGAAGCCGCACTCAAACTAGTTGATGACATCGACATGATTGGCTACAGCGAAAATGGCGAAGATGCTCTCAAGAAAGTTGGGGAACTTGAACCACAAGTTGTCTTGCTTGATGTCAACTTACCAGGCATGAATGGCTTACAAGTCGCACGTCAATTACAGAAAGACCATGACCATGTGGCTGTTGTCATTCTCACAGCACACCATCATACTGAACAAGTGATACACGCGCTTCGCAGTGGGGCATCTGCTTATCGTGCGAAAGATGTAGACGCACAAGAGCTTATACAAACCATTTATGATGTCGCAGATGGTTTCTACTTTACCGATAACCAGCGCATGACAAAATCAGAACGGGATGTATGGTTAGAAGCGCAAATAGATGAATCAACTGGACCCTATACCATTGATTCCGAAGGACATTATTTGCCCCTCAGCCCACGCGAGATGGAAATTCTTGAACATGTCACACTCGGTATGATTAACAAGCAGATTGCTAATAAACTTGGTATCAGCCAACAAACGGTCAAAAATCACATGACATCCATACTTAAGAAATTAAATGTGAAAGACCGCACGCAAGCCGCTGTGACTGCTCTGCAACGTGGCTGGGTTCGTATTGATAATGATTCGCAACAGGAGGTTTAAGTAGTGGACGATTTTATGGAGATTAGTCCTCGGGATGAGATGGTAGAGACACTCACACGCGATGTCACATCGACTAAACGGCGACTAGATGAAATTAATGACCAAATTGACAATATGCAAACTTCAGTAGACCGCGAACAAGGACGCTATTCGAGCCTTGCTACTGAACTAAGAAGTATGAAAGAAAACCTCGATACGACCCCCCGCGAGGATATTCGTGATAAATATGACGAGGCACTTGAATCTCGCTTCCGGCTGGCAACGATGCGCGGTCAATTAGAGAAATTCCAAGCTAATTACGAGAACCTCACCAAACAAAAAGATATGATGCAAGACATCCTCTCCAAATTACAAGGGTTTGAATCCTTTGACGATATGGAAGACGATGCGGCATCATCATCGGGTGGCTTTGATATTATCGGACTCATTCGCACGCAAGAAGAAGAACGCGAACGCCTTGCCCGCCAGATGCATGATGGTCCTGCCCAATCACTGACGAACTTTATTCTTCAAGCTGAAATCTGCCAACGTCTCTTTGACCGCAATCCCGAACGCGCATCCGAAGAATTGGTCAACCTCAAAGCTAATGCCAGCAAAACTTTCCAAAAAGTGCGCGAGTTCATTTTTGACCTACGTCCAATGATGCTAGGGGATTTGGGCGTTGCGCCAACAGTTCGCCGTTATGTCGAATCTTATAAAGAGAAGAACGATATTGATATATCAATCGAAATTTTAGGCGATGAGCGTCGTCTTGAAACTTACCGTGAAGTTATGATTTTTCGTGGTATCCAAGACACAATGGCAATGTCACGCGATTATGCATCGCCAAACACTGTCAATGTGACACTTGATATGTCTGGTAATGTCTGGCGAGCAACTGTCGAGGATGATGGACGCGGATTTGATGCCGAAAATATCTTCGACTCTGCAGGTGAAGACGAGGGCTATACCGACGCTCGGGTTGAACAACTGCAAATGCTCAGTAGCCGTTGGGAAATGGTGGGTGGCACGGTGGATGTGTCTAGTGACGAATCATCAGGCACCCGCGTTCGTATGGAATTGCCAACGGGCGAATAATTAAGACAGCTTAGGGCAATCGTAAACTATAATTAGTACGATGTACCCGTTTTTAAGCCAATCAGATTGGAATACACTAACTTGTATATGCTAATGGCTCAATTTACCTGCAAAACTGGCAAGTTGCGCTATACTATGCTGTATTCAGTATTAATCACAACTGTGTAAATACACAGCAACCACGCGGAGGAAGATATGAATCGCAAGTTACTACTGATACTGCTCGCCATTTTTGCCATAGTTATAGCGGGCTGTACCGGCGGAGGAACAACAGACGGGGAAACGACAGACGAAGATGATGGTGTCGCTGTCGCACAAGTTGATGAGACTAATAATGACGACGATGAGGCAGATGAAGCTCCTCGTGCTACGGATATTCCCACTATACCAGTCGTTATCGCAGTTCAAAATATCCCACGCGGTACAGTCATTGACCGTGAACGGGTAGACGTTATTCTTTTCCCTGCAACATCTGTACCAGATGGCGCATTCGCGGAAGTCAACGATGTTATTGGCAGTATTGCCGCTACTGATATTTTCGTAGAAGAACTTATCTTGGCACGTAAACTTGTGAGTGACCTTAACTCATTAGGTAGCACAGGGTCAGATGCAGCCGCCATCCTTGATCCTGCACGGGTCGCAATTGCCGTACCTATTGACCGTATCACCAGTGTTGCGTATGCACTCCAACCAGGGGATCGTGTTGATGTAATTGTTTCAATGTTATTCGTCGATATTGACCAAGATTTCCAGACAATCTTGCCAAACAACATCACAATTGGTCGATATTTTGCAGGTTTTGAAACGGATCCTATTCTTGGAGAAACGGTTCTCGTTCGCAATTTCGATATACCACCATTTGAAGGTGCGCGTGAGCCATATACCTTTAATGCAGAAGGTGTAGACTCGCGTTCAGTTGGGGTTGGTGATGGTGTCGCCGTATCTGGTGATTTCAGCTTCAATACCAATGTCCGTGACGATATCATCTTGCCTGTGGTTGTTGAACCACAAGAACAACAACGTCCACGCCTTGTTACACAACGTACCGTGACCGACGCGCAAGTAGTATGGGTTGGTGAATTTCCACGCGATGGACGCATTTTCGCGCCTGCACCCACACCCACACCCGTTGTAACACCTGATCCAGCTGCTGAACCAGCAGCAGACGGTGGTGGAGATGGCGAAGGTGAACCAGTCGCAACACCTGTACCAGACCGTCCATCTATTGTGACGCTTGCGGTACGCCCGCAAGATGCTGTAGTGCTGACCTATATGGCAGAAGCCAGCATTCCATTGACCTTTGCATTGCGTTCAGCACGTACACAAGGCTTGCCAGACACAACATCCGTAACATTGAACTATATTCTGGATACATACAATATCAGTGTGCCAGAAACACGTAACTTCGGGATTGAACCAGCTATCCGTAGTATTCGCGGTATCACACTCCAAGATATTTCAGCTACAGAAGCAACGACTACTGAAGAGGGTGAAGGCGGCGAAGGCAACTAAGACTAATCTGCAAGAATATAGCGAGTAATCAGGTGATAAAATGAGTAATCCGACAAAAGGCGACAGCACAATCGAAATCATATTGGTTGATGACATCGCGGAAACACGTGAGAGCATCAGAAAACTGCTTGCATTCGAGCAAGATTTCAAGGTAGTTGGTCAAGCAGGGAATGGACGCGAAGGGGTTCAGTTAGCGAAAGACCTCAAGCCAGACATCGTCATCATGGATATTAATATGCCAGATATGGACGGGCTGGAAGCGGCTGGACTCATCACCAAAGCTGTGCCAACGACAGGCGTCATTATGATGTCTGTTCAAGATGACACGGATTACATCCAAAAAGCTATGTTGGCTGGCGCTCGCTTTTTCTTGCCAAAACCTGTCAGTATGGATCAACTATATAGCACCATCCGTAACGTTTATTCGCAATATGCAGGCATTCGCGCTCAATTTGCACAGATGGAAGCTGCCAAAATTGACATCATGGCGCAGGCTGCGCAACAAAAGCAACAGTCTGGTGAACGGGCAGGACACATCATCGCAGTTTATAGCCCACAAGGCGGGACAGGTACAACCATGCTCGCTACCAGTATCGCTACTGGCTTGATGAAAGAGAATGTTCGTACCTTGCTCGTTGATTGCGATCTTGAATTTGGTGATGTTGGCTTTTCACTCAATTTGAAATCGCCAACGACACTCGTTGATATTGTGGAAAATGCAGATGATATTGACCATGAATTTTTCGATAGTATCGTATCAACACACAATAGTGGCTTGAAAGTTTTGCTTGGTCCAACACGTCCATCATTTGGTATGGATGTGCGCGATCAATCACCTGAGGCACTCGCCAAAATCATTGACCAAGTGGCTGGCTACTACGATTTTGTTGTGCTTGATTTAGGTAAATCAATCAATGGTGTAACGGCATCGCTGCTTGATTTGGCAACTAAAATTGTGCTTGTTGTCGTACCAACCATTACCTGTATCAAAAATGTCAAATTGGTGCTTGACCTCTTCGAGCAATCTGAATTTCCACCTGATAAAACAGTCCTTGCTATCAATAAAGCTGTTCTCAATCCAGGGCGGGGTAATAAGGTTGTACCAGCGCCAGAACGTATTCAATCGTTCCTGAAGCGCCCAGTCGAAGGTATGGTGCCACTTGTGGATGAAACACTCATTCTTAACGCTATTCAAAATGGTGTACCTGTGATTGCATCTGACCGCGATACATCGAAAACACCTATCAAAGAATTGATGGCATTTTCCGACCATTTGTACACGTCGCTCATGGGTAAAGAAGACGACTTCTTTGATGATGAAGACGACGATCCGAAAGAAAAGCGTTCTTGGAGCCTCTTCGGGAATCGCTAAGTAGCTTACTGGAGCAAACGCAATGTCTTTACTACGTCGAATGGACAACAAAGGTGGTGGCGATAAAGGAGGAAGCAGTGACGGTGGTGGTGATGACCGTCAACGTCAATCCTCCGCACGTCGCGCCGCACAACGTAAATCAGCCGCTGCAGGGCGTAAAAATGTAGATAACTACTCAGACTTGAAGGTGCGTATTCAAAATCGCCTACTCTCTGAGCTAGACCCTAATATGGATATTGGCAACAAAGATGAAGTTCGTCGTCAGATTCATGAGCTTTTCATGACTATTCTAAATGACGAAAATATGTTGCTTTCTAAATCTGAACGTGAGCGGCTCTTTGAATCTATCGTTGCAGATATTACAGGCTTGGGTCCCTTAGAAACCTTGCTGGGTGACGATACCATCACCGAAATTATGGTGAATGGACCTAAAATGATTTTCATCGAGCAAAAAGGTAAAGTTACGCTTTCAGGTGTTACCTTTGAAAACGATGACCATGTTTTACGTATCATTGACCGTATCGTTGCGCCGTTGGGTCGCCGTGTAGATGAAAGTCAGCCGCTTGTGGATGCGCGTTTGCAAGATGGTTCGCGTGTGAATGTGGTTATCCGTCCGATTGCCCTTTGCGGACCAACAGTCACTATTCGTAAATTCTCGAAAACACCACTGACGATTCAAGATTTGATCCGCTTCGGCTCGATGACGCCAGAAATCGCACAATTCTTGCGGGCAGCCGTTATCGCTGCTGTTAACTCTGTTGTATCCGGTGGTACAGGGTCGGGTAAAACAACTTTGCTCAACGTACTCTCTAGCTTCATTCCTGGTGATGAGCGTATCATCACGGTGGAAAATGCGGCTGAACTTCAGTTACAACAGGAACATGTTATCCCACTGGAAAGTCGCCCACCGAATATCGAAGGTAAAGGCGCAATCACCATTCAAGATTTGGTGGTTAACTGCTTGCGTATGCGTCCTGAACGCATCGTGGTAGGGGAGTGTCGTGGTGGTGAAGCACTCGATATGCTCCAAGCAATGAACACTGGTCACGATGGTTCGCTGACCACACTCCATGCTAACAGTCCGCGTGATGCGATTGCACGTCTTGAAGTGATGTGCCTGATGGCAGGTATGGATTTACCTGTTCGCGCTATCCGTGAGCAAGTCGCAAGTGCAGTAGACATGATTGTGCAACAAAGTCGTCTGCGCGATGGCTCGCGTAAAGTCATGGCTGTTGCTGAAGTACAGGGTATGGAAGGTGAAATGGTCACAATGTCCAATATCTTTGAATTTGAGCAGACAGGCTTTGAGAATAACAAAATTGTTGGGCGTATTCGCCCGACAGGTATCCGCCCACGTTTCTATGAACGTATTGAGGATGCTGGTATCAATTTGCCACCAAGCGTATTTGGTATCGGTGGCGGACGCCGTTAAGAAGTTGTACAGAGATAGTAAGGGCTTTGTTGGTATTGGTCGCATCTGTTGACGTGTGCCAGTACCCATTCGTACAATAAAGATGTGATGTAAGTGCTGGTAAGCCGGAGTAAAGATACTAATGGATCAACTTCCACTTATTATAGGTGGCATCGTAGCACTTGTCGCTGTTGTCGGGGGTATTGCATTTTTTGTAATGCGTAACCGCGACCAGTCGTCGCTCGATGACCGTCTTGAAGATATTGAAAATTACGATGATTTTTCTGATTTCTATGCTGCTGCAGAAGAAGCAGAAGCTACAAATCAGTCACAAGTACCAGATGACAATTCGGTGATTAAGCAAAGCCGTGAATTGCTTAACCCGCTCAATGATGCCCTAGCAAACCGTCAGTGGGGTAAATCTGTGCGTGCTAAATTGTCACGCGCTGACCTTAAACTAACGGCGCTCGAATACGCAGGAGCGCATATTGTTAGTGCTGTTGGTCTGTTTAGCATTGGTTTCTTGTTCTTGGCAAGTGGCGACCCCATCTTCTCATCGCTATTCGGTGTAGTCGGCTTTTTCTTGCCACGCTTTTTGGTAAACCGTCGTGTGAATAAGCGCCTGCGTGCGTTTGAAGGACAATTACCAGATACACTCGGTTTGTGGGTGAACGCACTGCGCTCAGGTTATAGTGTTTTGCAAGCTATCGAAGCGATCTCCAAAGATGCACCCGAACCAACTAAAACAGAATTTGAACGTGTTGTGCGCGAAGTACAACTTGGTATTGATATGCCAGATGCGCTTGGTCACTTACTAGAGCGTATCGAGAGTGAAGATCTTGATTTGGTCGTCACAGCTGTGAACATTCAGCGCGAGGTTGGTGGTAACTTGGCTGAAATTCTCGAAGTTATCAGCCATACCATCCGTGAACGCATCAAACTCAAAGGTGAAATCCGTGTGCTAACCTCACAAGGGCGCATGACAGGGTATCTCATCAGTGGTATGCCTATCGTATTGGCAGCGTTTCTTAACTTTGCAACACCTGGTTACATGAACGAAATGTTCACGAATCGTCTGTGCGGCTGGCCTTTGCTTGGGGCAGGGCTTGCACTGATTGGTATCGGTACAGCCGTCATTCAGAAAATTATCGACATCGAAATTTAAGTAAGCACGAGGACGAAGCAACCATGCTATTTTTGCAAATCGGTGTCGGCATCGCCTTTGTTGGCATCTTAATCGCCATGATTTATATCGGCTTTCGTCAACAGGGCGCACAAGCTGACGCACTTGAAGACCGTTTGGCAGAGTTTGGGAATCAAGATATAGACATAGAATCATTGGAAGACATTGAATTGTCATTGTCTTTCCGTGACCGTGTATTCTTGCCACTTGTGGAGCGATTAGCAAATATCACTGCACGCTTTACGCCACAAAAGCAACTAGAACAATCTCAGCGACTCATTGAGCTTGCAGGGATGACAACAGACCCAACGCAGTTTTTCCTTCTACGTATAGGGGCAACGATTGCAGGCGGTTTGATTGCTGCATTCGTCGGACTAGTCTTTTTCGAGTTGACAGGGATGCAAGCTATTCTTGCATTGGCGGCTGGTATTGGTATCGGTAACTATTTTCCTGTTATGTCGCTTCGTAGCCGTATTCAGAAACGACAAGAAGAGATTGTTCGTAGTTTGCCCGATGCGCTTGACCTGCTCGTGATTTGTGTGGAAGCTGGTCTTGGTTTCGACCAAGCAATGGGTAAAGTGTACGAAAAATGGGACGATGAACTCTCGCTGGCATTTGGTCGCGTTTTGCGTGAAATCCAGCTTGGTAAGCAACGTAAAGATGCGCTCAAAGCGATGTCTGACCGTATGGATGTGCCAGATGTGAACACATTTACGGCAGCAATTATCCAAGCTGAATCGCTTGGTGTGAGTATGGCAAAGATTTTGCGTGTACAATCTGACCAAATGCGTGTGAAACGTCGTCAGCGTGCGCAAGAAAAAGCACAGCAAGCACCCGTGAAAATGATGATTCCAATGGTATTGCTTATCTTCCCATCCATCTGGATTGTGCTGATGGGACCGGCGGTGATTCGCTTGGTCGATCAGTTCTTTTTCCAAGACTCGGGCTTGTAAACAATCGGAATAATTGATTCTTAAAACAGCCCGTCCTTGATACGGGCTGTTTTTTTCTACACTCAAAATTACTTACACAAAGTCTGAATCAATAATGTCTAACTGGCGTCAGCTAACACAAACAGTCTGGTCACAAACACTTGACCTTGTTTTCCCGCCACTTTGCCAGCATTGTGGGCGTGTAGACTATACATTTTGCCCCTATTGCTTGGCAGACCTGAAGACATTACCTGTAGTACCAATCACATCACAAACCATGACACCCTTGGATACCGTACTTTCAACCGGACAGCACGAAGGCTTGTTACAAGCGAGCGTTCAAGTTATCAAATATGCTGGGCAACAATCACTTGGCGAAGTGTTGGCAGAACGTATACTAGAGGCACTTTCTACAACAATATGGACAATTGACATCGTTGTACCCGTGCCATTGCACACCAAACGATTACAAGAACGCGGGTATAATCAAGCTGAAGCCATTAGTCAGCATGTAGCCATAAAAGGCAATTTTGTTCATATCCCAGAAGCAATCACGCGAATTACACAAACGAGGTCGCAGGTGGGACTATCCGCACAAGAAAGACAAGAGAATGTGCGAGGCGCATTCGTTGGCAACACAACCCACCTACAAGGCAAGCGTGTATTGCTGATTGATGATGTAAAGACAACCGGCGCAACACTAGCCGCGTGTACACAAGCCATGCTCGACGCAGGTGCAGATACCGTGTATGCCATGACTGTTTCTGCCGCTTAGTCTGTAAGACCAAAACTTATTTTTCACATGCAACACGGAGGGCAAGATGGAACTCACTATTTATACTGAGAATATACGACTCACAGATGATTTGGAGGCGTATGTTCAGGACAAATTAAGCAAGCTAGAACGCTATATGCCCAATATCGAGAGTGTCCATGTGGAGTTGGAAATTAAGAATAGTAGTCGTGGACCTGATACAGCCGTCGCACAAATAACAGTGCGTCATGATAGAGGTGCTATTCTACGCACAGAAGAAAAACTCGATAAGCAAGATTACAACACCATCAAAATGGCACTCAATGGCGCACAAGATAAAATGCTACGGCGCATCAAACGTTTCAAAGGCAAAGGGCGCAGTAAACGCTTACGCGAACGTTACACAATGTCGCCAGAGGAGTTTAAAGTTGCCGAACCCCTACCAGTTGAATCTGAAACGGTAGCAGAAACAGAGACTGTGCTTGAAGAATCAGCCGAAAGTCAGATTGTACGGCGCAAAGTTGTTGGTGTGATAGCGATGAATGAAGAAGAAGCCATCGAACAAATGGAATTGCTCGGTCATAACTTCTTCGTATTCTATAACCCAGAAAAACAAGCGATGAATATCATTTATCGGCGGGGTACAGAAGGCTACGGCATCCTAGAGCCAGAACTTGCATGAATAGATACCAATGGAGGATAGCAAACGCTATTCTCCATTTTGTTGCCACAATGCTTCTAAAGCACGATACTTCTTGTACTCATACCACGCCATAAGCAAAGACAAGCGAAACCCATGTAAGCCATCTCGATAGCCACCTAGCTCAAAAAAACGCCACCTGAATTGCCGTAGTGGTTGCAAAATAAAATTCTGAGGTTTTGGTTTAATGCCCGTATCGTATAAACCCTGCGCATCATAGCGCACATATTTACGTTGCTTTTCACGGAAATGGTCTATATCGCGGTAGTTGTAATGCACAAAAGGATGTGTCAGCGTCCCTAATGTGCCATCTAGTTTTACTACTTCATGAACGGCATTTTCGTAATGTGCTTTGCCTACTTTTAGCAAGCGTGTTTGATAATCAGGATGCCAGCCAGCGCCGCGTGTTAGCTTGCCAAAAATGTAATTGTCACGCGGAATCTGATAGCCCACATACTCGCGTCGCATGATGACATTGCGTATTTCTTCAGCAAGCTCAGATGTCACACGTTCATCTGCATCGACAAACAACACCCAATCTGTTGTGCCACTGACTGCATCGAGTGCTGCATTACGCTGTGCCGAAAAATTCTGAAAAGGATGTGTGATAACCCGTGCGCCTGCTTTTCTCGCAAGCTCAACTGTTTTATCCGTGCTTTCAGAATCAAAAACAATGCGCTCATCCGCAAAGTCGAGTGAGGCTAAACAATCTTCAACATGTCGTTCTTCGTTATGTGTTAAAACAATCGCGGTTAATTTTGTCATGATAGGGCAATCTTTCTTACTTGCTCGTAGGCATCAATGATAGCTGAGTCGCTATTATCCGCTTTTGCTGACTGTATTTTACGTGCCATGCCAATAGCAACCATCCGACGGGCAAGGGCGTGTTTCCAAGACGTATAATGCTTGCTATATAAGCGCAGACGACTTTGCCATAAATTGAGTATGCTACGGGGTTTTGCTTGCGATGTGCTTTGTCCACTGAGATGAACGACATGCGCGGTTGGGACACACAAAATGCGCCAGCCAGCATCGCGTATACGCCACTGCCAATCGACTTCCTCAGCGTACATGAAAAACTGTGTGTCAAACATCCCGACTTGCTGAATAACCTCCCTGCGCAACATCATCGTCGCACCGAGCATGAAATCAACGTCAAATGGCGCATCACCGTCGTATAAGTCAAGTGGGTAGCGACCATTAAACGGTGACTCTATCAAGCGTCCGGGCGTCGGGAAAAACTCCACCCATAATTGTCGTAAGCCCGGAAACATGAAACTTGAATGCTGATGACTACCGTCACCGTAACTCAGCCGTGCGCCAACAACACCATGACGCTCATCAGCCATGAGTGCCTCGAACAAGGTCTGTGTTGCACCTATTTTGGTCAGGGTGTCGGGATTCAGCAAATAGACAGCACGCGGTAAGTTCGATGCGCTATCATTTCCAAAGCCTAGTGATTGCATGCCAAGATTATTTGCGCCAGCAAAACCGAGATTTGTCTCACTGGCAATCATGGTCACATCAGGAAACCGTTCTCGCACATTGGCTACTGTATTGTCACTAGACGCACTATCGACCACAATAATGTCAGCGTTCAGTGTACTTTGTGCGAGGTCATCAATCAGCGTTTGGAGTGCATCAAGGACAATGACCTCGTTATTCCATGTGACAATGATAACTGCGAGGTCGGTCAATTGCCTAACTCCGCAAAGTTGATACCACTTTCCTCTATTAGAATGAGTAAATCAGCGATATCTTCTGCTGAAACCCGTTCTAGGCTACTTTCACCAAATAGCGCATCCATGAGGTCTGCGTCCACGCTAATAGCTGGTTGGTCGTCTACATCCTCTTCATTTGCATCAGCTTCGTCTGTAGCTTCTGCATCGGTTTCTTCTTCAACTACCTCAGACCGTCCGGCGGATACATCCAATGTGATGAACGCATCTTCAATTTGTGTGATGACATCCAGTGAAATCGAGAAGGGGAATGCTAATACGCCATTCGGAATCTCAGGCGTTGTATTAACAACAAAAACGGTGCGTTCGAGCGTATCGTCTTCTGCATTGTCTAGCGCCGTTTCCCAGTCTGTTTCTAACATACCAGCCGCGTCACATTGTCCACTGAGCATGGCGTCAATAATGGCTGTGTTGTCTTCTAACTCATTGACATCATTGAGGTCAACCACACTGAAACCCTCTGCGGCGTAATAGATAACAGGCAGTGTCCAACCAAACACGCTATCGACGCTGGTACGGCAGAATGTACCTTCGATGCTACCTTCTAGCGTTGGGTCTTCGATTTCTTCCTCTTCGGCGTCTTCTTCATCATCGCTCTCAGTCTCTTCCGGTAGAGGCTCATCGCGGGTTAGTAGTAAAACGCCTGTTGTGCCTGTCTCATCATCAACCACACTACGCAATGCGCCAATACCACATCCGCGTGCTTGAATGATGGCGTAAGTCATCCCATCAACCCATGCAACGGATTGTGTGCCACCGCCCGAATTACACACGAATTCTGCTGCTTCTGCTTGGGTTTCTACAATGACAACCTCAATCGCAACAGTGACTAGCTCAGAAATAGCCTCTTCAAGGGCTGTCGCATTGGCATTAGCAGTTTCGCTATCGGCAGGCACGATGACAATCTGTATCGGATTATCGTCACTGAACCCAGCCGGCACAGCCGTTTCGACAACGGGTAGTTCTGTGGAGATAGGCGTGCCAGTGGCAGTCGCGGTTGGAATAATGATTTCTGGTTCTGCCAGACCACACGCGCTCAGTAGCACCCCGAAGATGCAAACAACGCTAAATTGCCCAAACTTGCTCATGCGTCCCTCTTAGTCCTATCATGAATCTATGCCTCTAAATGATAACACTC
The DNA here is from genome assembly GCA_038522085.1 of Chloroflexota bacterium. GTDB lineage: Bacteria > Chloroflexota > Anaerolineae > Aggregatilineales > Phototrophicaceae > JAUZRW01. The sequence goes on from JBCBKJ010000001.1 coordinate 208,202, forward strand.
ATCACTCATCTGTGCTGTTGATGAGTGGCTCACCAATGCGTACTTCGATGGGTCCAACGAAGCGATTCTCCACACTGATATTCACACCTTCATGAATGAGTCCTGCCCAGCAGGTTTGTGGATTCGCAAATTCGTTAATTTCAGTCAAGCGGATTGCACCCCAAACCACTGCCGTTGCACCGGCTGGCAAATAACTGTACTCGCGCCCGGTTTCTTCATCAGGAATAGTAATGAGTGTACTCTCATCACCCAATGCCCAGCGATAGGGGAAGTCAGTCTGTGTGGTATCACACATAATGCCCACACGCCATGCGCCTGGTTCTTCTAACGCATTCACTGCTGACATACGTTGGTCTTGCTGATACACCGTGCCAGGTGGCGGGTTGGTTGTGCGTATTGGCACGTCGCTATAATTACTGACCGTCAATCTGAATACCAGCATATCGCCATATGGCACACTCACCAAATTCTGTGTTACTGTTTCAGGAATCACAGGTTCATCAATCAGTTCACCAAGACTCTCGCCATCGCTGAAATAGCTATCGTCGTAAGGCATGCTCAGCCAGAACACATCAGCATCAATGGCTTGTGGGGCAATTTCTGCACGCGGGACACCCCCATTATCAATCGTCAGTGTTGTTTCTCGGCGGATGCGCTGTCCTTCGTCATCTTGTGCTACTGCGACAACCGTGTATGTACCATCTTCGGGTGGTGTCTGGTTCAAATCGACACCCCCTTCATAATCAAAAGTATAGCGACCACACTCGGCATCATCAGTACATGACCACTCGATACGCTCGGCAACGGGTAATTCAATCCCGTCTTCAGTCAAGAGGAATACGCGCAAATCAGCATCTTTTTCGAGATAGATATTGATAATCACGCGGTCATTAACACCATCACGATTGGGTGTAAAGACATCCGTACTCATTGTGAAGGTGGTCATCAGGGGCAAATCTACATCGGAATCCGTAATCGTGAATGTGCCTGTAGCAACTTCGCTTTCGGTGTCGTTTTCAGCAATCAATCGCCATGTATAGATACCATCTGGCATCAAACGACGCTCCACCTGCATGCCAACCGCCGCATCATCCAGTGTGAGGGTTTCGCTATCGCCAGATGTCAAATAGCCATCGACAACACCACTGAACAACACCGAATAATCGCGGGGTGTCCGCTGTTGTGCATCCCGAAAGGTGAAAATCTCGCCGGATTCACTCTCAAATTCAATTGTTACCTGAGCGTTGCGTGCAATCTCGTAACTGAATTGCGTGATGTCGTTGTCGCCATCTGCATTCGGTGTAATCGTCTCGCTAGAAAAGCCAGCAGACAAAATCAAGTTCGTCGGTGGTTGCAAGAAAAAACTGCCAATCGCAAACACTATCGCCAAACCGACGAGAGCAGAGATACTGGTGAGCCAAATTGGAAGTCGCATAGGTATCCTGAGCATGCCTGTCAAAATCGTCCCAAGTCTACAGAGCGCACCCCGCAACGACAAGTGTAAACTGCGTACCCTACGGTTTACAGTTGCCTATTATGCTCCTAGAATAACCAGTCTATCTGACCAAATACACGCATTATCTACAGGTGTCTATGCACTATCTCGATGACGATTTGACCTTTGAATCCTTCCAAAATGCTCCTACTGATGATGCAGGGGAAATCACCTTGCCAGTCGTCAGGCTAGAAGATGAGGTCATCTTGCCACATGCCATCATTCCTTTGCCCATTTCGCCTGATGATTTTGCACTTGCAGAGGTTGTAGAAAACGCCCAGCGCACTCGCACAACAATCGGTGTTATTTCCGAAGTTACTATCAACGCAGAGAACGCCCTTTCATCGCAATTGCCCTTTATCGCAACTGAAACTGTGATGATTGACATCGCATCTAGTAGTGGCAAAACACATTTTGTCATGATTCAGGGACGCCGACGCATCGAAATTGCTTCGTTGGAAAAAGACGGCGATAACCTTATCGCTCACGCTCGCGTTATTGAAGATATTCTTCCAGACGATGAACCTGCAATCACGCAACTCAATGCGATACGTAGCACCTGCTTGATGTTGCTGAATGATATTGCAGATTTGAATGAGGCAATTTCTGACGAATTGCTTGACCATGTACACACACTTGATGACTACGGCGAGCTTGCAGATACAATTGCGTCGCTTATCCCTTTGTCCAACGCGGATAAAAATACCCTGCTAGAAACAGCATCAGTGCCAGCACGCTTAGAACAACTCAAAGATGCCTTATTTCATGAATTGCGCGGACTCGAAATTCGGGATGATGTGCAGACCCAAGTACAAGATGAGTTCAGTCGCGCCCAGCGAGAAGTCTACTTACGCGAACAAATGCGCATCATTCAGCAAGAACTAGGCGACAGTGACTTTGAAGACAATGATGTAGAGGTGTTGCGTCAACGTTTACATGAGGCACAACTACCAGCCGAAGCCCATAAACAAGCATTCAAAGAATTATCGCGTCTTGCCATGATGACGCCTATCTCGCCGGAAGCAGGGGTGATTCGTACTTATTTGGACTGGTTGCTCGACATTCCTTGGCACATCACAAGTAAAGACAATCTCAACCTGCGTCATGCTCAAAAAGTCCTTGACCGCGAACACTATGGCTTAGAAAAGGTCAAAGAGCGCATCATAGAACACATCGCCGTGCGCAAGCTGGCGGGTGATAACATGAAGTCGCCTATTTTGTGCTTTGTGGGTCCGCCAGGTGTCGGCAAAACATCACTCGGCAAAAGCATCGCAGAAGCACTCGGACGTGAATTTGTGCGGGTGAGTTTGGGTGGTGTGCGCGATGAAGCTGAAATTCGCGGGCATCGACGCACATATATTGGTGCGATGCCTGGTCGCTTCATTCAGACGATTAAACGCGCTGGCACGACCAATCCGGTTTTCATGCTCGATGAAATCGACAAAATGAGTGAAGACTACAACGGCGACCCCGCCGCCGCCTTGCTAGAAGTGCTTGACCCTGAACAAAATAATGCCTTTGCTGACCATTACTTAGATGTTCCATACGACTTGTCTAAAGTGATGTTCATTGCAACAGCAAACGAACTCTATCCCTTGCCAGAAGCACTGGAAGACCGCATGGAAATCATCGAATTTCGTGCGTATACCGAAGAAGAAAAACTAGAAATTGCACGTCGCTTCTTGATTCCTAAGCAACTCAAAGCACATGGCATTTCACGGCGGGGTATCACGTTTCAAACAACAGCATTACAGCACATTATTCAGCATTACACACTCGAAGCGGGAGTGCGTAACCTTGAACGTGCTATTGCGGATGTCTGTCGTAAAATCACCAAACGGGTTGCTATGCGTCAGAAATACCCGAAACGCATTACATCATCGCGCATCGAAGATTATCTCGGACCACCACTACTCATTGATACGCATCTCAACAAAGAAGATAGTATCGGGTTAGCAACAGGCTTAGTCTGGACATCTGGCGGTGGGGATATTCAACTTATCGAAGCGAGTTTGTTGCTTGGCAAAGGGAGCTTCACACTCACGGGTAGTCTTGGTGATGTGTTACAAGAATCCGCGCAGATAGCATGGCAATATATGCGTGCCATCGCAGATAAGATAGACGTTCCGCATGATGACTTCGATAACTACGATGTACATTTACACTTACCCGAAGGCTCTGTGCCTAAAGATGGACCATCAGCAGGTATTACCCTAGCAACTGTCATTATTTCGGTGTTCACAGAACGCAAAATACGCAATAATTGGGCAATGACGGGCGAAATGACATTGCGTGGTCATGTGTTGCCAGTGGGGGGCATCAAAGAGAAGGTGCTTGGCGCACGCCGACGCGGTATTAAGAATATCATTTTGCCAGCCGACAACAAAAAGGACTTAGTAGATATTCCAAAGAGTGCCTTGCGTGACCTCAACATTGAACTTGTGAAACATATAGATGAGGTCATTGACTTGGTGTTGATGCCACCGCCTACAGAACGTCAACGCGATTTGGACGCAGAATCACTTGGCGAAGATGACACAATCAACGATAATTAAATACGCTTAATGATTGCCGTAGCGGATACATGCCCCGTGTATCGCTATGTATTTTGCAATCATTTCTGACCATGCAAGACGATGTAAAACGGGATGCTCACCATGATGACACCAGATGTAGTACACGCAAAATTACAAGATGGACAACATGCCATGCTCGATTGGGCAATGGAGTCTGATGATATGGCACACATCGCCGAAACAATGGTGGCGATGGCAAACTATAAAGGTGGCACTGTCATCATGGGTGTGTACAAAGGCAAGATCGAAGGCGTGGGTGATACGCAATCAGCGAGTGATTACCTCATCGAAGCAGCATTGACGGCTGAACCCCCGCTCATCATTCCGTTGCCACAAACCGTCGTCATAGAAAATAAACATCTCGTCGTCGCACAGATTCCCTCCGGCATGCCTCATGTGTATGCCCATCAAGGGCGCTATGTGCGTCGGCATGGTGCAAAAAATATACCCCTCAAACCAACATCTTTGCGTCGGCTGATGATTAATCGTGGTGAGATGAATTTTGAAGTTGGCATTGCTCAGAACGCAACCTTAAATGATATTAACTGGGACGAAGCAGAAGCTTATGCAGGCAACCTCAGTGGCTTCAGCGAGCGTGATGTGACCGATGTGTTGCTCAAACGCGGTTGCCTTACAGAACGCAAAGGCGATCTCGTGCCGACGAATGCTGGTATTCTGCTATTCGGCAATGACCCCCAACGTATCATCGTATCTAGTGATATTACAGCCGTGCGCTTTGCCGGACAAACCATGAGTGATACGTTCAACCGACAAGACATCACAGGTACACTCCCTGCACAAATCAAACGTGCAGAAACGTTCCTCATTGACCATCTACGCAAATCCATCACGATTACGACGCGCATGCAACGTGAAGAAAATTACGAATATCCCTTAGAAGCGGCGCGTGAATTGCTCATCAACGCTGTCGCGCACCGTGATTACAGTATTCGTGGTGATAATATTCGGCTGTTCATCTATAGCAACCGTATGGAGGTCTATAGTCCGGGTGGCTTGCCGGGTCCAATGACACTCCAAAACTTGCGTGAAGAACGTTTCTCGCGTAATCCCATCATTGTGCAAGTTCTCGCGGATATGAACTTCATCGAGAAATTGGGCTATGGCGTTGACCGTGTTATGGATTTGATGCGGGCAAAAAATCTCCGTGAACCGGATTTCCATGAGCGTTCAGGTGGCTTTGAAGTGGTTATCTACAACGCACTCGGAGATGCTCGCCAACTGCCAAATGGTGCAATCAGCTTTGATGGTGTTTACAAGGGTGTTCCTATCAACGAACGCCAAGAAGCTGCTCTTGTCTTTTTGCATACAGACAATCGTTCGCGCATTACCAATGGGGACCTCAAAGACCTATTTGATGATGTACATCCAGAAACACTGCGCCGTGATTTATCTGACCTCGTTGAAAAAGAGATTCTCGTCAAACTTGGGCAGAAACGCGGTTCATACTATATGCTGAAAGAAAAAGCTGCTGACATCGAGCATGAAGCATAAACATAAAACTCGCACTTGTTTTTTGCTGTGCATTGCCTTTCTTTGGGCATGTACCTCTGAGCCTGTACAACTACCAACGCCAACGGCTGATACAGCGACCTGTGGTACATGGACATTCTCTATCCAAGAAGCCACGATTACTTGCTTGGCAGTTGGGCAAAGTGATGAGATTCGTTTAGTCCAATCACCCATTGATACAGAAATTACGTTGTCTGCTCATGACATAACCCTTGTGCTGGCTGGAACATCGCTCATCACACGAGCAGATAACACCGTGACGATTACCAGTCTAGAAGGGCGGGCGGTTGTGGGCGCACTAGGTCGCACACGTATCCTCAGCCCAGCACAAGAAGTCCAACTCACGCTTGAAAACGATACCATCATAGCTATTTCGGATGTCTCATCTCGTGAGTTACGAACGCTTCTACCACTTCCGCTGTCATCATTACCCCGTGCTATCGTTTTGCCTGTCATCGTGACATCAACACCTGATGTAGCATTGGATATTCCTGAGAGCGATGCTTGTCCACAACGCGAAGGCTGGACAGACATTTACACGGTGCAATCTGGTGATGTGTTGTCGCGCATTGCAAGTCGTTTCGATACTACAGTGGTTGAAATGATAACGGGTAATTGCCTCGCTAATGCCTCGAATTTGCAGATTGGGCAACAACTGCGTGTGCCTGTGCTTGCGACGCCGACACCCCAGCCGGAATCCACAGCAGAAGCAACGGAGAATGTTCTAACATCTATTGGCTTACGTGCTGATAGTTACGCGGTGGCGAGTGGTGGCTGTACAATCTTGCGTTGGGATGTACAGGGTGCGACGGCTATCTACTTAGATGACGTTTTGCTTGAAGGCGCACCTTCAAGCATCGAAGTCTGTCCAGCAGAAACGACGGTTTACACGGTGCAGGCTGTATTCGCCGATGAAACAGATGTCACACAGACTGTAACCATCGTTGTCCAAGCGTAGGGCATATGGGCTATGGACGCTCATACTTGCATGGTATCCTATGGGGCGCTCTTGAACGTGGTCTGGGGAGATTACTCGCTATTATGAGATTTAGTGTATTGTGGATTGGCATGCTCTTATTGCTGACAGGGTGTAATCTAGCTTCAGCATCGCCAACTGCGCCTGCTATCACCGTGTCGCCTATTATTGTGACAGCAACGCCACAAGAACAAGTTGCGCTTGCTACAACCCAAGCACCACAATCAACCTCGACTGTTACCAACACACCGACGCCTAGTAACACGCCAACAGTCACGAACACCCCAACCGTAACGTTCACACCCAGTATCACACCAACGGCGTCGATTACACCTGCACAACCGATTTTCTTTAATACAGACCGCTTTGACCTCGCAACTGTCCCAGAATTTTTGCAACAAGGAAGCAATACACCGCTCATTGTTTTTGCTAATAGCAATGACCGTGCAACCGTCACGAACGCATCCACGGCACAGCCAGAAAACACGCGCCAGATTGTCTATGTAACATCGCCTGGTAGCCTCCAGCGCACGCAGATTCTTGAAATACAATCCTCTGATAGCAATCGTTTCTATCCGGCGCCCAATGGGGTAGGGATGGCATATTTTGTCTCTGGCTTGAATGCGGGCTTATATGTATTAAATTTTGCACCCGTTGAAGGCACAACGTTTACAGCGCGTCTCTGGACAACTAGCACCCTTATTCAGCGTGGCATCTTGAGCGAACCTGTCTGGACACCTGATGGTGAATTTATCGCCATCGCCCAGCAAACTGCCTACGACATGGACATCTTTTTCTATTCTCGTGATACGCGCCAACGCCTTAATATCACCGACCATCCGAGCTTTGATATGTACCCGTCTTTTTCGCCAGATGGGCGCTTTATGGCATTCGTGAGTGACCGTGCAAGGTGTGCCTCGTGGAATCCAGCCGACGATGGTGCGTGCGATGCACTGACGCAAGAAACGCCAATAGGTGGTACAGTGCATCTGCTTGACCGTGACTCTGGCGATGTCCGCCAACTATCTGATGTTTACGTGACCGAAGCCCCGCGTTGGCTCAATAATACGCGCCTTGTCTTCGCTGGGGGCGACCAAACCGACTTGCTCAATCCAAGTCGTTCGCTTTGGCTTGCAGATGTCACGACCAATGAAGTGCAAGAAATTCGTCTGACAGCCGATTTACAAGAAGATAGTGTTCTATATCTTGCAGATGCGTGGTCAGATGATGGTCAGCAAGTGATATTCCAGCGTGTAACCGCATCTAGTAACGAAATCATCCTCGCTGATGTAAACGGCAATCTTGTTGCACGCCCCAATACTGACTTATCTTTTCCACGTTTTGGTGTGCGGATGGATTGGAGCAACGTCGCCGGACGCATTGCGGTTGGTGGCACAGGTGGGCGCTGTCCTTACGGGGTGCGCGTGCTTGACACCAACCTTGAAGCTGTCGCTACAGGCAATGACCCTAGTATCTGCGACCCGATATATTCACCAGATGGGCGTAGTCTTGTTTTCACAGGCTTAACGTCTGATGTAGACGGACAATCTGATATTTATAGTGCCACCGCAAATGGCTTTTCAGCCGCTAACCTCACGGCAGATTTACGCGGTACAAATGTCCTCATAGGCTGGTTAGGAACACGCTGATATGACAGACCGTGAAAAACTGCTCACCCGTGCTACTAATATTGTTCAAGAGGATTGGCAGTTGACGGATGCTGCCGTAACTTGGCTCAGTTTCACGCATCATGCTGTCTTTGAAGTACAACATAGCGACCATACTTATATCCTTAAAATGCTTTCGGATAGTGATATTGCACCTGAAAATGCTATCGAGCGTGAATACCGTATTCTGAGCGCACTCGCGGATGTATTACAGGGTATTCCTACTATTGTACAAAATGCTGATAGCATGCCTCTCATTGCTGAGAAAGATGGGTATGTTTATGCTGTTCTGTATCACAAATACGGTGGTACATCCCCAAGCAACCAGACTATCACCCCTGATACTATGGTGCGTTTAGGTGAGTGGCTTGGCAATCTCCACAATGCCCAAATTGATACAACCAACCTACCTCTGATTCAACTGGATTGGGAAGGTCTATTCAGCGAGAGGGGGGTGTATCATCCGGGTGACGAGAATATGGATATTTTCACCGACCAGCAAATCGACATCATGTCTACTGTAACGTTGCGGATACAACGCATCATGGAAGACATATTTGATAGCGAAGATGACACCTATGGGCTCATTCATGGTGACTTACTCCTCATGAACTTGCTCCTTGATGATGCTGATAATGCCTTGCATGTACTCGATTTTGAATACTGCGGACATGGTTACTACCTCTATGATTTGACACCTTCACTCTGGCAACTCAAAACTAATGCCAATTACGAAGCACTGGCATCGTCGCTATGGAATGCTTATGTGAAAGTGCGTCCACAAGTGCAAGAACACTATAAATGGCTTGAAACGCTTATAGCAGGGCGTCAGGTGGCGAGTATGCGCTGGGTAGTTGCCAATCAGCAAAACCCTTATGTAGTCGGAAAAGTCGATAGTATCCTCGCCCAACGTACAGCGGAACTCAGTGCTTTTCTGGATACAGGAACGCTTATCCGTGCCTGATGCCAATATGAGGCACACATGAACATCACCATTCTGGGCAAATCGCCTATCTGAGTTTGATGTGCTTGGGCGTATTATATCGGAGCTAATCACAGATAGGGTTTCAGAAAAATACATGTTTGCACAATACATCGGTGAAATATCCGCCATTGGTACAGCCATCGCTTTTGCCTTCGGGTCAACATTATTCACAATTGCTGGACGGGCTGTTGGCTCGCCCCTCGTCAACCGAACACGGCTGGTAATTGCAGTGCTGGGTGTCATGCTTGTTCATTTGCTCATCTATGGTGAAGCGATTCCTTTTGATGCTGGTTTTCAGCCTTGGTTTTGGCTGGGCTTATCGGGCTTAGTCGGTTTGGCTTTGGGGGATGCCATGTTGTTTCAGGCATTCGTGATGGTTGGACCGCGCATTTCGATGTTGCTGATGGCACTTGCGCCTGTCATTGGTGCAGTGTTGGCATGGCTTTTTCTGGATGAATCACTGGGGTGGATTGCGATTGCAGGCATTGTCATCACAGTTGGAGGCATTGTGCTGGTCGTCACAGAACGCGATACCAGCAAAAAAGAATCATCTGTACCAGATGAACCCCGCACGTTTTTCTATGGTGTTTTGCTGGCGCTTGGTGGCGCATTTGGGCAAGGTGGCGGACAAGTGCTTGCAAAGGTCGGTTTAGCAAATGACTTTCCTGCATTCTCCGCATTGATGATTCGCCTGATTATTGCGACCATCGTTGTTTGGGCATTCACCGTCGCACAAGGTAAGGTTATCAGCAGTTATCATGACCTGAAAGCGAATCCCCGCGCTCTAGGTATGTTGACTATCGCCGCGCTGATTGGACCCATACTAGGGGTTTGGCTATCATTGATTGCCGTGCAAAATGCGCCTGTGGGTATTGCTACTGCCCTTAGTTCACTGACACCTATTTTCCTCATTCCGATTGCCTATTTTGTCTTTGGTGACAAAGTGACATGGCAGGCAATCATCGGCACATTGATAGCCGTTGGTGGGTCGATTTTGCTATTCGTATGAGGGTGCAGCCGTGAGCAGAGTAATACGTTGACGGAGCAAAAAGCCTGTGCTGGCGAGAACAATCAGCCCAATACCGATGACAGCGTACACGCCACCATCACCTGCGACTGAGCGTATGGGCGTCACGACAAATGGCGACAAAAATTGTCCGAAAAAGAGTGCTGTCGTCAAACCACCGAGCGCACGTCCACGCAACGCTACTGGGACGACATTCGCTAACCATGTGTTCAAATTCGGTATAACCAGCCCCAATCCAAAGCCACTCAGCACGAGCCCAGGTGCAATCGTCAACCAACCTGTCGCCGTCGCAATGAGAACAAAACCCACGCCTGTTGTTGCAAACCCTAACATCAAGGTGTTGAGATGATTCAGATGACGATCTATCCAACCATAAGATGCAGATGCAATCGAGTAAAACAAGCTCAATCCAGCGATAGCAAGCCCCACCTGTGACGCACTTGCATTGATGAGGTGGTCGAGATAGAACGGCAATTGTAGCGGTATCGAGTAGAACGCAATTTGACTAATTGCCATTGATGTATAAATAAATGCCATCAGCATAATCGGCAAAGATGCTTCAGGAAGGTCTGCCATCTCAACGGTGTTTTTTTGCTTTGGAATTTGTGGTTCATACAGAGCCGTAATCACAAATGGTAAAATCACAAATGCCAGCAAGTAAATTAGAAAGGGTTCGCGCCAGCCAACATCTGCTAAAAAGCCACCTGCACTCAAAAAGATGACTCCACCTAAACCAGCAAACGCTGCCTGAATACCTAAAAAGGCTGAACGTTCTTGTCCTTTATAGTAATCCGCAATTAAGGTTGTGACGCACGTTAGCACCCCTGCAACAGAAAAGCCAAGTAGCGCACGGCTAAATAGCAATTGCCAAATACCATCTAACACAAAGCCTGCCGAACCTGCAAAACCATAGATAGTTACGGCGATGACCAACAATCGCTTGCGCCCAAAACGATCAACAATTACCCCAGCTAACGGCGCACCTAACGCAATAAACAATGCAGGAATCGTCAACAACAAACTCACTAGCAGGTCAATATTAGGTGTGTCAGTGAAGGCTTCAGTGATAGCTGGTAGAGCAGGGGAAATCGTAGCACTCGCCATGACGGTAAGTGTTCTCGCAGCGAGTAATGTACCCTTTAGTACACGGCTATTGGGATTGTGTTTGGTCTTTTCAGGGACATCAGATTGCATGCGCGAATTTTCCTGTCGCTTAAAGAAAATAGTTGCTCAATAGGCATAATGTAACACCCCCTAAGATGCTTCACGCACACACGACCTTACGTACACGCAACACTGAGAAATTAGTATCTAGTGCTTACAACTGTTAAATCATCGTGAATTTCGATATACATAACGATAAATATGCTATGCTTTTCTGATAAACATCTATCTATCATAGTAGTTGAACATTTTCGTATTTTTTGAGGATGATTATTCATGTATACAGAAAAGCTCAAACGGTCACCTACTCACAATGACAATACTAGTTTGCATTTTGCCCGTCTATTTTTTAGCCTAGTGCTTGTTTATGCGCTCATCGCCGTATTGCATCCACCGTTCATGGGCACTTGGTATACGATTCTCGCTGGTATGACAATGATGTTCTTTTGGCCTTGCACAGCCTTTTGCATGATGTTGGCGCTTGTCTGGAAACAGCATCGCATGCGTGGCGACATGCTGAAAGCGCATGCCACAAAATGGACACTCGCTGCCATGTGCTTGTTCATGGTTAGCGCCCTACGCCTCACATTCTTTACCTTTGTCTAATCACAACATCACACGATATTGTGATAGTCGCACACCACTATTGCTTGCTACATGCGCTATAATGAATCTAGCAGCCGAGCCTAAGGTGGTAAACTCATGTTGCGGTCAATCACGACCACTGAAATCGAGGAATTGATTTTCAATGCCAAGCGTCATCCTCGCAAACGGCATATTTTACGCTTGCACGAACATCATGAACCTGTACAGCGTATGGTCAATGCGCTTGTACCAGGTACTTATATCACCCCTCACAAGCACGAAAATCCTGATAAAGTTGAGTTGTTTAATATCCTAAAGGGCAAAGTAGCCATTTTGCAATTTTCGCCGCGTGGTGAAGTGGAGCAAGTTGTGACACTCAGCGCACATGGCTTATTCCGTGTCGTTGATATTCCCCCGCGCATGTATCATAGTATCATCCCGCTAGAGCCGTCGGCTGTTTTAGAAATTATTCAAGGTCCGTATGAAGAAGCGACGCATAAGCAATTTGCATCGTGGGCGCCCCGTGAAGATGACCCAAAAGCTGCCGATTACCTCATGTACCTGACCTCAATCGTGCATAACTGGAAATCATAGCAACCATCTAAAAAACAAAAACCGCTATCAATTAAGATAGCGGTTTTCACGTTGTTCGTTGGCAAAGCGGCGCGAAACTTAGTTCGCGGGATTGTTGTTTTTGCGTACAACACGGCGCTGGCGACGATTTGCCTTGTTGCGCAGTACTTGTGCGGTACGTTCGTTTTCAGATTGTTTGAGCATTTCTTGCTCACGGTACTTATGCATATCGAGGGTGGTTGCGCCACCATTGAACTGATCCATGTTTGCACTCCTGTGCGTTTTTCGACGTTGTACACACAGTATAAGGCAATTATGCAAATTGTATAGTAAAGAATAGCGTTTATGAGTGAAAATACACGAAGTTTAATCTATTTAATATGAATTTATTGCAAAGTGAGGGTGATAATCACCCTCTTATCTTAATTTTATGCGATTTATGCAACTTGCTCAGGTTGGGCAATCCCGACTAATTCTTCGCTTATTGACCACAGTCGCTCTTGTGCATCAACATCATAAGATGCTTTATTAGATTGTTTCTGTTGTTTATCTGCCCAATATTTGCCTGTGATACCTTTTGCTTCTGGTGACGCCGCAAGATATATATTCGTCTCTGCACCTTCTTCTGGTGATTTCCCAAAAAATTTGCTCAGTATCGAGATGAAGAATTTCGACATACCACCGTTGTTCTTACCAAAACCTGTTTCGACTAAGCCTGGGTGCAAGGCATTTGTGCTGACTTTTGTGCCTTCTAAACGACGTGCGAGTGCATAAGTGAACATTATGTTCATGAGTTTGCTTTCACCATAGCGACCAAACGAGCTGTAGTTTGTTGCCTGAATATCATCAAACTTTATACGCGCCGCTTGGTGTGCATCTGATGATACGTTGACAATACGCGCTTCGCCCTGTGTCTCAGCCGTTTGCTTAATCGTATCCAGCAGCAAATCGGTCAACAGGAAATAATTCAGGTGATTGAGTGCCAGTGTCATCTCATAACCGTCGGCTGTCGTTTTACGTTCTGCAAAATATGCACCCGCGTTGTTGACTAGCACATCCAAACGCTCAAACTGTGCCAAGAACTGTTCAGCAGCATTGCGTACCTCTGCCATAGATGACAAATCAGCTTGAATATAGCTGATATTTTGGTTGCCTGTCTCGGACTTGATACGTGCAACTGTATCTTCCAACTTGCTCAAGGTTCTACCAACAACGACTACTGTTGCACCCTGTCGCGCCAGCTCTAATGCGGTAATTTCACCAATGCCGTTGGTCGCGCCTGTTACCATAACCACTTTGTCTTGCATGTGGATTATCCTCACATATGTTAATTTGGGCATACGATAGCACGTATCTGTAAAAAACATGTGAGAATACTCACGATTGCTACTTTTCACCACAAACACTTATCTATATCAGGCTTTGGTCGCTGCTTTTGCCAATTTCGCCCGCCAGCCTGGTTCAAGTTCTTCAATAGCAGATAGCTCACTCGCTTTATCTGGCATTGTTGCACGGTTGTTCATGACGGTATGCGCTTGTTCGATTGTCCATTCGGGGTGAAAACGCTCCACAAGCGTAATGGGCATGCCTGCTTCGACTTCGCCTTCTACCAAAACACGCAAATACCAGCCGGAGCGATGTGTTGCCGTCACTTTTTTCTCGATACCGCGAATCCCAAGCACTTTGTATATCTGATTACAGGGTTGGCGCGGTTGTGCGACTTGCACTTTGACTGTATCCCCAATCTGATAAATATCACCAATACAAACCGTCGATTCATGCAAGCCTTCGACAGTGAAATTCTCTGCAAACGAGCCATTGGGTAGCTTTTCGCCTAAATCAGCTTCCCATGCTTCGTAATTCTCTGCGCTGTACATTAACACTGCCCGATTGACGCCACCATGTACGTGCTTATTATGTTGCTGATCGCCCTCAAGATTGAGCGAGGTCAACATAACGCGCCGTTCAACAGGTTTCTTGATATACCCTGATTGCCAAGGTTTACCGTTGTGTTCATGTGTCTGTACCTTACCAACTTGTATCGACAACAATTTCATACGTTTTTCTCCAACACTTTTCGAGCATTTTTGCCAACATTGTTATAATGAGTGCTTTCATACACATACACAAGGACTATACCATGCCCTTTGCAGAGACGACCACAGGTTCAAACATTCACTACCTTGATTTGAATGCTGAAGCAGACGGTATGCCAGTTGTTTTATTGCATGGATTACTTGGCACAGGCGCTACTCACTTCGAGAATCTCAATGATTGGCTGGTCGAAAATGGCTACCGCGTGATTGCCCCCTCTTTGCGTGGCTATGGTGAATCAACACCTAAACCGCGTGATTTCCCTTATGAATTTTATAAGCGAGATGCTAAGGATGTCTTGGCATTCTTGGAAGCAATTGCTATATCGCGCTGTCATCTACTGGGATATAGCGATGGAGGCGAAATTGCGTTCATTTGTGCAGGAACAGAACCCGAACGCTTTGTAAGTGTGACGACTATCGGTGCAGTTGGCTACATGGGACCCGATGTGCGTTCCGTGATGATGGGTTATCGTCCGGGTAGCCAATGGATAGAACAAGCCGAAATTGATTTACATGGAATCCCTGACCCTGATGCTTTCTCTGCGCAGTGGGTACGCTCAATGGTTATGCTCGTAGATGCAGGTGGCGATGTTGCTCTGAGTGTAGCAGAAAATATTACCATGCCTTTACTCCTCACACTGGGTAAAAAAGATATGCTCAACCCACGAAAATATGCTGAGAAATTCGTAGAAAAAGTGCCAAATGGCAAAATCGAAACGTTTGATTGCGGACATCCTATTCATGACCAACAGACAGATGCCTTCCGCAAGTCGTTTTTGGCACATCTAAAAGCATCAGAATGAACATAGTCACCCGAAATTAGTTTGCGCTCACTGCCGATGCTCCTATAATCTTGTTAAGTGGATTAATACGATTGGATAAATAGCACATGTCACACACAACACCATTCCAGAAGGGGTTTGAAACCCAGCCGAAAGAAGTGGAAGAATCTGATTTACCTGTTGATGGTACATTGCCAGACTGGTTACAAGGTACGTATGTTCGTAATGGACCCGGACAATTTGAGCTACAACATGCACGGTATTGGCACTGGTTCGATGGCTTGGCGATGCCGCATCGCTACACGTTCTCCGGTGGTAATGTTAATAAAGTGGGTTTCCGCAATCGCTATTTGCAAACACAAACTTACAAAGATGACAACGCGAACCAGAAACTCAACTCACGTATGTCTGCTACAGACCCTGTACGCACATTTTGGCAAAAGATAACTGCGCCGATTAGCATGAAATTTACCGATAATACCAATATCCACACCATGCAAATCGAAGACCAATATGTGGCACTTACCGAACGCTTTGAAACTTATGTCATTGATTTAGACACACTCGATACGAAAGGCTTGTTCCAGTGGAATGATAATATCGGTTCACCTATGATGACCGGACATCCCCACTATGACCCGCATACCAAAACTATCTGGAATCACTACATGGAGTTCGGACCCCGTTGTGTCTATAAACTCTACAGTAGCAATGGACGTCGGCATAAACTCATTCGGCGCGAACCTGTTTGGAAACCCTCTTACATGCACAGTTTCGGCATGACAGAAAAATATATTATCCTCACTGAATACCCGATGAAGATGTCGCCGTTTGCACTCTATCAATTCTTGTTTACTGATACACCCTTCTTTGAAAATTTCTCTTGGGTGCCACAGCTAGGGACAATTTTCACAGTCATAGATAAATCAGATGGTAAAGTTGTTAAACGTGTCCAAGCGGATGCTTTTTTCTGCTGGCATCACATCAATGCGTTTGAAGACGGCGACGAAGTGGTGGTTGATTTATCGGCTTACGCAGATTCTGGCATTGTGCAGGGGTTGTATGTGGATACCATGCGCTCAGATGTCGAATACTCCACACAAACAGCCGAATATCGTCGTTATCGTATTCCAATTTATTCCGCACAAACAACCATCCCGACGATTGACTACGACCTTGCTGCTGATGACCGTATAATCTTGCCACGTATCAATTACAACCATTACAATACCAAACCTTACCAGTTCTGTTATGGCTTAAGTACACATGGGAAAATCCGTGATTTTGTCAACGAAATTGTGAAGATTGATACCAACCAGAGTGGTGCAGTGGCGCGTTGGCATGTGGATGGACACTATCCAAGCGAACCTGTTTTCGCGCCGAAGCCTGGTTCATCAATAGAAGATGAGGGCGTGTTGATGTCTACTGTGTATGATTCCACAACTGAAAAATCGTATTTGCTGGTTTTGGATGCCCAGTCATTCCACCAAATGGCACGGGTGAACTTGCCAATTCGCATTCCATTTGGCTTTCATGGACGCTGGTATCCTGATGGTAATATGTACAAATTATGATTTGGGCGAAAGACGCATAAGTTGCTCTAAACCCCATTGAATATCCAAGTCAGCGAAGATAGTGCTTGCAGAATCTAAATGCGTGTTATCTTCGCTGAGATGCCCCAGATACATTTTTGCGAGTGCTTCTTCGTAGCGCATACTTAGTGATTGGGCATGCGCGACAGCCTCTTCCATATCTGCCATACAATGTGCTTTATCTGTACCTGTTAGGTGTGCCAGCCGTGCCTCACAGAGTAGCGAACGTGCTTTTGCTAATGGATACACATTTGCAAAAACATCCAGTGCTTTGCATGTCGTTTCTGCTAAGATACGCAACTCTGGTTTTTGTGGAAAGTGGGCTAATAACGCCAATGCACCATCAGCCGCCGCCACATACCCATCATATTGCACATAAATCTTGATAGGACTTTCGTTTGCGCTTTCCAAAAATTGCCGAACGAATAATTCGAGTGTTTCCCAGTCTTGCTCGTAATGCGCATACATGATGCCAACAGCATCACGATTTACCAGTACCATCGAACTTTTGTCGTCTAACGCGATAGCTTCATCTGCTAATTGTTTTGCACCAGTGTAATCACCCAACATAAATAATGACCGCGCCCAAATCGACTTTTGTAGTGCAATTTGGGTAAAATCCCGTATGCGCTCTGATGAGGCATGTGCGCCTTTGTAATACTCGATTGCTGTGCTGTAATCGCCTTTAAAATGCGCAATATCGCCGTTGAGTCCACTGGCTTGTCGCCATGCACGCCAATCACCATTCTGGTTAGCTGTCTGCAAACATTTTGTGGCGAGCGCCTGTGCTTCTTCCCATTGACCCCACCCAGCGTATACCAATCCCATTGTGAACATACCGACTGGAATTGCGCGGTCTGGGACATCTTGCTCAAACATCTCGTGAGCTAACGATAGGTAGGTCTTCGACAAGACTTTTTGTCCTGTCGCCGCCATCAGCCAACTGATACCACCTAATGAATACGCCCGTGGCACGCTCACGCCGATTTTGTCTGCTAAATTCAATCCACGCACACTGGCATACAAACCCATTAGGGGATCGCCTTGCTGGAACGTAAGTACCATCTCGGCAATCTGATTGCAGGCAAGGGCTGTTTCTTCAAGACGTTCAGCGTCTGTACTTTGTGTCTGTCTCGCACCAAAGGGTGATAAACGATGCCAGACCTGTCGTAGTATCTGCCATGTCATACCAAGCCCAATGCCTAATTTACTTTGTGGCACCGGTGTCGAAAGCTCCCCAATTGACGCGACCAATGTCTCCATTGCTTTTTCAAGACGCCCAATTTCAAAGTAACATGTCCCCAGCCGGCGTCGATACCGCGCATTGATGATATGATTTTCAGGTGTTTCAGGGAGTGCTGTTTCGTATAACTCAATCAAACGCTCAAAGTAATCTGATGCTTCCTCAAATGCGCCATTTCGATACGAGGTTTCTGCTGCAATCGCTTTGTAATACGCTTCACGCTCTGCATCGCCCACTTTTGCCCAATGATAGCCGAGCCGAGGTGCTTGCTCTTTCGCATCATAGACAGCTTCTATCGCTTCGGCTGCCTTTTGATGCACTGAGCCTCGTCGTGTGTCTTCAATGCCCTCAATAATCGTGTCGCGTATTGTATTATGCGCAAAACGCCACTGTTCATTTTGTACTGCCAGCACAAGGCTATCACTACCTTGTTGTAGCCAATCCTGTACGGTGTCTGTGCCATAAAGATGATTCATCGCTTCAATATCAATCACTTTACCCAGAATCGCGCCCATCTCCATTAGGGGCATTAACTCATCTGGTAAATGACGCATACGATGGCGAATAACTTGTCGCACACCACCCCCAAACATGCTGCGGGGTAGGGTCATCAAACCAATATTTTCTAGTGAACCCGTCTCATCGTATAGCGCCCGCATCACTTCGATGATGAACAGTACATTGCCCTGCGTCTCCCGTTGGAGCATATCGACAACTTGTTTCTGATTGCCATTATCGCCTACAAAAGCACGGGTCAGGGCAGTGATGGCGCGTTGCGATAATTTATTCAGTACAAGAGGCGTTGCATTCGGGAGTTCACTCGGTAAGCCCGGACGCTCATCTGTGCGATATGTCCCTAGAATCAGGATTGGATTTTTCTCTACCAAACTGCTGATTTGCTGTAAGACTGTCAAGCCTTCTTGCGACCAGTGTAAATCTTCCAGAATGATGACCAATGGCTTGTCATAACGCAGGAAAATCTCTGTGATGGTCGTCAACAAGCGATTGAAAGATGCCACGGCGCCAATATCTGGTGGACTGTCTACGTCGCGCCCCAATAAGCGCCCAATATCAGAAATCAGAGGTTTGAGAACACTTGCTTCCAGAGGCGTTAACTCTACTTCTAAGATGATGCGTCGTAAAACTCCACGCCATAGCTGATAGGCACTGCTGGCTTCTGCAACAGCCTGTCCACGTAAAACCAATGCGCCACGCACGAGCGAACGCACACGCATTTCCTCTGTCAGGCGCGATTTACCTATGCCCGCTTCGCCACCAATCAACCATACACTACCACGATGCTCAAACGTCAACTTGAGTGCATCGGTAAGCTGTTGTAGTTCATCTTCACGCCCAATCAGTGCTGCCGTTTGCAAAAAGCTCTCGCGCATCTCAATCATATTGCTATCATCGCGTGACCCACGAAGCGCGTATAAATCATTGAGGACATCTGTTGTGTCTTTATAGCGGTCAGCTGGATTCTTTTCCAGCATACGCGCCATTGTGATAGCCAGACGGTCATTGTCTAAGGTCGAATCCAGTAAATCAAAGGGTGTATAATCCGGCACACGATAGGCAATGTCTTGGACTAAATCTACAAACTCACCTTTGCGATAGGGAAATTCACCAGTGAATAACTCGTATGCAATTAACCCAGCCGCGTATATATCACTAACTTCTCCGCTGACCATTACACCATCGGTATCAAAGCGTTCCGGTGCAATATACGCCAATGTCCCAACCAGCATATTCTCGGCATTGATGCCTTCTTTATTCAGTGTCGCTAACCCGAAATCCAGCACTTTAACTGTGCCTTGCTCCACCATCACGTTATCTGGTTTTAAGTCACGATGCACAATCCCGCGCCGATGCAAATAGCGTAATGCCTCCATCATCTCGATAACGAGGTCGAGGCGTTTTTCAGGGGATAAATCATGTGCATACTCAAGAATTGTCTGTGGCTCGTCTAATAGCGTCATCGTGAAAAATGGTTGTCGTTCTTCATCGAAGCCATAATCAAGCACGCTGATAATGTATGGATGGCGTAAGGTGGCTAGAACACTGAACTCTTGTGCCAATGCCACCCGAAAATCGGCAATAGTTGAATTGGGTGTAGCCGTCTGCTCTGGCTCGTAATCTTGTTGTACATGCTTCAATGCCACATCATCGCCTGTCAAACGGTCATAGGCGCGATATACAACTCCCATACCACCTGCACCTACTTTGTCACGTATCTCATAGCGATTATCAAGTTTTGGGAATATCGTCATTGAAGCCATAAGCCAATTCTGGATTGTATCAATACATACCTTGTATTGTACTGCAAAGGTTTGGTTTGAAACATTTATCTTGCAGGCATTCTTACGAAAATGTCATGCTTGTTTGAAAGTTGCAATGCAGGCTGTTTGCTAAGATATTTCTTATCCCTTGGTGATTTACAGTGCAAAATATTTGTCTATCGGTTAATGAATAGCAGATTTTGACTAAAGGTTTGCACGCTCATTCTAAGTTTCTGGGTGTCATAAGTTTTTATCACTTTTTAGCACAGATATTGGTCTTAGCTAACGAAGCGAGCGTGTTATTATCGAGATACAAGAATATTTGCATTCACAAGAAAGGTGTTTTATGAAATTAGTCACATTTGAACGTTTAGATGGTCGGCTTGCCGTTGGTGAATTACGGGGCGATGACCTCTATGTGCTTGATACTGACCTCTCGATGAACGAACTCGCTGGCGAAGCATCTCTACCAAAAACTGATGGCGCACACAAAGTCATGAAGCACAAAGGATTTCGTGCGCCGATTCGTCCTAGCAAAATTTTTTGTGTCGGACGCAATTATGCTGAACATGCTGCTGAACTCGATAATTCTGTGCCAGAAAAACCACTCATTTTTAGTAAATACCCGACCTGTGTTGTAGCGAATGGTGATACGGTTGAATGGCAACAGAGCATCACCGAGACAGTTGATTGGGAAGGGGAGCTAGTGGTTGTCATTGGTAAGGCAGCCAAGCACATAAGTGAAGACGATGCTTATGACCATGTATTCGGCTATACCATTGCCAACGATATTAGCGCCCGTGATATTCAATCCAGCGAATCGCAATGGGTACGCGCCAAAGCACAAGATACGTTTTGCCCACTCGGTTCTGTCATCGTCACTAAAGATGAGATTACCGACCCACACACGCTCGATATTAAAACGACGGTCAATGGCGAGACGATGCAAGATAGCAACACACAGCATATGGTCTTCAAAGTGCCATACTTAGTCGCCTATCTCTCGCAGACGTTTACGCTATTGCCAGGCGATATTATCTTGACAGGCACACCAGCCGGCGTCGGCAAAGGGATGAATCCCCCTCGCTTTTTAGCGGATGGTGATGAAGTCAGCGTAATAATCGAAGGGATTGGCACACTGACCAACCCCTGCAAAATTTTATACTAACTTGATTCTGTAGGGCGGTGCAATGTCGCCGCCCGAACAAAGAGCTTAGTAATCATCATCCGCACTATTAGCTTCAGGTGTTTTACCAAGTTCTGATTGGGCAATTGCTACGCCTGAACTCGCGCCAATACGATTAGCACCTGCTTCAACGATTGCTTGTGCTTGCTCTAGTGTGCGTACACCACCGGATGCTTTTACGCCCATGCCAGCGCCAACAACTGCTCGCATGAGGGCGACATCTTCAACTGTTGCGCCGCCTGTGCTGAAACCTGTACTCGTTTTGACAAAATCTGCCCCTGCGAGCTTCGCCAATTGGCAGGCGATGATTTTTTCTGTGTCTGTTAGCAATGCCGTCTCGATGATGACTTTGCAAATTACCTCGTCAGGATGCTCATGGCACACACTGGCAACATCGCTGATGTCTTCAAATACGCCGACAATGTCACGGCTGCGTAATGCCCCAATTGGAATGACCATATCAATTTCGCGTGCGCCATGTGCTATTGCTTGTTCGGCTTCGTGTGCTTTCACTGAAGGCAAGGATGCCCCCAACGGAAAACCGACGACTGTACACACCGGAATATCGGTATCGCGCAACAATTCTACTGCCAAAGGCACATACCAACTATTCACACATACGGATGCAAAACCATACTCTTTAGCCTCAAAACACAGCATTTCTATCTGCCGTGCCATTGCTTCTGGCTTGAGTAGGGTATGGTCAATCAGACTAGCGATGCTTGCACCTTCTGGCACACGCCCTAAATCGGGACGGGTACGCCCTGTCCGTGCTGATACATCTGCTTCTTGTAAAATTGCTGAAACTTGCTGGACTGTCTTTTCGATTAAAGTAGCGTCAACTTGCTCAACCATTGTTCTACTGTTCCCTCTAAAAACTAACGTATCCTATTCTATGATTATCGTTTTCAGTAATACACGATTGTCTTCTGCAGAGTCTACCGATAAACGTTCAAAATCATTATACAAGCCAATGTAAATCTCGTAACTACCCGCTTCTGTAGGTAGGTTCAAATCTATAGTATCAAGATGAATATCCCCTACACGCCAGTTTGAGGTGAACAAATGGCTAATTGGGAAAGTATCCGCTTGTGTCACCAGTGTATCGCCATCCATGACATGTATGAACAGGCGATAATCTTGTGTGATGTTGTCTAGTGCTTGCCACGTAAACGGCATGCTGATAGTCTCGCCAGCGTCGGCTGTGTCGGAGATAGTGGCGTTCAATAATTGAATCCTATCCCCAAACGTGGCGATTGGCTCGTTAGTATTTGTCGGGTCAGCACTATTTTCGAGAGCATCATAGTAGACAGCTAGGGGCGGTAATCCCAGAAAGGCATCACCATTTGGGAGTGGGACACCCACTAGCATGCCATCGTCTTCAACACGGTAATTTACACCTAGCCGAATCTCGCCACTGCGTCCCATTGGTACGTCATCGTCTATGCGAATGCTGACAATCTCTCCATAGATTTGCCCTGTGCGCCATTCATCGGTTGTTTGTTCAGGGAAGCTCACTGCGCCTAGCAGATAATCAATGCCATCGTATCGCACATCATCAACCACAAAGGCTAAGAAGAACCCATACTTGATGTCTGTAGGTTCGTTTATTTGCCAGAATAACTCGACGGTGTAGGTCTGACCTGCATCTATCCAGCCATTTTCGACATCTGACCAACCTGCTACCTCTGGAAAGGTTCGCCACCCGACGAGGGTTACGTTGTCAAATTGAGCGTTTGTCGTCACTGCACCCGCAGGCAAACTCGCATAGGTACGTTCAAAAGGTAGGCGGGGTCCATCTAGCGCCCAATTCACAAAGACGTACAGCAAAGCAATCGACAGCACAGGTAGCGCATAGTGTTTTATCACGCTCCACTCACGCTTGCGGATATGCTCGACGATAGCGACTAGTCCATAACTACTCAGCAAGACGAGTGGCATGACAGCCGGAAAGCGAATGCGCCCAAATGCAAACACCAGTACATAGCCAAAACATATCCAGCCGACGGTCACGCCCAGAAAGAGTGCCATCTGCTTATCACGTCGCCAGAGTGCCGCCAAGCCAAATAAGCCAATTATCCCCAGCCAATGAAAGCGTATTGGGTTGTTATCTAAAATCGGTGTCGCTTCTCGCGCTCTATCAAAGGTGACATTATTACCTGGCTCAACACCGCTCCAGAACAGCGCAAATTTGTAGGCGAATAAGCCCCAAGCATGTTCTGGTGCAACCTGAAAATCACGCTGTAACCCTGCCATGTAGTCAATTTCGAGATTTTGATGTGCAAGGGTGTAACTGTGGCGTCCAGCAGAATCTCGGTTATTGCCCATGTATATTTCTAGTGAGCCTGTTGTCGCTACTGGAATGAAATCACCACCAGAAGTCTGAAAATTATGATAGGTAAAAGGCGCGATGATAGCGACAATTAGCAGTGAATATATGGCACTGTGGACTATCTTTTTCTGCCAGCTTATTGGTAGTACAAATAGCCATAGTACGTACAAGCCGACAATCGGTGCGAGATTCAAGCGATGAATCGCTATGCCACCAGCGACAATGCCTAGCAGCACGGTTCGCCAGAGTGTGAGTTGCTCGCGTTGCCACAATACAAACGCTAAAAACGCCGCCAGCAAAAATCCGGCTAGGGGCGCAATGAGTGTTGTTGTAGCGTAAAAGAGTGCGACTGGATAAACCGCGTACACGATTCCAGCGAGATAGCCACCC
The DNA here is from genome assembly GCA_038522085.1 of Chloroflexota bacterium. Taxonomy (GTDB): domain Bacteria; phylum Chloroflexota; class Anaerolineae; order Aggregatilineales; family Phototrophicaceae; genus JAUZRW01. The sequence continues at coordinate 232,680 of JBCBKJ010000001.1, forward strand.
CAAATACGTTGCATCAGTACCCAACCCGCAAGTATCAATAAGCCACATGTCAGCGCGTCAATCAGTACCAGAACATTCAGTAGGGGTAATAAATCCTGTGTGCCGAGTAAGCGATAAATACCATTGAACACGTAGGCGGGACCCGGATGAAAATAGAAAGGCTCTGCGCGTGGGAATTCGCCTGTGAAAATCTCTTGAGCCTGTTGTAGGTAGCCGTAATTATCTGTCCCTGGCACAGGATAGAGTGATGGATCGTGTGCTACACGCTGAGACAATACCGCATAGCGCAAGCCCAACGCGAATAGCACAATCAAAACCGCTATCACCAGATGACGATAGCGGAGGGTTTTTGTAATCGAGGGTGTTTCTACGGACATCATTATTCAGATGGCACAGATGCCAACACGCGCAAGCCCGCCATATTTTCGACATCCGCACGACGACGAATCATATTGCTATCGAGATATTCCAGCAAGAAAATGATAATTACGCCCAAGAATAAGCCACCGATGCCACCGATAATCGTGTATATATCGGTATCCGGCTGTATCTGATAGACACGCGGATTATCTTGAATTTGGGCGCGGATACGGTCTTCTTGACGCGCTTCTTGGTTTAGTTCATTCTGGTAATCAATCAATTGCTGACTCCATGCGGAGACAATCTGATTAATCAATTGTATGTCGCCATCGCCCGTAACTTCTAAATCCACATCAATTTGAATAGCAAGACTATCCCGATTCGGCGTAATGGTTGTATCGCCGAGTAGGGCAGAGGGATTCGTATCGAGTTGTAAGTCATTGATGATTTCAGCGGCGACCAATGTACTATTCAAGTAGGCTTGGCGACTGTTAATCAAGCGCAATGCTGCTTCTGTCAGACCCAAATCGCTGCGCGATGGGACGAGCAAAACGGTCTGTGAGCCACGATAGACAGGTGTAACTACTTGGCTGAATGCAAAAGCCGCGCCTGCGGTAATCACGGCAAGTAAAACGGCAATCCATCCACGCTGAATGACAATGCGTCCATAATCAATGAGGTTCATAAGTGTTGTACTCCGGTAGCTTATCTCGCGCCGCATATTGTAGCGGAAGCCACCTAACGGTCAAGGTATGCCACATACGCAAGTCAAACCGTAGGGTACGAAAATCTGGTTTTTGTTGCGGTATAGCGCAATACTGCAATAAAACTAAAAAGTTGGTTTGGAAAATTTAACATAGTGGAAGGTTATGTCGGAGTTGATTTTCATGTGTGATATGTATCCTGATACAGTACATCTTCGGTGAAAGTAAAAAGGCAAAAGGTGAAGCTGTATGTAGGCATGGTGCTTGGTAAGGTGCAGTCTACAGAGAGTATAGATCATTTTGGGTGTGGAATGTGGGTCATATGCCCGTTGATATGAATTTTGAGTGCCAACAAAAAAGCCCCTATTGGTAGGGGCTTCGCTCATTTTATGGGATGGCGGTTGGTAATTACTTGCCATCCATTGAGTTTGACAAGAAGACGCTGTAGCCTGCTTCGGGGTCGTTGCGAATGACGAGGGTGCGTTTGCCACCAATATGTGATACGCCACCCATCTTGTAGGCTTTCGCTGGGCGTCCTTCGCTATCGAGGCGATTTGTCCAGTATACGTGGTCGCCTTTTTGCCAGAGATACACGACTGGAATCTCATCAATGATGATTTCCATGTGGCGTTTTGCAAAATCGCCAAAGCGGGGTGGGTCGTACCAAGGAATCCACGCGCCGGAGGTATTATCGGTTCGTAAACCAACGGCGCTCTGACCCAGCACCTTCTTAGAATCACGCGCTGTTTCGCGGTTCACAAACTGTACAATTTTGTCGGTTGTATTGAAAATAGTCGTAATTTCAGTAACAGCCATCGTATTCCTCACTGCTTTCTGACCTTTATTAGCGGTATCAATGGTGGCAGATGTGCCTTCCGCAATGAACTGAACTGTCTTGCCGACAGCTTTGCCCATTGTCGAAATTACCTTCCACACAGAAACATCATCGTTCTTTTTGTTATCATCACTCATGATGAATTTGCCCTCGCTTCTCTTTTAGCAAACAACTGTGTTACGACACGTTCATATGGCTTGTGTCGTGATGAACCACGCGAGTGGCTTGTCTACGCTTAGTGTATCACAATTGCGCATTCTGTTTGCATCTATCATTACTAGTTTATACGCTATTGAGTGTGCGATGGTTGCGTTAGAATCATCTCAGAAACGAATAAAAAGTACGTTCATAGAATGGTAAACACAAATGCGTAACCAACAAGTTTGCTGGCAACCCTCGTCGGAAATGGGTTTTCTTATCCAGCCGACGCCATTGCCAAGCCTCGCTGATTATCTGTTGCCTGATATTGCTCAACATCTCGATAGCATCAGCGCGAGTTTATCTATAGACATTGCTGATGGTATCATTCGGCAAACGTTGGATGAGTTGCCTGTGTATGATATGACGGAGTTGATCGCAGAAGGGCAGTCGCTTGCTATCGAACGAGCATGCCAACTCTACTGCTACTTTGCGAGTGCGTACGTGTTTATGCCTCATGCTGAACCAGCGACCAAAATTCCCGCAGGTGTAGCTATACCACTGGTGCAACTATCGGATGCTGTCGAACGTCCGCCAATTCTATCTTATGCGCCCTACACGCTCGCCAACTGGCAAAAAATTGATCCTGATGGTGACATCGTTGTTGATAATTTGCAATTACTACAAAAATTCATCACCAAACGCGATGCTGCATGGTTCACGCTGATTCATGTAGACATCGAGAAACGCGCCGCCCCAGCCATTGGTGCGATTCCAACACTGTTAACAGCCGTAGCACAAAATGACCTTGATACTGTCAGTATGTCACTCATGGTTATTCATGATGCGCTTCTTGCTATGATGACCACTCTCAAGCGCATGCCAGAACATTGTCACCCGCAGGTGTATTATCATGAAGTGCGCCCATACATTTTTGGCTTTGAGAACGTGATTTACGAAGGCGTAGATAAATTTGGTGGCAAGGCACAATCATTCAGGGGCGAGACAGGCGCACAGAGTTCAATTATTCCGGCACTTGTGCGTGCATTGGGCTTATCGCATGAAGAAACCAGCATGACCCAACATCTGCGCATCATGCGCGATTATATGCCGCGTCCGCACCGTGACTTTATCATCAGCATAGACGATAGCGCCCTACGTGGCTACATTGTGCAACAAAAAAACACGCCTCTGAGAGACGTGCATAATGAAACACTGCAACAGTTACTAGCGTTTCGGAAGATGCACCTACGATTTGCTGCGAGTTATATTGCCAACCAATCAGCAGATAGTCTTGGTACAGGTGGCACAGACTTCATGCACTGGTTGCAACAGTTGATTGATGAGACGCAGGCACATCTCATAACATCATAGGTCAGTCACCGGCTGCGGCGGCTGGCGCACGTTTGGTCTCTTGAGTTGTCATTTTTTGTTGGAGATGTTTGCTACGGAAACGTAGCTGTGCGCGGAAATGAGCCGCTTCGATGACACTATATTTTTCTGCGAGGATTTTGTTTGCGAGTTCGGCACAACGTTTGCAGAAGATGGCATCTTTGCCTACAAAAAACGCTTCCGGAAATTCTTGCTCACAACGAGCGCATGGTCGCATAGGTTGCATTTCTGGCAAGGTGCTTACCCCTCATCTAATTGAACAGTCATTAAATTATAGCATTACGTGTGAATTTTGTCACGAATTGGCATTTCTAACCATGTTGTAAGGTGTGCAAAATGTCCTGATGCTATTGGGAGATAATATTTTTAACAGTCTTTAATAGTTCTCAGGGGGTCAATTAGCAATAGGTTAGAGTTTTAGAACAATTCGGCATTTTCTCATAATTCAGTTGCTAAAGTACACGCTAAACAGGTAGAATGCCACTCAATTCAGAGACATGGCTATGGTATCATCAGCAGTCTACCGACCATCGCGCAAGATACAAAATCACCATGTACATAGAGCATCTCTCGCTGACCAATTTCCGCAATTATGCCCGTCTCGAATTAGATTTGCCTCAGCATCCTATTGTGCTACATGGCGACAATGCACAGGGTAAAACGAGCTTGCTCGAAGCGATTTATTATCTTGCTACTAGTAAATCGCCTTATACAACATCTGATAAACAACTCATTCACTGGCGCACTGAAGACGACCCGTTGCCGTATGCACGACTAACGGCTGAGTTCAGTAATCGGCATGCGCCACTACAACGTATGGAAGTTACGTTGATGATTGACAAATCGACAGGCATGCCCCGCTTCCGTAAGACGATTAAGGTCAATAATGTCGAGAAAAAAGTGAATGATGTTATTGGGATGCTCAATGTCGTTTTTTTTGTTCCGCGCGACCTCTCGCTGATAGAAGGCTCGCCTAGTGACCGTCGGCGTTTTATGGATACCACGCTCGGTCAGGTGAATCGTGCGTATGCAGAAGCTCTCGCTAATTATGACAAAGTGATGCCCCAACGCAACGCGCTTTTACGGCGGATTGCAGAGCGACAGTCTAGCCCAGCCGAACTCGCTTACTGGGATGAGCAAATTGCTACCAATGGCGCAGTCATCATTGCGGAGCGTCAAAGTTTTTTGCGAGAATTGGAATTACGCGCCCAAGAAAGTCATCATCAGCTAACGGGTGGCAAAGAAACACTCACATTACAGTACGAACCGAGTTTTCTGCCGACGGTTGCTGGAGACGGACAACGTTCTTTCCTGTTACCAGGATTGGATTTGCATCGGGATATGGGCGCAGAGGCTATCAAACCACAATTTGCGCAACAATTAGAAGATGAACAACGTGATTCTATTTATCGGGGTGTGACGCTATCGGGTCCGCATCGGGATGAGTTGCGTATGATGATTAATGGGCGTGATTGTGGTTTGTATGGCAGTCGTGGGCAGGCACGCACGGCAGTGATGGCGCTCAAGCTGGCAGAACTCGATTGGATGCGTGACCATATTAGTGAAAATCCGATTCTATTGCTGGATGAAGTGGTCGCAGAACTTGATAGCAAACGGCGTGCTTTTTTGCTCAATCACCTTGCGAGTGATATTCAGATGCTGGTTACGACTACTGAGTTAGACATTTTCACGGATGATTTTGTGACTGCCTCTAAATTGCTCCAAGTGACAGAAGGGCGCATCACAGTTGCAGATTCGCAACCATGATGCACACAGTTAGTTGTTTATGGAGTAGCTGTTGCTGTCGCTTCTGGCGCGGTTTGTGCTTCTGCTGTCGCTGTTTGTGGATTAACGTCAATCAGTGTTGCACGCGGGGTAAGAAGCAATGATTGTTGTGTTGCTTGGAATTCTTGTGCGGTAATCGTGATAGATTGCACATCAAATTCAATCGTGTCTAAGATAGCCTGTAATTCAAATTCAACAGGGCTTCCAGCTGGCTGAATCGGGTCTGCATAGGCGTAAAAAGCAAAATCTAAGCCATCGACATCTAGCAAAGCGAACCAACCGCGTGTATCTGGCAATTCATCTGGACAATCTACTGCGCTGAAAGTTGTTCCAACAGCCGGTAATCCCCCCACTGAATATTCACGCTGAGGTGCAGTCCCAAAATTGCAACGCACGTCAAATACCACGAATTGGAGCAAGCGCAAGCCATCTAGCCAAGCTGTCCGTATGGGGTCGCCTTCTGGTTGGAGCGGGTCGAAGGGTGCGAGTGAATCATAGCCCCATAGCATGACAATCCAGCCTTGTGCGCCGTTGCTTAGTGGACCTGTGTATACATCTATCGGCACGGTTTCTAACGCACCATCGCCATCTTCGATTACATCACGGTAGGTAAAGGTATCGCGCAGAGCTAATTGCCAATCTTCCGGCAAGTCGATTTCAAAGGGTGGGCGGGTGCGTAAGCCAAGCAATGGGTTGATAGTGACAATTTCTTGTGTTGGGGTGGCTGTTGGCAAAATTGGGGATGGGGCTGTTGGGGTCGGGTCATCTTGTGCCGATGCTAATAGTACCCCAGTTAGTAGCAAGCAAAGTGTGCAGAAAAAAAGAAACCAGCGTTTCATAATACGTATTTCCCTCTCATGAATCAGCGTCATGTTTCTAATGATGACACGCAATACAAAAATTGCCAGCGTCATTGCTGGCAATCGTATCGGACAATGGTCACGGTCAGGGGCGAATTTCGACAATCACGCCGTCTTCTGCCCATTCGTACAAAATGGCGATATTCGTATTGCTCAATAAGATACACCCGTATGTTACTCGTGTACCCAAGCTATTCTCCCATAGCAATTGACCGCCTCCGCGTGTTGGGAAACCATGAAAGCCATTGGTGAAACCCGCACCAGGTACAGGCTGATAAACTGCCATGAAATTTGGCATATATAGATTCCAGTTGCCAGCGTAGGCGTTCAGTTCACGTGATTGAATCTGATAAATGCCTGTCCATGTCGGGCTATCCGAGATGCCAGTGCTAGAAAGCCAGTTGTAAATGAGTTCACCATTTTCATAGACATAGGTGCGTTGTTCGCTGATGCTGACGATGATGCGCTTGTCGGGGTTATTGTTGCCTTCTAAGAACATATCAGCAGGGGGAATCGTCAATTGTTGACCGACACTCACGGATTCGACCCCACCATTTGCTTGCACAATGTAGAGATACGGAATGCCATAATCCCATGCGATGCTCGTAATGGTTTCGCCGGATTGTACAGTGTGTGTGCGGTCAGTGTGCTTGACGGTCACGATAGCACTATTGGGTGTGCCTGCTTCAATCGCGCTTTGTACGCTGGCGCTTGCTGTATCAAAATCGAGTGTGCGTGTGCTATCGAATGAATTGGTCGCTTGGGTTGTGAGATATGAGCGCACAGAATCGGCGTCTGCACTCAGCGATAAGCCAATAGCACTACTCGGGTCAGAGGTTGCTGTGAGCCAATTTGCCCACACGTCGGGTTGCGCTGACCAATAGACAGAATCGCCTGTTACGGGGTCGAATACCCGTATTTCTATCGGACTGCCCAATAAGCTCTCGGCTTCTGCAACCAACGCACTCGCATCGGTCACGGCTGGGGATACGGGAAGCATCGTCAATTCGAGTACGCCATCCGCTAGAATAGAGGCATCCGCTTGTAAGGCGCTGATGGTTGCCTGAATATCAATCATCGTGCCATCTTCAGGTGGTGTTGCTTGCACTTCACCATCGACAAATGCCACACCCGCATTCCGCGCTGATGTTTCTATAGTGGAGGCTAAGTTGGCGAGTTCGGTGTTCATTGTCGCGCTATTCACACTCAGCACAGGTGTAATATCCACATCGTTGAAAAAGGCTGTTAAACCCCCTTCGCCATGTCCCTGTGCAAAGGCACGCTCAGCCGTTGCGCTGGCATCGAGTGTGATACCAATTGTACTCGGATTGACTGACCAGGTTGCCTCGCCATCGCTCAGTAAAATTGTGTTCCAAGCGGCATTGAGTGCATTGGTCGCTTCTGTTTCGGTCATGCCACCGAGTGCCACACCTCCCGCACTCACACGGGGTAAAATTGTGTTGGCGAAGCTCATCTGGAATAGCAACAAGCCTGCTATCACGACAATGCCAAACATGCCGACTAATCCGACAGGTAACAATAACAACCATCCTGAGAGACGTTTTTTCTTTTTAGCAGGTCTGTGTTTGAGCGCGGCTGGCTTAGTATTAATCGGGCGTGGATGTGCTGACCTTGAATGCGGTGTTGCATAACCCGCCTGTTTTGCGGCACGTTGTGAAGGCGCGACAGGACGTGCTTGCCGTGTCTGGGCTGTATTTTGTGGCAGATTGATGCGTGGTGCTTGGGCATTCTGCTTGGGTTTATCAGGTTGTAACGCCGGATTCGGAACCGTGCGATAATCGTTCATTTGACCTCTAGGAGATTAAGCGCAATGTGCTATCTATTATTATGACGCATCTAGACCCAAATGTGTTCCAAAAAATGTGTAAAAATCGCACATTTTTCCGGCGTCAATAACTATGATAAAGCACAAATTTTCTTACGTAGGGCAATCGTAGGCTCAGGCTGAACAATCGTCAGGCACAGTCACTGAAATATGGGGCGAATGGCGTTTACCTTCAAATTCGGCTGTTGTCAGTTGAAGCGTAGTATTGTCGTGATAGAGGAAAATATCGGTTGTATCGCGTGAGTGTCTCTGCGCCCAAACAACGTGTCCAGCGTCGATGCTTGGATTGCCAACGGTTGTGCTGGCAGGTGCAAATTCAATTGCTCCCTCACCATCCCACAACAAGAAACGGCGTCCATCGGCTAAATTACTCGCTGACCATACAAATTGCTCATTGGAAATATCACGCACAACATTGACCGCATCGTTATCTGTTATTTGCGTCACTGTTTCACCATCCCACATGAACAGATTCCGCACATTCATATTACCATCTTCACCGATACGATTCCACACCACCACCGTCTCACTCACATGCGGATACCCAACGACTGTGCGTTGTGGTGTGTTGCCAACCATGCTGATGTCGAAGCTATCTAGCACAACAGTCTCACCCGTTGAGCCATCCCAGAACATGATGTGTCGTATATCGTCCGCTGTTGTTGCTTGCCACACAATACGATTACCAGCTAGTCGGGGCATTTCATCAGCATAATTGTTGTCTGTTAGCTGGATAACATGGTTACCATCCCAGACATAAATTTCAGGAGGCGTGTCGGCATCAGGGCGTGCTGACCACACGGCATAGTCTCCCGATAGGCGAGGTTGCCAGCCAATATCTGTTTCTGATGCAGACAGGGTAGTGATTGCTTCACTGTCGTATATTTGCACTCCAGCCGTGTCTGCATACCAGATAACCTGTTCACCAGACATCATCGGATTGAAATCACGCCAGTTGTTATCGGTGAGTTGCGTAACGCTATTACCATCCCATAGCATCAACTCATGGGGCAGATTGGGGTGTAAGCGATTGGGGCGTCGTTCCCACACAATTTGCTCGCCAAATACATAGGGATTCGCAAGACTACCCTCATCACCAGCGATGCGTGTAACAGTATGACCATCGTAGATAGCAATATCTTCGGTATACGTCACCCATGCAACCTGCACTTGTGGCGTATCACACGCTGTTCGTGCTGTCGTCGTGATGGTAAAAACAAACAAGGCACTCAACAATAGCATCATGGAGAAAAATGTCCGATTGTGCATAGCTGAGTACCTCATCTTTGATATTTATTTGACTTGTTTATTGACTATCGTTTGCTTAGTTCCAAGGACTGCGCCCCAAATTACCACGCCCACGCGACGAATCACTGCGCCCACTACTACCACCGTCGAGTGGATGACCACCGCCGCGCGACATGGCGCGTTTCGCTTTTTGTACATCGCTCTCATGTTTCAGCAATACGGTTAGCGTATTTTCCAGTGTTGAGGAATCAATTGCATCCGCGTTGAGCATCATGAGTGCTTTCGCCCAATCGAGTGTTTCTGAGACACTTGGATTTTTCTTGAGGTCAAGCCCACGCAAATTCTGTACGACTTCTACGGCTTGCGAAGCGAGCTTATCACTCATTTCTGGAACGCGCATCCGCACGATATTGAGTTCGCTTTCGTGGTCAGGGTAATCTACAAACAGATACAGACAACGCCGTTTCAACGCTTCGGATAGTTCGCGGGTATTGTTACTGGTTAAGAATACCATTGGACGATGTTTCGCGGTGATTGTACCGATTTCTGGCAAACTGACCTGAAAATCACTCAAGATTTCGAGCAGGAAGGCTTCAAATTCAGCGTCTGCACGGTCAATTTCATCAATTAACAAGACGACGGGTTCATCGCTTGTGACGGCTTTGAGCAGTGGACGCGCCAGCAAAAAGCGGTCACTGAAAAAGACATCTTCTTCTTCACCGAGACGGTCAGCCGCTTCGGTCAAAGAATCAGCATCGCTCAGAATTTCACTCAATTTATCACGGAGCAATTGCGTGTAGAGCATCTGCTTCGCATATTCCCATTCGTAGAGAGCTTTGCTCTCGTCCAAGCCTTCGTAGCATTGTAAACGGATGAGTGGCATGCCGGCTGCTTGTGCAAATGATTTCGCAAGTTCTGTTTTGCCAACCCCTGCCGGACCTTCGGCAAGGAGCGGTTTTCCAAGTTGTTGTGCCAAGAAAGTGACGGTAGCGATTTCATCAGTGGCGATATAATCTTGCTCACTGAGTTTTGTCGTCACCTCGCCTACGTTGTCAAACATGAGGACTCCATTCGTGTCGCCTGATGCCGTGCAACAGGCAATTGGTTGACTGCTTCCCCTATACTATAGAATTTAAGCTCAAACTAAGCAAATGAGAACACGCTAACCTAGCCATAGGTTCAGGCACTAAATAGGACAGGCGAAGCACATAAAATAGCTATTCCCGCGATGCCTAAGGTAGATAATATTTGCATCTGCGAGATTTCCCGATAGCGAACGATTGCGAGAATCCCGAGTAGCCCTAAGCCCAACCCGAATAATAAGTTACTCGCGTAGATAGCTGAACCCAAAACAACGCCACTCAAGATAACAGCCTGCCATGAATAAGCCACTTGCATAAAACGCAGAAAGCCCATGATAGTCAGTCCGCAAAGTAGGTTTGTCAGCGCAAAGTGATTGCCTGTCAGCATGAAATAGAGGTTGATAAGCAAAGAGACTGCTGAAAATATCTGTCCGATGGTTTGATTACCCCAAACGCGCCCAACATCATAGGCGACCATAACAGCGACAAAGCTCATTGTCAGTGTAACGGCTGGTTGTACAAGCAAAATCTCTTGTCGCATCTGTGCGGATAAATAGAGGCTAATGAGGTCAATAATGGGTGTGTTGGAGAGGTTTAATTGGTCGATGCTGATAGGTTGTGCAACAGGGATTTCTTGCCAGCCGAAGATGAGTAAAAGCGCGAATCCAGCAAATACACACAGGAAAAAGATACGCTCATAGGTGATGGTTAGTGCAAAAATGTCTGTATCTTCGTCATCAGAGACTTCTGTATCAGCCTGGGCATTGCCTGCCAGCGTGCCACCCAATATCACGGCTGATACTACGCCGAAGATAATGTAATCAATCACGAGTGTATCCCAGCCTAAAAGCCGTGTTTGTGCCATCGCACCCACCACGATAATTGATAGAATTACGCCTGTGGATAAGCCGACATGATTATCATCTCCTGACCATGCAGGCGCGAGCATAGCCCCTGCACCAATCAGCACAGACCCGAGTACAAATGCAATGAAAAAAGACATCATAGAGCGTATATTCTTGGGAGATTGTATATCATACTTGGTCAGTCAGAGGGACACGGGGCATACGGCGCAGGGTGTTCACGAGAATAGCGAGCGTCACTTTCAGCATGTAGTAGGCACTGCGCGTTGGTAACGTAAAATGTGATGTACCGTGTTCGCGCTCTAAAAAGGTGACTGGAATCTCTTGCATGCGTAAGCCACTTTTGTGGCAGATGACGACAGCTTCTGGTTCAGGATAATCATGCGGATAGTAATCAGCGAATAGCAAAATTGCCCGACGGTTGTATGCAGAAAATCCAGAGGTCGGGTCGGTCACGCGCTGACCTGTAATCAGGCTCAGTAAATTTGAAAGAATGGCAATCCCCAGTCGGCGCATGAAAGACGTGCCATAATCGACGCCGTTTCCTAAGAAACGAGAGCCAATTGCTACATCACAGCTATTATCTTCAACGAGTGAGAGTAAGTGCATCGTGTTATCTGCGCTATGCTGACCATCACCATCTAAGCGTGCGACTAGTGCATAGCCATTGCGTGCTGCGTACTTGAAGCCCGTTTGCACTGCCGCGCCAATCCCCACGTTATAAGGCATATTGACTACGATAGCGCCTGCCTGCATCGCTTCTTCAGCCGTGCTATCAGTTGACCCATCATTAACGACCAATACATCCGCATGGGGTACGTTGAGGCAAATTTGTGTGACTGTCTTGTGGATGTTCCCTGCTTCATCCAACGCTGGCAGGATAATCAGCGTTTTCGGATGTGTCATGCTACGCCCTCTGTTTGCTTAGTGCCAGCATGGTAGCTCAAAACCAACAGACGTGGAAGGTCAGGTCAAATATCGAAGACCCGCGCAATGGTTGGTTCGCCGTAGGTTGCGCCTTCGGTGATGACTTGTAAGTTGGGTCGCATCTGAGTTTCGCCACGCCCATGTGTATGCCCACACAGCACTGTAATTAGCTTTGTTGGATAAGTATCTGTCATATCTAACAGCAGGTCGCCGACTGCCTTGCACGCAAAATGCGGTAAATAATCATCGTCGTCTGGTGGGGTTTTATCATCGTACCAGCAACTCTCTTGGAAAGGGGGTACATGCGTCGCAACATACACATGATTGTAGTCAGTTAGGGCTTCTTCTAGCTGAGGGGCAAGTGTTTCAACGGCATCTTTGCCAAGTGATTTTAACTTTTTCTGTAAATTGACAGGTGCTAAACCATTCAAGTCATCTATTATCAGGTAGTCATTGAGCATTACGGACGAATTGAGAAAATCACCATATTGTGCATCGCCCCAGCCACCATGCCCGACGAGTGCTGTTTCTTCATTGAGCTTGACGACACCATGCGCTGGCAACCAATTCAGGCAGGCATACTCATTTTCAATCATCTCGGCTGTTTCGCGCACTTGTGCAATGCTCCCATGATAATAATCATGATTGCCTAGCACAAAAAATAATGGTACACCGAGCCGTCCCGCCATCCGAATGAGGTAATCTTCAAAGGTACTTGCTTCGCCAATATCACCTGTTATCACCACTGCATGCGCCCGTGCCTTACGGACATCCGTTAGCCAGTGGTCAATTTGAATGGGTTCAAGGAAATTCAAATGTAGGTCGGTCATCCATGCCAGCCGTACCATCACCAAAGCCTCGCATAAGCTGTTTTACTTGCATACTATAGCTGAATTTTAGCATAGGATATTTATCTATAAGGTTGGAAATGGGTTGTATAGGCAAATTCGACAGACATTAATATCTACTCACGAACTATCGAGTACAATGAACAAATCACACATTTCTGAACATACAAATAGGTTAAATAGATATGATCCCCAAACCATCTCCCGTGCTTGTTACGATTGAGCGCCACATTTTTGAACAGCAAAAGCGCTTTCCGCAGGCGACAGGTACATTCACCAAATTGCTACAAGACATGGCACTCGCCGCCAAAATCATCGCTAAAGAGACAACCCGCGCCGGACTCACCAATATTCTTGGGGCGGCAGATACAGAAAATGTCTTTGGTGAACGTCAGCAAAAATTAGACTTATTCGCAGACCGTGTTATTTATCAGATGAATGACCATACTGAGCGTGTCGCGGCAATGGCAAGTGAAGAACACGAAGACTTGCTTGATATTCCACCGAGTTACAGCACAGGTAATTATGTTCTGCTTTTTGACCCGCTGGATGGCTCGTCGAATATTGATACCAATGCGTCTATCGGCACGATTTTCAGTGTGCATCGTAAGTTCACACGCGGCGAACGTGGCACAATGGAAGATATGCTCCAACGAGGCAAACGTCTGGTCGCGGCTGGGTATGTGATTTATGGTAGTAGCACGATGATGGTTTACACCACAGGGCAGGGCGTGCATGGTTTCACCCTCGACCCTGCCATTGGTGAATTTGTCCTCAGCCATCCTGATATTCGCTTGCCCGAAAAACCAAAGTACTACAGCGTCAATCAAGGTAACGAAAAATATTGGACGCCGGGTGTGCGCCGCTTTGTAAAGTGGTTACAGGGCATCGAAGGCAAAGGACGCGACCCGCTTGGACATCGGTATATTGGCTCAATGGTTGGCGATTTTCATCGTAATTTGCTCAAAGGGGGTATTTTCTTGTATCCAGGTGATACTCGTCCGCGTGAGGATGCTTTCGCTGGGAAAATACGCTTGATGTTTGAAGCACAATCGCTGGCTTTTATTATGGAGCAAGCGGGTGGCTATGCCAGTGATGGTATTGGCAATATCCTTGATGTGCGTCCCCATTCCTTGCACCAGCGTATCCCTATTTTCATGGGCAACCGTGACCTTGTAGAAAAGCTCGAATACTACGTCAAGACCTACGATAAAGAGTGGGTAGAAACTTACTTACCGTATCGCAACATGGTCATTGAACAAGAAAGTACCAAAGCCCTCGAAGTAGATGAGCCTATTGGCTAATGTAAATACACACAAATAATGGGGCGTGCTATCACACAGTACGTCCCATTTTGATTTGCCAGCCTACTATTTCGTGCTATTATTATGATAAATACGAACATTTGGTCGATTATGAGGCGGGCATGGCAAAATCTATCCAGAGCAATACATCCTACGAAGACGAAACCTTCAAACGTATCACCCAAAAAGGCGAAAACATTGTTGGCGCGACGTTTTCAGATTGTATTTTCCAACACTGTGATTTCAACGAGACACAATTTGTAGATTGTCGTTTTATAGGCTGTGATTTCACGGATTGTACGCTAAAACTCATCGTCCTTGGTGGGACGACCTTTGGTACAACGACCTTTGCAGATTGTGACCTCATGGGCGTCAATTGGGCTGATGCTAACTGGTCAGATTGGGCAAGCAAAATAGAACCGATTGCTTTTGATACCTGCAATTTGAAATATGGTGTGTTTGTTGGGTTAGAACTCAACGGCGCAAAATTTATAGGGTGCGATGCACAGGAAGTCAATTTTGCTGAAGCAAGTCTACAAAAGGCTAATTTTACTAAGACTAAGCTCGCTGGTGCAATCTTCCTGCGCACCAATTTGACAGAGGCGAATTTCGTGGATGCTGAAAATTATGCGATTAACATCCACGATAACATCATGAAAGATACACGCTTTTCACTGCCAGAAGCGACCCGTTTACTGCATTTTCTAGGTATCAAGCTCATTGATGCTGATAGCGGTCAAGAACTCACACCCGATGACTAGTGTTATCCTTGGCAACTGCTAGGCAGAATGCGTTCTTCGGCTGGAAGCGGGTCTTCAAACATCACTTGTACTGTTACGCTTTCATCATTAACCAGTACGCTCAATAATTCCGTCAGTGAAGCCGACGCATCTGCTTCGGCGTCTACGAGGATGCCTTCTTCAACCGCTTGGTCACGGTAAACAATCAAGGCATTCTGACGCACGGTGTCTTCTAGTGAATCCATGCTATCCGCAAAGATGGCTGTATTACGTTGCACAATATAGGATTGGCTTTCATCCAAGAAACAACTTTGCAAAACAGGCGCAGGTAAGGTGACAGTCAGCGTTTGTGTTAGGTCATCGTAGACAATATCATCGGCTGTAATCTGGCTAATATCTATACCTGCTTCGATTGTACCGACAACGACCATTGCTACACTATCGCCATATAGTGCTGATAACCACGCAGGCATTTGTACAGCGCCCGTCGTCACATCAGCATAGTTGTAACGTGTCGTCGTCAGCTCAGAGAGGCTTTGCACGCGCTCCACAGGTGGGATATATACATCATCTGGCACACCAACCACACGCTGTCCCCCTAAATTGATGCTGATAGGGGGCAAGTTGAAAAAATCAGTGAAACTCGTTACGACAGTTGTTGCGCCCATTGCTACTGTGCCGACCAGCAACCCGACGACAATCACAAAACAACCGAGCATCCCGCCACACCCCCATAAGCACCCACGCTGGTTTTGTGCAGGTGTGGATGTACTGACGCTACCGGCTGGTATTTCTATTTCAATGTAATCATTGCTCATAGACGGTTGTGTTGGTGCTGAATTGGGTACTTCTGGAGGGGGAGGTGGGCTTGCCATCGGGTTCTATCCTCATGATTGCAGATGAATACTTAGCAAATATAGCACCATTATATTTGATTAGTGTTGCTTCGTGCGACATAATCAAGCTATTGATAGCGAATAGGACTATATATTATGACAACACCCTCTAAAACTTATGATTATGATTTCGATACTGTTCATGACCGCACAGGCACAGCATCTATAAAATGGTCTGTGCGCATGGGGGCGAACCGCACCATCGTACCGATTAAAGATACGGATGTGCCGCTGTGGGTCGCAGATATGGATTTCCCGAATCCACCCGAAATTCGTGAAGCACTCAAAGAACGTATTGATCATGGTTTCTTCGGTTACACCTTCGCACCGGATGAGCTGCGTGAAGTTATCGTGGCAGAGATGAAATCGCGCTATGACTGGGAGATTCAGCCTGAATGGTTGGTGTTCAATCCTGGTATGGTCTTGTTCTTGAACACGGTCACAGCGACCTTGACGAAACAGGGCGCAGGTATCTTGATGAATACGCCGGTTTATGGTCCTTTCCTCACTGTGCCAGCGCATCTCAATCGCTTTGCGCAACGTGTGCCGATGGTGCGTGTTGAGGATGACGCGCATACATTCCACTATGAAATCGACTTTGATGCTTTTGAAGCTGCTATCACACCTCAGACGGAAATGTATTATCTCTGTAGCCCACATAATCCGGCGGGTAAAGCCTTCACCCGCGCAGAACTTGAAAAACTTGCTGATATTTGCCTTCGCCACAATATCCGTATAGCCTCAGATGACATTCATGCTGATTTGCTGCTTGGTGACGCGGAACATATCCCGATAGCGACCATTTCCCCAGAAATTGCCGCTAAAACGATTACCATGATTGCTGGAACAAAAACTTATAACATGGCAGGATTGGCTTGTTCGGTAGCGATTGTGCAAGACCCTACTGAACGTGAAAAAATACAGAATCATTCATTTGGTTCTGGTTTCCACGTCGATACACTGGCGTTTGAGGCCTTGCTGGCTGGATACAAATATGCTGGTAATTGGCTCACACAAGTTCGCCATTATATCGCAGAAAATCGTGATTATGCTGTGCGTCGCTTGCGTGAAGAGTTGCCGATGCTCAAAACGGCTGTGCCAGATGCGACTTATCTTCAGTGGATTGATTGCACCATGCTAGACGTGCCGGAACAATACGCGACAATTACAGATTACTTCGCGGAAGAAGCGGGTGTTGTGTTCTCGTGTGGGACATTTTTCGGGCAGGAGAGTAATGGCTATGTGCGCTTGAACCTCGCTACGCCGCGTGCATTGGTCGCAGAAGGTATTGACCGTGTGGTAGAAGCAGTCAATAAATTAGGGTAATCACGTAATACCCGATAGCAGAATGCCTCATGGACGCCGTTCTTGGCGTCCATTTTACTGAGATTTATTGCTTCATACGGTAAATAATAATAAAACTTTTTTGTATATTTCGGGCGCAGACACGGCAACACCCCTACGAAAAGATTTATCGGACAAGGCACTTATTGATGCGACTATGCTTATCTTAAAACCAATCATAAGGCGCGAGAGCGGCAATTCGTGGGGGAAATAGTGCCTCTAGTAATTGCACGCTTGCGCTAGACAAGGGTTCGCGGACAGCCAGCGTTTCAGGTCGTAATGTGCCAAACAACACCTGCATGAAATCTCTCAGCGACAAATGACACTGACTATTACTATCTTGTCGTAAACCAATGTCAACACCATTCGGCGCGACAGATAGTACAAACCCTGACCAATCAATATCTGAGCGCGTGACCTTTGCTTGTGCAATAATTTCGGATAACAGAGCTTGGAGCATTGCTCGTGCGTCAATTACGCGCCCTAACCAGCCACGATTTGGGAAATAGGAAGCATTCAGTGTGAGAGAAACCATCTGCTGGGCAAATGGAATGATGACATCATCCGGCGGGACACACCATCGAAAGGTGTCGTAGCCTGCTTGTTGCCAGCGTCGCCCACTGTAAGCTAGGCAGGTACGGATGGCGGCTGGTGATTCTGCGATAACTTCTACCCTCGTAGAGAAATCATCGGGTAAATGCCACAAATAACCCCAGATAGCATCGCGTTCATCTACGACAACCATTGCCTGACCACGACTATGTGCTATGTGCCAACGCCATGATGCCCCATTGCGCTCGCATGTTACTCGTTGTCCCCATTGACGCGCATACAGTTCTGCCATTGTAGGCAAATCACGCGGTAGTGCTACCCGCATTTGTAAGGGCTGGGCTAATGCTGATGCCTCTGAAGTCGGTATCTGTACGCTGTAATCTGCCCATACGGGGCTGAACCCAAACTGTGAAAATGCAAGATGTGTATCAACATTATCGACATAGTGTAAAACGAGATGTACACCTTGTTCTGCAACGTGTGTTAGTAGCTCTTTCAGCAATGCTTCTGCATAGCCAAGTGCAGTGTAATCAGGATGCACACACAAGAGGTCAATACCAGCGACATTCAGAACGGCACGCCCGTAGCGCAAGACAAATGGGCGTGTATGAATGACTGCGACAATCGTTTTTTTGAGGAATACGGCGTGATAATCAGCGATAGTGGCTTGTGGGTATGCCATCACCACGTCGGTGTACCAGTGTACGAATCTGTCGGGATGAATGGGCTGTTTGGTGGCTGAAAGCGTCTCTAAAAATGTAGTCACTGCATCCCAATCAGCGTTATTCAGCGCCCGAATGACAACATCTGACATATTTACACACGCTGTTTATCTAACCAGTCCGCTAACTCAGCGAAAGCTGGCTGGTTAGGGAATAAGCAAGCGAGTTGAATCAGATAAAAGTGTGGGCTGAATAATTTGGCATGGCTGTTATCTGTGTTTATGATTTGTTGATATAATGCTTGTGCCTCATCATTTGCACCCATATATATTCGCCATAATGCTTCCATCCGGCATCTTTGTGTATCATCATTGATGTCGTATATAAATCTCGCGTCAATGCTCTGCATACTTGACGAATCATTATCTGTCAGTGTGTGTGCTACCATTCGCCAGAAGTTACAATAAGCTCTTGAAATGGGGCTATCAATATCTAGTTGTTCGCTTGTCCATAAATCATCCAGCGCCCCGTTATAGTCACCGACGTTCAAGCGTATAATGCCACGCCAATAATAGGCGAGGGTGCTATCTGCTTCCAATTCAATACAGTGATTGAAATCAGCAAGGGCGCTGTAATAATCGCCGATACGGTGATAGGCAAAGGCACGAATTTCGTAGTAACTCTTGTTGAGTGGGGCAAGCCGAATCGCACGTGAATAGTCGCTGATAGCATCATTAAATGCTCCTAACGCAAAATGTGCCTGTCCGCGCATGTAATGATGACTTGCATGTTGTGGCATCAACTTGATAGCGTGTGAATAATCGGCAATTGCCATAGTATAATCACCAAGATGACTAAAATTCACGCCTCTTGATTGATAATTGTAGGGGTCACGCGGATTGAGTTGAATCGCAGTTGAAAAATCGTCGATTGCTTTTTCGTAATGCCCCAATTCTTGATACACTCGTCCGCGCCAGAAATAATGTGAATCGGCTGTATCATCTAGCAAAATTGCATCATCTAAGCAAGCAATCGCATCGCTATGATTGCCTAACTGTCGGTGTGCCAGTGCCATCCCTAAGTAAATATCAGCGTTATAGGGGTCTAGGCGTAGGGCATCTTCGTAATCGCGTAAGGCATCCTCATAACGCCCTAAATTGCGATAGATAACGCCTCGTGAGTTATAGCTTGTTGCGTCGTCAGGGTAGATATTGACCAATTGTGTGATGCTACTCAAGGCATTTTGGTAATCTTCTAAGCGATTGTAGATGAGTGTTTTGCCGATATACGCATCTGCATAGGTAGGGTCGATAGCTAGTGCAAAATCGTAGTTGTGGAGAGCGTCTTCATAGCGTCGCATTTCGCGCAGAATCATCGCACGGGTGTTGAATATACGCGGATTATCTGTATCTAGCCTTAGCGCCTCGTCCAAATCCTCTAGTGCTTGTTCGTGGTGTTCCGCGTGGTAATGTGCGAGACTACGTCCGATATAAAAATCGACATCTTCTGCCAAGCTGAGGGCGGCGTCATAACAATCAATCGCGCCTTCGTAATCCGCTAGTTGACGTAAGAGAATGCCCATCAAATTGTAATTAAAGGGATCATCGGGCTGTAGAGCAATCGCACGTTGTATGTCTTCTAATGCATCGGCGTAGCGTTCTATTTCGTTCAATAACCTCGCACGGCTGTAGAAATAATCGCCGTTGGTTGCATCCAAATCAATCGCTGTGTCAAAGTCACGCAAGGCATTATCTGTTTCGTCTATGGCTGTATATGCCAAACCACGTCCGACATAGTAATTGGGTTCATTTGGGTTGAGTGCAATCGCGTCATCGTAATCAGCAATCGCATCCTCAAAACGGTCAAGATGACGCCGAATGATGCCCCGCAAGTTGTAATTCACGGCATCGTCGGGTAGTCGCTCAATCGCATGGCTCAAATCTGCTTCTGCGGCTTCTAAATTGCCTAAATTACGCCATGTTTGAGCGCGTAAATAATAAGTGTGACCATCGTCTGCGTTACAAGTGATAGCCTCATCAAAGTCATCTATTGCCGTTTTGTAATCGCCTAGTGTGCGATAGACCATCCCGCGCCACATGTGATAGTGTGCATTGTGGCTATCTAGTTTGATGGCTTTGCTAAAATCAGCGATGGCATCGGCAAAGTGTTCAGTAATATAATGGGTGCGTCCGCGCCAATGATAATAGAGTGCCTCATGTGGTTGTTTATGAATGGCATGTCCGAAAGCTGTGGTAGCGTCTTCATAGTTACTTAAACTATAAAGTGCGCGACCCTTCCAGAAGTAGCTGTCGGCATCGCTATCATCAAGGTCATTGCATTTTTGGAAATCGTACAAGGCTTGTTTGTACTGCCCGATGACAAAGTAGGCTTGTCCGCGCCGAGAGCGAATGTCGAGGTTATCAGGTGCCAGCCGGATTGCCTGTGATAACGCATCAATACAGCCATCAAAATCTTCTTCGGCAAAGCGTTGATGCCCTAGCATCTCAAAATAGGTACGCAAACGCCCTTGATAAACGGATTGCTCGCTTGGAATAGTATCCCACTCGTCTAGCAGAAAATTCCGCGCCCCTGCGTCGTAGGACATACCATGCTCATGTCGATTCACGAAGGCGAATACACCTAGCTTGTTATAGAGATATTCGTTTTGATGGTCATCGGCGGAGTTATCGCGCAATGCGCCAATAATCTCAGGATTTACGTAAGGTGCGAATGCACAGGCGCGTACCAAATGAATCAGTCGGGGGTGGTGTCGCTCGATTTGCCGTAGCTCAAACAAAAACATCTCGCGCTCGACATCGCGTGGCTCGTAACCGTGCGCTACTAAGTTGACGAGACGTTGTGCTAAAGCGCGTTTTTCAGAAGCATTTTGTCCAGAAAATAAACTATTATTGAGCATAACGGCATTGTTACCTAATACTTGCTTGCGCTTGTTGCCCCTAAATATAGCACAAAAGCTGGATTCGTCCCCAAGATAGCATCTTAATTTATGTCAAATTGGGTTTGTAATGCCAAATTCGCAATTGTCGAAAGGTCGCAACAGTCTACAATGAGCAGATGGATTGACAGCATCGTAAAGGCAATCAACGATTTATGCGCAAACTCATTCATAAGGTGCTAGGATTAGACCCCGGGCACATTATTGTAACCGATATTCAGGTGGATGCTTGGGGGAGTGAAGTCGTTTTCGATTGCATTTACGAATATCCACCGCGCAAACTTGGGTTTCGGCTAATTTTTAGCGATTGCCGAAGCATCGAGTGGTTTGTACAACATACTGGCGCACGCGCCCGTGATATGTCTGTATCCCAACTCATCACGCATGATTTGGGCGCAGGTAGACATGAACGTACCGCCCGTATGGCAACTGTGATGGCAGAGGTTATTATCTCTTATGGCAATCTCAAAGTTGAACGGGATACAGACATCACAACAGATGACTAATGCACACAACAATCAAGGATGAATGATATGACTACACAACGCAAAATCATTGCGTCTGGCACGAAATGGGAAGACATCGTTGGCTACTCGCGTGCTGTTCGCACAGGTAATCTTGTTTTTGTATCTGGCACAACGGCTACGAACGAAGCAGGGGAGCGCGTGGGTGACGATGCTTATACCCAAACAAAATTCATTTTAGAGAAAATCGAACGGGCGCTCAATGAAGCGGGTGCGGATATGCGGCATGTGGTGCGCACGACGATTTACGTCACGGATGCGAGTATCTGGGAGGGGATTGGACGTGCGCATCATGAATTTTTTGCGGATGTCAAACCAGCGAATACACTTGTCGAGATTAGCGCGTTGATTGGTGATGGTTATCTCGTGGAAATTTCAGCAGATGCGGTGATACACGATGCAGATAAGGCTGATAAAGCGAGCTTCGAGCAAATTTATAACCTGTCTGTTGTAGATGCAACCCTCGCTAGTGCTGGACAACCTCGTGCATATCAATTCGCAGCTATTAAAGAGGCTGGCTATGACGTTATCATCAATATTGATGCGGAAGACACGGGCTATCACATTGATGGTGAAACCAATATCGTTAATGAACTGGGATTCACCTACGAGCAAGTGCCTGTTTTATGGGAAGCGCCGACGCAAGAAAATGTAGATGCTTTTTTCAGTACGATGGATAAATATGCTGATAGTAACCGCTTTGTGCATTGTGTGGCGAATTGGCGTGCTTCAGCGATGATTATGCTTTATCGTGTTATCAAGCAAAATGAACCGCTAGACGAGGTACGGGCATGGATGCTGTCTATCTGGAATCCGCATTCCGAGAGCAAGACATGGGTCAACTTTATCAACGACACACTCAAACGCTTTGACGTAGAAGGTACAATCTAATTATGAGCCACAAACCACGTATTGGTATCACGACAAGTTACAAAGATGGCACACAATCTATCAGCCATTACTATATCCGTGCGATTGAAGATGCAGGGGGCGTGCCGATTATTGCGCCTATGCTAGAAAATGATGATACAGCGGAAGCCTTTGCGAGCGTCCTTGATGGGCTGGTTATCACAGGTGGTCCGGGTGTTACACGCGGGTTGAATGGTGATTTGCCTGAAGATTTATCTCCTGTGGATGCGGTTCGTGATGCTAGTGATGAACGTATTTATCGCGCCTTTGCCAGCCAGCGCCCTATGCTAGGCATCTGCTATGGGATGCAATTCATCAATGCGATGCACGGTGGCACGATTTATGCGGATGTCACCCAGCAACATAATAATGCGCTCAATCATAGCGATGGGCGGGGCGCTGACCCGCATTTTGTGTCGATTACTGAATCTTCGACCTTGTTTCGTACTTTGAATACGCCTCAAATCAAGGTGAATACCTATCATATTCAGGCGATTGAGCAAGTTGGCGCGGGCTTGAGTGTCTCTGCGATAGCACCGGATGGCGTCATCGAAGCGATTGAATCTGAGGATGGGCGTATCATTGGCGTACAATTCCATCCTGAACGCATGGGTGAATCTATGATGCCATTGTTTAAGAGTTTTATAGAACGTTGCCAGCGTTAGTCACTCGCGCACAACCCAATGTGGTAAATAGGCATCATCTGCAATGAGCGACATCGCTTGTGTCGAAGGTGTGAATACCCATATACTTGGCTGTGATGCGCTACTGATATTGCCCGTCTCATTGAGAGGTAGTCGTTGCATTACAAGTTGCTCACCATCAGGATGCCATGCAAAAAAGTGATGGCTGTAGGCATTGTCTGTGAATAGGGGCGTTGCTTCGTTGGTTTCAGTATCAAGTGTATAGAGTTGATACCCACGCGTCCAACGCTCATCGGTATAGCGCCGTGCAACCGTGAGATTATGCTGGTCGGGATGCCACTCGATAGCTACATCGTCAACGGGTTCATCGGGACTGGTGAAATTCTCAAACGTTGGGGGTGTGATGGTGAAATCGACCCATTTTAGGTAGCTGAATATTTGCCCATTACGGCTGGTTAAATCGGGGATAATGAGTGCGGTGCCATCTGGCGAGAGTGTACCCGTTGAGCCATAACCGCTGGGTATGAAATTCAAGCGAGATGCGCCGCCATCACGGTCTGCAAATTGAAAGACCATAGTGCCGGTTTGCTCAAGTGTATCGGTGGTGTAAGCAAGTGTGTTGCCATCGCGCGACCACACCGCTGAGTGTCCAGTATCATCTGGATTCGGTGAGAGTGGGCGTTCTGTATTGGTTTCTAAATCACGTAACCAGATACGCGGTCTGCGTTCGCGCTCATCAAGTCCGCCGACATTATCAGCGACGCGGGTATAGGCAAGTATGGGGTCTGTTGGGTGTATCGCAGGTGCATAACAATCCGCACCTTCACTGGCACAGGTTGTCAGGGCTTCTACGTTACCCGTGCGCAAATTGAGCTGATAAATATCCCGCGACAGGGTTTGATTGGGTGTGGAATACATCAAAAAACGCCCATCATCGGAGATATCGTAATCATAAACGCCCATTGTCGTGAATGTGACTTGTTCCGGCTGGGTGTCTGATTCGTCATCAAGTGTGTAGACCCAAAGATTGGGTATGCCATCCCGAATCGGGTACAAGTAGGCAATTTGTGGTGGGGGTGTTGGGCGTAAATAGGCATAGAGCGAGATGCCACCCACGATAATGACCAGCGCCAAAATAGCAACTATCATGACCATATCGAACGATAATGCGGGTGCTTTCGTTTTTTTACTCACCAGTTGATGCCTCTTACAATGTACCAACAGTCAGCTTACATTGTTCCATACAGTGCATAGGTGAGCAAGGTATCTGCTTAGAGCGTCGGCTAATATTGCGTCAATTGGTTGCTAGATTGCTCTTATACGGTCAGAATGTTGGTATATTATTCAAACGAGAGAGTAGGGAATTAATGACCACCAGTCGGCAATTTTGGCTTTGGCGTGTTTTTCTAGGGATTGTTTTACTATTGAGCGCGTGGGTTGTTGTGCGTGGACAAGATAGTATTCTGGCAGACGGCGGATTCGTGACCGGCGACTTGCCTGTTGGGACACCGCTTGTTTATTCATTTTCTGGCACGGGCGCGACGATTGTCACGGCGCAAGTGCGTGGCAATGCTGGTTTTTCAGCTTCAATGACGCTGACAGACAGTGGTAATCAAGAACTTGCGACCAGTGATGCAGACGGGGTGACGGCATCAGACAACGATGTGCGCTTGACAACTTTGCTATCAACTAGTGGGATATATTTAATCACGCTCACTAACCTGACAGATACACCACAACCATTTGTTCTCACCTTTGATGTGTTGCCTGTCACAGCCGTGACTGACCTCAGTGGACGCCAATCTGTCGAAATTGCACCTGATGATGCACCTGTATTCTTGCGTGTGCAAGCGAACCCCGTGATTCCGCAGGTTATCAGCATTCAGAGTTTGACGCTGACTACAGAATTTAGCGCACAGATTTTTGATACATCGGGTGATATTCGCGCTGTCATTAGCGAAAACTTGGAAGGCAGTACGGTTGTTGTACCTGCTGCCGACGGTGAATATTTGATTCGTATTGTGAATATCGGAGAAGCCTCTGCCGAGTTAGAAGTAGCGATTTTGGCTGGTGAATATAATCCAGATGAAACAGGCGACACATCCCCTGATACAACAGTCACACAATCTGCAACTGATTCTGACGCGTGTACCATCGTGATTGATGATACACCTGTCAATGTACGGAGTGGACCTGGCACAATCTACGAGGTTGTTAATGGCTTAGGTGATGGCGACGAATTTATTGCGACAGGGCAAAATGGTGCATGGTATAACGGTACAGTTAATGGGCTTAATGGCTGGGTGGCGACGAGTGTCACTGTGCAGGTGAATCCTAGTAACTGTACAGATTTGGCATTTGTACCCGCACCGCCTCCACCGACCCCGACTAGCACACCGACACCGACCTTAACGCCTATTCCACCGACGAGTACAGCAACGCCTATGGGAACTGGTACACCGATGGCAACGACAATGCCGACCAGCACATCATCACCTTAATAGCGATAATTTGAGCATTGGACGCCTATCTAGGATGTCCAATGCTTTTCACTCACTATGGCAATTCGTCTAAAATTGCGAGGATACTATCCTCATTCACGGTATCTGCAAGTGATAGATAGGTTTCTAAATCAGCACGTACATCATCCGCATTGGCGTTGTCTGCTTGCCATGCTTGATAGTAGAGCATCCCACGCGCTAAATACGCTGCCGTATACATATCATCTAGTGTGATGGCTTCTGTGTAATCAGCAATTGCGGCGGTATAGGCGCTATCGCTACCATTTTCGTACCGTGCGAGATGTGCTTGCGCCCGTTTGAAATACAAAACGGCATTATGGGGGTCTTCTTCGATAGCAGCCGTGTATGCTGTGACTGCACTATCGTAAATAGAAGCTGCCATCAATCTATCGCCTAGTGCCTCGTCTTCTGATGACCCACGCGGGGTAAAGGTCGGGAGTAAAACAAGTGTTTCGCGTGCGCGTGCTGTGGCGACACCTGCGCTGGTTGTCGCTTGTAAATCTGCCATCCGCACGCTTCCTTCGGCTGTTGGGTTGCTTGGCACATAGGTCGTAAAGGGGGTGTGATTGCGCGTGATTGCATTGGTGAAGGAGGCGAATACCACAACCATCACCAGCAAAAACCCAGCAAGTACCATCCAAGGAATACTACTCTCGTTGCGTGCTACATTGGGATGTTTGGGCTGTCGCGGTTGATAACTCGTTGTTGATGCCGGCGCATCATCATAGCGTTGCATGCGTCGCGCAAGTTGTTCTCTGTCATATTTTGCTTGACGTTCGAGGGAAAGTTTTTCGTCGTATGCCCGCCGTGCGTCGGCATCTGATAGCACAGCGTATGCCGCGTTTAATTCTTGTGTTTTCTTTTTTGCATACGCTAGCTTGCGTTCTAATTTACGGATCTCAGTTGCGTTTCCGCGAGCTTTCGCGTGTGCAAGGTCAGCCGTGAATTTGTCAGGGTGGTTAGCACGAATTTTGCGTCGATATGCTTGCTTGATAGTGTCGAGGTCAGCGCCCATTTTCACATCAAGAAGGGTATAGTGATTAGAGGATATTGTCATGCTTGAGCGATACTTTTTGATACCTACAGGAAGTATTAGTATAGCATGAAAAGGTCACGGTGTAGAGACATGACACTCAGGATTAATCCGTATTTCTCAGCAAAAAATTGTCCCACGTCACGCTTATTTGGCTGTCATTCAGGGTAAACCAGCATAAATCCATCGGACAGCTAGCGGTGTAACGTGTTGGCGTATAAATAATGGTGTCATTTGTTATACGGATGCCTGAGAAGGAATCATCGCGTATGACACCCTGCAAATGCCCTATTTTATTGCCATCGCTATCAAACAGCACGAGCATCTCATAGTTGAAATAGGTATATTCTAGTACTAGCCAATCGGCATCTTCAAAACGCATCCAATGCAGAGACACAAAATCAGGTATACAGGCAAAGGATTCTCCTATGAGCGCATCTGATAGCCTTAACTGACAGGTGTTATCTGTTTCTGTGTAGACAATATCTGCTTGTAGGTCATCTTCATGCATCGCTATCAACTGCGGATTGGTGCGCGTAACTGTCGATTCTATCAGTGTCGCATAGTCAGATTGCAAAAATGAGAGTCCATCCCAGAGGTAGCGTACCCGCACCTGCGCCCCTAGCCGTGACGGCGGATAGTAGGCATCCGGTGCAAATGTCTCTCCCTGTACCTGACACATCACTAAGCGACACTGAAACGCAAAATCTTGGGCATCTATGACTAGCTCAACCCGTCCTGCGCTGTTTTCGATTGTCTCTAGTTGGGCGTTATATAGATACATGCCCTTATCTTGGCTATTGTTGACTTCGACATATTCAGCAAGTGTGCCTTCCCATGCCACCGCACAGAGCAAGGCACAACTTATCAACTGACGTTCAAAGCGAAAGCCACTGATGCCGTTGCCCTCAATTGCATAACGGGTATCAAAGACGATTTCTGGTATGCCATCGAGCGTCCAATCTTGCAGGTGTACTTGTGACCATGCGCCACTATTCGGACTTGCACTCTCGACAACCTGAAACGGCATACTATACGCACCATCTTCCCAGAGCATCACGGCAACGAACAACCAGCCCTGCGCAATCAAATCGTCGTCATCGTCCCCATCCATATCTACGTGTAGCAAGGCAGAATCGGTGTCTTCAAACCAAAAATAAGAGGTGAATCCTGTGGGTGGCTCACCGAGATAGAGACGCAAATAGGCTGTTACCTCGTCAATGGTTGGGTTGCGGGGTAGGGCGTCTGTCTGGGCAGAGAGAGGCAGGTATGATGCAAGCAACAGGACAGCAAAGGTAAGCCACAGAGGACGCATCATGTGACATGCTCACTTACGGCTTTTCCATGTGCCGCCATAGGTATAGTGCGGATTATCATCGCGCTTGTAATCCCACAAGCACTCGCCACACACGAACGCCCATTTTTGGCTGGCATCGTATTGAATACGAAACAATTTGTCTTTTGGCTCTTCACATGCGAAGCATGTTTTGAGGCGTGGATTGTCATCACTATAGCGTTTCTGTTTTGCCATCATCTTGCTTTCTAGTGTACGAGAAAATTGCTATTAGCATAGCAAACGTAGTTCAGTCGCTTATGAGACCACCCTAAATTGCACCCTATCACAATCTGCGACATAATCATTTCACTTATTTGCATACACCATTTTGGAAAATATTATGTCTGAAGAAATGAAAGACCACGCAACATCACCTGACAAAAGTACATTACCCCCTGCACCTGTCGAAACAGCACATCAGCTAAAGATGGGGCGTAAAACGCTAAAATACACGGCGCACACAGGCATGATGCCCCTCAAAAATGATGATGGCGAGCATCATGCCAATATGTTTTTCACTGCTTATATACTTGATGGGGTAACGGATGTTGCCAAGCGTCCGCTGACCTTTGTTTTCAATGGGGGACCTGGTTCATCGTCTGTGTGGTTGCATATGGGCGCAGTCGGTCCTAAGCGCGTCAAAATGCAGGATGAAGGCTGGTTGCCACAACCGCCGTATCAACTGGTTGATAACAGCGACACATGGCTGGATGAAACAGACTTAGTTTTCATTGACCCTATCGGCACAGGCTATAGCCGTGCGCTCAAAAAAGAGGACAACGAAAAATTCTGGGGACTCCAAGGCGATTTGGATTCTGTAGGGGCGTTCATTCGTCTCTTTTTGACGCGCTATGGTCGCTGGGCATCGCCGCTATTTTTGGCTGGTGAAAGCTATGGTACGACTCGTGCAGCTGGCTTATCTGGCGAACTCATTGATAAGGGTATCGCGTTCAATGGCATCATCCTGATTTCTACGATTATCAATTTCCAGACGGCTCGTTTTGTGCGTGGAAATGACTTGCCCTACAGTCTGTTTTTGCCAACATATACGGCGACTGCGTGGTATCACAAGCAATTGTCAGACGATTTGCAAGCACGTGATTTGCCGGATGTGATGGCAGAGGTCGAAGCGTGGGCAGGGAGTGATTATACGGTTGCGCTGATGCAAGGGGATAAACTCGCTGATGAGGAACGCCAAGCTATCGTAGAAACACTCAGCCGTTATACAGGTCTTAGCGAAGATTATGTTGACCGCACCCAACTCCGCATCAATATCATGCGCTTCTGTAAAGAACTCCTGCGGGGAGAGAACAAAACAGTGGGACGATTGGATAGTCGTTTCACGGGTTACACAGAATTAGCGGTCACGGAATACCCTGAATTTGACCCTTCGTACAGTGCCATTCTGCCCCCGTATACTGCTATGTTCAATAACTACGTCCGCACGCAATTGGGCTACGAAAACGATGATACTTATGAGATTTTGAGCTTCAAGGTCAATCAGGGTTGGAAATACGACCAAGGTACGTTCCCTGATACCAGTGATCGTCTGCGTAAGGCACTCGAACGCAATCCTTATATGCGCGTGTATGTGGGGCAGGGTTATTACGATATGGCTACCCCACATTTTGCCGCCCAATACAGCTTGAATCACATGGGCATTCACAGCGATTTACACGACAACATCGACTACTATTTTTATGAAGCTGGTCACATGTACTATCTGGACATCAACCAGCTTGCGAAAATGAAAGCGGATGTCTCAGGCTTTATGTCTGCTTCTTTGCCGGAGTGAGCTTATTGTTTCATTTAGCAAATAATCAAACATTCTTTTAGTGCTTCGGGCGCAGACACAGCAACGTCCCTACAAAGAGATTCGTCGGACAGTGTGCTTATTCGCGCTCAAAATCGGCTAAAATGGGTGGCAGTTTTTTCACTGCTACCCCGCGATGACTGATGCGATTTTTCTCTTCCTGTGTGATTTCTCCAAATGACTTGTCAAAACCTTCTGGCTGGAAAATAGCATCGTAGCCAAAACCTTTGCCACCATCGCGCTCTTCTTGCAAAATGACGCCTTCACATGCGCCTGCTGTTGTTGCACTCTTATCTGTTTTGGGGTCATAAATCGCAATCACACACATAAAGCGTGCTGTACGTTGCTCCGGCTGAATGTCTGTCATTTCGTCTAGTAGATATGCCCGCCGACCTGCATTATCTAAATCGGGTGTGCCATAGCGTGCGCTGTAGACACCTGGACGCCCATCTAGCGCATCGACCACCAATCCACTGTCATCAGCTAGGGCAATTTTGCCACTCGCTTCGGCATAGGCTTTTGCTTTAAGGAGCGCATTTGCCTCAAAGGTTGTGCCTGTCTCTTCGACATCGAGTTTGCCCAGACCAACTTCGTCTAAGCCCATAATTGTCCACTCTAAATCAGCTAATAAACGCTGATACTCTTTCACTTTGCCTTTGTTCTGTGTTGCTATCAATAATTCCATTGTTGTCTCCTGTAGTAATGTCTATCTCGCTAACCCCTAGAGTTTAGGGGGTCTGCCTTATTGATGCCAAGCATCAATCTGTGCTACACTGTGTTTAGATTGTTAGGTAATTATCTAAATATCGGAAAAGAGTGACCCATGAACCAGACGTTCAAAGCACTCGCAGACCCGACGAGGCGCGAAATTTTGCGTATGTTGGGGGAAAAAAGCCTTACTGCGGGCGATATTGCGGAGGTTTTCGACATTAGCAAACCAAGCATCTCGCATCACCTACGCATTCTCAAAGATGCTGAACTCGTCTTTGCAGAACGCGATGGACAACACATTATCTACTCGCTCAATTCGTCAGTGATGCAAGAAATCGTCACGGAAATCATGAGCTTGTTTCAAGTTGGCAAAGACGAGCCAACTAAGGAGGAAAAACCTGATGACCGAACAACCGACTAATACTAAATCGCTCAATAGAATTGCTATCGCCTGTATAGGTATCATGCTACTTGTGAGTGCGGTACTGTATCCATCGTTGCCAGAAATCTTGCCACGCCAATGGGGCATTGATGGCGAAGTCAACAGCACATGGCATAAAAATTATGCTGTGTTGGTTATGCCTGCGCTGGCAATTGGCATCTACCTACTGACCTATATATTGCCAATGGTAGACCCGCGCCGTGATTCATATGAGAAATTCCGCCCATCGTATGAACGGGTGCGTATCGCTGTGTTAGTCATGATGGCTGGTTTTCACATTCTCACGCTCACACAGTACGACAATCCGCAGATGTTGGTTAAGCTGATTCTGTTTGGTGTATCGTTATTGTTTGTATTTATTGGGAATGAGATGGGGCGCTTTCGTCAGACGTGGTTTGCTGGCATTCGCACGCCTTGGACACTCGCTGATGAGCGTGTATGGAAGAAAACACATCGCGTTGGCGCACGTTGGTTCGTCGCTGTTGGTTTGCTGAATATGGCGCTTGTATTTGTACTACCCATGAATGCTTTCTTTGTTGTTTTCATGACCTCAGTCATCGGCGTCGCACTTGGTACATCTGCCTATAGCTATGTGTTGTATCGTCGCTGGAACGGCTAACGATGACAAATATTTGGTTGAGGACGTGCATTGGCGCGTCCTCAAAAAATACTAAACAAGCAGTATTTTTACAGTTATCCGGTACAATATGGCTCATTGACCCAATCTACCGAACGGATAGACGATGTATCGTAAATGGCTGATGTTGCTTGTGCTAATTGTGTGTGCCGTGCCACTCCACGCGCAAGAAGATGCTGATGACCCTACCATTCCTTTGTTAGCTTATTTCAACGAACAAATTTATCAACTCAACGAAGACCAAACCGACCTTATTGCCTATGATGACTGTATGCCAGAAGAGCGCATTATTCCGCAATTTGTTCCTTCGCCGGATGGCACGCGCTTTTTGATTCCGACAATTCCCAACGTCTTTGACGAGGCAATACAGGCATTTGGCAGTTTGGGTGATGTGCCTGTCCCGTTGAATTACTGGCTTTGCAACACGGCGGACAATACGGTGGAACGCATTATCATTCAACCGAATGCCGATGATGCCTTTGATGGTGTACTCCCGCCAATTCCGAATATTCAGGGGCGTATTCGCTGGTCGCCAGATGGTACACAAATTGCATGGGTACAACTCAGCTTTGAAACAGGCTTACATACCGTCACTATCATAGACCTTACTAATTTTGACATCGCTACATTTGATGTTGATATTCCACCTGCCCCCTTTCCTTCTCCTCATGAGTTCATTGGTTGGACTGCGCAAGGTATCATTTTGTGGCAATTCATCTTTGACGAAACTGATGGCACGAATATAGAAACGCTCTATATTATTGACCCAGCCGACGAAGCTATCTCGGCAGAGTATGAACTCATTCGTGGCGGGGCAGATGCTGACTTTTTCTTAGACCGCTTCTTGGTACAGACTGAAACAGGGATTCAGCTATACGTGAATTTTGAGCAACAAGGGCAGACGCTCATTAATTTGGATACTGGCGTGGTTGTGCCTGTTGAAGGGGATGTCGCGCAGGTAGTATCTGATAATCCTGATAGCTTGTTACTGAGCCAATTCACAACACCTGAATTTTCCACTGATTGGATTGTGCTTACTGCTCCTGAGACTGAATTGACAACCTTATCTGATTATCCAGCCGAACGGGTTGCTTTGTCTGCTGATGGCACACAAGTTGCTTACGCTGATAGCACTCTGCATATCTTGAATGCTGATAACACTGTGCTTGATATTGGGAATAGTGATGGTTTTGCAGATGATTTCACTGCAAGTATTTGGTGGGGTAGTCCGACAACTGTTTATCTACCGAGTAGCGCAGAAGCACAAGCCGCCGCAAGCTCATGTGAGGGCGCACCGTCTATAGGGGTACAAGTCGGCGATGAAGCGCGAGTTATCTCTACAACCATACCGAATCGCATTCGTACTCAGCCAACCACATCTTCGCAGATAGCAGGGGAGATTGCCCCGCGTGATAGCTTCTCGGTCATTGGTGGTCCTGCGTGTGCGGAAGGCTATACATGGTTTGAAATTCAGTATGGTGAACTCACAGGTTGGACAGTCGAAGCAACGGGTGAAAGCTATTTCATCGAACCTGTGAATCCTTAATAGACTGCTTAGTGGTCGGGTAGATTACTCGACCACTGTTTCGGCTTGTGCCTCTAGTGCAATATTCTGTGACCAGTTGCCACCTGTATCCACTGCCCACACAGCAAAACGATATGTATTGCCGGATTCCCCTGTATAAATACCCTCATCACGTTGGGTTTCTAGCCAAGGCGTCCATTCCCCATCATTGACCTGCACCCAGACAACATAGCTGAAAATTGTGCCGTCGTCTGTTGCCCCCCAAGAGACAGTGAATGTTCGCGGACTGGTCGCTGGCAAAGCATCGACATAGGTTACAGGTGATTCAGTGTCGAGGTCAGGATTTATAGTTGGGTTGATAACAGGTCCAAGGGTAGGTGTCGCTGGCACAACAGATGACGAATTGCCTGCCACATCAACGGCACTTGTTGCATCCACAGGGGGCGCACTATCGCCTTCGAGTGCTTCAATGATAATGACAGGTTCACCTGCTACTGCGCTGATGTCGCCAAATTCTAATTCAGGGAAACTGTCTGGTTCTGCCGCCCGCAGAGGGATGAGGTAATTTTCGCCATTCCGGGTAATTGTCGTGACACCATTTAGTGTGTAAAAGGTCGCTCGGTTGCTTTCTGCAGGAATACTCGCTGTCATCGGCTCGAATTGGCGATTCCATATTACCCGAATACGCTCGTTGGTCGATTCACGCAAGAAACTTGTTACGGTGTAGCCGGTTTCATCGCGGGTCATCTCTTCTTCTGTGAAAGGAATCGTGCCGAATACTTGTGCCATCAACTGAAAGGCAGCCGCCACTGGACGCGCTGTGCCGGGATTGGGATGTTGACTAAAGCAGATAGAATCACTTGTATTGCGGAACATCCCGAAGGCATCCCCAAAACAGGGTGCGCCGGACGCACATAGCTCGCCGTTATTGGGTGGGAAATTTGTGCCTGCGGCTTGGTCGCCACAGTCATCATAGAGCTGATGATAGAACACGACATCTGCGCCCTCTAAAAAGGCGTAGGTTGTACTCTGGATGAAATACCATGCTTGTTGGTCGGTTGTGCCTAGCCGAATGCGTTGTTCTGGTCCACTCGCCCAAGTGGGTCCCGGGTAATCATTCCACGCGCTCAAACCTGTCTCATTGACAAAAATAGGTTTATCGAGGTCATAGGCAATCAGTGTTTGGCGTGCAAATAAGGTCAGCCAGCCAGTGCGCCAAGGGTAGCTATAAGCATGAATGCCTACCGCGTCGAAAAAATAATTATTCCGTGATGCTAAGGGGTCATTCACATAAATCGCCAGTACCCGCGCTAACCAATTTTCCGGCGTGTTATAGAGCAAGCCACCGAACATCACTGTTGTATCAGGATCAGCATGATGAGCTGCTAAATAAGCTACTTTCAGCAAACGTGCATAATTTGGAATACCACCGCGCCAGAATTGCTCTAAATCCGGCTCGTTCCATGCTTCCCAGACGTCAATCCCCTGATCTTCTGTCCAGCCTTGTTCCTGTGCTAAATCGCCACCTGGCTTATAACGTTGTACGGCAGCGTACACAAATTGCGCCCAAGGATTGTTGGGATTGATGGCTTTGCCTGCGCCTGGCGAATCTGAGCCATCGGCAAAAATAGGTTCACGTAAGCCAGCGATACTATCGCCATCTGCATAAAAGGGCGGTCTGTCTAGCAAAATTGCGTTGATGCTCAAACCATAGCGCACATCATTGATGACCAACTCATCATAGGCTTCCCAATCCCATGTATCCGCGCTCGGCTGAACCTGATTCCAGTATAGGGGCCAACGTGTCCAACCCGCACCTAGCAATAAAGCATTCTGATACCGTTCGTCGTTCTGTTCAATTTGGGCTGAACTGATGAACGTGATGCCTAAATTGGTCGCTCGTTCAAATGAGCGACCCGTATACTCAGCTTGTGTGACAGGGGTGGGTACAACTTGTGCAACAGCAGATTCAGGTATTCCTTGTAAACTCAATAACAGTAAAGCGGAAGCAAAGAAACTGGCAATGAATAGACTTCGGCGCATCAGAAATGTTCCTCTATTTTCAACAATAAGTCAGCGCAAACACGCCCACCATCCTAGCAGACATCTGGCACTAAGGGTATCATCTAGCAAAAATCGCTTTCATACAGGAGAATTGCTTACATGGTTGACTTTAAAGACCTTCAGCGTCGCCATATCGCGCTTATGCAAAAAACAGCAGATACACTCGGACACGTCCTCAAGAATGTCACGGCGGAGCAAGCAACGAGCTTACGCGATGGTCCTGAAGGCTGGACGATCTTAGAGATTTTATGCCATCTACGCGATTTTGATATTATCTTTCGTGACCGTGCGCAGATGATGCTCGACCAAGAGAATCCCGATTTGCCGGGTTATGACCATGAAGCAATGGCAATCGACAAACAGTACAACGAAGAGAATTTCGCTTATGCCTTCGATGGCTACCAACAATCCCGCGAAGATACTGTCGCCTTCTTTGAGGCACTCACGCCGGAACAATGGGAACGCACGGGTACGCATCCTGAGCGCGGTACATTTTCGATGTTGGATGCGGTCATCCAAGTATCGCACCATGACATCGACCATACAGAGCAAATTACGCGCTTGCTTGAACAAGAAACGCCTGGCTCCGGCGACCTGCCCTCAGAAGACCTTGATGACCCTGAAGACCTCTAATCAAGTGTAAGAGTGTGCGTATTAAACGGGAGTGTTGATTTGACTTCCGTTTAAAATCTCTCAATGAAAATTCTTCAATACGATTATCCTACTAATTTTAGTTAGACAACTGTAATTTCACTAACAAATGAGTATAATAAGAAATCAACATTGCTTAATGCGATGCGATGTCACCTCGCCTAACTTATTGAGATGTGACACAACAACCAACCAATCATTGCAGTGCCTATGTCTCTATCACTATCAACCTGTGAACCGTCACTGACTTATCGGCGGAAAAAGAGCATCGGTACGAAGGAGTCAAAACCCCATGACAGCAGATTTTATGTTCCGTATGATCGGTGCAGTGATTTTCACTGCGCTCGGTGCGCGTTTGGGCGTTAGCAGTGCTAACGCAGTTAATCTTCCGCCAGAAGCCAGTAGTTTCTTATTTGGGCTTGTTGGTGTGCTTTTTGGTCTTATCATGACCCCTTATCTGACGACACGCCCCGTCAAAGCAATTCGTCGTTCTATCAATGAATGGCCCATTGAACGCTTGCTGATGTCTATTTTAGGTATCCTGACAGGCTTGCTGATTGCTTTGCTGGCTGCTTATCCGCTTTCGCTACTCAATGCACCTTTTGGGACACTTGTTCCAGCAGGCTTAGTTGCTGTGTGTGGTTATCTTGGCTTGAACATTTTTGGTGTGCGCTCAAAAGAAATTACCGATACTATTCGCAACGGTTTTGGCAATCAACCGGCGCGTGTGTCATCTACTATGTCACGCAAACTCATTCTCGATACGAGTGTTCTCATTGATGGACGCATTACTGATATTGCCGATACAGGCTTTCTCGGCGGTTCGTTGATTGTTCCGCGCTTCGTCCTTAGCGAATTGCATCGTGTAGCAGATTCATCCGACCCTCTGCGTCGCAATCGTGGGCGACGTGGTTTGAACATGCTTAATAAACTCCAGCAAAATGAGTACATTCCTCTGCGTATCGTGGAAGAAGATTTTGAAGATATTCAGCAGGTAGATGATAAGCTGGTTGCGCTAACCCAACAAATGAACGCGCTACTCGTGACCAATGATTTCAATCTGAATCAGGTTGCAGAAGCACAAGGCGTAACGGTTCTCAATATCAACGCGCTTGCTAATGCGGTGCGCTCTGTTTATATACCAGGTGAAGTCTTTGCGATTCGTATTATCCAAGAAGGGCGTGATGACCGACAAGGTGTGGGCTATCTTGATGATGGCACGATGGTTGTGGTCGAAAATGGGCAAAATTATATGGATAGAACCATACCGGTTGAAGTGACGAAACTCATCAACCGCCCAACAGGACGCATGATTTTTGCCGAGCCAGAAACAGAAAGTTGACCCTAAACGTGCAAAAGAAGTGCAAAAAACCCGAAAAAATGGGGGTTTTGCCCACACAGATAGCTATTCAATGTTACAATCTAGGCGTAAATTGTGTTGAATACTCAACCAAACTTGGGAAGGACATATATTGATGCGTAAGACACTTTTGTTACTCATTGTACTTGTGGCAGGCGTACTCGTCGCCTGTGAACCAACAGGCGATGACGCTACTGACGACCTCTCTGCACAGAATCTACAACCTGCATTGACAGGCTACCAGACTACCGACCTTGATGTTGCAACGGATGCGCTGTTCACGGCGGCTGGGGGTGCGGCAACGGTCAGCGGAAATGTACCACTCGTCGCGGCTATCCAACGCGGTGACGCATTGCTCGGTTGCTTGCAAGACACAGGTTCAGTTTCTGGCTTGATGTACTTGCAAGAAAACCCTGGCATTATCCCAGAAGTTGGGGCGTCGCTGGTGGTTAACAAGACCCGTGTACAACGTAACCTTTTCGATTGCATCACAGACACAGGTTTTGAAGCCCAAACAATCACTGAATTGTGTTCAGCTTATGGTGAATTCAGTCAAGATGGCGAAGATTTCTGGTTCGCATACGTCGGCGCTGGTTCAGGACTGTGTGTTGGTTTTGAAACGTACTACAACAATCTTGGTGCAACCTTCATTGACCAGTATCCACCTGTTGGCGCAGACGGATAATCACTTTCGCAATCGGCGTTAACTATCCTGAACGGGAGCAACCTTGTTGTTCCCGTTTTTTGCTCTCATAAGTGCATCCATAGTAACTATTGTCACAGTGGCAAACACCCAGAAAAAGGGCATGGTCGGGAAAAAGTAACGGGGTTCAAATAGCGATACAAAATGCAATAGCACTGTATAGGCAATATAGCCTATGAGGGGTAGTGTGAATCGCCATTTATCACGGGTTAGCCACATGCCGACAATGCCACCTAGCAACCCTACATAATGCCAGATATAAATGAGTAGTTTGGGGACAAAGCCGTTAGCCGTGAGTAATGCCTGTGTTGCTTCTAACGAGAAACCGTCGTTAAACCATGTTACTAAGAGCGTGCGAATACTTGTTTCATCGCCCCATACTAATGTGCCATGCGGTTGCAAAATAGCGCCTGCTGTTTCACGTATCCGTAGGGAAAGATAGCCTGTTAAATCTGCCTGAATGACACGGCTTGCTTGCTCCGAATATGTTTCATCGCCCAATGCTTGGTCGCTCAAAAATGGATTGATGTCTGTTTCGACTGCACCACGCCAAACCGCAGGGATAAACTGATTGCTCCCAATCACTGTCCATTCGTAATAAAGGGATGTGTATGCTGTCCATGTGAGTGTCATCAGAGCATAAGCGAGGAGCAGGGTCGGTATCGCTTTCCATTCGCGGAGCATCGCTAGATGAATGGCTAAACCGACAGGGAATAATAACAAAACGGGTCGGGTTAATGTGCCTAAGCCAAGTAGTACTCCAGCTAAAACTAAGCTCAACCAGCGCCTTGATGTACTATTTTCTGTGACCAAGAAGCCCGTGATATACAGCCACATCCCACCTAGTACGAGTGCAATATATAAAGGCTCAGTTTGTAGTGATGTCGATTCTGTGATGAATGCCAACGAAGTTGCCATTGTGCCTGCGGCTAGTAGTGCTACTCGTCTATCTTGTGCGATGCACAGAGCAATGCCGAAAACAAAATAACATGCCATCGTGAGTGCCAATGCTTGAAATACTTGAATGGCAAATACGGCTGTATGTGCAGGCAAAAATAGCTGCGGTGTGCCTGTTACTAGCAAGTACAAAGGGGGTACAGGGATAACAATCTCGCTATAGTCATAGCCCGTGACTAAATACTGCCCGACTTGGAAGTAAAATGGGTCATCACCGCCTGAATCGAGTATCTCGGCTGGATCAGATGCTATGCTAAATGCAACACGTAAAATAAACGAACCAACCAGCAATAAGGCTAAAATATGGTAGGTTGTTTTTGTAGAAAGTGAATGGGTTGTGTCAGTCATTAGTGCCAATACGATACAGTTGTGAACTAAGGTTTACATCAATTGCCCATACAAAACGTGGGTCTGTCTCTGTCAGGTTATAGATACCATCTAGTGCCGGACGTGCAGGTGGGAATAATATGTAATCGACATCATAGCGTTCTGCGACCTCAACAATGGTATCACGATCTTCGGCTGGAATCTGTACAGCTTGATAACCGAGTGTTCGGATAGCAAATGGGTCTTGTGCCATGATAACTATCTTGCCGTCGCCGTTGGTATCCGGCGCAGATGCTAGTGCGGTATCAACTTGGGCTAAAAATGTGAGATAGCGTCCTGTGAAACGTATATCTTCGACTACAAACATGATACTGCTTTGTAGCATTAACAAACCAGCTAAGACCGTCAGCCAACGTTTGTGATTCTCATCTTTGATGACGTAATCAATAGCGACACTCGCAAGTGGAATGAGCAGTGGTACAAGCGTGAGATACGCTTTTTTATAGCTACCGCCTTGATTCGCAATCGGGACAAGCACCACATAAGAGAAGAACATGCCACCTAGTAAGACAGATGGTGGCATCAAGGTCAGTAATCTGTCCCAATCACGACGCATCATGAGGATGAATACGCCACCTAGCACGCCCAAAGGCAATACAATGTCCAGTGTGGTAATCATCATGCGGATTGCGGCGGCGGCTTCAAAAATACGTTTGTTGATGAGTTGTGTAACCGTCTGAGCATCAAGGAGCGTTTCTAATGAAAACTCGCGCTCGTAATGATAATGGTCATTAAATTCGCTGTAGTACATCATCTGCGTGAAGCCTGGTGCGCTTGACCAATGCCCAAATTCGCTCAGATTACGCATAATCCAAGGGGCGCTAATTACTAAACCAATAACGGGTATCAGCCAGACCCAGCGCCAACTCTGTTCGTTGACGTAGGATTTTCTGCCAAACAGCGCGAAAATCGTCAATGAGACGATGAGCATTGGTAACAGTAGTAAATTGTCTCCGCGTGTGAGATACGCTAAACCTGCACTGATACCCGCTATCACGAAAGCCGAGAGCTTGCCTGTACGCATACCCTGTACAAAGCCGACGAACATCAGCCCAACGAAGAGTGCATTTGGAATGAGGGTATCCGTCCGCAAAGAATTTATCACGAGTTCTGGTAAGAGCGCCGTTGCTAATGTTGCAAACAAACTGGCTGTCTCTGAACACTGTAATTGTTTCGCTGTGAAATAGGCAATGAGCGGGAGGAGACTCCCGAGTATTATGAAGGGGATGATAGCGCCTGTATACGTTTCACCGAATAACCATAATCCACCAGCCGTCACAACGCCTGTTAGGGGTTGCCAAAAATCAAAGGGATGCATGAGGTCAGCAGGGGCGTTGGAAAAATGCCATAAATAATCGAGTGTGAAACCATGCCCATTGAGTAAGCGCACGCCAAGATTATAATAGTGATTAGGGTCATTAATGCCCGGATAGGCAATAAATGGCAACAGGGCGAAGCGTAATAACGCACCCAATCCAATGATGCCTATCAGCAAAATATGGTGACGACGCATAGCATTCCTATCAATGAGCAAAATTGGCAATCATTATAACCACCTGCTTAGGGATGTCTAGCCTCGTGAAAGCACCGTAGAATAGCAAATATCATACATCGTAAACACAACAGAAAGTACCTATGCGCTATCTAAATGCCTTTTTCAAAGCTCTCCAGATGACCGTACGCGGTGAAGCCATTCAACCAGTAGAAGACCGCTATCCTAACTTACAAGCATGGCTCGAAAAATCACATGAGCATCTACAAGTGGTCTATCGTGTGGCAGAAGCCAGTAAGCTAGATAAAGCTACCCGTGAGCAGATTACGCTCACGCTAGATGGACGTGAATGGTCGATGGAGCTGGTACTATCATCGCTAAAATTTCATCTCGAAACAGAATTTCCATCGCTCATGCAAACCCGTATGGAACACAACTTGACGACACTTTATGCTTTGCATCTGGATGATAAATATCGTCTCTCGAAACTCGCACAGTCTGACCAATTGCCGGAAGTTCTGCGCCCAACCATGCAAAAATTCGCTGACCATTTTTCAGCGATTCCACCTAGCACAGACCCTTAATCGTTATCTGTGAGTTTTTTAGCCAATATTTTGTAGGGTTCATCATTTGCACTGAAGCGAAAACCATCATGTAAGATATGCCAGCCATTGCGCTTGTAAAAGCGTTGTGCGCCTATATTCGCAACTTGTGTGGATAGTAATACGCGGGGTGATGTTTGTTGCGCGAGGATGCGGTCATGTAGCGTT
Organism: Chloroflexota bacterium; assembly: GCA_038522085.1. Taxonomy (GTDB): domain Bacteria; phylum Chloroflexota; class Anaerolineae; order Aggregatilineales; family Phototrophicaceae; genus JAUZRW01. The sequence goes on from JBCBKJ010000001.1 coordinate 274,502, forward strand.
TTCCCGATGCCTCTGTTGCGATACGCTTGCAAAACATTGAGTTGCGTCAGCACCCATGCGTTCTGTAACGCCGGATGTTCTGACCCTACATTCGCCGCGACACGCTCATGCCACCATTGCCCGACTAAGGATGTTGAGCCGAATACGAATCCCACGACTTTATCATCGCTGATAGCCATCACGCCAACATAGCCCGGACGGCGCATGTGCGAGCGGAAAAATTGCTCCTGACGAGGTAAATCACCATCTATATATTCGTTATAGACGCGCACAGCGTCAAGTAGCTGGGTCGATGTGGAGGTTAGGGATAAATATTCAACGGACATCACGCATGTCTTTGTGCATAATACAATAGGCTTGGCATCCTTTACGGAATGGAAAACCATTATGGAGCATCGTCCAACCGCGGCGGTGATAAAAGCGTTGCGCGGCAATGTTTTCTACTTGTGTGGATAGTAACACGTTATCATGAGGTTGCTCGTAGATAACACGGTCATGCAAAATGCCACCGATGCCATCATTACGATAATCCGGCAAAACAGCGAGTTCGGTCAGCACCCATGCTTCTTGCAATGCCGGATGTTTTGTACCAACGTGTGTCGCTACTTTATCGTGCCACCACTGCCCACTTTCGGATAGCGTCCCGAAGCCCATGCCTACCGCTTGCTTGCCTATGAGCGCGACATAGCCGATGAAGTCTGTCATGCGGGCATAACGACGAAAGAACAGCGTGCTATCTTCTTCATCACGTTCCCATACAGCGCAATAAATCGCTACTGCTTCATAAAAAAGAGGGGAATGGTAATCAAAGGGTTTTAACGTGATAGTCATGCCTATCCTCACTATCTGTCGTCTGTATAGGTCAGCACTTGCGGGAAATTCGTCGCACAGGCAAAATGTGCCTCGCTTTGCTAGTTAACCATATCATGGAAATTCGATTTTATGACGCCAACATCTTCGTCACTAGAACGCTTTGTTGCCCTGTTTATCTTGCTGATGTTTATTGGCATCGGGACGCTGTTCGCATGGCGTGTTCCTGCATGGCAAGCCCCTGATGAGCCTGCACACTATAATTATATCGCACAGGTTGCTACGGGTGATATATTGCCGATCATCGAAATGGGTGATTGGGATAATGCTTATCTCGAACAACTCAAAGCAGAAGATTTCGCGCCATCATTATTAGCAGAACTAGACACTGTGCAGTATGAAAACCATCAACCGCCACTTTACTACTGGCTCGCAACGCCTATTTTCTTGTTGACAAATGGCAGTCTCTTTGCGGTACGTATGGTTTCTGTATTGATGGGTGCTATCACGGTTGGCTTAACTTTTGTCATTATCCGAGAGGTTTTGCCAGCACGCACGCACCTCGCACTGGCAAGTATGGTAGTGGTCGCATTTGTTCCGCAAAATATGCACATTTTAACGAGTGTGAATAATGATGCGCTGGCAGGCGTGATGGTCGCTATTACCTTGTTATTGTGTGTGCGTCGCCTCAAAGGACAAAATGACCCGTTGTGGTGGATGGGTTTGGCAATCGGCATCATTGCTATCACGAAGACGACTGCCTATTTCATGGTTGCTATTGTCGGTTTGACCGTATTTTTGCGCTGGCTATCTACACGTAAGCAGATAGACATGTCATCTAATCTAATTATGAATTATATCCAGATTGCGATACCGGCGGCTGTGTTCACAGTGCTTTATTGGGGGCGCAATATCGCAACGTATGGTTTCCCTGACTTTTTAGGCTTACAAGCCCATGATGAAATTGTTGTCGGGCAGCAACGCCGTGCTGACCTTGTAGCAGATATTGGCATGGATGCGTATTGGGAACGGGCATTTTCAACGACCTATCATAGCTTTTGGGGCATGTTCGGCTGGATGGAAGCCCGCCTCGCAGATGCACTCCCTACTGTGATGCTTGTCATTACAGGGGTTTTGCTGATAGGAGGTATCGGATTGCTGGTGAATAGTATCCTCGCACTACGAGGGCAATCCGCGCAAACAGATGAGAATCAGTCTGCAAATACAACATGGCATATGTCACTCATTCTCATCACTATGATACTGCTCGCGCTTGCACAATTTGTTTACTACAACCTGACCTTTGTGCAATTTCAGGGACGATACTTGTTTGTAGCGATTATTCCGTTTGCAGCTGCTGTTGCACTCGGGTTAGATACATGGCGTGCTATGCTTTTCGCTAAACCAAGTTGGCTAAAGTGGGGTGTTGTTGGGGTATGTATGTTGCTTGCGCCCCTAAATGTGTATCTCATCTGGCGTGTTATTCCTTGTGCAGTGGGGTGTCTCTAAAACAAAAATGACCGTGAGCAAAGTCACGGTCATTTTGTGCGTTATGCTAATTTTGAATCAGCTTAGGCGAGTTCACTGGCGTCAGGGGCATCTTCTGCGCCTTCGACGGGTTGTTCCTCACGTTTGCGATACATCCATTCTTGTTGTTCATCAACGGATACATCATCAATGCTGAGTTCGATGTGTTGCTGTTCTGGGTCGATACCTACGATGCGAACCAGTACATCATCGCCTTCACGGAACATATCGCGTGGGGTTGATGCGCCCAGCGTTTCCATGCGGCTGGTGTGTACGAGACCTTGTGCGCCACCTGGGGCAGCGACAAATACACCGAAGTCTACTACGTTCGTGACGACACCTTCCATCAACTGACCAACTTCGTAGGTGTCCGTGAATGAACGCCATGGGTCAGGCAGAATTGCCTTGCGGTTGAGGGCAATACGTTCGCGCTCAACATCAATGCTATCAACGCGCACTTCCACTTCGTCACCAACTGCCAAAACATCTGATGGGTGATTGACGTGACGGTGGTCAATGTTGGAGATGTGAATCATACCGTCTACGCCACCGATGTCTACAAATGCGCCGAAGTCTGTCAGGTTCACGACGCGACCCAAGATTACTTGACCCACTTCGATTTCTTTCAGACGTTCGCTACGTGCGGCGCGACGTGCAGCACGTTCGGAGAGAATCAGACGGTTACGTTTCGTTTCTACCTGAATCACTTTCAGACCGAGTTTCGTGCCAATCAGGTTATCCTTGATTTCACGCATGCGACCTTGTGAGGTTGCTGGTGGCACACTTTCGATGTGTGAATTTGGGACGAAACCTGTTAAGCGACCAAAGCGTACCAGCAAACCACCTTTGTTGGTGTCTACGACCAATGCGTCGGTTACTTCGTCTGCTTCCATCAGTATTTGTGCATTGCGCCAATCTTCAAGCTCAAGTGCTTTGTTGATAGAAACGATGAGTTCACCGTCACCACTGTATGGTTGCAGGACGTAAGTCTGAATTTCTTTGCCTGGTTGCAAGCGCCCGATGACTTCTTCGCTCAAGCGGTCAAGGTCTTTGCGAGTGACAACGGCATCGCGCTTGAGTCCGACATCCAGAATAATCTGGTCGTCTTTTGCTTCGAGGATGATACCTTCAAGGATTTGACCCCGTGTAGGCATTTCATACATATAGGAATCGAGCAACGCTTCAAATGAATCACCACTCGTCGTATCTTGCGTATCTTGTGTTTCGAGTACCATGAGACTCCTTAGAACCAAATACTAAATCGGGCTACAATAGACCCCGCCGATTATAGGGCTTACTGACAAACCAACAGACCATAATGATAAATCTGTTCAGGCAACCAGAGATAATGTGTTATCCGATTGTGACAAATGTAGAAAACGAGGAGAGGGAAATATAGTGTGTGGATAGTGGTTGACCTGATTATTTATAATGGTGTCAGTACCTCTCGTCTCTTCAACCTTCATTTGTACATTGTGTATATTATCACAAGCGAATATTTGTTTCAACGGCGTGTGGGAAAATCTAACGAGTTGTCTATCATTCGCTCATGATGCGCTTGGCTATTGGACACTATCGCAAGCCAAATGCTTACCGCACTTAACAAACATCTTATACGCCATTAACCAGCAAATTTCTAACGATTATGTTAACATGCTAGTCGCTTTCTATAAGAGAAAAATGAGGAACTTATATGCGTTTAGCAGTCCTTTCTGATATTCATGGCAATAAAGTAGCCTTTGATGCTGTTCTGGAAGACCTTGCTTCTGTGGGGGATGTTGACTTTATCTGGTGCTTGGGTGATTATGCGGCATTCGGTACTCAGCCGGCGGCTTGTGTAGCGCGTCTGCGTGAACTTCACGAAGAACACGGTAAAGACAAAGTCAAGGTTATTGGTGGCAATACAGACCGCTATATCGTGACGGGCAAGCGTCCTGAAATTCGGGCGGCAAAAGAGGCAGAAAAGTTTGAGGCACACCAAAAGCGTTTTAAAGAGCGTGATGATTTGCTGAATTGGGCGTTGGCTCAGTTAAGTTGGGATGATTACGAATTTTTAGCAAAATCAGTTGGGCGAGAGGTCGGCACAGAGGTTGAAGGCTATGGCGCGGTGATAGGCTATCATGCGATTCCAAGTGACGATGACCAATTCTCTCTACGCCCTAATTCCTCTGAAGAAGAAGCGATGGATGCCTTGCTGGATAGGGGAGGACGCCTTGCTATCGGTGGGCATACGCATCTTGTGATGGATAGACAACTTGGCAATTGGCGTGTACTGAACCCAGGTAGTATCGGTATGTCTTTCACTGATATTAACTTTGCAGAATGGGCGCTTATCACCTTTGAAAAGGGTGAAGCCAATGTTGATTTCCGCAAGGTAAGCTACGATTTTCAGAGCGTGCTAAATGAAGTCGAAAGCGTCGGCTACCCGCATCCGTCATGGATACAACGACTGACAAAATAAGCATGAAATGAGACAAGGTCTATATGCCACACACTGACCAATTTTTTGAAGACATGGCAGGCGAAAATCGACAAGCAGCGTTGCTTGTTGCGCAGGTTGGCGCCGCACCTAATGAGCTACAACTTATCACCCAAGTTGCAGAATACGATGAATCTGTAGATGGCTTGCGTCCTATTCGTAGCTATATCATTCGTGTTCTAGGTGTACTGGAGCATCGCATCAATAACTTTGGTGTCACAGTCAATGAGGTTAAATTGCATCAAGCGCATCCTTTGTTGCTTGAATACACAGAAAAACCAACGGCTGTCTTTTTTCGTGGGACAGTTGCTAACCCTGATAGTATCGTCATGGACATTGCACAAGCACATGCGACCACGTTTTTCCCTTATCGGCACTTTCCGCAGTATCTCAATACAGACCAATCTTTGAGTGTGTTGTTTGAATCGGGCGGTGGTTTACTTGGACAGATGCCAACATCTTTAGCCAATCGCGTCATCAAAATTCTTGAACATCACAATCTTGAATACAAGACAGCCGAAGGCGACCCTTATATTAAAAAACATGATAATCCTGCGTTGTTACAATCGACGGTGCAGGTGCTGACAATCGGTAGTTCATATTTTATTGGCTATGGCTTTAGCTTCCAGCAGATGCAAGGGCGTAATGCAGACGATTAAGCTAGTCTTGCAGTTACTTTTCGCTATAATCATTTGGGCGTAGATAGCTACGCCTTTTTGTTATTTGAATAGATTTTCTATTTAGGAGATTTTTTATGGATTTAAGTAATGTAGTTGCCCTCGTGACAGGTGGCGCATCGGGTTTAGGCGAAGCAACCGCACGTCGCTTTAGTGCGGCTGGCGCAAAGGTCATCCTCGCTGACCTCAATGAAGAAAAAGGCAACGCAGTCGCTGAAGAACTCGGTGATGGGGCAGTGTTTGTGAAGACTAATGTCGCAAGCGAAGATGATGTGCAGAATGCTGTTGATATGGCAATCGACCAATTCGGCAAACTTGATATTCTCGTGAATTGTGCTGGTATTGGTGAAGCGATGAAAACCTATCACAAAGAAAAAGGTCCTCATCCACTAGACCGTTTTAAGCGTGTTATTGATGTGAATCTTATTGGAACATTCAACGCTATTCGGCTTGGGGCGTTTGCGATGCTCCAAAATGATGCAAACGAAAGTGGGGAACGTGGTGTCATCATCAACACAGCATCTGTTGCCGCATATGATGGTCAGATAGGGCAGGCGGCATATAGTGCGAGTAAAGGTGGCATAGTTGGTATGACCTTACCGATTGCTCGTGATTTGGCACGCGATGGTATCCGTGTTATCACGATTGCACCCGGACTTTTTGATACGCCATTGTTAGCTGGCTTGCCAGAAGCCGCCCGTGAATCGCTTGGTAAGCAAGTGCCGTTTCCGTCGCGTCTTGGTAGCCCAGCCGAATACGCGCAATTAGCGCAACAAATTGTAGAAAATGTCATGCTCAATGGCGAAACGATTCGCCTAGATGGCGCAATTCGCATGGCACCGCGTTAACTTTTGCTATTAGTGAGAAGCATGGGTTTTTCATCTATGCTTCTCAGCTTTGGATGCGCTCTATCGCCAATGATGACTCACGAACATGTAATGTCGTAGGAATCTGTATCAGACGTCTTGAACGGTTAGGGTTGTCCATTAAGTCTGTCAATAGACGCAAAGATTCTTCGCCTAGTGCTTTTGTCGCTTGCTCGACAGTTGTCATAGAAGGTATGAGTAAATCGGCGAGTGGCAATTGGTCGAATGATGCAAGTGCAAGGTCATCCGGCACGCGAATACCTACATCGCGGATAGCACGCAAGGCACCAATCGCCATAGCATCGTTGGCTATGAAGATAGCTTCAGGTGGGTTATCTTGCGTGATTAGCGATTGTAATGCTTGATAGCTTTGTTCTTCATCAAAATTAGCTATCACGACCCACTCAGGACGCATGTCTAGTTGCATCTCAGTTAGCGCCATGCGATACCCTGTGAGCCTCTCAATACCCGTACTCACATTCTGAGCGCCTGCTATTGTAGCGATGCGTGTGTATCCTTGTTCGATTAGATGACACACTGCAGAGTATGCACCTTGTATATTATCAGAACCGATAAAATCAGCATCGAACCCTGCCAACTTACGGTCAAGCAAGACGATGTCCACCTCTTGTTCCCGCAACTTTGTTAGAACATTTGGGTCTGTACCTGGTGCTGGTGCAATCACCAGACCCGCGAGCTGTTCTGACTGTAAAAATTCCAAGTACATCTGCTGGCGCTCAAGATTATCGGCGGTACTATACGCGAAAATACCCATTTTATTTTGATAGGCAAAGTCCTGTGCGCCTTGCAGAACCGCGCCGAAAATCGTTTCCTTGATGCTTGGTACCAAGAAACCAATCACATCTTGTATGTTCTTTTTCAGTTGTTGTGCCGCACGGCTGGGTTGATAATTTAACTTATCAATTGCCTTTAATACCCGTTCACGCATTTCGTCATTTACATTTGGCGCATTGTTTAAGACCCGCGAAACAGTAGATTTGCTGACATCTGCTTCTTTTGCTACATCAGAGATAGTAATTTTTTTCATCTTTGATAGCACACTGCCCTATCATGTTTACAGCGGGGTAGTGTACACACGCTCCTTTCAGTAACTCTTTCTCAAATAATTCTTAATCAGTATCTGCAAAGCTGAATAAGCATCATCATAATAGTCAGAAACCGATTTACCAATTTTCATGAAAATAGTCT
>JBCBKJ010000002.1:0-207032 GCA_038522085.1 Chloroflexota bacterium
GTCCAATAGCTGAAAATCTCGGGGCAATAATTCTCCTTCATCATCCAATTTAGACTTTAAGCGGATTAGCTCGTCTACTCTATCATGTACATCCTTGGGATTTAGTTTGATAAAGTTACTAGCTATACCTGCATATGAAAAGTCGAGTTCAAGAATATTTTCCTGTGTTTCGCCCTCAAGTGCAATGGCTTGGATAGTTTTAATTAATTTATTAAGTGTATCAGCCAAAGATACCCGTTTTTGCTTAATGTCTTCTACTGTTATATCATTTTCATGAGTTTTGTCTTGTGCGTTCAATTTTAAAGCAAAAATAGCTTCACTCATTGTTTGAAGCAGTTGCTTTTCTTGTTGGTGCTTAAATGAGTTATAAGGAAAATTAGGCATATTGCCGTCAGCTTTTCTCTTAAATACTTTATACTCTTATTATAACTTAGATTTTGTCATTAGTCGTTATAGTTTCGTATACTTTTACTCATTACTTCCGAAATAAATGAATTTTAAACTCTTGAGCAGTTAAATGGATCTCTAGTTAGGTACAATCAGATAGCTTTCGCTATTGTCTAATTCAAATAAATGTACACTCCCGCATCATAAGCGTGCGGGAGTGTCTTTCATCAAAGTGTAACTTACCTAATTCCCACCTCTGCCACCACGTCCCCCGCGACCACCACTACCATCACCACGTCCACCACCATCATTCCCGCCATTGCCATCGTTACCACCATTCCCGCCCGGCGGAGGTGGCGGAGGGGGTGGCGGATTTACTGTGCCAGTGTCGCCATCATTATTGCTACTATCGCTTGTGTTGCTGGCGTCGTTGCTATCATTGCTTGTGCTGGCATCCTCTGAAATAACAGGCGCAGTCGGTTCAATCGGCGTAGGAGCAGGCGCAAGATTCTCGCCTAGCAAATCCGATGCAATCCAACCAACCGTGCCATCCCCAACGATGACCTGCGACCATGTTTCGCCCTCACTAATGCCAACGATTACAACCGCATCGTTGCGCTCTGCAAAGGCAATGATGTCTGCTTCGTCGCTCGGTTCTTCCCGCACACGTACCTCGTCCGCCTGCACAAATGCCGCTTCTGGCATCATGGTCGGCTCTAAGATGGGCGTCGCTGTTGCCGGAATAACCGTCGGTGTTATTGTCGCTGGTACATCCGTTGACGTGATGGTTGGTTCGTCTGTCGGCGTTGCAGATACCAACAATTCTTCTGTCGCTTCTGCCGTGATGTCTGCCTCTTGTGCAAACAAATTCGCAAAAGCATCGTTCACAGGTTGCGGCGCAAGCCCCAGCGCAAATATTGCTGAACAACCTGCTATCAGTATCACCGATGCCACTGCCAGCAACAGGCGTGGCGACCCACTGCGCCAACGGCTGGTGTCTGCTTTATCCATTGCGACCATCATCTGTTCATCTAAGAGGTCGTTTCCGCGTGCGCCCATGCTTTCGTTGCTATACGCCGCCAGCATCTTCGCCACATCAATCTGCGGACTATCTGTATCTGCGTTACTATCCAGTACCAAACCGGAATTTGCTGGCAGTAAATCGTCTAAACGCTCTGCGAGTGTCTCTGGGTTCATCATTGGTCGTGTCATGATTTGTCCTCCAATCCCATTTCTGTTGCCAATCTGCTCAATGCCCGATGCTGAATGGAGCGTACTGCGACCTCTGATTTCCCCAATAAATTGGCGACTTCTTTGTGGCTCTTGCGCTCGACAAAGCGCATCATAATCACCAGCCTATCTTGCTCGTTTAGGCGGGTGAGCGCGTATTGCAAGGTTGCCGCTTCTTGCTTTTCGAGTATGCGGTCTTCTGGGCTTTGCTCAGATACCAAACTCGTCTCGTTAATTTCGCTATGCTGACGGTATGTCTGCTTACGCCGATGGTCAACCACCCGTGCGCTGGCAATGCGATACAGCCATGCTTCAAACGGTGCGCCTGTCAGCCGATAACTGCTCAAGCCCTCGACCATCTTCGTGAATACATCAGCTGTCAAATCTTCAGCAAGCATCTTGTCGTTCACGCGCACCAGAATATAACGGTAAATCATGTCTGAATGTGCGCGATACAAGACACTAATCGCTTGTCGGTTGCCCCGTTTTGCCTGTCGTATCAGGTCGCGGGTGATGCGTGGTGAGCCGGACATCCCCTCTTTTTCCTCTGTTTCCCCGTGCAGATGCGCCGATGGTAACAGATTTAGGGTTGTTTGCCTCTCTAGTGTGTTATCAATTGGTTGTTCCATGATGTCAACTCCCGTAGATGCGACGGTGTAGCCACAACAAGCCCATCAGAACGATACCTGTAATTGTGATAGCGATGCCCGTCACGATTAATTGTTCTGTCCCAAATGGAATCAGCCAGATAGTCGTCACCACTTCGAGCGCAATCAAGCTCAGTAAGAAGATAGCAATCGCGTTATGTGGCACTTTCGAGGCGAGGTATGCTCCCAACGGCGCACCGATAATCACAATCGGAATCGCTACTAGCCAGTATTCCCACACGATACCAATATCCTGTGAGATGACGCCGTGTAAGTAAAAACCAATAATCGAGTTGATAGCCATGATGACGACAGTGGTTGGTGTGCTGATTTTGATATTCATGCGATACACAAGCGTCAGCACAATGAATGCCATCATATCGACACCTGCGCCTGTTTGTGCCGCGAAGATACCCCCGACGACACCTGTCACTAAGAACAATGCCTTTTGCGATGGGAGCCATGCAGGCATAGCTTGCTTCGGTTTCTCTTTGGTCAGCATCATCTGAATCAGCATGGTGACGCCGAACATACCTGCCACCAGCGTGAACAGAATGCGCGGGTAAGGTGGTGGAATCACGAGTAGATACGTGCCTAAAATTTGCCCGAAGAAGCCACCAATCGACACCCACAGAATGACATTGCCCAACACCTTGATGCGATTAAGGTAAATAACCAATGCAGCCGTCGTCATGCCCACTGCTTGAATCATCAAACCGAAGGTGCGGGCATCGTTTGGTGCGATGTGCAGTAATTTAGTAAAAACAGGAAACGCGACTGCACCACCGCCTTCAGCCGTTGCGCCAGCGACCAGTGAACCAAAGGTCATCGTGAGGCTGATTGTCCAGTGTTCTGCCAGCAAGTGCCATTGGCGCGAAGCCGACATATACGTGAACCACACAAAGTAGATGCTCACGAGTACAATGGGATACAACCAGCGTCGCCAGTTGATGCGCATAGGTGATAGGGTGTTGGTTTGTAAATCGGTGTTCAAGTTCAAGTCTGTCATGATGAATGCTCCTTATAAATATGTAATGTGTGTTGATTGTCAGTTCATGTTTGCTGAGAGTGATAAGCGCCCGCCCTGAAAACGCCACCACGGAAATAGCACTTTCATCAATCCCCATAGCACGCAGAAAATGATGAAAAAGATGATGCAGTAGTGCAGTAGAAAACGAGTGAATGGTAAACCAGCCGGAATGAATGGTAAGCCGATGCTCTGGAGCAATAGCCAGAACACTGCGCCTTCAATCGCGCCTGTCGCAACGTGCAAAACGGGTGGAAAATCATTCTCCCAACGGCGTCGTTGCACCCAATCCCAAATGACATCAAGTCCCAAGCCAATGCCTAGCACATAGAGCAGGGCAAGTACCGGAATTAGAGGTGTACCCCATGCGATGCCGAATAAGAGTGAAATCGGTATCCCGAAAACGAGCATCATGAAACTACGGGTTTGCCAGCGTCCAATCAGTACGGGGGTCATAATTTTGCTCCTAATAACCAACGACTCCACTGAGCCAACGAACGGAAGGGTGTAAGGGGTTTGATGCACGGTGCTTTGTTATCGAGTAGGTCTTGCACACTGCATTGTGCGGCGTATTGCAAACCAAGAAAGCTATCGACAGGCGCAAATTTCGACCCCATCGTCATCGCACCTGTGGCATACATCCGACTGCGACGCAAGCGCATGGCTTCGATTTCAAAGCTGTCATTGACCGTCAGGCGCTTTTTGACATTCAGCGGTAAGTTGAACGTCTTCACGAGGTCGCACAGAAGCGGGCTACGTTGCCAGTTTGCATCGAGTCCGGTGGCATCAACCAAGAAACTCGCGTTGACCTCTGCGGTGTTGCCTGTGTGGAGCGCGATTTGCAGGTAGACTTCGTTTGCCTTGCTATCTGATGGGCAAATGTCGGTGATGCGCCCGAACATGACGGTGTACCAGCCTTCACGTTTGCCCGTGTGCAAAATATCTTGCCAATCCACACGGTCAGCAGTCGTTGTGCCACCCCATGTATCGAGTAATTCACCACGCTCGTCCTCATCGGCTTGCATGAACTGCTCGCGGTAACGTCCGCCCCATGCTGATTTCGGGAAGTTGAACGGCTGTATTTCCATGTGTGAATCGACAGGGCGTTGTTTGCCGTTGTAGCACGCACCATCAATCACAGCACGACGATGCACATGTAAAATATGCACATCAGGATTTTCTTTACGCACTTCGCACAGCCGTTGCAGAATCCGACTTGCCACGATGCCCCGTCCGCGCACAACGACCAAGCCCCCATTTTGTGCTAATTGCTGATACACATGGTCGTGTTTTTCATAGGCATTGACAGCACGGTAGGTATCGCCCGTCAGTTGCATATAGCGTTGGAGTTCCGGCAAGACACGGGTAGCAGGGTAGCCGACAGCCAGATGCACGTATTGCGCGATAGCACAGCGTTCTTGAAAGTAGTCATCTGTGCGCAGGGTATAGAACACGGCATAATGCCCATTGGTGGTTTTGCGTACTGCATGCACGCGCCCCAACCGATGAATGCTATCCCAACCGATGCGCTCGGCTTCGCGTGCCATACTCGTATAGACATTCCCCGCGATAGGCGTGTACACCTGATTGAGAATCGGCTCACCAAAAATTTGCTTGAGGTGTTTGCCTGTGTTTTTCGGGCGCAAAGAGAACCCATCGCGCAGTGCTTCGCGGATAGCATAGCCCGGATAGCCCCAGATATTATCGGGTGTCGAACCACTATCGCTCCGTAGACGATTGTCATCGCTGATTTGCGATTGGCGACACAGTCGGCGATAGCGTCCGTAGGGTTCTCTTTCCATGCCAATCGACATGACATGCGCGTGGCGTGCGCCGTAAATCATGAGGTTATTAATCCAGATGAAACTCCCGATGCCCCCGCCAATCGTCAAGAACACGGTGGTATCTATTGGGATACCCATGTCTTCGATAGCAGCTTTATCCACTAGCGGACGCCAGAGCAAACTACGGAGCGCGTCGGATTGTTTATCGGGAAAGTGCTGTCTATCCACGCGCTGAATCGGGTCGTACTGAGCGGTCATGTCACTATTCACAGATGCCTCCTCATAAAAATTACTGGTTTGTGTGTGCGTCATACATCCACAAAACCGTGTGAGAAGTCCATCCGTTGCACGCCTGCGTCGTGTTTTACACTTAGTTTACAAGGGCGTTACAAATAGCTCTGTTTTATATAAGTTGTTTATTTTTGTAGGAGGGATAGTAGTACTGGGGTACTGATATTTTCCAATGCTTAATTCGCTCTTCTTGCCTTGTTTATCCAGCTTCTTCGCGGACTGTAGTATTTGAGGAACGTGTGTGGTAATATATAACCATTGCATAGGGTAATGGTTATGAGTGTACTCATGAATCAACTTACAGTTGGTGAAGTTGCAGACGCACTAGGTTTATCTGTAGATACGATTCGACGCTGGGACAAAAAAGGTCTTATAAAATCGACACGCGATAGCAATAATTATCGCCTTTTTAGCCTTGATGAAGTGCGACGTGTACATGAAAAGTACATGGGTACATCATCAGGACGTGGATTTTATGTATTGGATAATGAACCCACAGATTTTACAAGCATTGAATTATTTGCGGGTGCAGGTGGAATGGCACTAGGTTTTGAGAATGCCGGTTTTCAGAGTCTTATGCTTAATGAGGTAGATAAGTATGCAGCAGAAACATTGCGCATAAATCGTTCTGATTGGTATGTTATCGAGGATGATGTTCGCCAACTGGAGTTTGCGGAATATGAGGGGCAAGTGGATGTCGTCGCAGGTGGTTTCCCTTGCCAAGCCTTCAGCTATGCCGGACACAGCCGTGGCTTTGATGATACACGCGGAACGCTATTCTTCGATTTTGCCCGTTGTGTAAAACAAGTAAGACCTAAAATCGCCTTGGGTGAGAATGTACGTGGCTTAGTACGCCACGATAAAGGGCGCACACTCAAGACCATGGTAAAAGTGCTAGAAGATTTAGGCTATCGGGTTGAATATCGTGTGCTAAAAGCACAATTTCATGATGTGCCACAAAAACGTGAGCGATTAATTTTGATAGGTGTACGGGAAGACTTGGATATGTCTATATATTTCCCGAAAGAAAATAACTACATTCTCTCATTGAGAGAAGCCTTTACAGATATTCCTCAATCCGACGGGGCAAGTTATCCTAAGCGTAAAGAGGAAATACTATCGCATGTTCCGGCGGGCGGATACTGGAAAGATTTGCCCGAAGATTTAGCAAAAGAATATATGAAAAAGAGCTACTATCTCGGTGGTGGTAAAACTGGCATGGCGCGACGCTTGGCATGGGAAGAACCTTCATTGACGCTAACTTGTAGTCCTGCACAAAAGCAAACAGAGCGTTGTCATCCTGAAGAAACACGCCCACTCACCGTCAGAGAGTATGCACGTCTACAGACTTTCCCTGATGATTGGGGATTTTCTGGCTCAGTATCTCAGCAATATAAGCAGATTGGCAATGCTGTTCCTGTGAATCTTGCATATCATGTCGGTAGATGTCTGATTGGGATGTTGGAAGGCACTGTACCAGAGAATGGCAAATTAGTTGTGCAGGAAGATGGAGCAAACACAACACCACAACAACTTAGTCTCTTCTAGTTGCTAATGGTTCGGGGTTTTAGCTTAGGGCTGGCTTACAACCTATGTGAAAAATGATTTTTGTAGAGGCGTACTACAGTATGTCTGAACCACGAGAATAGATAGACTCTTACACAGACTACTCGTTAGGATAAAATAGATGTCTATAGCGATTGATGTAATCTTTTTCTTTGAGAGCATCAAAAACGTTTATCATATCTTCCCATGTATTCTCTTGCCCAGATAATAGATTCCAAAAATCATCTTGTACAAAGGCGTCTTCTTTTCTGACCAGTGGTTTAACTTTATTACCATCCCTTTGCCACCACGACTCTGTTGTATGAGGCGCATATGGACTATACGGGAATGCTATACCTGCCACGATATTAGCGTCTGGTGCATTTAAGAGGCGATATGCACACCATTCCATAACTTTCCTACTTAGATTATTGCCGTCACCAGAATTAGGTTGCACGGTTTTGATGTCAAAGATATATTCGATATCCTGTTTTTCCAACCACAAATCTATACCATCACCCGATGAGACATTTGTATATTCGATGGTGTTTTCTAGTATGTGCTTGCACTCGCTTCGCAACTCATGTATGAATGCTTCTTGTGTGAATGTACGATTACCCGCTTCACGTTCTTGTTTCCAAGTACTAATCATAGTGTCAATTGAAGGTGGCATCGTAACAGGTTTAAGAAAATCTTTTGGCTTGTGTATTTTAAAACCATTGCCTCCAGCAATAGCGCGTGCCAGTTTCTCCCAAACTCGTGTACCCATGCTAGTAGATAACCCGTGAATAATAGAAGCAATTCGTCGCTCTACTGGAAAAACACGGTCTAGAATTTGATGCTTCGTGTCAGGTTCATCTTTGTTGTCCAGATACTTTGTAATAGCATCATCAACGAAATCATGAACAGTCTGTTCTAAATTGAATATATCATCTTGTGGCATATTTCTTGTCCAATGAGTTGATTGCACACAGTTAAACAGGGGCAAAGGTCTGTATTCACAAACAAAAGCCCCTGTTACCCCCTGTTTATCAGGCAGTTTCAGCCAACGCCGACAAACTTAATTCTTACTACCGTTCCCATTCCCATTACTACGTGCCGCAAACCCAAACTCGCGTTCTTGCGGGTCTTTCTGGTCGATGAGGGCTTCGCGGGCTTTGATTTGCTTCTTCAGGCGCTCGAATGAATCTTCCAGCAAGTCTACGGTGACTGTAACCTCATCGTCTTCGCTGGCATCAGGGTCAATTGCTTGCGTCATTGCAAACACACACACTTCCCGAATGAACGCGCCCGGATAATCAATCAACTTGCTTGCTATACTCAAATGCTCTTCACGGAACATCTCGCCCATGTACTGGCGCAACATACGCTCGGCAATTTCGGTGTTTTGCGCAGGTGGCACAATGTAAATCCTATCCAGCCGCCCCGGGCGTTTCAGCACGCGGTCATCAATCGCTTCGGGATAGTTAGTTGTCGCAATCAGCATCGTTCCCGCTTCGTTCTCGAAGGCTTCCACGCCATCCAGCACGTTCAGAATCATGGATTTCTGCTTGTTATTCAGGAAGCTGTCGATTTCTTCCAGAATAATCAGTGTCGGGATTTTGCTATTGCTACTGATAGCCAGGGCTTGTTGAATCTTGAAGAAATTTGCGCCCCGCGCATCCGCACCGGATACATACAGCACATCGTAATCTTGTTCCAGCGCCCAATTCGCAATCGCGTTACAGAGCATCGTTTTCCCTGTGCCTGGTACGCCCGCCAACAAAATCTTGCGGAACGGGTTCAGGTTCATCTTGCGGTAGATGCCCACGCCCCGCGAGAAGAACTTATCCACATCATCCAGAATATCTTGCTTCAGTTCTTCTGGCAGGATGATGTCCTCTAATTTGACACGCGGTTCATAATTGCGCTGGTTGCCCCCGACAATCGTCACTTTGTTGTGCGGACGGCGCAATGCTTGGCAGGTACTGATGAACGATGCCCATGTCTCTACAAATTCACGCGGCAAACACACCAGATGCGACAAGTGCTGGCTATCGCTAATGTAGTACGACACCATCAATGCCTGTATTGGCTCAGTTGGCAGGGTAGCAGGGTCGGGCGCTTCTTCGCCTTCCTTCAATTCTTTCTCTGGGAAAGCGTCGGCTGGCTCAAAATGATAGACGAACGCGCCACTGCGTTGTGTAATCGTGCCTTTGCCGTACCAGTTATAAACAATCGGGTAATTATCTGGCTGGATAGCATAGGATTCGTTGTAGAGATAGCCACCCTCTAAGATGGGCTTCTCGGTGAATTTAGCGAGGACGCTCTCATCCATACAGACATTCGCTGTCGAAATGATGATCCAATCGGTATCGGGACGCGCAGTCATCCACGTATCTTTAATCCATTGGGTGGTTTGCTCTACACGCAGGCTGACGCTGGTTTGTTGCTTGGGTGTGCGATTCATGGCGACTTTTCACTTTTCATTCAAGTGGCAGATAGGGGCGATGCAGTGTAGCTACTGCGCTGATGACTATCACAGCGCATGTTACAAAGTGTACAACGTCTTGGCAGGACGGTGTTTCGATGCTGTAACACTGTTCCACAGTATAGCACAGAACACCTAATGCGCTTCTGACATCCATAGGAAAACTTGACAAAGCTGATAGCCTTTTGCGATGAATGTCACGTTTTCGCTAACAGTTTATGTCACGCTGTTTGCAGTTTTGCCACATGACCATACAATAGATAGTACGATTAGGAAAAAAGTCCTAAGTGCGTGCAACCATGTGGGGAGATGATTATTGTGCGGCGTTTAACTGTGTTCATTAGCTATTCACGACAAGAAAAAGATACCGCAGCACAATTAGCGGAGATTATCCAAGATGGTGGGCATCGGGCATGGTTCGACCATCATCTCATGCCCGGTCAACGTTGGAAGCCAACACTCGAAAAAGCGATTCTTGAGTGTGATGCTTTCTTGCTGGCGCTATCACGTAATGCCTTACAGTCTGAATGGTGTATCTGGGAATACACGCAAGCAGTCGCACATGGCAAAGCAATTTTTCCGGTGATGATAGAATCCTTTGAACCTGTTTATCCCGAAGAGTTAGAAGACCTCGCCAATATTCAGTATCTCGACATGAGCGGGGGCATCACACCCAAGAACAGCGCGGCGCTCATTGGTGGTTTACACATTGCTCGTCCGATAGATGTAGGGCGGGGTGGCGGTATCGCCAATATAGACGCGCTACCAACAGAATCCGTACCCGAAGACAGTCTCAGTCATCTTGCCCTCAATGATTCCAATATTGAAGGTACAGAACCCCTGACGCGCTTGCCATTACCAAATGAGAATCCACTTCCTAAAGGTGTCTCTGCGACACTGACTGTTGTTGAATCACCCGATTTGGACGAAACCGAAACTGTACCGATTCTCACGACGATGACGCAAATTGGTCGCTTGTCCAAAATGGAAGTAACGATTAAGCAAAAGCGCATCAGCAAGCATCATGCGACCATTTATTGGGCGAATGGCGCTTTCTTCTTGGTGGATTATAGCTTGAATGGCACATGGCTGAATGGTGAACGGCTGGTGAATAATCGTCCGGTCAAATTATCCGCAGATTTCAATCACCGTATTAATTTAGCGCGGAAAAATACGGTGCTGAATTTTATATACACTGCGCCGGAGTGAGTGAAATATTTTAGCTCCAGATTTAAATCTGGAGCTAGTTGCGTTAGTACAAACAAAAAACAGGCACGTACCCCCTTGTACATGCCTGTTTTTATTGTGACTGCTGATTGTTGCAAGTGCTTATTTCCGTAAGCGTGGGTCGAGCGCGTCGCGCAAACCGTCGCCGATGAAGTTCACACAGAGAACAGTCAGCGAGATAGCGATACCTGGGAAGATAACACGGTATGGATAGAGTTCCATGTACGAGCGACCTTCAAAGAGAATGCGTCCCCATGTTGGGAAATCGGGTGGGAAGCCCAAGCCTAAGAACGAAAGTGCCGATTCTGTCAAGATTGCCGCCGCAATGCTGAAGGTCGCCGCCACAATCACGGGACTCAGCACATTCGGTAATACATGACGAAGAAGAATCGAAAAATCGGATGAGCCGAGGCTACGTGCCGCCAGCACAAATTCCCGTTCTTTGATAGATAGCACTTCGCCACGCACCAGACGCGCTGTTGCCATCCAGTTCAGACTGCCGATAACGGTCACTGTGAGCAGGAATATACCAATTTCGGGACCAAACACTTGTCGTAGGCTATCTCTGAATAGAGAGATAATCACGAGCAGGAGTGGCAAAACAGGAAGCGAAATGAATAAATCTGTCAGGCGCATGAGCGGGTTATCTAAAGATTTATAGAAACCAGACATCGCCCCGATGAAGGTGCCGAGTGTCATGGCAATGCTCATGGCAACCAGACCAATCATCAAGGAAACACGTCCGCCCAGAATCATCTGTGCTAGCAAATCGCGCCCAAGGTTATCTGTACCCATCGGGTGAGCGGGCGTTGGGAAAATATTCTTGTTCGTGATATCGGGTTTAGTTGGATCAACTGTCCAAATAAAGCCCCCCAACGCGACAGATAAAACGATGAAGATCAGAATAGCGCTCGCAAGCATCGCTAGTTTGTGACGGCGGAATTGTCGCCAGACATCACCGAGTAGTGTGCGTGCAGGTAATGCACTTTCACTTTCAAGTTTAGCTATATCTTTCTTGGTGTCAGCTTGTGTACTCATCGCTGGCTCCTTAATACACTACGCGCGGGTCTAGGAACCCGTAGACGAGGTCTGCAATTATGTTGAATAGCACGATCAAAACTGCGAAGATAAAGGTCAGTGTTTGTACTGATGGTAAATCACCTTCTTGAATCGCTTTGATGAGATATTCGCCCAAACCATTCACACTGAAAATCTGCTCAGTGATGATAGCACCACCGAATATCTGTGGGATACCCAATGCAATAAGCGTTACCACTGGAATGAGACTGTTGCGCAGTGCGTGTTTGATAACGACATCTCGTTCTAGCAGACCTTTGGAACGTGCAGTACGGATATAGTCTTGACCAAGGTTATCCAGCATAGCAGAGCGTGTGAAACGGCTCATCTGTGCGGTATAGAAGAAGGTCAGTACGGTGACAGGTAAAACCATCTGCCTGAGTTGCTGTAAGAAAGTCTCAAAATTGGTGACTTCGAGCGTCGTGTCGTAGAGCATTGGAAACCAACCGAGTTCCACTGCAAATATCAGTTGAAACAAGACGCCTGTAAAGAAGGTCGGAATCGAATAGCCGACGATAGCAAAAAATGAGCCGACTTGGTCAAACAGTGAATATTGCTTGTAAGCACTGATGACGCCAATTGGAATCGCAATCAAGATGCCCCATAAATAAGCTGTACCGACGACCCACAGTGTTTGTGGGATGCGCTGGGCGACAAGCTCCATCACCGGACTACGTGTGTTCCAAGAGATGATGCGTGTGCGGTCTTCGCTACCGGGGAATCTGAACGCACAACTTATATCTTCTTCTGGCACGGGTTGACCGTTACGCAGCGTAGAGCCAGGTGGTGTAGGGCAGGTAAATTCTTCTATGAAACTGGCGGGTTCAGCTATCATAAATTGGCGTACCCATTTGACATATTTTATTAAGAATGGGTCGTTTACACCAAGGCTTTCACGAATCTGTTCGCGCACTTCATTCGGGATTGTCAGCGGCAAATTGCCGACAGGATCCGCTGGCGAAAGTTCTAAAATCGCAAAGACGACGAAACTAATTGCAAGCAACGTCACGATGCCCGCAAGTGTACGCCGCACGATAAAGGCAGTCACAATAATTTTCCTTGCAGTCTAATTTTCATAGGGGAAGGAGCGAGACGTGATATGCTCGCTCCCTTTTCTTACAACTTACTACTACTACTTTATTAAGCGTAGCGGAGTGCTAGCTTAGCCGTCTGTGCGTGTCCACTCAGCGATATTCCAAAGTTCACTATCCCATGAGTTCATGCGGACGCCTTCGAGGCTATTTGCATGTGCGGAAACATCACCACGATGTACGAGTGGGATAAGGCTACCACCCTGAACGATAAGGTCATTCAGTTGTTTGGAGATTTCACCGCGTGCTTCGATACCAACAGTATCTGCCAGTTCAGCAAGGAGTGCGTCATATTCTGGTGAACACCAACGTGAGATATTACCACTCAAGAAGTTGTTGTCTGGACCAGAAACTTGTCCGCATGTCCAGTTGTTGAAGTAGGCTTGTGGATCGGTACCAACAGCGCTACTGGTGAACATTTCGATGTCTGCATAGAATTTACCGTAGGTGTCTGGGCTAGCAGGATCGCCACCGAAGAATACACCTGCATCAATGTTGCGCAGTTCAGTTGAGATACCAATTTGTGACCACCAGTCTTGAATCAGAATCTGGGTGTCTTGGCGAACAGCGTTGGTTGACGTTTGGTAGAGAACTTCGAGAGGTACGCCGTCTGCGGTTTCGCGGACGCCATCACCATCGGTATCAGCGTAACCAGCTTCGTCGAGCATTGCGTTAGCGCCGTCAATATCTTGTACGAGGCAACCATCGTTTGCGGTTGAAGCGTAAGCTGCGGGCGCTGGGAGTACGTTACAGGTTGCGAGACCAGCTGCACCGTAGAGTTCGGTTGCGATGATTTCGCGGTCAATTGCCATACTCATAGCTTGCCATACGGCTGGATCGGTCAAGAATGGGTGTACATTTTCACCATCCATGTAAACCGAACGATCATCACCGAGTGCTGGGTCTGGATTGGTTTGGTTCAGGTAAAGGCGTTCCACGCTTGTACCGAAGGATACAACGACGGTGCCGACACCATCCATAGCCATGTTGTTGAGCAATTCTGGTGAAATCTGCAAGTTCCATGCGTAGTCATTTTCACCTGTTTCCAGAACGGAACGTGCTGCGGTTTCAGCATCGCCACCACCGGAGAAGACAACGCGATCAAAGAATGGTTGACCTTCTACACGGTAATTTTCGTTGTCTACGTAAACAACGACATCGTTAGCGGAGAACTCTTCCACTACGAATGGACCCGTGCCGATTGGGAAGAAGTTCTGATCCGTGCAACCTTGTGCAGCCGCGCCAACGCAGTCAGCGAATTGTGCTGCTTGGATAACTGGGCTGGTTGGACCAACGAATGCTTGGTATGGGAATGGTGTTGGTGCTTCAAAGGTGACGACAACTGTGAGGTCATCAACAGCTTCTACGCTTGCCACACCTGCGAATTGATCAAGTCCTGCACAACCAGTTTCTGGCGTAACGCAGTAATCATAGGAGAATACAACATCAGCCGAGGTCACTGGCGTACCATCTGACCATTCGAGACCTTCTTGGAGTGTCCATGTGATGGTCAAGAGATCTTCGCTAATGCCACCGTTCTCGATGGTTGGGACTTCAGCTGCTAACCAAGCAACAAGTGAACCGGTTTCGTCATAACGAGCGAGTGGTTCCAATACGAGGGAGGCTGCTTCAATATCTTTCGTACCACCGGAGAGATAAGGATTCATGATACTGACAGCTTGCCAGTACAGAATGTTGAGAACTTCCTCATCTTCTTGTGCGGATACGAATGAGCCGAATGCCATCACGGTGATGAGGACTGCGGCTACTAAACGGACTAAATTCTTAGGCATTGTTTAACCTTTCCTATATTAACTTAAAAACAGTTTAGAAATGCCATGCGTGCTAGAGTATACAGACTATTTGAGATTCTGCAATTACTTTGCAATAATTCGTTACTAATAGACAAAATATATAGTGCCACCTCTTATGCAAAAGGCACAAATTAATGTCAATAGCCACAAGGTACGCCCAAACACTAAGTTCAAGATACACCAAACTTATTAGGATTTCATCAAGGTCTTAGATGGAATTACGGAAATGTGTCTGGAAATTCGTTACACTGTAAGTAGTTAAAAAACATGAAAAAATGCTCATCTGCATTAAACACAGTTAAGTAATATGGATAAAAATTTATGGAATTAGACCGCGACCAACTACAAAGAGATATTCAGGCGTTATACGAACGCGAACACAAAGAACTCGGTGATGCAGGCACAGCCGAACATCTTGATAGAGCCACCGAATTTAAATTAGGTAATACGCTCTCTAGTGGTGGTGTATTGGTGTTCCCGCATGCAGGTGTGCATGATTGTGGCTATCAAATAGCGGCATGTGTGCAAGCGGCACTCGATAGCGGGGCAGACCGTGTACTAGTGGTAAGTGTGTTACATGCTTTCACCGAAGAGATGGAACAAGCACGCCGACGAGTGGCGGCTGGGGGTGATGTCACGCAAGAAGCCTTGTGGGGCATTCAAGGACCTGGCTTAGATGGGCGTCAAGAATGGCGGGGCGACCATGCGCTCTATAGTTGGCGTTGGTTCTGGGATGCCGAAGTCAAACGGCGTGGACTGCGTGATAGTCAAATTCCAGAAGTCATCGAACGCTATCCTTATCTCGCAGGTGGCAAACCGGAAATCCTACCAGGTATAGAAGAACTACAAGAAATTGCCAAAGATGCCGTGATTGTCTCCACAGCCGATGCCTTTCATCATGGGATTGGCTATGGTACACCGCCTGAAGAAGCGATGGAACCGGATGAAGCAGGTCTCGCGGCAGCACAAGCCAAAATCCAAGAAGGTTTGGATATTCTGAGTACAGGTGATTATTGGGGATTTAATCAGCACTGCGTAGAAGCGAAATCTGATGCACGCGATGCTGGACAAGTCTATCGTTATATACGGGGCGCGATGAGTGGCAAAGTCATTGACATGAGCTACACCGATTCCACTGAACTCTATGGCACGCCCAAACCAACGTGGGTCGCAGGTGCAATCATGGAATGGCACTTGGATAGTTAGTCGTTAGTTTTTAGGTATCAGTCGTCAGTAGACAGTTTTCAGTGGTCAGTTTTGAGAGTATGTTTGTAGAAGAAGTTACCTTTTACCTTTCAAATTTTATCTTATTCAAAGAGGAGCTAGTAAGTCATGACAGATTATTTAGAAAAAGCCAAAACAGCCGAAGACGATATGATTCAATGGCGTCGTAAAATTCATGAGAATCCTGAATTAGGCTTTGAAGAATTTGAAACAGCAAAACTCGTCGCTAAATCCCTGACAGATATGGGGATGGAAGCTGAAATCGGCGTCGGGCGCACGGGTGTTGTGGCGCGTATCGGCAATGGCGAAGGTCCTAAAATTGGCATCCGTGCGGATATGGACGCGCTACCGATTCATGAAGCGGTTGATTTGCCGTTTGCCTCTAAAGTCGAGGGCAAAATGCACGCTTGCGGACATGATGCCCATACTGCGATTTTGCTAGGTGTCGCAAAGATGCTCCATGATATGCCGGATTTATCGGGTGAAGTGCGTTTCTTGTTCCAGCCGTCCGAAGAAAAATGGGATGCTGATGGCATCAGTGGCGCAACCGCGATGATTAGTGACGAAGCACTCGAAGACCTCGACCATGTAATTGCTCTGCATGTCGATAGCACCAAGCCAGTCGGCGAAGTACATATTGGCAGTGGCTATATGCTGGCAGCCGTCGATACCTTCTATGCGACGATTTTTGGCGAAGGCACACACGGCGCATCCCCACATCTTGGCATTGACCCCGTATACATTCAATCACAGGTGATTGGCGCGATTCAGTCTGTGCGTTCACGTCGTACTGACCCCACCAGCGCATCGGTAATTACAGTCGGTTCGATTCATGGTGGGTCTGCACCAAACGTCATCCCCGATAAAGTTGAACTGACAGGCACAATTCGCTCTTTCAATGAAGAGATTCGCAGTCAGCTACATAGTGAACTCGAACGCGCTCTGAGTGTCGCAAAAGCCCTCGGTGGCGATTACAGCCTCGAAATCAGTCGCGGGTATCCATCACTCTATAATGATGCGGGTATCGTGGACTTGATTAAAGATGTTGCGAAGAAAAATGTGGGTGAAGCGAAAACCATTGATGCGACCCCAAAAATGGGCGCGGAAGATTTCTCGTACATGACACAAAAAGCACCAGGCGCGATGTTCTTCTTGGGGGCAAAATATGATGATAAACATCGCCCGCACCATAGCCCAATTTTCGCCATCAGTGAAGATGCGATGAAATACGGCGCGGCAATCCTCGCAGAAAGTACCATGCGCCTCTTGCAGAAGTGACGCCATATATAGTGTAGGATGGGCAAAGTCTCGCCCGTCCTATATCCATGATCCACAATTTCTTATTCCTAGTCGAAGGCATTGTCGATGATAGCGCGTGCCTTTTGCCGAACTTCGACCGTATAGGCATCGCGTGATGTAGTATCGTCTGCTATTTGCTGAAAGAAGGCTTTGCGTGCTGCACCCTCTGCTTGGATGCGTTGCATAATGGCGTGGATACCACTACGATTCGGTGATTTGTCGGCTGGAATCGGTGGTGAAGCGACTTGCCATAATTTCTCTGTCGCATAAATCGGCACATCATGCCGAACTGCAAGCGCAATGCTATCACTCGGACGAGCATCTATCGCTTGTATGCCGTTCTCCGTTTGCAAACGCACCGTCGCATAATATACATTTTCACGCAAGTCATTGATGATGACAGATTCAATCGTCGCACCACTTGCTTTGAGCAGGTGTCCCATCAAATCATGAGACGTTGGGCGGGTAAATGTGTGAATCTCATCACTTTTTTGCAGTGAAAGCGCAATCGTCGTCGCTAGATACTCATCTACCCAAATAACCATCGCACGGCGCGTTTCCTCGTTAAACAATAATAACTGCGAAAGTGTACGTTGCTTGCCATCGTCGCTGGTCACGACTTGGAACGGGGTGTCGATGATGCGAATCGGAATGAGCGTGCTATCTTGTGTTGCCATGGTGTTTCCTCTTTGGTGATGGTTAACAGATGCAGACACACCAACAGGATAAATAGCTGTATAGAGCATGCTTTTCAGTTGCTGACGTGCCTTGTGCAAACGTCCTTTGACAGCTGTCACACTGATGCTGAGTTCTTGCGCGATAGCTTGTTGCGTTAGCCCTTGAAAGTAGTACAACACAATGGCTTCTTGATTACGTGCGGATAGCTGACGAATTGCTTCGCGCAGGTGAGTATCGCTCTCACGTTGTTGGGTGATAGCTTCGGGCGAGGGGCGTTTATCTTGCAATAGGCGTACCAGCGTATCATCAAGTGTGATAGTAGGTTTCTGTTGGCGTAAATAGGCATGACATACATTGAGCGTGATGCCGTACACCCAACTTTGAAACGCTGAGGGGTCGCGCAAACTGTCCAGCGATAAAAAGGCTTGCAAACACGCTTCCTGCGCACGGTCTTGGGCGAGGTCAGGATGCCCGATAACACGACATGCCAGCCTATAAACCATCGGATAGTGTCGTTCTATGAGGATGCCGAAAGCGTCTTTGTCGCCCTCGCGTACCTGTTGAATAATGCTGGCATCGTCTGGTTGCGTCATCGTTAGCTGGGTTTCCTGTTTTGTGTGTCTACTCTAATAGTGGCGTGTAGTAGCAAAAAGGTTACTTTTTGAGTGCAGATAAACAAAAAAGCCCTCGTATCACACAAGACACAAGGGCATTTCAGTTACGGTATAGCGAATAGCGGTTTAGTCTGCGAGTGATAACACCAAACGCACGACACCATTACCCTCATCATCATAGCTTGCTGTGATAGATGCGCTCTCGAACGCAGGCAACACCAACGCGACGTCTTCCATATCCGGCACACCAAGTTCAGCGAGTCCTGTAGCGATGTCTGCGATAGGAGGTACGTTGACATAAGCCAGTGCCTGCGCATCTTCTAAGAAGTAATTGCTGGCATTCGCAAAGGCATCCGTAGTCGTTAAACCTCCGTTGCCATCTAGTACATCACCAATCGTTGCGCGTGTGCCAGTCACATAGACACCATTATTCGCCCCGATGAGAATATCCATGTCATTTGTCTGTAGAATATTCCCAAAGGCAGGAATCACCGTGATACCATCGTCATCTTCGTTCTCTAAACCAAGTTGATACAGCACATCCGGCACGGCATCGCTCAATATACTGGCATCGCCTGTATCTTCGACAATGATGCCAACATCAGGCAACACAGGAATGTCTTCGCTGATGCCTGTTAGCACACTGGTATAGACAATGTAGTCGCCTGTCATCCAACCGAAGGCTTCTTGGAGCGTTAAACCAGCCAAGCCTTCAATCGCTTGGCGCACGAAAATCGTTGCGTTGTCGATATTGGTTAAGTCACGGTCACGAAATGACAAATCGCCCGCTTCCCATAGCTCATCGTAGTAATCACCTAATGCTTCTAGTTGTGCGAAGGCGCTAATCAAGCTCGACCCTAAGCCTGTATCTTGTACAAAGAGCATCGTATTTTCTGGCAAAAGGTCAGTGAAGCTGAGGTCGATGGGGTCGCCAGCCGTGAACATGATACCGGCGTCCGTAAGCACATCACGATTGGCAACATTGGTCGCAATATCCAATACGAAGTTGCGGTCATCAAGAATCGTGAACCCAGCTGATTGTGGACCAATGGCGGTTGCAATCACTTCAAGGTCAATGTCTTCGATAGGCAGAGCGGCATCGTCTAAGTCATCCTGAATGTCGTTTAGCTCACTCATCAAAAAGCTAGGATGTGCATACACGACGCCGTTGTAGTCATCTTCTGGCAGACGGTTCATTGCATCTACAAATTCATCGTTATCAGCAAGGCTATCGTCATCCTCACCCAGTATGAGCGTATCTGGATTGACAGCAGTCGTGCGATAGACGAGGACATCATCTGTCAGATAGAGAGAAGGCACAAACATATCATCGTTAGCAGGTGTATATAGCACACCCTCGCCAGCCTCTTTAATATCGTACGCGTCTTCCAGTAAGTCATCCCAGAAATCACGAGCTTCGTCGCCATCTGAAACAGTGAATACGAATGCACCACCGATGTCCTCTTCGCCAAAGTCAAGCTCGTCTGGCTCAGGGACAGTCACGACAATAGCGCCTATATCGCCTAACCAAGGGCGCACATCATCTTCAAAGTCGATGTCTTCGTCAAGCACATCTTGTAAGGTCGCGTTCAAGAAGGATAGCACGTTGATTTCTTCTGGCAGAATGCCACCGAGTTTGTCATTTAGCGCACCGATGACGCCATCAAGTTGTTCGATATAACCATCATCTGTGCGCACAGCGAGATAGACCGAACTTTTGGCTGGTACGTACTCTGCAAGAGCGGTCAAGTCATCAACAGGTGCGGCGGCGACAGGTACGAAAGATGCCGTCAGCAGTAAGAGCAAAAGGCTTGTGAGTGCGAGTAATTTACGCATAGGGTAGGTCATCCTTTCGTTAGTCAGCGATACTACGCGGTTCGTCGGATAGTGTGATAACCAAGCGAATCGTCGTCAGACCATCCTCGCTCACGGTTGAGGTAACGGAACTGCTTTCCAGAATCGAGAGTGCTTTGTAGAGTTCTTCAACGAAGTCATCCACAAAAATGTCGCCACTCTCTGCTAATTCATCCAGTAAGTCCAAAACAGGATCCATTGCCAAGTAAGCCAGTTGTTGGCTCTCTGGCAAGAAAGTTGCTTGTGCCTCTTGGAAGATAGCGTTATCTGCTAATCCGTCATCTGTACTGAGGGCATTTTCTGCGGCTCGGCGTGTGCCAAGCGCGACGACCTCATCGGATGAGCCAAGCAAAAAATCAAGATTATCATCATTGGCAGAGAAAACATCATCACTTTCTAATACGATAGCACTGCTATCACCATAATCTTCGGTGCTGATTTTGATGTCAAAGTTACTAGCTGAAACACCGAGTTGCTCGACAATTGCCGCCGCACCATCAGGATCACTTGTTTGGAAGAGTAACGCGCTATCCAACTGAATAGGGAGGAAAGCATTATCATCTCGTAGAATACGCAGGTAGGTTGCAGCATCACCATCGAGAACAGGTAACACATCATTTTCGAGGCTCAAGCCAGTACCACCACTGAAGCTGATATTAATCGCCCCAAGTAACCATGCGATGTCCAGTTCGTCCAGAATGCGCCGTTCTTCATCCGTGAGTAATTCATTGGTGGGGTCAACGAGGGTGGCAATACCGCCTTGTGCTTGAATATAGCTACTGATTGCACGGATATTATCGAAGCTGGCTTGCACAGTGCCACCGAAGTCGCTGGTTTGTACAACAGCAATCGCATCCTCTGGTATCCGATTCGTGAAACCATAATCGAGTGCGCTTGGCACAATCGGCATTACGCCAAGTTCTTCTAGGGCGCTATTATCTGCACGTTGTACGATGTCGATGGTCAGCGAATCATCATTTAGCACCGTGAAGCCAAATGCGGTTGAACCAACATTTGTGAACAACTCAGCAAACTCTGGTTGGTCTAACCCGAGGGCTGCAATCTGTGTCGATTGAAATTCCACGAAGTTGCTATAGATGATGATGTTGTAGCTATCTTGTGGCAAATCTGACAGTGCGTTATTGAACGTGTCCGATTCGCTCAGTGGGTTGTCTACGCCTGCAAATGGAATCAGCGTCAGCGGGTCGCGTAATTCGACCTCTTCTTCTTCAATTGGTTCACCTTCTAATTCCGCAATCACAGTAGCGAACACATCATCTACAGCGTCATTTTCTTGCAGGACGCTCACAAAGATAACATCTTCACCAAACGCTGTGGCTGTCTGAAATTCAGCATCCAAGAAAATCGTGAAACCATCTTGCTCTGAACGCTCAATGAAGCCATTTTGCATACCCTCTTCAAAATCAGGCTCAAAAAATTCGAGGGCAGCTTCGCCATCGGCTTCTAAGATGAAAAGTAGGTCAGCCGTTGAGAACGTATCCGTAGTGAAAAACGCAAGCGCGGCACTATTGCCCAACCAAGGACGCACATCGTCCTCAAATGTGCCGAGTTCGGAACTACTCAGCCCAAAATTGAGCAACTCAACGAGACTATCTGCTGGTGGTAGCGCATCCGAAGGCAAGAAGGGGAGCGCCCGTTGATACAAGCTATCGAGCGTGCCTAAGTAGCCATCGTCTGTGCGGATACTCGCAAAAACGAGGGCGTCATCCTCAACATACTGGGCGAGGTCGGTCAGCGAAGTTTCTCCCAATGCCGAAACGGACATTATGCTGACGGCACTGAATACAGCAAATAGCAATAACAGCAATCTACGCATCATGTGTCCTTTCAATTTTTGTAAGATAGGTGTGGATGGCGTGTTGTCCCCGTCACGACATCTGATTATGTCATAAGCTCATTATATAGGGTTATTTGATGTTATGCAGGATGTTAGTGCGTAAAAACATGGTAAAGATGTTGTTTGTAAGGCTATTCTTGATTGAGGAAATGCTGCGGTAAAAACAAGTATTTAAGCGCAGGTGAGCGTTGTCGAAGACCCTCACCTGCAAGTGTCAAAACGAAACATGTTGTTGAACGCACAATAAAGTACGTCATTCCCACTTAAAGAATACCATAGACTGCGTATCCGCATGGTACATAATCTGACAAATTTTGTATAAATACAGACAATTCCTTAATTGTTTTTTCAATTAATTGCCATATAATTAATTTAGATTATAGAAAAAATTATAGGGCAATGTAAATGACGACTGTATTATATATTGAAGATAACCCGCTCAACATGCGCTTGGTACAGAAGTATCTGAAAAAAGTTGGTCTGACGATGATTGAAGCGATTGACGGAAGCTCGGGTATTGAAGTAGC
Source organism: Chloroflexota bacterium (assembly GCA_038522085.1). Lineage (GTDB taxonomy): Bacteria > Chloroflexota > Anaerolineae > Aggregatilineales > Phototrophicaceae > JAUZRW01. The sequence goes on from JBCBKJ010000002.1 coordinate 22,645, forward strand.
TACCGAACAACGCCCCGACCTCATCTTGGTAGACATCAACTTGCCAGATATTGATGGTTTGGAAGTAACCCGCAACCTCAAAGCGAACCCCGACATGACAAATACACCCATCGTTGCGTTGACAGCAAACGCGATGCACGGTGATCGTGAACGTTGTTTGGATGCCGGCTGCGATGCATACTTAGCAAAACCCATTGCACGCCAAGAATTGTATAACACACTACGCAATTACATCCCAGAAGCCTTTGCTGCCGCCGTATAAAAGAGGCGTGTCATTTTCGACACGCCTACAACATCGTCATTTATCTTGTTTAGGGCTTAAGAATGAGCTTGCCTTTTGCCTTACGGTTTGCCATGTCTGTTAGGGCTTGGGCAGCATCGGCAAGTGGATATACTCTGTCAATATGGGGCTTAATTTTGCCTTCTGCGTACCATGTGAGCAAGGTCTGAAATGATTGTTGCATCACGGCTGGGTCGTTGAGTGCATACGCGCCCCAGAAAACCCCCACGAGCGAGCTATTCTTGAGCAATACACGATTCACTGCTAATTCTGGAATGCGCCCACTCGCAAAACCAATCACCAAGTAACGTCCTTCCCAGGCTACACAGCGCACAGCGACATCAAAAGCATCGCCACCAACAGGGTCATAGACGACATCCGCGTATTTACTGCTTGTAATCGCTTTCATTTCGGCACGTAAATCTTGTTCTGTGTAATTAATTGTATGTTGTGCGCCGTATTCACGCGTGAGTGCGAGTTTTTCTTCTGTGCTGGCAGCGGCGATGACCTCTGCGCCCATCAATGTGCCGAGTTCAACAGCCGTCAGACCAACGCCTCCAGCCGCGCCCAAAACGAGCAACTTCTCGCCTGCTTGTAAACGAGCGCGATGCGCCAGCGCAACGTGTGATGTGCCATAGACGAGCGCGAAACCTGCGCCATCTTCCCACGACATATTATCCGGCATCGGAAGCGTCATGAGAGCAGGGGCAATGGCTTCTTCTGCGAAACCACCATAATTGAGAACACCGATAACCCGTTGCCCAACATGCCGATTGTCTACTCCACCACCGACCTCGATAATTTCGCCTGCGACTTCTAAGCCAGGACTAAAAGGAAAAGGCGGTTTCATTTGGTACAAGCCCTGTACCATCAGCAAATCAGGGAAGTTGACCCCAACGGCTTTAACGGCAATCTTGACCTCGCCATTGCGGACTTTCGGACTGTCAATGTCTTCGTATACCAAACCGTCCGGTTGGGTAAATTCTTTGCATAAAATAGCTTTCATGAATCAATATCCTTGTATGAAAAATAGGTGTTAATTGTGCGTGATTGTAACAGATAGGCAATCAAAAAGCGCACGACAGGGTGTGTCATGCGCTTTGAATGGTCAGCTATCTAGGCTGATGTTTATTCTTGTTCGAGGACTTCGACGCTCATGGTTACATCAATATCATTCGAGCCGTAGTATTCGATGCGAATCGTATATACACCATCGTCATCAGATTCAAAGATGTAACTACCACCGAGTCCGCCACTGATACGCAGGTATTGTTCGCTATAATCAGTGATGTTCTCGCCTTCTTCTAAAATAAAGAAGGAGACATCGGTGAAATCAGGTTCGTCGTCCAATAGAATATTCACTTGATAGAGTACGTCGTCCTCAGCCGTGAAGGTGATAAAGGTGAAGTCGTCGTCACCATCACCAATTTCAAATTCAACTTCGCCATTATCAAGGCTAATAACTTGGCTTTCACGGACTTCAACTTCAATATCACCACTGAGAATGCTACCATCTCTTTCTTCAATAATGATGGTATATGTACCACTCTCTTCTAATTCAAAGTTACGCAGAACTGCATCACCCCAGTTTTCTGTTTCTGCTACTTCGTCACCATCGGGACCTTGTAAGATGAGAACGGTGCTGAGGTAATCATCTGATGTAGTCAAAATGTCGATGGTATCACCTGCTTCGCCTTCAAATGTGGCGACTACTGATAGGGCGTCATCGCTATCAATATCTTCATCGTCACCATATTCAAGTTCGCCCATATCGACGCTATCTTCGATTTGCAGTTCTTCAACACTTAGTTCATAGTCCCCTGTCGGCACATCATCACCGAAGGCACGAACACGAATGACATAGGTATCAGTGTCATCTGCGACGAAAACGAGGCGCGATTGCCGTCCTTCACCACCGTCATCATCAGATGCCAAGAAATTGCCTCTATCATCATAAAGTTCGATGTAGGTGTCCCAATCGGCTTCGAGGTTAATTTCAATGACTTGACCTTCTTCAAGCTCGATTTCGTATTCCACGATGTCTTCGCTTGCTTCCCCTTCGATACTGTCACCGACGGAGATTTCTTCCTGAGCAAACGCAACGCTTGCTAGTGAAAGGGCAAGCACCATGACGAAGAGTGCACGTAAGGTATTAAATGTCGTTTTCATAGTATGTCTCCAAAAAATGAATGGATTATGAAGTTACACTACCTATTATGAAGGGATTTCATGAATAGTTAAAGTGTTTGCGAGTAGAAGAGGGCGCTTTTTGCACGATTTTTATGATTCAAGAAAATGAAAACAAAAAGAGAGCATGGCAAGCACCATACTCTCTTTTTGTTAGCTAACTGGCACTTAGGCTTAGTTACCTAGTTCGGTGATTTCGATGGTGATTACGGCTTCGTCACCACTGAAAGCGAAGTACTCAATTTCAACTTCGATGTCGCCATCGTCGTTGAACTCAAAGATGAATGCAGCTTCGCTCATACCAGCGACAGTTGCACGCGTGCTTGCGAAAAATTCACCTTCTTGGAGCAGGTCAACGTAGACCGTGCTGTCTGGTGTATCTTCGGTGGTGATGGAGAGAACGTATTGTACGTCTTCTTCGGCTTCAAATACCATGTAATCAATTTGATAGTTGGCATCGAGTGTGACCGTTTGTGGACCATCGTTCAAGTCGAGGATTTCCGCTTCTAGAATCTCGATTTCGATTTCGTCGTCAAGTTCGTCGCCGTCGCGTTCTTCGAGAACAATTGTGTAGAGACCATCATCTTCAAGCAGTTGGCGGATGATGGCTGGGTCGCGGAAGCCATCGAATAGCGCAATTTCGTCGCCATCTGGGTCAAGTAATTGTACCGTAACATCAATGTCTGCTTCTGGACGTACAAGAATCGTTACAACGTCGCCTTCTTCAGCTTCAAAGGTGACTTCGAGTTCGTCTAAGTCATCGGTATCGACTTCAATTTCTTCGCCAATAGCCATGTCGGCATCGCCACTATCGCTATCTTCGTCTTCTTCCTCAGCTTCTTCCTCATCGTCGTCATCGCTGGAATTGCCAGTTTCTTCGACGCTCAGTTCAAAATCACCTGTTGCATCTGAACCGTTAGGGAAAGAACCCACTTCGATGATGTAGGTGCCGTCTTCTTCTACTTCGTATTCGATGGTGGAGTTAAGACCTTCACCGCCGTCATCGTCACTAGCAACTTCATCGCCATCTTCGTCGAAGAGTTTCAAGTAGGTATCAAAATCATCTGATTCGACGCTGATTTCAATTTCTTGACCTTCTTCAAGTTCGATTTCATATTCAACGGTTTCATCGTCTGCTTCACCGTCAACGGAATCGCCAACTTCGATTTCTTCTTGTGCGAATGCTGTCGCAACGAGGCTCAAGGTGAGCAACAATGCGAGGAAATAACGAGCTGTTTTCAACATGTGTTAAATCTCCTGATTCATAAAGTGAACTATGTTTTTTTGGCTAACAAAGTAGCCGGAACGTATCTTGTTTTGGTATGGGCGCACTCTCTGTACGCCCTATATGTTAATTGGATAGCTACGCTATGACGTTCAGCAACGTGTGTGCAAGCTCATAAGCGCAGGCAGGTATCTACTTATTCTTGTTCTTCAATGGTTACAGTGACTTCAACTTCGTCGCCACCGAATGCGAAGAATTCAAATTCAATGCGCATATCACCATCATCTTCTGCTTCAAAAATAACGCCAGCTTCTTCCATACCTGCGAAGGTGAGGCGTTTAGCAGCGAAAAATTCACCTTCTTCAACGAGGTCAACATAAAGTGTACTATCAGGTACACCGTCGAGGGTGATGAACATCACATATTGGACATCTTCTTCAGCTTCAAAAACCATGTAATCAAATTCAATGTCGTCATCGAGAAGCAAGGTTTGCGTGCCTTCATTGAGGTCAAGTAATTCTGTTTCTTCAAGGATGATTTCGATTTCATCGTCAAGTTCTTCGCCGTCGCGTTCTTCGATAACGATAGTGTATTCGCCGTCATCTTCAAGCAGAATGCGGGTGAGAGCTGGGTTGCCGAAACTCTCATAAATAGCCACTTGGTCGCCATCGGGGTCAAGCAATTCAACGGTGATGTCTTGGTCAGCTTCAGAGGTCGCACGGATGGTCACAACCATATCTTCTTCACCTTCAAAGGTGAATTCAACTTCATCTTCGCCATCAACATCAACTTCGACTTCTTCGCCGAAATCTAGCTCACCACCATCTAATTGCGCGAAGGTGATTGCTGCTGAACCGAGTGTCAACAGCAAAACGAGTAAAAGACCGAACACTTTCTTCATGACATACTCCTGTAAAATAGACTGTTAAATATTTCTTCAATGCTGATTTGCGGCGAAGGTACGCTACATCCGATGCAGTTCCCCCTGATTCATGTTTTTGCACATGTGCCTTGCAATAGCATTAAGATTACTTACTCTGATTATAGGGTGATTTGAATAACGTGCTATAAAGACCCTGTAAAAATCGTGTATAGCCTTCGTTTGGGCTTGATTTGTACTCAAGGAAATGCCAGTTAAATCACAGATAAGAATAAAGATACTGTAAAAATGAAGCTTAATGTTAAGGCTTCCACAGAAGCGGACGGGTCACAAAGCCATCATAAGCTATCAGTTGGACGCTTTCTGTCTCTGCATCAAAGAGGTAGATACGGCGTCCTTCAATGAAGGCAATCACGCTTCCATCGGGCGACCACGATGGGGCATAGCGTCGTTCATCACTAGGGATAAGCTGATAGCTATTATCAGATAGGGTGTAGAGAAGTATATCGGTGTTGTTGGCAATGAGAGCGATTTGGGTGCTATCCGGCGACCATGTTGCTGTCGTGTTGATGATTTCTGGCAAGTCTAGCTGTTGTAAGCCTGTGCCATCTGGCGCGACACGATGCGCGACATTACGGGTACGTCCTGTTGCAAAACTGCTGGTGAAAAAGACAATCGTCTCACCATCGGGCGACCATACAGCATTGTCGATAGGGTCGAATAAATCGGCGATGCGTGTAATATTGCCTGTGCTTAAATGCGCAATATACAGGTCATCCTCACGCAAAAAGAGCATAGATTGTCCATCGGGCGACCATAGCGGATGGGTTTCGGATGTTAAGGGTGTTTCGGTTAAGTTACTGACGATACCCGAATCTGTTTCGATAATGAAAATATCAGAGTAATTGCGGGGATGACTCGAAAAATAAGCGAGTGTACGCCCATCTGGCGACCAAGAACCGCCAAATGAATATAAACTATCAGGTGTATCTATAATCTGCGCCTCGCCCAGCCGCGACATTGTGAATAGTTCGTCAGTGGCTTGTCCTGGGTTGACGGCTGCCGTATAGAGCAAAATCCCTTGTGCTGACCACGCAAAAGACCATTCAGTGTAAATAGATTGCGTGATGTTATGGGTCATGCCTGTGGTGGGGTCATAAAGATAAATATCGTTGATGTCATCCATTTCAGATTTGAACGTAAGAACGGGCTGATTACGTGCGCCACCAATCTGTATCGCTAACAAAAGACTGATGATACAGATAAGCCATAATCCTAAAATTCGCGTGATAATCATCCGCATAACTCAAAGCCCAAATATTTCTGATATTGGCAATTCTAGCACGAATGCGGTATATTTTCTGTGGCAAAGCAAACTATCTCATATAACGTTGTTTGTTCGGCGACGATTTTCCCAATCGTCGCCTTTGATTTTACAGCCTGCCTCAGTCATCTAATGTATCTAGCAATGCCCACACATCCCCAATATCATCTACTACTATCGAACCCTCGTCCGTGTCTGATGGGCGCACTACAGCGACGATTACAGTGTCGTTATCTATAGATAGGGCAATGAGTATGGCACTGTATGTATCGCCATCGTCTGTTTCGTCGTAGATATATTGCAATGCTTCATCGTCCACATCGAGCGTCAAGAATTGGAGCAATGCCTCGTCGTAATCATCATCGCTTTCGGCAAGGTCGGCATAAGTTTCACGTAGGCGGGCGGCGCGGGTATCGGTACGCTCATCATCAACATCAAAGAAGAGAAATTCTATTTCGATAAGGTCATTGCTGATAATGTCATCATCTGCTTCCCACTCGTCGAATAATTCTATTTGCGTACCATTATCAAATTCAAAAGTATCTCCTGAAGAACTAGAACCGCCGTCTCCTTCAAGGCTAAGTGTGCCGAGCATATCAATGATGATGTCGATGTCGTCTAACTCATCTTCAATGAGTGGCACGACAATCGCAATCGCAATCAACTCGTCTGATAAGGGTATTGCAATGATGCCACGCTCAAACTCATCCCCATCAAGGTCTTCTTCATAGAAATACACGGCTGCAAGGTCAATATCGCCGTATTCGCCTTCAATCACATCATCGTCATCGAAGCGGGCGGAACTATCAAAGCGATAAATCTCAAAGGCATCTTCGATATAGTCTTCAAGGTCGTCGTCGGCATCGTAATCTTCAAAGAAGATGAACATATCGAGTTCGTCGTCAGTGAAATGTACAAGGGCATTATCATCTTCATATGCCTCCCAATCGTCGGGATAATTTATCTCGACACCATTATCCCATTCATACGTTTCATCAAGGTCTTGGGCATAGGTAACAAAGGCAAACAAAAGGCATATCAAAACACTGAGTAAGCAATTTAGGAAAAGACGGCTGGTGCGCATAAAGAAGTCTCCATAAGATGGATGCACAGAAATCATGATGTCTTTCAGTATAGCGCAATCGAGCAGAGGCACAAAAAAAGCAGACGGTGTGGCAAAGCACCATCTGCGAAACGTTGTTCGTTCGGCGGCGTGCTAAATCACAACCGAATCTATCTATGTATACGTAGAAATCGCAAAAAGGGTTCAAAATCAAACAAGATTGATAGGGTTTATGAGTTGAAAGTGCTGAGTGGGGATATTTTTACAAAAACAGCGGACGCACAGAAGTGCGTCCCTACGAGAAATTATGGTAGGGACAGCCTTCTGGCTGTCCGCAATTTTCACGACAAGATAGCTATAGTCGGGTTTTAAACCATCATGACCGCGCCAAATTTTTGTAGGTCATTGACATTCTCGAAGGTGCTACCATCAGGCAAGGTCGCGCCAGTGAGGGTTGCCCCTGTGAAGTCTGCACCACCGAGATTGGCATTCGTCAAATCGGCATTGGTGAAATCACTGGCTTGCAAATTCGCGCTGGCAAGGTTCGCCCCGATGAGGCGTGCGCCAGAGAAATTCGTCGCGGTAGCATCTGCGCCAATTAAGAATGTGCCGAGCATAGTCGCATCCGCGAAGCTACTGGCTTTCAGGTTGGCATCTATGAATACCGTGCCGGAAAGGTCGTGTCCGGTAAAATCACGCTCAGACAAATCTTGCCCTTTGAAATTCGCACCACGTAAGTCGCCATCGCCCATATTGTCGATGTCATCAACATCACCATCGCCAGGCGCACTGCCTTTGCTTGGGTAGGCGGTACTGCCTTCGACTCCGAATTTGCTCAGGTCGTCACCTTCACGGTAGCGCGTGCCATCGGGCAGAATCATATCTTCCATGCTTGCCCCAACCATGACGGCGCCGTTCAGCGATGCGCCTGTCAAATTAGCATCTTCAAGGTTGGCATCGGTGAAATTCGCGCCGCGTGCGTTGGCATGACGTAAATTGGCATCTTCAAGGTTCGCCCCTGTGAAATCGGCTTCGGCAACATTTGCCCCGATGAGATTGGCATCCTCTAATTTCGCATCACGAAAAATGGATTTGAGTGCGCGTGCGCCTTTCAAATCGGCATTTTCGAGACTCGCACTTGTGAAATTGGCATCACCGATATTTGCGCCTTTTAGATTCGCATCTTCAAGATTCGCATTCGAGAAATCAGTGTGTTGCAAGTTTGCGCCCGATAAGCTGGCATTTTCGAGATTCGCATGCGTGAAGCTGGTATTCGCCGCCCGAACGCCCGTCATTTTTGCGCCTTCCATGTTGGCACGGTCAAATGTTGATTGTTCGATATTTGCGCCGGAGAGTTTAGCCCCTTCTAAATTGGCATTGTCAAAGACGCTACTACTGGCAACCACACCACTCAGGTTTGCCCCGCGTAGGTCAGCATTGCGGAAGGTCGCGTTCTTGAGCAATGAACCACTCATATTGGCTTTGCGCAAATCTTCGTCATCATGCACTTCGTCGCTCATATTGCTACCCGACATCGACTTGCCTTTGACATTGCTATAGTTTTTACCATCAATATCAACATCGTAAGTAACATCGACATCCATACCGGAGAGCGCCCGCGAGAGAGCATTCTTGGTCAGTGACATGATTTCATCTTTGAGGCGTCTACCCATGCCTGCAATTTCCGCGCCATCGCCAGAGCTTGCTTGGGTTGCCCGCACGACATCGCGCAAGTAATCACGCAATTGCCCACTGACGAACAGCACTTCTTCAATTTTGGCATCGGGGCTGGCACTCTCATCTATCGTGATAGCCGTCATGTCTTCGAGCATGTCATCTTCTGGCAACAGTGTCACTGCACGGTCATAGAGCTTTTGATACGAGCTAATGATGCGTGGCATGATGCTCTTATAGTTGTTCATATTTTTCGCGTTAGTTGTCGATTTGACGAAATTCGTTACACGCCCCAACAATTTCGTAATTTCGGTGGTGTCAATATCTGCCATATCATCCGTAGACCACGAGAATGCAAAGCCCATTGGCATGCCAGGTGTGGGTGGTACAGGCGGAACAGGTGGCACAGGTGGTACAAAGCTCATATTCACGCCATCTTCTGTGCGGATATTGACACGACGTTTGCGTTTGCGATTGCCACGATGGCGTTCACGCATCGCATCATGAGCTTCGCGCATCGCATCGCGGGCAGTCCGCATGGCATCATGGAGGTCGGCATCGTTATCGAGTTCGTTATATACAGCGTCTATTTTTTCGCTGGCACGTTCGAGAGCTTCTTCAACTGTGCTACTGATTCTGTCGCCAAGTGCTTCCATTTCAGCTTCAAAACGGTGGATTTCGGCTTCAAAATCTTGCATATCGTCATTGTTATGGGGTGAGTTGCTCATGGTGTTGTTCCTCTTTTTCTGTTGTTTCTAAATTACTATTGTTGGTCGTTTGCATTTCGGCATCTGTTGCGGATTCATCATCAGCCGGATAGGTGCGGGGCGTGTCGTTAAATTCATCATCCAGCACATCGACTGTTTCCGGGTTCAGTAATCCGCGCAGATTCTTTTTGGCGTAGTAGAGACGGCTCTTGACCGTGCCTATGCTACAATCCATGACATCTGCAATTTCGGCATAACTCATTTGCTCTTCGCTATAGAGAACTAGCGTTTCGCGTTGGGATTCGGGCAAATTATTGATGGCTTCCTCTACTTCCATATGAAGCAGAATCCAGTGCGTCAGGTCATCGGGCTTGGGTTGGTGGGTCGCCTCGGTAAAAGAGACGCGCATGCGTACCGGTTCATCGTCCAGCGAAATATCGTTGTTGCGTTGTACTTTCCGCAGATGGTCGTAGACGGTGTTACGCGCAATGCGGTAAATGTACGGACGCAAATTCTCTATCGGGTCGATGCGGTGCATGTTCTGATAGAACTTCAAAAAAACTTCTTGAAGCATATCATCCACCGTGAACGGGTCGTAAATCTTCCGTCCGATATAGCGGCGCATGTCGGGTTCGAGACGTATCTGTAACACCTCGTATGCCTCCATGTCACCGTCAACTGCCGCTACTAAGAGCGCCTGTTCTGTCCTGTCGTCACTCAAATTTTGCCTCTGCCCTGTGTCTTGTGTTTTGCCTTCTACCGTGCCTTACGCAGGTGGGGTGGGGCTTGTTCAAAATTGGTGGAAATTGCTTCTAAAATGAGCTAAAAAACGAGTATTATTTCTAATTCCATGAGTTCACAACAAATATTATGAGCAAATTGCATCTGCATCATGGTTTGAGAGCGAAGAAAATATGAGCTTACAAGAGCTAGAGCCACAGTTGAAAAAATTGCATGGCATGTATGGTGCTGTGAACCAAGCGAATTATCGACAATTTGCTTATAAGGTTCGTCAACACATATTTTATGTATACAAAAATTCAACAGCAAATGAACGTAAAAGTCTGCGATATATGCTTAAAAGATATAAGCATATTCAAAATCACCTGATAGATTTCATAGGAGAATGTACTGAGTGTATCGAATCTACTGATGATGAGTGGATATTTCAATTAGGCGTGTTGACTGCTTCCATGTTAGATATCTATGCTTCCAGTTTATCTACAACAGCGAAAGATGCCCTTATCAATCTTGGTTTATCTGCTTTCAAAATTGGTATTGATATAGCACACAGTATAGAAACCATACTGCCTTATTGTGATTTTTCTCGTCGTTTTTCAATGGGTCTATGTATCAAATATCTGCATCATGTGGTATTTGTAGCACAGTATAAAAATGATGACATTCACACGTTAACATCCCTAAAATTTGAATGGAATGATGTGGTTATGGAGTATCATTTCCCTAGCGAATTTCGCATGGCACTTCAATATTGGATGCTCTCAAATCTGCATTTTGAACTTCAAGGCAAGCTCGATGATGTGATAGTTAGGAGTGTGCTAATTCATGGCAAGTTGGGACACCCACACCTTGTTATTGGGCTATTTTCCGAAACAATTCTATATCGGGATGAACGCTACAATCTGGTTGATGCAACCTGTAGGAAAATTTTAGACAGGACATCACTTAATGACTTCCATAATTTTTATGATTTAGTGGATAAAGATTGGAAGCAAATCTATGCGGATAATCTAATTGCCAGCGGATGGTAATTTAGAAGTAAAAGTGTATATATATTCCTAAAATTAAGGGCAATCCTATGTCAGAGCATGAAGTAGACAAAAACTTCAAGAAGTGGAATTTTATTGAGGTATGGGTTGAAGTTAATGATGAGTACGCATTGCCGGGTGTTTTGCTGTTGGTTAGCATGGCAGAGGGTAAATTCTATATCGTTGCCCCTTCAAAAGACTACGCTGTCTTAGCATCACTGGATACCTATGAAGATGCTACATTTTGGTTGCAAGAGGATGAATATTCTAGGGTGTTGGGTAAAGTTGTACCTGATGAGGATGCTTAATGTAGCAGACGTCGATTGTGGATAGTTCAATTTCTTAAATGATGTGAAAACCTGTTGTCACCGTAAGTAATTCGGACGCCAAGAATGGCGTCCCTACGATGTGTCGTATTTGCCTAAACCGTAACCCCTGTCGCCCGTTTTTGCGTGAGTTCGCGCCAAGCAGATATCATTTTCTGGGTGCGTTCGCCAACTGTGCCATCGGCAATCGTATCCTCATCTATCGTGACAATCGGCAAAATTTCTTTGTTGGCAGACGTGATGAACACTTCATCAGCAGAAAGTAACTCATCCAGTGTCATATTGCGAATCACTACGTCAAAATGCTCGCTGGCGACTTCAAGGGCGGTCATGCGGGTGATACCTGGCAGGATATGGTCGGCTGTCGGCGGTGTGACAAGTGTATCATCAATGAAGGCAAAGACATTCGAGGTTGTGCATTCGAGGATATTGCCGTGGCGGTCTGTGTAGAGAGCTTCCACACCACCGCGTTCTTTAGCGCGTTTTTGGGCGAGAATAGCGGGTGTGTAGAGTGTCGATTTTGCGTCTGGAAAGAGGCGATTCAAATCTACGGTGATGATTTTTGCACCGTCTGTATAAAGCTCGGCTGGCATAGGCGTGAAAGGTTGCACAAGTACAATCAAGCGGGTGTCGCCTTCGGGGGTGATGTTGTTACTGCTCATGCCCCCTGTAATCACCAACCGAATGCTATATTCTTCGGAATCACCGAGCGCGACATTGCGTTCTAGCGTTTCTGTGACGATGTGGGCAATTTCGTCGTCTGTCCAAGGATACTCAATTTCCAGAATGTCGCAGGTACGGCGCAAGCGTTCCAGATTTTTTGCCATACGGAAAGGTTGTTTGCCGTAGGTACGCAGATAATCAAATGCACCGTATCCACGCAAAACAGCTAAATCCCGCACGTTAATGACAGCTTCGTTTTCTGGCACAAAATGCCCATCAACGTAAAATATGCTCATTGGAGTATCCTTTGTTTTATACACACATAGTTTCATTATAGACGAGACTGTGGGGTTAATCGTCGCACAATTCACCTGATTATTAGGTGGTATTCGTTGTGTAGAGTGGCTTAGTGTCTGCTAAAACAGGTTAAGTTTCAAATTAAGATGCTTACCTAATCCTCTACTTCATACGTCGTGACCCAAAGTGAATCACGTTCGGTAATATCATCTATATGCAAGGTTGCGCGGTTGATAACACGCAAAACCTCTTTTGTATCGCAACCATATATCCCTGAGCCATAAGCTGGATTTGCTTCAACAACAGCCCATCCTCTGCTAGTTCGACCCACATCAATCACACAAGCAGGTGGTATCGCTACATCCTTGTTATCTAGTAAAGTCTGACAAAATTTGTGTGCCTCATTCTGTTCGCTGGTATTCTCAAGCCAATCGCCATTTGCTGTACGTGCGATGTCACCATTTTTTAGGTAAATTGACATGGTTGCTAGTGTACGCTCATGAATGAAGCACCGATATTCTACTTCCCAATCAATAGGTTCAGAAACAAGCACTTCATAGTCATCTGGATAATAATCTCTGGTAGGTAATTCTTCACCAGATTGATAAACTTGCGCCTCAAATGCTTTCATACCATCGGCATTTTTGACGAAGTACGGTTTGGCAAACGCTCTTGCATGTCCGAGTGTCGTTTTGCTAATGTCGCGTCGCGTATATTTCTCTGGCAAGTTAACTAACCAATCTGACGTTGGTTCGAGTACAACGTGCTTGAGTTTTGATGTCAAGATGATGGCAAACAGTGACTCACCATAGACAGCAATAGGTATATCGAATAAAGCGTCTGTTGGACGGAATGTTTGTAAGCGAAGCGTAGGTTGACCGACAGTGCGTGCCGCTTCCATTACGCTCGTACTGTCTGGTGTTATGCGAGGTGACGTTACAAGTGTTTTTTGTTTCACAATTTACGCTTCCGCTGGCACTGCTTCTGGCTCGCTATTGTCACTGTGCATCAAGCCGAGTTGCACGCAAAGTAACGGCACAATGGCAATCGCAACCAATCCGGCTGTTCCATAACGCACAAGGCGTAGAACATACGCTGTTGTGCCTGTTTCGCTGATAGCATCAAAGAGCGGACTCAGCCCGAATAAGACAGCCAGCACCAGCACAATACCCATTATAATTGTGATGACTTGTCGGCTTCTATTCTCATGAGGTGTGAAATTCACCATCTGCGCTTCGACTGAGATACCAATACCTGCGCCCATCGCCAAGCCAAGAACAGTTAAATAGGCTTCGATTTGGTCAACGTCTAGTGGCACGCTCAATACAATGCCAGTGATAATCATCGGGATAGCCAGCGAAATCGCTATCTGTGATAGAAAGGGTTGCTTATGCCAGAGCGTTTCCCATTGTGTTGCTAGTGGATAGTAGAGTGCCAGCGTAATGATAGCTAATAGCGCCCCGAAAAATACATCTTGTGGATAATGCACGCCTGCAACCATCCGACCTAAGCCTTGCAAAATCATGTAGGTGATTGCCAAGCCCCATACCCAGCCTTTACGCACCCACAGCGCCACATAGCCCCATATCATCACTGCGAACGAGGTATGCCCACTAGGCAAGCCAAAACCAGATGTCTCGAAAACAGGCATCACCAACTCAGAAGCGACAAAAGGACGCAGACGCCCTAGCAAATCCTTGAAGAAGAAGGTGAGAAGCGCAATTACAACCAGCGCAAAAACCATACGAACACCATGACGCTTGTTAATTGTCCAGAAGATGATGCCAAATAGAGCAACATAAGCGAGGTCATAGCCTAATTGGTCGAGGATGATGCTGAGCATTTCCATCCATGCGGTGCGGTTCTCTTGAAACCAAAGAACAATATCTAAGCTGATGCCTGTTTCGAGTCCTTCAAACATTGGCGCTGTTTATTCTCCTTGATACAAAAAGAGGACAGCACAATGGCTATCCCCAATCAATGATGTTTATTGGCTTACTTGCTCAGGGGTGACGATGACGACAGCTTCAAGGTCAGAAGGCATGATGGCTGGATTCGGTTGTTGTGGGTCAATGCGTTGGAGCGCACTCACATTTTCTTGCCCGCTAAGAACCTCACCAAAGATGGTGTGCCGACCATTTAACCAGTCAGTCGGTGCCAGCGTGATGAAGAATTGGCTACCATTTGTACCAGGACCTGCATTTGCCATCGCTAACAATCCAGGACGGTCAAAGTTATCATCTGGGAAAACTTCATCTTGGAATTGATAACCAGGTCCACCTGTACCTGTACCTGTTGGGTCGCCACCTTGCGCCATAAAGCCATCCAACACGCGATGGAATTGGGTGTTGTTGTAGTAATTATTGGTGGCAAGGAATACAAAATTATTCACCGTGACGGGCGTGCGGTCTTCAAACAAATCAATGTAGATAGGACCAGCCGACGTGCAGAAAATCGCTTGGTAATCGACACCTGCATCAAGTTGCATGTCTGGTGCTTGCGCGTACTGTCCATTTTGACCACCTGTGATAGCAGGGGTCGCATCATTACAAATTTGCTGAAGGGTGCCATTTGCTTCTAATTCGGCAAGGTCAACAGGAGGTGGGTCGAATACACCGCTTTGCACGATGCTATACACGATAATCGCAATCAGTATCAGTGCGCCGATACTCGCCGCTCCTATCTGAATCTGACGTTGCATTTGCTTTTCTTTTTCGCGTTTCTCTTTGATTTTTTGTTTACGGGATGCCATAACGTCCTCTCATAAACTCGTTTGCTAACAATGTCTCTAATCAGACAGCAGTTTAGCAGATAGTCATAGAGATGTCAGTGATGTGGCTGTTAGGTTTTTCAGCACGAAGAGACGCGGCAGACCAATTATCATGCTGAAAACTATGTGGGGCGGTCAAGAGGTGTCTTTTCGTCAGCATGAATGATAGCCAGCGTGTCGTATACCAGAGAGAGTCCGAAGTGTGGGGTTAGCAATTTGCCCGGACTACGATGCTGAAAACGTCCTAAGCGCAAATTGACGAGTTCTGTGCGTGGGAAAGCGGGGTCATCGCCCTCAGCGAGTGACATATGCGTGTAAATCTGCCAATTGATGTCACGGCAATCAGCAAAGTGCATGGCAAATACTGTTTCATCCGCGATACAAGCGAAGTGTAAGTCTTGCCCCCAGAGGCGGTACGTCAAGCCTGTGAGGTAAATCGGCGTATCCGGTGATAAGCCAAGTGTCGCTAATAGGTGCGGACGGTTCATAAGCTCAAACAGTTGGGCGACGTGGCATCGTGTCGTCGATATTGTCGGGCCAGTTGTGCGGTAGCGAAACATCTTTGTGTGATTGCAAAAAACGATACGCTTCTGTTGCAGATGCTGATTTTTTTGCTGTGAAACCGAGTAGTCTACCGAATAGCCCTGCGAGATGTTCGAGATAGAAATCATCCGTGATGACCAATGCCCAGCCGAGTTTATCCATACGACGGTTCAACACCGTGCGAATCGTCTCGACTTCACGCGGATAGGCTGTCACCTCTTTGAGGTCAACAATGAAGTGTAACTGTGCGTCTCTAGAAGCCGATGTGTGCCATACTTGATATTTTTCTGCGATATAGGCAATGTCATCCAGCGAAAGTACGTTCGATGCTTTGAATAGTAATACATGGTTCGGTAGTAACCATAGACTTTTAATTGTCATTTTATCACCTCACCTCTACAAACATTCCCTTACCGTCAGCGTACCATAAATTTTTTATAGATTGCTATTACATTTGTGCTGACGAGTACATTTTTTATTAGTTTGCTCATTTTATGTACAAACAATATACAAACGGAGATACCCTATGTACACACTCACTACCTTGACCGCTTTACGCGACCATATCGGGCTTGACCCTGCCGACACAGACGAGAACCCGCGTTTGTTATCGGCACTCACGGCTGCCAGTCAAGCAATCGAACGCCATACTGGACGCACACTCCAACCGTATCAGACGACACTCGCGCATGATATTGACCTGTTCGATGTACAGAGCTTGATATTGCGCGACGACCTGCTGACATTACAGAGCATCACGAATGGCGATGGCAGTGCTATCGACCTTGCAGATGTTATCGTGTTGTCAGATAGCATGTTGCGTCTAACCAACGGGGCATATTTTAGCTATAGCGATAGTCCGCAGTCAGCTATCAACGTGACAGGTATTTGGGCGTATCACCCACATCCTAATTCGGCTTGGCTCACGAGTGGGGATACCGTGCAAGATGCGCCCCTCAGTGATAGCGCGACCACACTTACGGTCGCAGATGCAGATGCTGGCACACCCGCACGCTTTCAGGTTGGGCAGTTGTTGCGTATCGAGAGCGAATTTTTGCGTGTCACGGCTGTGGATAGCGCAACAAACCAGTTAACGGTTCAGCGCGGGGTGAATGGCACAACTGCCAGCGAACATGCCTCGGCAATAGCTATCGACATTTACCAGACGCCACCAGAAATCGTGCATCTAACACTGCGTTGGGCATTGTGGTTCTATCGTGAGCCGGATAGCTTCAACACACAATTGCTACCTATCTTGCTCCAGACTCTCGCTGGTTTACGCCGCATCACTGTCTAAGCTGACCATCCCGCTAGATACGCCCGTAGTGCCTGCTCGAAATGTGCATCTAAATCCCCTCCGCGCTCGAACTGTTGCAAAATCTCCAGCATGACCCAACCGTGTAACATCGCATATGCCCCACGAATGGCAGCAAAGGACTGTTCTTCGCCTACTAGTTGCCCGAATAAGGCTTGGACAGGCAAGACAAGTGCTTCGCGCATTGCGGGATCGGGTCGAGTGGCGTCGCGTGGGCTGTTGTAGGCGAGGGTATAACAGGCTGGGTTTTTGGTAGCAAAGGCACGATAGGCATGCCCGATTGACATCAGTTGTTCGGTTATAGGTTGCTCCCTGTCTAGGCTATTTTCTAGCGCGGCTACCATAGCGTGCATAGTCAATTCGTTGACTGCTTTCACTAGACCATCTTTACTGCCGACATGGCGATAGAGCGATGGTGCTTTGATACCAAGTTCTTTAGCGAGGACGCGCAGAGACAACTTCTCTGCGCCCTCGTTTTCTATCATCTCGCGGGCTGTCTTGACGATGGTTTCAGCATCTACCTGTGACGGATAGGGCATCGTGTAGCTTTCTGTGTGTTTGCAGATATACGCCTATTTTAACCTATCACTTGCTGTCTGCGCCTAAGTTTCGTTTAAGCATGATCTCCTGCAAAATTATGTATTTTTAACTTGGTGTCCAAGCACTAAAGTACGTGGCAAAGGTGCATTGGTTGATGCTGTTTAAAAATTAGGACGGAAATACCGGACAGGACAAGCCCAGTCCCTACATTATGTTGGTTTGTTGAACGTTTAAGCACAAAAAATCTCCCAACAGTGTAGGGACGTGCCTTGGTGCGTCCGCGATTTAAACACTGTACTTAATGCTTAACTTGCATAAATCATCAGTATACGTACTTATCTAATTTTAGATAGCTCCAGCTATATCTCCATAGTAACTGACAACTGATGACTAAAAACTGACCACTATTTGCTACAGCCGATTCAGATGCGTATCTTTGAAGCCAGTCTGATATTTCAAGCCATAGCCGATAGTTCTATCCATGCCAATATGCGCGAGCCAGATGAGGCATAGCAAAATACCAAATTGCCATCCAGCAAAATAAGCGAGTGCGCCCAAGATAATCGGTAGGCTCAATGTATGGGTAAGGTTATACAGTGTGATGCCAGTTGGCTTGTGCATGATGTATATGATAAATACAAGGTCAGGTACGAGAAACAACGCGACAAACAACCAGCCGTTGCCACCGAGTTGCCAATACGCGACGATGCTCATCACGAAAATAACAAGTCCTTCAATGTGTAACATGATGCGTGGCGCAGATAGCGTAGTACGTTCGCTTGGGGTGTCGATAGTTTGGGATACCATGTCGCTCTCCTTGAAGAATAACGTTGTTAACTTTCAAGAATAACAGTATTAGCTTTCGTGTGGAAAGTCAATTATCTGTGCCAAAGACAAACGGATTTGTGATTATATAAATATGGAAATATCAAGAGGATAATCGAAAGAAAGTGAACCTGAAAAATGTATTCTCAGGCTCACCGTGATATTAGGGTCTATTCTTCTTCGTAGACAAAATCTTCTGTGAGAATTTGTAGGCTTTCAAGGTCGCGTTCGCTGGTGATGAACTCTGCTGATGCCCAGCCATCACCTTCTGGCACAACGACGTAAATCCATGCACTGTCTTCTGTGCGCCCGACTGCTACGCCGGTCTGTCCGCTACGGAATGCCGCGACAGGTGCGCCCCCACTATCAGGGCGGTTACGCACGATGAGTTGGCTAGTGGTTGTTGTTACCTCGAAGTCGGTGGTTGTGCCTTGTGCCGCATAATAGAATCCCTGTGCGGCGGGGTCGAGTGCATTGCCTTCTGGGTAATAGACAAGGCGTAAATCTGAGGCACTCTCATCAACCAAAAATGGAATCCCGCCTGTGCGTTCTGTTCCGGCAATCATTGAGCGTGAGGTCGGGAAATAATCATCGTATTGGTCTACTGACGGCGCATAACTTATGCCATCCCCGCTATCACTTACCAAGCGGAAAGCATCGTCACTGATGATACAGCCACCCGATGATGCTTGCGAACATTGGGCGGTCACGAAAATGACCACGTATTCTTGCCCCAATGGCGGTGTTGAAACGCCACTTACGCCTGCTTCGGAGAGTAAATCACTCGCCGGACGCACATCTAGCGTAATTGTTAGCGTGGTATCGCCAACCGTGCCAGGTGCTTGAATCACAAAGGGGTTGCCCTGTGCGCCATCGCCAATCTGTACGATTTCTTCCAGTGCTTCTGCTTCTTCCGTGGCAAATTCACAAGCCGTTAGCAAGTCATCTATTTGTGCTTGCAAGGTGGCGGCTGCTTCCAGTGATGTACCCGCTTCGACCTCGCTACGGTCAGAGAGAAAATCGTTATACCATGTATCAATTTGCCGATTGATACCCCCAGCCGTGCAATCAAAATCATCTTGTGCCTGTACTGGCATCAGGACAATGCCCAATAAACATATGATGCTCAGTAAAAAAACGCGTTTCATGTGTGTTGCTCCTCACCTATGTATGAAATAACAACCTACATTTCATTGTACGCCTGAATGTGCGAAATGCGCATTGGGATAGCTTTCCTATTTTTAGTAATTAATTTGGTAATTTTCGCGGACGCACAGAAGTGGGTCCCTACATTTTGCTAGTTTATTGAACATTGACGCTCGAAAAAACGCTCAACTGAGTAGGGACGATGCCTGCATCGTCCGCCGTTAAATAAAGCTACCTAGCATGGTGGAATATTAAAAATACCTTCTTACAAATTAGCTCAAAAATAACCAAAGGATAAACCATATGACCTTCGCAACAGCACTCGCTAACCTGAGTGCGCTGACCGTTTCCGGCATCGCCCATAATTACAGTGTTGATAGCGTGCCAGATAGTCTACACCGCGCACAATTGCCCGCCTTACTCGTCATGCCGATTGATGCTCAAGCTGACCAACTCTTCGCCGAAAGTGGACATGCCTTTGAGGGCGTCGCCTTCGCGGATGGAACGAAGCAAGTGCAATACACGACGACGAATCTCTTACTGGTTGCGCCTGCGCCACAGGGACGTGGATTGCGTGACCATTTGCCGACGTTCGTCAGTGCGATTGATGCGTATATGAGCGCCCTCAGTGCAGATATACGCTTGGGAGATGCCTTATCTGTACCAGCGACAGTACGCATCGAACCCGCGCTCTACACACACGGCAAAACACAGTATGTCGGGTGTGCATTCCGGCATACATGGACAATTAGCTTATAGAAAGCGAGGCAAGACCTATGACTATCACCTATCAGATAACCATCGACCAAAACGACGATGGCATTTTCAGTGTAGATGAGCGCATCACGGCTGCGGTGCTACGCGCAGAATGGCAACTCGGCTTGGCATCTGCCGAAAGTGTTCTCAGCCAAACGGCACGCGCTACGATTACCGTGAATAATCGTGACCGCGCTTTCTCGCCGGAGCTAACCAGCACGCTCATTGGCAAACGCCTACGCATCCAAAGTGATGACGGCACAACGGTTCGCACACATTTCACAGGCGCAATTGATAGCATCTTGCCAACGACAGGGCAGGTCACAGCAAATGGGCATCCTCCGCAAGCAGACATCATCGTGTTAGGACGCGAACGTGAGCTCGCACAGCAAACCGTCTCTTTGCCTTTGCAGACCGATGTGCGTGCAGATACGCTGATTCAGCAAATCTTGGATAGCGTATCGTGGCGTTATGCCGTGCTGGATGGGCGCTGTATCATCGGGCGCGATAGCATTGGCAGTAGCGATATTTTCCCGACACAGGTCATCAGCACACAACTCGATACAGGTAAATCGGTGTTTCCGTATATCGGGGGTGTCGCTGACGAAAGTAACCGTGCGCTGGATTGGTTACAGCGTGTGGTCAGCACAGAAGATGGCTACTTTTTCTTCAACCGAGAAGGAGACGCCATTTTCTACAATCGGCATCATCTACTGACGAACGATACCGTACAAGCGACCTTTGATGATGACATGACCGAACTTATCTACGATTTCGGGACTGTCTATAACGACCTATCGCTTACTTTGTATCCGCGTCGGCTGGGGGCAGACAATACGATTTTATGGTCATTGAACGCCCCGCTTGCTATTGACCGCGATAGCTTTGTCACGTTGCGTGTGGCATATAACGTTGATGATATAGCTGTTGGTGCAGTCGATGTTGTGACGCCGATTGCCGAGTATCAGGCATTTAGCCACGCTACCATCCTGACAAACGACCAAACATCTGCTGTGCGGGTGATTGCGCGTCAAATCAATGTTGATGATGCGGTGCTGGAAATTCGTAATCAGAGCAATCGTAAAATCTACCTGACCGAGTTAGCGTTGCGGGGAACACCTCTCATCGCTGACCAAGCGGTTACGCTCAATCAACAAGATAGTTATAGCATGGCACGGTTTGGGCGTTATCCGCGTAGCTATGATATGCCTCTTTTGAATGATGTAGACGAGGCAAAAGATATGCTCGCTTATGATTTGTCGCTGTGGTCAGAACCGTGTGGTATCGTGCGCCAGCTACACACAGATACACAGCATCACCCAACTGAGGTGCTTGCCCGTCGTCTGTTTGACCGCATCACCATCCGCGAACATCAAAGCGGACATGATGCTAATTATCATATCATCACTGAACAGCATGTGCTGGATAAAGGTGGGGCGCGTCATCGGGTGCAATGGCGATTGTTGCCTGCGCTCAGTGAACGCTTTTTCATCATTGGCACGCATAGTATCGGGGATGATGTTGTGCTTGTGCCACGATAAACAAACATTGAAGTCCCCTCTCCGCCAGCGAAGCGCGGGGAGAGGGGATTTAGGGGAGAGGTGAAGATGATTTACTCGCCCGCTTCTTCGGTTGCTTCGGCTTCGTCAGTGTCCATTTCACCTTCGGCTGGTGGCACAGCAACAAAATCAATGATGAGAGCGACATCATCGGTGATGTTGGCAACGCCTGGTACACTCGGAATAGCAATACCGTAATCTGCCCATAAGACACTTGTGCTGGCTGTCCCTGTAATTTCTGTTTCGGAGACAATCGTTACTTCGGCGTCAAAGGTCACAGATTCAGTTACATCGAGAATGTTGAGGTCGCCGATAATCTGGAAGGTGTAGGTTTCGCCAGTGGTGATTGCTTCCGGCAAGCCTGTCAGTTCAGTTGGCGCAAAGGTGACGAACTCGTATTGGTCTTGTGCAGATTTCAGGATTTGCCCACGAAGCGCCTGATTACGGAAGTTATTGTCAGTAGCAATGGTGCGGGCATTAATCGTAATCGTGCCAACTTCGGAGAGGGCAGGGTCAGCGAAGTTAATCACAATATCACCGCCAACTTGGTCAGTTGTACCGACGACGGTGATGCGTTCACCGCGTAAGTCTTCTTCTAACTCGAAACGTGCTTCGGATTGTGTGCCGTCTATGCGTAGAAGTGTACCTTCGCCAGCTTCTTCAATTTGACCAGCAACTTCTGAAATATCTTGGCTTGCTTCGCCATCACCTGCCGTGATGGTCAGGAAAGCGAATGCACCCCCTGCAACAGCAAGCACGACAACAATGAGTGCGATAATTACGTTTCTTATTTTCATGAGGCATATATCCTTTGATTTGCTTTGTAATGAAATTCACAAATCGTATCATGCACCATAAATGTAAACTGCACGTAAACATCGCATATGGATTGCGCGAAGGTGACGTTGAGATGCTCTGATATTAGTGATTAATTATCTTCAATGGGTATCAATGACCCTTTTGTATAATCAAATGAAATAATTTTTGTTGGCTTGATACGTACTAGAACAGGCTCCCACTTATCTGCCAATGCCTGTGCATATTCTTCTGCGCGTTCGCGGGTGCCAAAGTAGCGTTCAAAGATGCTAATACGTTTGTGCATGGCTCCCTCATGTTCTAGAGTAGCCTCACCATAAATCATTGCGCCTTTGTAAGGAAATTCGCATGTGTCGATGAGGATTGTCACACGTGGATCACGTTGCATATTTTTCACTTTGCGCTGGATAACTTGTGTACTGACGACAATTTCACCATTGCGCCACTCGTACCAAATAGGCATTGTGTGGGGTGTGCCATCAGGATTGATGGTACTCAAACGGGCGACTATACCCGGTTGGTTGAGAAAATTGTCAAGCTCACTATCAGTCATGCTGGGCATTTGCGGATACTTCTTCACTTCTTTCATATGAATTCCATTTCTTATAATGTATTCGTTAATAAAGAAGATACGTGTATTCCGTTAATTGCAGTTCAAGGAGTCTTTAAATTCCCCACACCGCAACTTGTGCATAGTGCATGCCAATGTAATTGCGTTGCTATGATGTCATCGTATCTGGCTGGTAGGTGTTGAACATATCGAGGGCTTCTACATCTGTGCTTGCCATGCGGACTTTGCTGCCATACGGTGCAGGGAACACCCGCACAAACATATTGACCATCGCAGCAATCATGTAACTATTATTGACAGCTACCAGCAAACCCCAATTATCGGGATAGATACTCAGCACATTTTTCGCGTGCATCATCACATTGCCTTTGGGGAGGTTCATGCTATCTGAAAAATCGGCTAGAATATGTACTATGTGAAATTGAGACGCAATCATATCGCGGGTGGTATCACGCATGATATAGAAATCATCCCATGTCCATCCTTTGTGGTAAATCTGATGGATGATTGTTTTTTCGTCTTCATCATACCAGCGAATATCAATTGCCATTGTGCATCCCTCATCATCATTATGCGTAACTGAATCATAACTATTATGATGCAAAATTGTCTCATAAGTATTAAGAATACACGATTTTATGCTATTTTAAGCATCGCCAGCAGATTGCGCGGTACTTTCTGGAGTCGGGTCATTTGGCACAATCGTAATACGGCAGATGTCAAGCTCATCCGTAAAATCTGCAATGAGCGCAGGCGCGTCGGCTGTGCCTTCTTCACGCGAGGGCAAGCCACCGTCAATCACCATATCATAGCCAATTTCGAGGTACGGCTCGGCGGCGGAGCAACTATTTGTTGTGCGTGCTAAACGTGCCGCCCAATAGTAATGAAAGGCAGATTGTGTATCGAGTTCGATGGTGCGCTCGAAGGCGTCCAGTGCGCCAACTTGGTCATCGAGTAGGTCGCGTGCGCGTCCAAGATGATACCAGCAATCTACATCTTCGGGTGCGATTTCCACACAGTCTGTCAATAGGTCGCGTCCTTGCGCCCATTCGCCTACTTCTCGATATTGAATCACGCCTAGATAGAAGAGTAATTCGCGGTTGCTATCGTCAAAGTTGAGCATCTCGTTCATGAGTGTGACAGCACGTTCTAAATCACTACTTCTCACGACACGCCCTAAACCTGCGCCAGCAACGCCTGCTAAGGGCGGGTTTTGTTCACGGGCGAGGTCATACGCACGTTGATAGTCAGATTCAGCCGCCACGTAATCGACAGGGAAGATATTTTCGTTGACCAAGCCCCGCACCCAATAGCCAGCCCATAAATTGGGGTCAGTCGCAATCGCATCTTCTGCGCTGGCACGCGCATCGTCACTCAGTCCGCTTTCGTAGTAGGCATAGCCCAAATAGGCTTGCGCACGCGCATTTTCAGGGTCAAGGACGAGGGCTTGCTGGGCGCTGGCAATGCCCTGTGCAACATCGCCTGTCCAACTATAGACAAAGGAACGGGTTGCCCACGCATCAGCACTGAAAGGATTCGCCGTCACGGTATCTTCGGCATAGGCAAGGGCATCGTCTGTATTCCCGCGTGTGAGATAACCTTCCGCAACACGGCTATAGACCATGACATCGTTCGGCACGGTGTTGATGATGCTTGTGTAGGCATCCACCGCAAAGCTCACCCGTCCGGCTGACCAATTGTTAGCGGCATCGACGAGCGTCACTTGCGGGTTTTCTGTTGGCGTGGGGTCGGGGGCAAGTTGTGTGGCTTGCCAATCATTGACCTGTGCGATACCCGTATTGACCATCTCAACCAATTCCGGCTGAAACGTATCGCGTATCTGATAAAGCCCAATGCCGATTAAAATCAGCGCGACCAATACCACGTTGAGCATGATGCGTCCGCAGGAAAATAGACCGCGCCGTTGCCGACCACGATAGCGTTTTGGCGTGTTGATTTGCACAGGTCATTTGCTCCTATTGCTTAGGCATCACCGATGGCTTGTTCGGTTGCCTCTGGTTCGGCTGTTGCTTCAGGTAACGGTTCATTTGGCACAACTGTGATACGACACACGGCTAATTCGTCGTCATAGGCTTCGATGAGCGCAGGCGCTTGGGCTGTACCTTCTTCGATAGAGGGCAAGCCACCATCAATCACCATATCGTAGCCAATTTCGAGATATGGGGCAGCTGCCGCACAACTGCCACTGGTGCGTGCGAGACGTGCTGCCCACCAATAATGCCGTGCTGATTGTGTATCGAGTTCGATAGCTTGCTCGAAGGCTTCTAGTGCGCCGGATTGGTCATCAAGGCTATTGAGCGTGCGACCCAAAAAGTACCAGCAATCCACATCTTCGGGTGCAATTTCTGTACAATCGGTGAAGGGGTCGCGTGCTTGCCCCCATTGCCCTAAATCGCGGTAATGCGTCACACCGAGATAGAAAAGCAATTCGCGGTTGCTATCATCAAAATTGAGCATCTCGCTCAAGAGAGTGACAGCGCCTTGCGGGTCAGTAATTGCCGTGACGCGCCCTAAGCCTGCGCCAGCAACCCCTGCCATCGCCGGATTTTGGTCACGGGCGAGCTCGTAGGCAGTCTCATAGTCCGACTCGGCGGCGTCGTAATCAATCGGGAATACATTTTCGTTGACTAAGCCCCGCACCCAATAGCCCGCCCATAAATCGGGGGCAGTCGCAATCGCGTCTTCTGCACTGCTCCGCGCCAGCTCAGTCTGTCCACCCTGATAATACGCGTAACCCAAATAGGCTTGCGCACGCGCATTTTTTGGGTCAAGAGCGAGGGCTTGTTGGGCGCTGGCAATCCCTTGTGCAAAATCCCCTGTCCAACTATACGCAAAAGCGCGGGTCGCCCACGCATCGGCACTAAATGGATTAGCCGTCACCGTATCTTCGGCATAGGTGAGGGCATCGTCAGTATTCCCGCGTGTGAGGTAGCCTTCGGTGACACGGCTATAAACCATGACATCGTTTGGCACGGTGCTGAGAATGCTTATGTAAGCATCGACTGCAAAGCTCACCCGTCCGGCTGACCAGTTGTTGGCGGCGTCTACGAGTGTCACCTGTGGATTTTCAGTGGGTGTTGGTGCGGGCGCGAGTTGGGTTGCTTGCCAGTCATTGACCTGTTCAAGCCCCGTGTTGACGACTTCTAGCATCTGTGGCTGAAAGTATTCGCGCATTTGATAGACACCGATACCAATCAGAATTAGCACGACTAAAAACAAATTGAACAGAATACGTCCGCACGAAAACATACTGCGTCGTTGCATCCCGCGATAGCGTTTTGGGGTGTTGATGTACATAGCGTGTTCGCTCCTCGCTGTTTGCTTAGGTATCTGCAGATGCTTCGGGTGTCGCTTCCGGCGTGACCTCAGGTTCATCTACTGAGAAATCATACGGCTGTCCTGTGATGCCACTGCATGCGGGATCATCTTGAATCGCACTCAAGCCAAGCGTGATGAGTTCACGATCTCCGGCTGTATTACTGCGTGATTCGGTCATGACGAGTGCATCTTCTAGCAAGTTCCACCCAACTTGGCACACATTGCTAGATTCACAATCGCTATCACTGATACCTTCTGTCTGGCAAACGTTAAACGTGTCACGAGCGAGATAATACTGGGTCAGTCCGAGATAATACGTGCATTCAAGACTATCCGGCACAAGGTCTAAACATGTCTGGAACGATTCGTCGGCTTGCACAAAATCACTGTCGCCATACTGAATTTGCCCTAGCTGAAACAGCGCTGGCACGTATTCAGGGTCAGATGAAACAGAATCCTCACACAGACCACGCGCCTGATTGAATTGCCCGACCTTCCGATAGGCTTGGCATTGTCGCAGAAGCGCACGGGCGTTTGTCGGCTGGACACCGAGAATACGGTTATACGTATCAATGGCTTCTTGGTCGCGGTTGGATGCCAAGTATAAATTCGCTAATTCAAAATAGGGGGGCAAGAAATTCGGATTCACACTGACTGCGCGTTCGTATTCGATAATCGCTTCATCACGCGCCCCACTGAATGCCAGCGAACTCGCATATGCCCAATACGAACGCACATCGCCAGCGCCGTATTCGATTGCTAGCGAACCATTAACTTGCCCATCACGCAGATTGCTATCGCCAATGTGTGCGCGGGAGAGTGCCGCATATAAAGGCGCAAACTCAGGGGCGATGTCGATGCCTGCTTCGGCAACGGTGATAGCCAAACTGCTATTGCCCGTCCATGCTAAACCCCGCGCACGCAAGGCATAGCCACGCGGGTCATTCGGGTTAACATCAAGCATGGTACTGGCAAATTCTGTTGCGCGGTCAGCGTAATCGTTGCGCCCATCGTCAAGGTCAATCAGTAACATGCCGTATTCATAGAGATAATCGACATTGGTTGGCGACATCGTGACAACGCGCTCCCAGACCTCAGCCGCGCCTTCTAAATCGCCCTCTAAAAAGAGGGTTTGGGCAGTTTGCGCCAGTTGACCAGGTAGAGGCGTGGGGGTCTGTTCGGGTCCGATGAAATCATATGCCGTTGCCAGCACCAATTCTTGTTGCCACATGCCAAGTCCGGTCAATGCGATGATGAAAATGAGCGCGACCAGAAAACGGCGCACCACAGAAGGTCCCCGTCGCTTTTCACGGAAAAAACGGTCACGGTAATTACGTCTTACATACATAGTTGTATCGTAGGCTTTGCTTGTATTTGCGGAATGACTTAAATCGTAGCGAAAAATAAGCGTCTAAGGAAGGTGAGGCTTTTCAGCGTAGGGTGATGGTTGTAGATATGATGACTTTCGGCTATCGTTTATATACACTTCATAAACCACAGTGGCAGGCTGTTTCCTCTGCTTTCCCAATGCACTACACAGACAACTCTATATTTCTCTCGTACCGTCAGGATGTTGCGCGACGTCTAACGACAATGCTATATGATGCCCTCGTGTACATGAGTGTCGATGTTTTTATGGATAAATCACACTTTTTGCCGACTGATTTGCCCTCGCAAGCAATTTTAGATGAGATTGCAAACCGTGATTTTTATGTGCTGATATTAACGCCTCTATCATATCTTCAGCATCACAGGCGTACTATGCGCGAAATTAATCACGCAAGAAAGACAGGTAGTCAAATAGTGGTTATTTGTGCCTACGGATTATTCGCTTCAGCCAGAAATATTCCTACAGATTCTATAACTATTGAATTGCTTCATTTAGATGTAGGTGCGGTGATTGCTGAACTTGCTGACCTTATAGAGGTTATGAAACCCAAAATTACATGGTCGCAAGTGCAAATTAATCAACTGCATGCTGAATGGGAATTGAATTGTGGATTTTCACGGTTGGGTCCGTATAGATTTGAGGGAGCAAAGCCACATATTGAGTTTGCAATTAACATTGACCCCTCGTTTGCAGATGCCTACTATCATTTGGCTGTTCGTTTGCGAGAAGATGCACGTAAAGCATTACCTGATCAAAATTCAGTGCTAATAGAGTTGCATAAGGCAGAAGCCTACAGCACATTTGCTATCAACTTGAAGCCAACCGAAGCACGTTACTACGCTGAACGTGGTCAGACACGTTACAAAGTCGGGATTCGTTTTAATGCAGAGAATAGAGAGCTTATCTTAAATTTAGCTATCACAGATATATCGCGTGCCATCAGTCTAGCCCCTCAATGTGCAGAATATTATGTTGAACGAGCATTTGTGTACTCTACGCTTGGGATGACAGATAATGCACTTGCTGACTATGACCGTGCGCTAGAAATACACCCAGACAATCGTGAATATCATATGTATCGCGGAAATTTGCACGCCTCGCTGGGTAACTATCGTCAGGCAATTGCAGATAAGCTGGTATGGGCGAATGATTGGTCATCATATGCCTATGTTGACATTGGGTTCTATTATTGGGTGCTTGGTGAAAAAGATAGTGCCTATGAGGTATGGGAGAGAGCAAAAGAAAAAGGCTCTCGCTTTCACTTTTACTATCATAGGGCTAAAGGATTTATAAAACGGGGCGAATTAGAGTTGGCTCGTGATGATATACGAGAAATGTATATGCTCAAACCCAATGCTGAAATGACAAAAGGCGTGATACATCGTTTAGCGAAAGCACAAGCTCAGTCTCGTTTTGCTTGATTTTGAGGAGGTTTTTCCAGCAACTCCGCCAACGCGACAGGCTCGGCTGAGGCAGACGCTTCTTGCACGGGAGGTGCTTGTAGGCGTTCGCTGGCTTTAGCGACCTCGTGTTGCGCGATGAGACGGTCATAGTGTGGGGTATGTTTGCGCTTGCGTCGCACAGGTGTATCGTCGGCATCATAATCAAGCGGGTCTTTATCCCATAGCGTTTTCATTTTGCGGTACATATGAAAATAGCCATCCGGCGAAATATACACATCCGCGCCGGTGGTGCGTTTCATGATAAAGCGAAACAACTGTATACAGAGCCATACGCCGATAATCGGGATGCTACTGATTGCCAGCAAAAAGAGCAACGCACCCATAAAAATCCTGTGTTTTCTGGTAGATATTGCATCAGTATAGCCGAAAAATATTAATCGTCGCTGACAAAACAGCTATGCGTTCTGTTTGCGTTTCTCTACCTCGCTCTGTTCGATTAACGCATGAAGAGGCATGGGTTCGGCATGGTCATCAAGTGCTAAATCGTTCAGCATCTCAGAGGCGACCTCGGTTTGGTCTTGCGTGTGCAGACGGTCATAGTGTGGGGTCGATTTTGACTTGCGTGGCTTGCGCTTTTGGCGAGTGTCTTTGTTCACAAACCCTGTCTCATGATCCCAATCAGTCAACTGAGCAAAGTCCACATCTTTTTTCATATAAACGTGGTGTCCTTCTACAATGGCTTCGTCTGAATAACTCGGGTCATAGCCCGTGAAGCGTTTCATCAGCCAACGGAATGCACCAACGATTGCTACAATGCCTACGAGTGGCAATAGAATCATCATGGCAATAAAAAATAGGGTCAGCATAAGTGTTTTCCTCCTTACATCTGACCCTATCGTAACAGCGTTGGTGTTGTCTGATGCCCCCTAATCATTAGGGGATGTTGCGCGGCTGGCTTTCATGCGCTCGTAGGCGAGGTCGCCTTCAGGCGGGACTTGTTCATAGCTTTGTTGCTCTGTCCACCATGCGAAAACCAGTAAATGAGCGACCAACAGCAACAATGGAATAGCGATGATGAGTAAGTTGACAAGTGTCTCGGACATTATTGCCTCCTAACGATAGTGCCTGTGTGTATACCTTCATAGTAGGGCAGGTTTGCCTATCTGTCGCTGACAAAGCTCATGCCCTAGCTATGAAAAATATCGTGATTTATTGAGGCAACCATAACTATCTAAACCTGAGTAAACAGCCTACTAACAAAGTAACTTGTCTACGAATTGGTATCGTGAATATCGGACAGGGCAAGCCCAGTCCCTACATTTTGTTGGTTTTTTGAACATTCAAGCCTGCAAATTCTCCCAATAGTGTAGGGACGTGCCTTGGTGCGTCCGCAATTTCTATACCATGATGTTTAGAAAGTTACGAATGGGTCAGTAAGTGCGTTTTTTTCGTGTGGAGCGCAAGTAATCCTGAAAAATCATATAGGCGCTTGTTGCCAGTGCGATAGACAGCGCAATCGAAATCGTTACGGCAAGCACGCCCATCAATGGCGAACTGATATTGAGCAAGTTAGGTTGTCCTAGTAGAGCAGGGTCACGGCTGGCGTTATTCGCCCATACCGCATATTGGTCGATGGGCAACTCAATGAATGTATGCGCTGCTTGTACCGCAAACAGTACCAACGTGACTAAAACGACCTTTGTCCGCAACATGCCTTGCTTGAAAAATACAAATGCCATAATCGGATACACAATGAGACTCGCTGTGAACTCGTTGATACTCGGCGTGAACGGAAAGCCACTGTGGTCAGCGCGTAGCACATGGTCAGTATGATGCAAAAAACCAATGATAGCCGTCACGATAATGACCTGTTTTGTACGACGTGATAGCGTGCCTTCATGCGATGGTGGTGTGGTCAGTGTTGTGCTTGCCATGATAAATGCTCCTATCGGATAAATATGCTAATCAATCGTGCGATTTACGTTTATTTTTGCCGACGCGATAGCCTAAGCCCCACGCGACAACGACTGCGCCGAATAGCACCAGCAGAAGCGGTTGCCAGCACCACAAACCAATATTGAGTGCAGTAATTACTAGCCACCAAGGGACACTCAAGCGACTACCATCAGGATGCCAGAGTGTAAGATTATTGCCCCAGCCACAAGCGTGATTGTGGTCATGATTTTTGTGTTTTGCATGCATGTTGTTTTCTCCTATTGATAAGATTGATATGTAAATACTGACATAATTAAGCGTTTGAATTTTGATTTGTCATCTGGCGCACGAATTTGAGGACACGCGGTTGTTGCCATAGAAGCAATCCACTAATCGCAATTGCTGGAAAAACGACAAATTGCATCAAGGCGATGTAGGTGCTGTTCGCTGCGAGGGTTGGCGAATAGATAAAAAGAGCAATTAGTATGCCTTCGATAATGTGTCCAATGCGGATGACCTGCCGGAATGTTTTGTTGCTCATGGTGATACCTCCTGTGTATTATTTTTGATATGTAAATTTTGACATATATGTATACGGGTGTTGCTGATTTTTGTTGCATGCGACTGATTTTTGTTTATCAATCACTCATAATTCACGGCAATGCGTCGATAGCCTCAATCGTTTCATCTAACCAAGCCAGATACATCATCTCATAGCGATGCCCAAAGTTGAGTGTGCGTTCCCAAAAAAATTGCTCGCGGTCTGCACGCGGGTCGTCTTGCATCGCTTCCGGTACATGATTTTCGAGCTTAATTGTCTCGTAGACCATCAATTTTTGCTGATGTAATGCCCGTTGCACACGCAATTCGTCTAGGACATGCGCTTTATCGCGTTGACCAGAGAAAAACAAACGCACGAGGAGTTCTTCTTTTGGACGATTTGCCTCCGTCATGGATTTACGTAGCCATTTATGCAAGGCGTCGCGTCCGGTATCCGTGAGGGTATATTCGCGCTTATTGGGTCCGGCTTCATCTTCAAATAGTTCGGATGTGAGCCAACCTTTTTCTTCTAGCTTGCGTAAGGTCGTGTAAATCTGACTATGATAGGCATGCCAGAAATGCCCTGTAGAATCGTCTATACGGGTTTTGAGGTCGTAGCCTGTCATCGGCTGGTAGTTCAAAAAGCCGAGTAGAATATATTTGAGCATGATTACCTTTATGTCATTGTTTACATGTTAAGAATACACTATAAGAGTGCGGGTTGTCAAATGAACTGGTGGCATTGTACACCCTTGTGTAAATATTTTCGGACACGATAGATCGTGTCCCTACAGATTTTTATATTGATAGAATTTTGGGCTAAATTAAATTTGTAGGGACGGCATAGATGCCGTCCGCTGTTTGGCAGTGGTTCAAGGCTTTTTACCATATTGATATAACTATCGTGCTGCAGGTAAACAAAAAAGACAGCCATCAGCATGACTATCTTTGAGTTTATTAGGGAAGGAATGCTTATTTTTTGTCGTATTGTTGACGCAGGACTTCTTTCACTTCGTCAATTGTCTTGCAGACATAGAGGCTACTAATTTCATCTTCAAAGCGACGGGCATGTTCGTTCACCAAATAACGGGTGCGTCCAGCGTAATCATCGAGCATATCGACATATTTTTTGCCGAACATCGCCCCCATGCCATCGCCACTGAATTTATAGCCTAAAGGAATATGTAAGATGAAAGTCTGCCCGCGTTTTTCTGCACCCAGCGCCGCCCAACCTGCTTCTGCTAAACCACCAAAGCCCGGCGACGAATGGTTGATAACCATGATGACAGTTTCTGCATTTTCCATCACATCGGCTTCTCGATAGCCCATGACCTGCGTCCATTGTGTATTTTCGATACCCGGATGAAAATAACTCACACCGAGTTGCTTCAATAGCGGAATGACATGATCTTCGCGCCAATTACCGCCCATCGAACCGAATAATGCTACTTGTGGGTATTGTCCCTGCATAGATGCCTCGCTGTGTGTTGGGTTTATACTTTAAGACTACTCAGAATTGTGCGTTCTGGCAAATGAAATCTTTTTATTATGGATGATGATAGTGTTCAAATTAGAGAATTTGTTCGGACATCATAAAATGTGCTACAGTCATAACACAAGAGGCATGGCATCAAATCAAGGAGGGTGTTTCATGGCTGTGTTTGAAGCAACACACGATAAACACGGTATTTGGTATCCACGGTTTTATAATTCCACACGGGCGGCTGTAGACGAATACATTGTCGAAACACTGCAACTAAACGATAAGATACGCTCTCGTGAGCTTCCTAGTAGGCGTCCGTTAGCTATTCTATGGGATTTGACCGACCAGAATTTACCCGCACTCCAGCGTATGATTCTGATGAGCAAACGTCATCCGCCACCTCCTGACCTCATCCATCATGTTGCTTTTATCGCAGATAACAAAACAGTCATTAACGAAGTCAATGCTCTGACAAAACATATTGAAGAGCAGGCAAAAACACGACGTTATTTTTTGGTAGACCAACGCAAAGTGGCACTTCAGTGGTTGATAGATTCTACTGAATTTGTACCAGCGCAAAAGGACATGTAAGCATGCTTGCAGAACTGCATGGCGAAAACCCAACGCGCATCGGGCTTGCACTCATCTATGGGACAGCCACGATAGGCACAGCTTTGCTGGCGTGGTATACATGGCAACTGGGCTTATCACTTAATGCTTGGCAATGGCTGGCGTTGCTCATTGTTGCGGCAGATATTCTTGGTGGTGCAGTCGCCAATATGACGCGCTCGACAAATACTTACTATCGTAGCAAATCGTATATGTTGAGTGTCGGCTTTCTCGTGATGCACATTGCGCATCCGGCATTGCTGGCGTGGAGCGGTTTGGCACGCTGGTCAGAGATGTTGTGGTTGTATGGCTACATGCTGATTGCAGGGCTGTTCATTTTGTCACTTGCTGATACTGAGCATCAGAAAGCAGTTGCGGTTGTGCTATGGGTGGGTGGCGTTCTGCTGGCGAATGTGTGGTTCAGCATGGGCGTGATTTTACTGTGGTTTGTGCCACTGTACTTGTTCAAATTGCTGATGGCATTTGCCGTCACACATTATCCTATTTCGCCAGAAACGAAGAAGGCACCCGTCTGAGAGTACCTTCTTCATATATTGCTATGTGTCTACGCTATGGCTACAGCGTGTCGTGCATATGATTGTGTGATTTTGCTACCATCATCCTAAGAACAATTTCAGGAATGGCAGACGTTTTACGAGTTCAGTACGTTCTAGGATAGCATCTGCGCCAGCGATACGTCCTGCACCCAATGCGCCTAAACCGAAGAGCAAGAAGGCATAAACGATGTGGTCATTGACGACATAACCATGTTCGAGTGGCAAACCTTGTGCTAATCCACCTTGCAATGAAGCCATCCAGAACATAATCATCATGAAAGCGCCCCAGAAAGCGTTCCAGCGTGTCAGACCGCCAACAATCAGACCGATACCTGTAAGTGTCAGACCCCACATGACCAAGAAATCAATCACTGGATTACCAGCGAAACCTGCCCATAAGCTCAGGAATGGATTGCCTTCTGGTACAGCGAATTGCAAGAAGCCGGCTGCTGTCCATTCTGGGTCGAGTACTTTAGCGATACCGCCTTGGAAGAGAACCCAGCCCATTACTACGCGCAACGCTACGATAGCGTAAGAAATCGTGAGGCTGTTGTACTCGGTGCGGGTCTTAATGCCGAAAATATTGCCTTCTACCTTGTTGATACGAATGTTGTCATTCATTTGTACGTTGGTCGTCATGGTGTTTCCCTCTCATCTGTATGTTTAACTTTATGCCACTATCTTAATGGTTGATGAGCGGTTTTTCTAATGTACTATGTCATGTCATCAGGTGCGGAATGTCATGGTAAATACCTACAGTTGCTTATAGAATTTAGTAGATTTTAGAGAAGAATTATATACTTTCTGACATCCGCATGACATCTATCGTGGGCTTGTATTTAGTATAATAGTAGAAAAAAGGATGCCCATCATGACAGGCATCCTATGCATGTAATTTAAGATTGTCTTGTTGATGAGTTAGCCAAGAATCAGTTTTAGCCAGCTATTGTTTTGTACAAAGTCAGATTTTTCTAGCCAATCATCAACGCCAGCGATACGACCAGCGCCCAAAGCACCAAGCCCGAAGAGTAAGACAGCGTAAACGATGTGGTCATTGACGACGTAACCATGTTCGAGTGGCAAACCTTGTGCCAATCCACCTTGTAAGGATGCCATCCAGAACATAATCATCATGAAAGCGCCCCAGAAAGCATTCCAGCGTGTCAGTGCGCCTAAAATCATTCCGATACCCGTCAGCGTCAGTCCCCACATGACCAAGAAATCAATCATCGGATTGCCAGCGAAACCAGCCCATAAACCTATAAACGGATTACCTTCTGGAATGGCAAATTGTAAAAAACCAGCTGCCGTCCACTCGGAATCAAGCACTTTGGTGATGCCCCCTTGGAAGAGAATCCATCCCATCACCACACGTAATGCGACGATGGCATAGCCGATGACAAGACTGTTATATTCTGCTTCTACGTCGATACCAAGAATATTGCCTTCGATTGTGGCAATGTGCGGACTGTTATCTAGCCTTTCTTGTGTATTTGTAACCATCGTGTTTTGTTTCCCTCAAAGTATTTGCATGAAAAGTGATGCATGTTTTCTGCAGAAAAATCATGTCTTTATGAATATTGTATGAGTAAAAAAGATGCTTGTCTACAAAATTAAGGGAATCCCCCATTCTAGTAAGCCGTATAATAAAATATATGTGTGCTTAATACTTAGCCACACAGGCACTTTTTCAGTCGTGTCATCTGGTAGATTACAAAATACACAAATATCTACTTATCGGGTGTGTTATCCAGTAAATGGTTGCTGTGCGAAATTTTCAGCGATAGAAAAACCATCATTTCTTCAGATAATTTCTTGTTTGAAAACTTTCAAATACGCCCTGCGAAAGAAATATGAGATGAGAACTCTCAATAGAAATGTTGCTATGCAACCGTCACGGTGTATAATCAATGTATCAACGGAAGCGTGTGCAAAGCGATAGACCATTATGATCGAAGTTGAAATCAATAGCATCCGCGTGAGCCTGATGAGCCAACATCGCGTTGTTTTGCTCAAAGACATCAACGCGGAACGCTATCTCCCCATTTTCATCGGCAAACCAGAAGCGGACGCCATAAGCATTGAACTCCAAGAGAAGCAACGTTCGCACAATCGTCCTCTAACGCACGATTTGCTCAAGAGCGTTATCGAACAGACCGACGCCAGTGTTGTGCATATCCTGATTCATGATATGCGCCGTGATATTTACTATGCGCGGATTCTGCTCGAAATTGATGGCGAACAGCGTGAGATTGATAGCCGTCCAAGTGATGCGATTGCGCTGGCTATCCGCACGAAATCGCCTATCTTCATCAGCGATGCGGTTATGGAACGTAGCGGTGTTGAACCAGACGAGAGCATCGACCTTGAAGCTGAAACTAACAGCGAACCACGTCAATTGCCGTTCAGCCGGAGCGAGCCCGCACGGGATGTACCGGACGAGTTGTTAGAAGAAGCTGGCGAAATACCAGCCGATGATGTTAATGTGGACGAAAGCCAATTCAGCGCCTTCTCGGATTTTGTGAACTCGCTCAACCTTGATGAGTTGGACGAAGCTGACGAGAACTAAGTAAGATACTCACAATTTTTGATTGTCAGAACGGCGCATATTTTGCGTCGTTTTTTGTCCCAATGTACGATATGTAACTTATCTCGGTTTATATTTCCGAACAAAATTTCGTCTCTTTTTGGCTTGCACCTGCGCTTACCTTGCATCACAATACGTATTCCATCGAACGAAATGACGCCTAGTATTTATGTCTACTCCTAATCTCAACAATGTTGACCGTGGCGCACCCTTTAGCCAAGAAGCGGAAGAAGCGGTTATTGGCTCTGTGCTGATTGATGCTAAAGCGTATATGACTGTCGC
Source organism: Chloroflexota bacterium (assembly GCA_038522085.1). GTDB lineage: Bacteria > Chloroflexota > Anaerolineae > Aggregatilineales > Phototrophicaceae > JAUZRW01. The sequence goes on from JBCBKJ010000002.1 coordinate 60,006, forward strand.
GGCATTTTTGCAACCTGAAGATTTCTTTCTCGTGCGTCACCAGCATATTTGGCGGGCGTTTCGGGCGGCGAATGAACGCGGTGAACCGATTGACCCGATTACGATTGCCGAAGAACTGGAAAATCAGGGCAATCTCGATGCGATTGGTGGGCGTGCCTATCTGATTAAGCTCACCAATAGCATCGGGACATCTGTACACGCCGAAGTGTATGGTCGCCTTGTCGAACGCACCTCTATTCGACGCAAATTACTCGTCACAGCCGATGACATCAAGCAATTGGCAATGGACGAGGCACTCAATATTGATAGCGTCGTGCAAGAAGCCGAAAGCAAGCTCTTTACGGTCACGGAAACACAAGTCCAGCGTGATTTTGTGCCGATGTGGGATGCCCTCAGCGAATATTATGACCGCATGGAATACATGCTCCAGCACCAAACCGAAGCCTCTGGCATTCCGTCCGGCTATCGGGATATGGATGCGCTTTTGGGTGGCTTCCAAAAATCTGATTTGCTGATTTTCGCTGGGCGTCCCGGGATGGGTAAGTGTGTTCGCGGTGATACGATCATCACAACTGCACAAGGCATGGTAGAAGCACAGTCTCTTTTACCTGATAACGTCGCAGGTGAGCGTGACGACGAAGGCGGTGTTTACTATCCACTTGAAATTGATGTCCTGACATCCGAAGGCGTAAAAACAACCTCACATTTTTATGATGCTGGGAAAAAACCGTGCCTCAAAGTGACAACGCGGCTGGGGTATCAAGTATCGGGTACGTATAACCATCCTTTGCTAGTTTTGCGTGATGGTGATACCGCATGGGTGCGCTTGTCTGAAATTCACGCAGGGGATTTTGTCGCTACTTATCAGCCAGAACGTGCTAAGAAACAGCCCGCAGATACATCATTTGTGCTATCCGGCACGGCGACACAATTACTCACCGCAGATGATATTTTGCCAGCGACATTTTACTGGGATGAAATTGTCTCTATAGAAGATGACGGCGTGCATCATTGCTATGATTTAGTCGTGCCAGAAGCGCATAGTTACATTGGAAATGGCATCGTTAGCCATAACACATCGTGGCTTTTGACCACTGCTATGAATGTCGCACGCTTTGGCGGACGGGTCGCTATCTTCACGATGGAGATGGGCGTGGAGCAGATGGTTCAGCGTATGATGGCGATGGAAACGGGTATCAACGTGCAGAAATTGCGCCTCGCTCGTCTGACACCTCAAGAAGCCGCCCGTTTCACGGAAGCTGTCGGACGCATCAGCAATCACAATATTTTCATTGATGATTCACCTGCGATTTCGCCAATGGAAATGCGTACCAAATGCCGCCGTTTGAAACACGAATTTGGCTTAGATTTGGTGATTGTCGATTACATGCAACTCATGAATGCCGGCGGACAGTACGAGAATAACCGTGTGCAAGAAATTAGTTTTATCTCGCGTAACTTGAAAGAACTCGCCCGTGAGCTAAAAGTACCACTCATCAGCGCGGCGCAACTCTCGCGTGCCGTTGAACAACGCCAGGATAAGCGCCCTGTATTATCGGACTTACGTGAATCGGGCTCAATCGAGCAAGACGCCGACATAGTGATGTTTCTTTATCGTGATGAAGTCTATAACGAAGCGACAGAGTTTCCGAATCAAGCGGATGTCATCGTAGCGAAACATCGTAACGGACCCACAGGTGTTGTGTCGCTATATTTTGAAAAATCACTCACGAAATTCATGGATGCGTCTGTACATCGCGTCGATTTGAGCGATTTGGAGTGATACTTTGGATAGCGTCGATTACAGGTAACAAAGGCAAATGAATTATGAAATGGCCTGAACACGGATACATCGAAATACATGACGATAATATGCATTATTGGAAATGTAGCCGATTGTGGAAACTCACAGAGGATTTTCCTGTAGAGCATATTCCACTCGATGACTTTGATTGGGAAAATGATAATTTCAAGTGGGATTTAGACCGTCCGCCATTTTGGAAAGAAGTTGGCGACCATGCCAAGCGTATTCTCGCTACCGATTTGAAGCACCCTATTATCATCAGTGACGAAGGTAATATCATGGATGGTATGCACCGCGTACTGAAGTCATATGTGTTTGGGCTACCGACTGTGAAAGCGGTGCGCTTCTCGAAAAATCCTGAGCCAGATATGATTGTGCCAGTAGACGATAACTGAAAACTGATAAAAAACTGACGACTAACCATGACCCCATTCAAAGGCTTTCCCGCTGGCAAAGCGAACACTGTGCCAGTACACACACAATTCATCAGTGAGCTTGCCTTGCAGATAGACGACCTGCTGACGCTCAAGCTGTGTTTGTTCTGTTACTATGCGCTGTTGCAAAAAGAAGGGCGCTATCGTTACCTGACTCGTGCTGACTTCTTGAGCAACGAGGCATTGATAACAGGGCTGGGCGGTACGTCTGGGCTAGATGATGCACTCGGCAAGGCAACAGCGGGCGCTTTCTTGTTAGCAGGGACGGTTTCGCTGGACAACAGCGTATCACAGACGCTATATTTCATGAACACACCCAAAGGACGCATGGCGCATCAGCAATTGGAAGCGGGTAATTGGCAACCAAGCGATGATAACACCGTCGAAATTTTGCCAGAACGTCCCACCGTCTTTGCGCTCTACGAAGAGAATATCGGCGCACTGACACCCATGATTGTGGATCATCTCAAAGAGGCAGAAAAAGAGTATGCGTATCAATGGATAGCTGACGCGATAGAACTGGCAATCGAGAACAATGTACGACGCTGGGCATATATCCGTGCGATTTTAGCACGTTGGAAAGAAGAAGGGCGAGCCGACTATGAAAAAGCTGGAAGACATTCTGAACGAAATGAATACGCTGGACTCAACTGGTCAGACTTTGCCACTGAATGATGCTAACCAGGTCACTATTCATTGCTATGATGCCGACCATCCTGACCAACCTTGCCGCATTTGTGGTGGTTTAGGCGTTATCAAATACAATGTGCCTGTAGAGCATAAATATTTCGGCAAGCTCTTTCGCTGTCCTAACAACCCGATCGAAATTGACGCACGCCATCATGACCGCATGCGTAAACTGAGTAACCTCAATGCTTTTGCTGAAAAGACCTTTGATAATTTCCAAGTTGATGGCTTGGGCTACGAGGGCAAACAACAGCAATCACTGGAGCTTGCACTGGTCGCCGCTGTTAATTATGCCGAGAACCCCGACGGACGTTGGCTTGTTTTGGAAGGCACGTATGGCTGTGGCAAAACACACCTCGCGGCGGCAGTCGGCAATGCACGGTTGGAACGTGGTGATTGGGTGCTATTTATTACTGCGCCAGATTTACTTGACCACCTGCGCGGGTCATACTCGCCATCTTCCGAGATGACCTATAATGAAACCTTTGAACGCCTGCGGGACACTGAATTGCTCATCATTGATGACTTGGGCGTAGAAAATCCGAGCGAATGGGCGCAAGAAAAATTATTCCAACTGCTTGATTATCGCTATTCGCATCGCAAGCATACGATTATCACGACTAACCGTGATTTAGACACGCTCGACCCACGCATACGCAGTCGTCTCTTAGATACGCAAATCATCCTGCGGCGCATCATTACTGCGCCAGATTACCGTAGCGCACAAGCAAACACCTCTGACCAATTGCTATCGCGCCTTAGTATGTATCAAGAGATGACATTTGATGAATTTGATGTTGAGAACAACCTGACTAAAGACGAGAGCCAACGCTTGATGCGGGCGGCGCGGTCAGCGTTTGAATATGCCCAAGCACCGCTCGGTTGGTTATTGTTCACGGGAAGTTTTGGGTCAGGGAAAACCCATCTTGCGGCGTCGATAGCGAATTTTCGTCGCATACAGGGGGATGAAGTCGTATTACTGACCGCGCCTGATTTGCTGGATTACCTGCGCACCAGTTTTTCTAAAGATAGCAGTACCACCCTAGACCGTCTGCTAGACCAATTACGCAATACCTCGCTGTTGGTACTCGATGATTTGGGTGTGGAAGCGCCGAAGCAATGGGCGCAAGAGAAATTATTCCAATTGCTCGATTATCGCTATGTCGGGCGCTTACCAACTATCATCACCACCGCGAAAAATATTGACGAAATCAACCCGCGCCTCGTCAGCCGTCTTTTAGACCAACGTGTGTGTCGAACGGTTGATATTAAAGTGCCATCATATGCTATGCGGATGAAACGCCCATCAAAATGAGCAAGCCACTCAGTATCCGACCTTATCAGCGCCGTGACCGTGACGATATTCTGTCGCTCATGTTTTACAGTCGCTATACACATACCCACCTCGATTGGTATAAAGCCGGACAATGGCTGGATGTCGAATCGAATATGATACGGCTTGCCTTCATGGATGGTTCGTTAGTGGGGGTACTGGGAATGTCGCCTGCGCTCAATGATGCGACGTGGATACGCTTAATTATTGTCGCACAAGGCTACGACCCAACCTATGTATTGAGTGATATGTGGGAGCAGGTACGCCTTGAACTCGCTGATATGCACTTAGATGTGACGGCGATTCTGGCAATCAATCCTTGGGTCGGGCGTTATTTACCTGCACTTGGTTTCCATTTTGAGGAAACTGTCATTACGCTCCAACGTCCTCCGCAGGAACTCATACCCGCACCTGATACAGCCGTCACGCTTATAAATGGCTACCTCGAAGATATTCCGCAGATAGTCGCGGTTGACCATGCCGCCTTCGCGCCCCCTTGGCAAATGAGCCAATCAGATGTTCGTCTGGCGCAAAGGCAAGCGGCGAGTTGTACATTGGCAATAGTCGATGATGAAATCATTGGCTATGAGATTGCCACCCGTCATCATAAATCGGGGCATTTAGCACGCATCGCTGTTCATCCACAAGCACAGGGCAAACGCATCGGCAGTCATCTCCTACATCATTTGCTATCACGCTTCATTGACAGGGGTGTTCTCAGCATGACAGTCAACACGCAACTGAGCAATGTGCGCTCGCAACAATTGTACAAACGCTACGGATTTACCCGTAATGGCTTTGATTTGTCTGTGTGGGAATACCGTTTTTGAATTTGTAATAAGATATGCTGTGGTATTTTCGGATACAATCTATTGTGTCCCTACAAACCGCTTTCTGAATGAAGTTTTGGGTTCAAAATAAGCATCATTTGTAGGGACGGCATCCATGCCGTCCGCAATTTTCTGCCAAAATGAATACAATATTACATTATGTTTGAACCAGCATTTTGATAAAGCTGTTACAATAGGCACCCAACACAAAAACGACGCTATCACGACATGACCATAGTTAAGAGGGAAGACGCATGTCCGATTACCAAAGTCCGAACCAAGAGACACACCCTGAATTTTTTGAGCATTACATCAAAGGGCGCACTTTTTTTGAAGAAGGCAAGTCTGCTTACGCTAAAGCCGCCTTTGATACGGCACTCACACATACAGACCGCCTGAGCGTGTTTCAGTACCAAGACATCATGACCTATCTCGCATTTTGTGAAGCCGACATCGGCAAGCCGGATGTTAGCTTGCAACGTTTCCTGACCTTAGAGACGATTCTCACGCGAGGCGATGATTGGGAAGCTCTGACAGGGGATATTATGGTCTTATTTCCTGATGATTACGATACCAGCCGTGCCGGACTCGGTAGCCGAGCGCGTTTGTACGATACACTCGCCATCACGCACGATAAACAAGACAAAGTCGAAGAAGGCGTCGAATATTTCAGCAAGGCACTCGAAATTTATAACCAGATTGGCGACCTCGCTTCGATTGCGAATACGATTACCTTTGCGGTGGTCGGGCATGAACGTCGTGAAGAGTGGTCAGCCGTCGTGGAGGGCGCAACGCATATCGTACAGATTGCCGAACGCTTCAAACAAGCCGGACAGCGCAATATCAACACCGAATTGACCGGTGTACAGATGCTTGCCAACGCACATTATCGACAAGGCAACCTGACGGACGCTGCCAAATACCAAACTGACCTCGTTACAATTTTGCGCGAAATCAACCATCCTGATACCGAGAAATTCGAGCGTATCCTGTACAATACGACGCAGGAAATCCACAAGAAAACGAGTTTGATGTAAGGCAATTATCACGCACAATAGCGAATTGTAGGGACGCCATTCTTGGCGTCCGTTTGTATACCAACATAACCTTTTTTGCACACGGAGTTCCCGCTATGACAGTTGTTTACTATGAAGAAGATGCCGATATTGAATTTTTGCGCAATAAGCTGATAGGCATTATCGGCTATGGCAGTCTGGGGCGTCCAGTTGCGCTCAATTTACAAGATAGCGGACTCAAGGTGATGGTTGGGCAACGCGAGGACGAAAGCACAGCGATTCTGGAATCTGATGGTATGGATTACAGCAATATCGAAACAGTTGCCAACGCCGCGACGGTGATTTTGCTTCTTTTACCAGATGAAGTGATGCCACAGGTCTATTTAGAATATGTCGCGCCGTATCTCAAACGGGGGGATACACTCATTTTTGCCAGTGGTTATAACATCGCCTTCGGGTTCATTGAGCCACCGCCTTTTGTCGATGTTGGTTTGGTTGCCCCCCGTACTATCGGCGCGGCAGTGCGCGAACGCTTTTTGGCGCAGGTTGGTTTTTATAGCTTCGTGGCGGCAGGGCAAGATTCTACAGGGCAAATTTGGCAGACCGTCTTGGCACTCGCGGCGGGTATTGGCTCATTGCAAGCGGGCGCTGTCGAAATCACTATTGAGCAAGAAGCTGAACTCGACCTCTTTGTTCAGCAAGCGATTTTCCCGGCTTTTCACAATATCATGGTTACAGCGGCAAAATTGCTCCTCGAACAAGGCTACCCACCCGAAGCCGCCATGATGGATTTATACATCAGTGGTGAATTTAACGACTACCTAGAACGCGCCGCTGATTCGGGGATGTTGCACGCGCTGCGCCTCTCTTCGCTGACAGGGCAGTTTGGCACGTTTAGCCGCCTAGAACGCTTTAATGAACTGAAACTCGAACGCTTGATGGAAATCACGCTTGATGAAATCCGAGATGGTGATTTTAGTCGGGAGTGGGCGCGAGAATATGCCGATGGCTACCCGCGTCTGCGCCGTTTGCTACGCGAACAGGAAAATCTCGAACTATGGGAACTTGAACAACAGACGATTGAACTATTGCGTGGATATATCTAATTCCAGTGCTGAGGACTGCGTCCTGAGTGATGGCTTATTTGCCATGTATGTGTAGAATTTTAGTTCTGAATAGGAGCTTTTCTTTGTGTCTCTGAGCCTCTGTGGTTCAAAATTTTAATAACACCACCACCATGTAAAAATCGCTAAAATAGCGCCCATGTGGCTGTCGCATTATGACAATATACACATCAATGCGAGGATGTTAGTATCTGTTTGTGATTCCTAAGCTACTTTGTACATCACATTGACAATTTCTATGGTATACTTTGCACGAAGACAAAATATTATTCTGAGTGGTGATACCATGCAACATGAAAAACCTCAAATGACATTAGGAATCGGTTTACTCGCGGGTGTCCTGACAGGTTTTGTTCTTAACAGCCTAGTCATTGGCATCATTGTCGGTCTGGTCTTTATGCTTACGCTCTGCCCAGAAGACAAAGAAACAAGCACAGACGCTATCTAAAGCGTCTGCAACATGCACATCGTAGCCCTACATCGACGCATTTTGAACGGCATGCTCTTCACGTATGTCGTTTTTGTTTTCTTAAAGTGTTCATAATAATCTTCGCAATATATGCCCTTCAGTATCAAAAGTTCTTAATAACGCCTCTGTATAATCACCCTTATATGAGCCGTAACTATTGAATATATGACGCTGAAGGGTGCCTCATGGCAAAACCCATCTCTCATCCTGATTGTGTGCATTGTCGTTTTATGGTGCGCGAGAAAAACGGGGAATATCGCTGTCGCCAACATGACATGACCTTGCATACGCCTGTGAGTTTGTTCTGCAAACTGATTGCCTCGCCTGAAGAAGTAGATGCGGATTATCGGCAGTGGTTTCAGAATACAACGAAGGTCGATACCCTAGAGACAAATACGCTTTATTCATGGGTAGAAACGCACATCATCAATGACGATGACCAACGCGAATTACGCATTGACCCCGCCATCATCGCGCAATTGACCACCTATATGTCATGGTCAGCTGGGATGTTCTGGCAACAGCTACGGGCAATCCGCATCAAACAGCGTAATGCCTATAAAGTAGACGGCTACAAAATCGCAGATGAATAGAAATGTGCTGAGTGCGCATTCTCGTAGGAGCGTTGCTCTGCCTGTGCCTGAAATACACAAAAACGTTTCTGTATTGCTGGCTGAATGAAGCATTTAGTGCCACAACACAAAAGAGGCGACTCAGCAAACGATACATGCCCAAGAGCGCCCATCTTCACTTTTCACCTCTTCATCGTTTACCTAATTATCACATCCCAAGCATATTCAACGCACCACTGATAGCCCGCTGAACATTGTTGCTCTCGTCATCGTGCATGCGTTTGGTGAGTACATCCACAGCTTTCGTACTCTTGATAGATGCCAATGCCAACGCCGTATGGTAGCGTACCCACTCGTTATCATCTTTAAGAGCTTGCAAGAGGGCATCTTCCGCGTCGATATTGCCTAAATCGCCGAGCGATTTTACTACCGATACGCGCACCCATTCATCCTCATCGTGGATGCGGGTCGCTAGTGCAATTGCCATGCGTGCGATATTCAGCTTGCCGATAGCTTCTGCGACTGCACTGCGTACATCGGGGTCATCGTCTGCTAAATGCGCGACGAGTGCATCGGCGGCTTCCGTTGCGCCAAGCCAACCCAGTGCGGCAGCGGCATTACGGCGTGTAGAAGCATATTCGCTATCGAGTGTTTCCATCAGGGGCGTGATTGCCTGTGCATCGCCTAATTCACCCAGAGCACGTGCCGCCCAATCTTGTACACGGGATTCATTATCATGTAATGCCTCTATCAGTGGTTTCACTGCCCGTTGGTCGCCAATTTCGCCTAATGCCCATGCCGCTAAATACCGAATTTCTGCGGTATCGTTATTGAGCGCCTCAATCAGTGGTTCGACTGCTGCATCGCCAATTTCAATCAGTTGTATCCCCGCACCTTGACGGGTATCTTCGTCTGCGTCACCTAATTGTACAATCAACGCGCTTATGTTTTCGTCTACCATCTTCACTCCTATTAACTTATCTGTGTATTTCATAATAAGTTTAGGGGGAATTTACTGATTCCTTCCTTGAGAAATAATTAAGATGAGAAATTGATCCATAAAACGTTCACTTGCCTATATTAGGCATACAACGTATATTTACACTGTAAATTAAAAGGGAAAAACCTATGCCACGCATACGAGATGAAGTCGCCCGGGCAGAAACCGCGGCCGAAATTAAGAAACATGCCCGTCAGCAATTAGCCGACAAAGGCACAAATGGTATTTCGCTACGGGGCATTGCGCGTGCCATGGATATGACCGCACCTGCCATCTATAACTATTTTCCACGTTTAGATGACCTCATTACCGCTTTGTTGGTGGATGCCTTCAATGGACATGCTGATGCTATGCAAAATGCTGTTGATAGCGCAGAAACACCTGTTGGACAAGTGATAGCGGCACTGCACGCTTACAGAGCATGGGCGCTTGACCATGTATCAGATTTTCAGTTGATTTATGGCAATCCGATTCCAGGTTACGAAGCCCCAATAGAAATTACTGTACCATTGGCATCGCGCCCACAAGAATTGCTGGCGCGTTGTTTATTCGCCGCCTATGCACACCAACCGGACGCTTTACCAGCACGCTATCACAACCCACCGGCAAGTATCGTTGCGCATATAGAAAGCTGGCTCTATGACCGTTTCCCGGAGATAAAAACATTTCCTAATCACATGGCAGTCTTTTACCTGATGCAAACTATCTGGTCACGGGCGCATGGCGTCGTCATGCTCGAAATTCATGGTCATATCGGACCATCAGTAGGGGATGTCGATACATTCTATGCCAATGTAATTCACGATTTTCTACATGATATTGGGCTTAGTAACGACACGCACAGCCTGCCATAAAAAGTGCTGGTTTACGACTCATCCACTGGCTGACCAAAGCGAATCAGGTTGCCGTGTAAATCCAGAATCGAAAATTCGCGCATGCCATAATCATGATTCTGTAAAGCGCCGTTCGGATGCACAATCTCTGCTTCTTGGCAGGCTTCGTACCACGCATCAATGCCTTCCACATCGACATAACAACTGGTGTTTTCTGCGAAGGCTTTGTTATCCGTGAGCCAAAAATGCAATAAAAATCCCTCACGGTACATAATCAAATAATTGGGATGCATCGCCCATGTATCAAAGCCCATTTTTTCTTTATACCATGCTTCCGTAGCGGGTAAGTCTAGCGAAGCGAGAACCGGAATTGTGCGTTTAAACGTTACATCTGTCATTGAATGCTCCTAATTAGAATGTATGTTCTCCATCATATGCGTTTTTCTGTAAATCTGTCAAATTTCAATGATACAAAATGTCAAATCTTAAAAATGTGGCATACTGCATTTATCAGTCAGCCGAGAGAGAGCATACAACATGGATGACATAACGAAGAAGAAAAAACGCGCTCCCAGACCGTATAGAGGTTTAGCCATCGTAATGGGTTTTATGCTGGTAGTGAGCTTTGCAGGCGGGGCTTTGTTTTATTCAAGCGATGAAATTGCCGATATTTTCATTCCTGCGGACTGCGTTCATTCTTTAGATTTCTACTCTGATAATGACCCATCCTTACAGGTTAAGCACAATCTGTTCGGTGAAATACGTATTGTTATTACAGACAGTGTTAGTAATTCACCTTGTACACTGGCAAGGTTTGATGACGAGACAAATTATGTAGTATCTCCTGATGGAGCTTACCTCGCTTTTACACAACCATTCTCTCAGGATTCGACAAGTTTTCAGCATCTATTTATTGTCTCCTTGGCAGACAATACTTATACGCGATTTCCTGAAATACAGTTTGCTCATTTACAGTGGTCGCCAGATGGCAGTTATTTGTTAGCAGAAACCACACAAATCTCTAGGCGCATACCTTTACATGAAATGTCGGATGTTATTCTCACTCTGTTAACACCTACTGACATACTATGGCGCGTGAACGTTAATGTGATAACACCGACAACACGCGCTACAGCTTCATGGGATGGTGACACGGTTATCTACGATTATGAAAATCCTGACATAGCCGATTGCCGTATCAGCCTTGCGGGGGAGGTCGAGGGCTGTGGTAATATGCCTTGATATCAATATATAGGTGACTTTTGATGACTGAGAAAAAGAAAATACAACCATCGCCTCATATGGCGTTAGCAAGCATCACTATAAGTATGTTACTGGTAATCAGTGTCTTTATAATAAATCTGTCTTATAAGGGCAGTGATGTAGCTGATATTTTCATCCCTAGAGACTGTATTAATTTCCGAGATTTCACTGATAGTCCCTCATCACTCTTTGTAAGGCATAACTTGTTTGGTGAAATACGTATTGTCATTGAAGATACAAATAATGAATCACTCTGTACAATGGCAAGATTCAATGAACAGACGAACTATGCAATGTCTTATGACGGCGCTTATCTTGCGTTTACACGATTAAATTCGTACGCTATCCAACAGTTATATATTGCCTCGGTGATGGATGGTGAGTATTGGACATCTCCTATAAGACAGGGTACAGAATTCTCATGGTCGTTAGAGGGAAATTATATGTTGGCAGAGACTACCCTTCTTTCAAATATCCAACGTGGATGGTTGCATGTTTTCCTCACCCTCTATTCACCGACAGAAAGACTATGGCATATAAATGTCAACGAAATCACACCGACGACACATGGTACTGCCTCATGGGATGGTGACACGGTAGTTTATGATTACGAAAATCCAGATATAGCTGATTGCCGCATCAGCCTTGCGGGGGAGGTCGAGGGCTGTGGTAATATGCCCTAAACAGATACTGAGGATGCTAATTTATGTCTGAAAAATTCAAGCGCAAACGCTTTGCACAACGAAATCGCCTGATGGGCTGTGGTGGTATCGTTGTTTGCTCAATCATTGTCATTGCGCTGATATGGGTGTTAATACCAGACAGGATATTTAAACAGTTACCAGATGTTTTGCTACCACCTGCTTGTAGCTACAGTGACATCCGTGCATTTGTAACTGAACCTGAATTACACGTTCGCCTCACGCGCAATCTGATTGCTGAAACACGCGCAACAATAGCGCTTCCATCGGATGATAGGCTGTGTACATTAAGCGGAGAAACTTACAGCGGGGTCAAAGGTAATGATTTTCACTTTTCGCCTGACCGCACTCATGTGGCATTCGACGTTATGTTGGGCATGTTATTTGAGGAGGTAGATGAGGATGGTGCATATGGTGAGTATTTAGGTTCGCATGTATTTATTGTAGATGTGGCATATGGAACAACAAGCTACTATGATGATATTTCCTCAAGTAGCGACTTAATCTCATTGCATTGGGCACCAACAGGCGAATTTTTGGTGGTGGAGAGTTCTGAGTTAGTAGTATCGTCTAACTGGCGTGCTATCATGCTGACCTTTTTGGATACCGAAGCACAAGTCATATGGCGCGATAGCGTTGGCATCAATACACAGGAAGATAATCGGCTGTCTTGGAATGCAGACGGAACAGAATTTACATTTGACCATCCCGACCCCGCAGAAAGTGATTGTATCATCACCCGCGAAAATATCCTCAACCAAGACTATATTTGCGAAGTTGTCCCGCACTAATTTGTAGATACTCATTAAACGTGCAAAGACCACCGAGGGGCGTTGGTGGTCTCCACACTATCCATATCGTCGTTACCAGAACACATTTCTTTCAAATTGAAGTCAATGTATTCCGTATCGCACCGTTGTACGTATTATGTGGCTTTGCACATATTCTGCAAAGTGACAGATGTCATGGTCAAAAGGCAACGAATGTCACTAGTGCGCCTTTATTTGCAAGAATATTACTGAAACACCGTGCTTAACACCCTACTATGACAAACTTGGCATTTATCCGCGTGCCAACACAAACCAAACCTATAGCTTACGCCAATTCTGCCAGATAATCATGCCATCGGTTGTCACAGGACCGAGCTTCATCGGTATAAGTGCGCCGATGGTATTCACAGCAACCTGATTGAAAATCAAATACCCTAGTAGAAAATTCAACACAGGACTCACATTCCAGAATTGCCACGTCAGAATCAGCACGAGAATGAAGAAAATCCCACTCAGCACAGGTCCACCGATAGCACGTTGCATATGTTGTTTGGGCGTGACAGTCACTTTGCTCAACATGGGATAGAGCGTCGTGCCAAGAATGCCCCACAGTTGCACGCCTGTAGATGGCTTACCTGCCCACTTCGCAGACAAAAAATGTCCATAGTGATGCAACAAGCTACAAAAGAGATGCAACATGGTCACGACACCAGCCGTCAGCACCGCATCAAGGGGCGTCATGGGCGTGAGAGCAATCGCAACTACAGCCGAAACGATAAAAACAGCCAGTAAGCCATAGCGTGCAGAGCGTGCCATCTTCACAGGCATCTGGAAAAAATTGAACGTCAGAACAATATCATTGAGTGATTTTTTGCCTCTATCGAGCATTGGGTGTGCGCCTTTTCGTTTGTGGACGATTGCTGATTCCGAGCTTATGGGCAAATTGTCCGAAGAGATGTCCCTGCACCGGATAGCCAAATAATAACACCACTGCCCATCCCAGCACCGGAATGACCAGTAAAATTGCCAGCACAACATTCGTCAGCACCGTATACATCACCCATTGCGTAATTGTGCCACTGTTCGCTTGCATCACATCCCATAGATGCAATGGACGATACATCCGCATCACATCGTTGGTCTGTAAATACTCCGTGACACCCACGCCCAGCATGGTATAGCCGAATAGCGCATACATCAGCAGAATGGGAACAGCACAGCAAGCAATATAAATGCCGGATGCAAAGCCTAAAAATCCTGTTCCGCCTAAGCCAGCAATCGAAAATGTACAGGCGCTGAACAGTATCAGGGGTAAATTGTAGATAATGCCTGCCAGCAACACATACCCCCCGACGCGGAATTTTTCTTCTAGCTCTTTCCATTCGGGAATCGGGCGTGGTAGACCATCACGCACATTACAGGCTAACTGCAACATGAAACCGAGTCCGAGTGCGGTTGCCAGCAAGCCAAAAATCGGTACGAGCGATAGTATCCCCACCAGCAAGAGGGGCGCGAGTTTTTGTATCCAGCGTTTGTCTTCAAAGATGTACCCGACGGCGCGACCAATATCCATGTGCGATGCCTGCCTTTTGTAGTTGATGGACGTTACCATAAATGAACAACACGCAAACGAATAGCGTGTCATCTATGATGCGTTAGAGCAAGCCAGCATTTCAGCACGTCAGATAAAAACAATGTATGTTTGCGAAGATTCTATAACGGACGTGCAGAAGCATGTCATTACATTCAATCTGATTTCGCATGCATGCTATTGTGGACGGTTGAACCACAAGATAACGTGGTGACTGTTTTTGGGTGCGGACAGCATAAAAGCTGTCCCAATATTACTATGAATCGTAGTGACGCCATTCTTAGCGCCCACCGATAGCAATATCGCTAATGCACTGACCAACAAGCTGACTAGCTGACGGCTGATAGCTAAATGCTCATGGTATTCATCATAAACAGCAAACGCATCCCGCGCAATCTGTTAGCGGAAAACGTAGATTGTAAGCAGGATTGGTTGCGGATTGGTCTATTAAGACTTATTCTAAGCGCAAGTCGAAAGCAACACTCAACACACACAAGCCACTCGCGTGGTTCATCACGGTACATGCAAACGAATAATTTTGCGAACCGAGAAGCTCATGTGAGGCAGGCTTATTAAAAAGGATAATGCGATGACCATTGACCCTATTTTGCAAGCGGTACGGCACGCCATAACGCTCTGTCGTGAAGTGCAAACCAATTCGCTCCGTAGTATGAACAAAATCAATGCCGAGTTACAAGACTCCGAACCCGTGACCATCGCAGATTATGGCTCGCAGGTGCTTATCTGTCGGGCATTGGCAGAATACTTCCCCGATGATGGTGTCATCGCAGAAGAGGGAGGGAGTCAATTTCTGGAATTAACCAATGACAAGCAAAAAGCAGAAATTATCAATTTGCTGACCACGATTTTAGATGTGAATATCACGCAGGGAAAAATCGTCTCGTGGCTTGATCAAGGCTTGGATGTCGCTAGCTCTCGCAAATGGATTATCGACCCGATTGATGGCACAAAAGGTTTTATCAACATGCGCCACTATGCGATTGGTGTCGGCTATACAGAAAATGGCGAGACAACCGGCGCAATTATTGCCGCACCTGGCTATGGTGATGGCGTATCTGGTAATGATGATTACAACGGCGCGATTTTCTACATAGAAGATGGGAAGCCTTATCAGGTCAGCATTGGTGAAGAAACCGACCCTGTGGAAATGAGCGTCAGTGACCGTAGCGAAAATTTGCGCGTGGTACAGAGCTACGAGAAGCAACATGCCAGTAAATCGCGTATGAGCATCGTGCGCGAAAAAGCAGGCATGAGCGATGCTGAGGTAATCGAACTCGATAGCATGGAAAAATACGCGCTGGTTGCGAATGGCGATGCCGATGTGTATTTGCGCCTGCCAAACTTGAGTAGTACCCGTCCGCATATGGTATGGGATCATGCGCCGGGGGTGGCATTGGTGCTGGCGGCTGGGGGCAAAGCAACCGACGTAAACGGCGAACCGCTTGATTTTTCGCAAGGGAAAACGCTCCCCAATCGTGGGATGGTTATCAGCAATGGCGTTGTCCATGACCGTCTGTTGGAAGCTGTGCAAGAATTACTAGACGAAGAAGCCTCAGCAGAATAATGCTTGACATTAAAACAGCGGACACGCAGAAGCGTGTCCCTGTAACCATCTATTTTCGTAGGAACGCCATTCTTGGCGTCCGCCGATGAGAAATCACATAATTTTGCTAGTCAATGCCATTCAGCAACTCAGTCGCTGTATCAAACGCGAACACCGCTAATTGAGCTTGTTGCAAGCGTGCATCCGCATCTTCTGGTACTTCGCCAGTTTCGCACGCCGCATAGAAGCTCGATATAGACGTGCGTGTGGTTGCAAGACCTGCATTCACATTCTCGACTGCGCCCGTTAAATCCTCAGACACACCCACATATTCAGCCGACAGCGTGAAGTCTTCTGGAATAACAGGTTCAGGTTGGTTACATCCACTGATATACAGCGCGTCGTTCGTCACCACTTGATCCCAATAGAAATTGATGTTGGTCGTTGGACCACCTGGCTGTACCATCTGGTCGATCAGGCGTTCAAGGTCAAGGATAGGGTCATCAAGGCTAAACTCACCATCGTCACCACCAGCCGTTACCTCTTCAGTTGCCTCTGCGGGGTCAGTTGGTACAGGTGTTGGTGTCGAGAATACCAGCTCGTTGACTTCGATACCCGCCTCGTTAAGATTTGCGTTGATGGCTTGCAAATCTTCTGTCTGTACATCCAAAATAGTTTCTGCATACGCACTCGCATCGTCGCGTGGGATGCGTGGGAAACTAACATTAGTTGGCGCACAGGCTTCTCGATATGCGGTGTAAATCGGCTGGAGTGTCTCGCGCACGGCGTTCAAATCGTCAACAAGCTCCTGTAGCGTGTCATCGCCTGCCCACATCTCTGTCAGCGTATAGGCACGCGGATTGACTACGAAGGCGTCTATGTCGCACTCAATATCGTCAATTGCACGGGTTGATACTGCCATCTGCACACGGAAGAAATCCGCATCCGCTGCCAGTTCACCATAGTAATTTTCGATTGCGCCGTTGACCGCTTCACGCGAATCCATTGTCGGCGTGGGCATCGCTGTTTGTGTTTGTGCAACCGCGAGTTGGGCTTCTGCACGGCGCTCTGCACCAACCGTCGTATACAGGACGCCACCGATACCAAATATCACCATCGCCAAAATAATCAGCGCAAATTCGGTAATGAGGTAAGGGGTACTACTCGTACGCCCTTCAAATTTGCCACTAATCATCATCTCTTCAAGGCGATTGAGCGTCTCGATTTCTACTTCGGGGTCGTTTAGCTCTAGTTCGAGTGCCTTTAATTGACCAAGCGCATAAGCGGCTTCGTCTTTCATGCCAGGCGCTCTGTCTTTTTGGTAGACTTTTACCAAGTCAGGAATCGCGCTGATGCTACCGGATTCACCCAGCCAGCGCACGGCATCCCGCCGTTCATTGACATCAGGGTGGCTTTTAGGATGCGTGATAATATAGCGATAATCTTCTATTTTCTGTTCATGCGCTTCTAAACGACGCTCTATCTCATCTTCAGAGAGCGTGTTTTTGTTTGCGCCATCGCCATCATCAAAGTCATCAAGAATATCGTCGGTATTGCTACCGTCGTTGTCAGAATCTTCAAATGGGTCATAATCTTCAAAATCGAAATCATCCAAATTGGACATCAGGGCAGGCTCCATGATGGCAATAAATAGGTTATATCCCATAGTGTATGTCAAGAATGCGCTATTGCAAAGTGACCCAGAAAAACTGAGTCACTTCATCATGAGAGTAAGAGGTAGTTATGGGAAAGACGCTTACAACAGCATCTTGTTTGTTACTCTAGCGGAAACATCCAGTGTCATAGATTTCGGTTTCCCCTGTTTCGATATAGAAGTAAACACGACGACATTCTGTGCCATCTGCGCTGATAATGAGGTTATCCCGACGCATGCCGATAAGGTCAACCCTGAGGTCTACAAATTGGTATTCATTACTTTCCAAACACCAAATCTGTATAAGCTCGTTTTCAGCTAACAAGCGTTGTGTAGAATCTGTGCAACTCTCAGTAGTGACAAGTTCTGACGATATAGTGTCGAGTGTGTAGTAAGCCCGTACTGTACCATTATCATCAATATATGCATTTACACGACTACTCAAGTTGGGCAGTAACCGTCCGTCATTCAAACCAGGATATACGTCAAATAGGGTAGGTGGATCAGTATTATCTAGCGTATTTGAGTTTGTATCCGTTGTCGGCGCCCCCACACGCCCAACCAGTTCTACATAAGGACCTAGATTTGTAGCACTGGATATGGCTATAAATCGTTGCCGCCCAAATGTGATATTTGTACCTGTTGGGCGATTTTGGAATGTTGTTCTGATACGCTCTCTACCAAAACGATCCCCAACGCCGACATAATAGGTTTCATTGGCGAGAATCACGAAGGGGGTGGGTAGGACAAAATCCATAATGGCATTATTGTTACTAGGAAGGGTTAGGCTGGTAAGTTGCGTACCCGGACTCCCGCTATTATCAGCATAAATGGCGACAGATAAGTTACTGGTAGAACCACCTATCGTCCGAATAGTAGTCAGTGTTAGCGTTTCTGTACTCACAAATGAGTAACCACGCTCACCAGTTCTTTGACTATTAAAAGGGGCGCTGAGGTTGGTAGCTAGAACAGTATCTTGTGCGCTTACAATGGGTAAGCCTAGCAGTAGAATGATGAAAGATAAAATGAATGTGTAGGTCTTTGTCATTTAATGAGTTCCCATTAATGAATGAAAAACGTTGTGTATGTTAGAGAATAGCATGTTTTTAGTTACAGAAACGTTGAGAGTATTACTAAAAATGATTTACCAATGCTCATCTGACGCTGACTACCATTGTGAGTGCGCTCGTGCTAAACCGGTCGTAGTTTGTTGGTAGCATTTTAGTGTGTGATTGTGCCACGCATTTACTACAACCCCATAATCAATATCATCAAAATGGAACATCAGGGTAGACTCCATGATGACAATAAATAGGTCATATCTAATACCGTATGTTAAGAATGCGCTCTCGCAAAGTGACCTACCGTAATATATGGGCTAGACCATGCTAAAATAATGCCACATAGAAAAATAAGGTACAGTGACCTGATGACAGTGACAAAATTATTTTGGCAAGATCCCTACCAAGCCAAACTTCATACACAAGTGTCAGGCGTATCTGGTGCAGATGTGACGCTTAACGAGACGATTTTTTATACCTTCGCGGGTGGACAAGAAGCCGATACTGGCAAGATTGGTCGCTACAATGTACTCGCTTCACGCTCGGATGGCTTCTAGATTATCTACACACTACCTGATAATCATGCTTTGCAAGTCGGAGATGCTATAGAAGTAGCAATAGATTGGGAACGTTGGTATCGGCTAATGCGTTTGCACTTTGCCGCCGAAATTATCCTCGAATTGATGTATCAGCATTATGGACCGATTGAAAAAATAGGGGCGCATATCTCTGAAGACAAATCACGCATAGATTTTGCCTATCCAGAGAGTGTGAAATCGCTTCTGCCAGATCTCCTACAAAAGGCAACCGAACTCATCACTGCCGACCATGCGATTACGAGTGCCTTCGGTGACGAAGCACAGCAACGGTGTTATTGGGCAATCGACGGGTTTGCGCAGGTTGCCTGTGGCGGCACACATATCAAGCGCACATCCGAAGTGGGGACTATCAACTTGAAGCGCAAGAACATCGGCAAAGGCAAAGAGCGTATCGAGATTTACCTCGCATAAACGCCTTTCATACGCTCATCTGACGCTGACTGCCATTGTGGGTGCGCTCGTGCTAAACTGGTCGTAGTTTGTTGGTAGCGTTTTAGTGTGTGATTGTGCCACGCATTTACTACAACCCCATTGACGAAGCCGTGCAAAGTGGTCTCTTTTTAGTACATGCCATTATTTTTGTGTTGGGCATCAGTTGGCTCTGGCTGATGCAGGGTGCATCATTGTCGTTTTGGCTCGGCTTATGGACATTTTGTCTCACAATACATGGTGTTTGGCAATCACCCCTACATGCGGATTTACAATTTCGCACCTATGACCGTCTGCGTAACCGCTTCGGGCGCGATTGGGATTTGGCGGCGACAGATGCCGAATATAATCATGAACAGGCAATTGCCCGTTTGGAAGCGCAACATAAACGCATTCTGCCAGAAGCCAGTCGTGTGCTGGTTGCATTGGGTGCAGTCGGGATGATTCTATTCTACGCGCTTGGGAGTTTGCCTATCCAATTAGCCATCGTGACAAGCATCGGCTGGGGGATAGCAAGCAGTCTACTCTGGCTGTTTTCTCAATGGCGACTTTCACGTATGCTCCGCCTGAGCCAACTAGAATCCCGCAAAAAAGACAATGCTAAAACACAGGCTATCCCTGAACGCCTTGTAGATGCGAATCAGCGTCCGCGTGTGGGCATGACCTATGCTGTTGGGGATGATGGCGAGCTTGTTGAAATTCCACTTGCCAAACACAAACCATCCGAGAGGGCAAGTTGAGTATGCCAGCGCGAAAACGTCAACCTGCGAATCGTGGTCACAGCTTGCCAATGTTGCGCATGCTGGGAGGTGTGTATCTCTTCCTGACTGTGCCAACTTCGATTGCCATTCACATCGTAGCACCGAGTTTCACGCTCTCGTTGTTGCTGTTTCTCACGATGGTTGGCTGTGGGATTCCCTTCTTTAGCTACCTGATAGAGCAACGGCACGATATTCTAGGTATCCTGCGACGCACACAACCAAACGATGATTACAAGGTCGATTTAGAGGGTAAGCTCATCGAGCCGTATACCTACGCCCAAATGGACATCAGTGCCATCCCGACGATTTTCAGTGCTATTTTTATCGGTGTATTCCTCATCACACCCTATAGCGAATTTTTCCGTATGGTGACTATCTACAGCATTGGCTTAGCAGTCACTTATCACACGGCTGTCTATTTGCGCCAGCGAATACGCCCCAAGCGTAAGAGCGTGCTACTCAAGCACCAAGCGCCGGATGTTGTACGTCTCGCCGATAACGCGACTATGACCAATCTGTCCTCATCCGACATTACGGACGAACAAGACCACGAGACGATGAAGCATCATAATTTATAACGAATGCGAAAAATCGTACACCACCTCTGTCAAAGCCTCGGATATTTCCCATAGACGTTTTGCATCTGCTTCATCATGAGATTGGGCACTACTTTCTGTGAGAACAGGGTAGCCACGCTGTCCCATAAAGCCATGTGGTCCATAATATGTTCCGCCTCTTGCCTGAGGGTCTACAGCAGCACGAAGTGAGGGAAGTGCCCCCATAGCGGCAGATTGTATGAAAAGGGGTGCGAGCCATTTTGAGATAGTCAGCAAACCCAATTTTCGCATATTTTCATCGACTATTGATGTGTTAGAACTACCCGGGTGCGCCGCAAGTGAAATTGTGTCTGCACCCTTTGCAACTAGGCGACGTTGCAATTCATATGCAAACAATAGATTTGCCAGCTTAGTACGTGCATATACTTGGAAACGAGTGTAATCTTGCCCATTATCAAACACCAGATTGTTCCAATCTAGTCGCCCACTGCGATGCATGTGGCTTGCAACTGTGACAATACGTGCATCATCTGTAGTAAGTAGATAATCTAGCAATAAGCCTGTCAGCGCAAAATGCCCTAAATGATTGACTGCAAAATGTTGTTCAAAGCCATCTTCTGTCTGACCATATGGAAGCCATAAAATGCCCGCATTGTTTAGTAAAATATCTAGACGTGTGTATTGTGCTTTGAATGTACTAACGAAAGCACGTACAGAGGCTAGACTTGCTAAATCGAGTTGGATGATCGCTAGACGGGCATCTGGAATATCAGCTTTTATATCTGTGATAGCACTATCTGCTTTGCTGAGGTTGCGACATGCCAGAATGACTGTTGCGCCTTTTCGTGCAAATTCTCGTGTAGATTCTAAGCCAATACCACTGTTCGCGCCTGTTACGATGATGACTTTGCCTGTCAAATCAGGAATGTTCGCCTGTGTCCAATGTTGATTCATATAGCAACTCCAATCATTATTTGTTACCCAACTTTTGAGGATGACAACAAGATAGCTCGGTTGTCTTATTTTCGTCGTAGATAGCATGCTGTCCTTACAAAATCATCTCAATAATGTACCATGCCTACACATGACAGAACTACAAAATTACGATTTTCTGTGGGCTACTGTAAGTTTACCTTTAACCCTTTACCTTCCGTCTCACATCCCTCCGTTGGTGAACCGTCGCTTAACATTTTTCAGTCCATACGGTAACATGCGCGTGTTTTGAAATAGCAGACTACACACCGAGAGAGCGCATGAGCGAACATAGAGACGCGACCCAACCCAAACGCAGTGATGTTTTCCCGCCGGATGTTGACCCAGCAAATTATCCCTATGATGACGACGATGGGGGCATGGGCGGACCCGGATGCTTGGTATGGGGCATTATGGGTATCTTTGGTGTGTTGATTGCCATCGGGATTGTCGTATTAGCGACGCTGGCTGGTTTCAATCAGGGGCTAGAGACAGCACAAGTGACAGCCGTAGCAGCAACGAGTCAATTCACCGGACGCCAATGCGAAATTATCCCGACGGATGTTGCCGCCGGACGCTTGCCATTGGTCGAAAGTCGCTATAACTCAATTACTGTAAATGGTGTTGTGCCGGATTGCGCCCAACCGTTCATACAATCCGCAACACAAGCATACCAACAGAGCCTCATCACGCCGACCCAACCTGCAACTGCAACGCCCGAAGCGACGATGACAGCGACCTCTGCGCCAGTTGTTGAAAGCACAGCCGAAGCAACACAACCTGTGGATAGTGACACGGCTGAGACAGGCAGCAACGTGGTTAATGGCTACGATTTAGATGCACTCTTGCAAGAAGGGCGGGATTTCTTGGCAGAGGGCGAATACGAAGACGCGATTTCCACTTTTGATGCCATCAATGCGATTGACGACACCTATCAAAGTAGCACAGTCAATAGCTTGCTCTTCAACGCACTCAGCCAACGCGCCCTCGATTTATACCGCATGCCAGGCGGTAGTCTGGCACAAGCAATCATTCTGACAAACCGTGCTGAACAATTTGGCACGATTTCTGATGACCTCTCTTTTGAGCGTGATGTGGCGCAAATTTACTTGGATGCTGAACCGAACTTGAATATCAATTATTCTATAGCCATCAACCTGCTCAATCAGGTGATTTTCCTATCACCGAATTATCCGCGTGGAACAGGGCAGGCGTCTCAATTGCTATTTGAACAACTTGAGGGCTACGGCGACCAACTCTTACTAGGGGGCGATGCCTGTGGCGCACAAGCACAATTCGCGGCGGCGTTGGCACTGCGCCCACAAGCGGCTGGCTTATCAACCAAAAATGCGACAGCAAGCACACAATGCAGTAGTGGCGTCATAGCGGCAACCGTTGACCCTAACGTAACGCCACCAACACAAGACCCGAACGCGCCTGTTGTACCTACCGCAACCCCGACAGAAGGCGTCGCACCGATTGGGCAACCAGGTGGATAAACGCACATACTAAACAAAAAACCGACTGTGCTTGAATAGACAGTCAGGTTTTTGTTCTCTGTGATTTTGATATTACGTGGTTTCTTGTCTCAGGCGTTCGAGAATGTCGTAGCCTTCTTCGAGTGTCTCCACAAAATGAAAACGTTTTTGTGTGAACGGCAACGCGCTTGCAACCTCTGCCATCACCTTGACAATGTTACTACTGCTGACCAGCACCGATACGCCGTAATTTGACCCTTCTTCACGCACGACCACTTTACGGTGATTCTCGGTCAGATACGCCATAATTTTGCGTGGTACAGTGATGGTCTCACGCATATCCCCGAGTACATCGACACGATGATTCACAGTTTGCATCATCTCGCTGGTTTCTTTGAACGCCGCCATATATTGTTCGACTGTCCACGTCTTATCCATATCCCAGCGAATGACCGTTTTTTCTTGGTTATCCCACGTTACGTTTATCATGGATTAGCAGTCCTCTTTCTATTCTTTCGTATCTCATACAGTGCTAATCATATGGGATAGTAAAACACGTAACAATGGACATATGATTAAACATAAATTAAATACACTGTTAGTAGATAATGTACGACACAAAATCCTGTGGTACATCAATCAAAAGCCAGTTTGAACTCATCCACGGTATGTTATACCTTTCATATCACTAACACTTTATCTCATACGGAAATTCATAAATGTATAACAATCGGTAGTAAATATTTTGCCCCTAATTTTTGGGGTGTCCTCGCTATCTCCATTTTTTATAGAATGATCTATATGTATCACTTTGTACTATGACTAGTGTTACCTATCCAAGTACATCAATAATGTAAAAGAATAGTAAATATTGCTTCAAATACAGTAATAACACTCACAAAATAGTAGCTTATGTATTATTATGATAGAGTATTAGCATAGTTAAACTATTGACGAACTTTGTAGTTCAATCATGCTAGAATTTTTCGCCACTAAAAATATGTAGCAATAATACCATGTTTTCTATGCAAAGTTGCGGTTCAAAGGCTTTTTGTATGTCAATTCAGTTTGATGCAACAAATGTTGTAGATTTGTTGCAGAAGTAACACAGTTAAGTTATATTTATAAGCTCGTTCTATAATTTAATATAAACATGATTTTAATAAAAATCATATAATAAAATGATTTACTCATTTTAATATAAATTAATTATTACCTGCTTCATTTCTTTTGTTTCATATTTCATAGTATGCACAAATGCAGTTTAACAATCACTCTCTTTTTGTAACCTTACAGATATTTTTGAAGGAAAACATATGAGTGAAAACCAACAACGAAATTCAAGAGATTATGTGGGGTTGGTAATAGCTGGACTTATCACGCTGCTCCTTTTGGGTGGCTTAGTTATTATCTTCAATATGCGAGGTCATGAGCTGGATCCCATAACATTTTTTGCTGGTATAGCGGCTATAGCAACTTTTTCCTTTACGATAGCATATTTCTTAGTCTCTTTTATTAGAGATAAAAAAGATGCATTGTTCAAATCAGGATCTTCCTTAAAAGAAAACATTGTTGAATTTGTGCAAGAATTGTCGGTTCTCCAAAATTTTCTACTCTTTGGGGCACTATTTTTGCTTCTAGTGGCAATGATCTTCTTTTCAATTAATTATCGAGAAGATACTGATAACATAACTGTCTACCGCCAAGAAAGCCTCATTGCACTCTGCAATACAAGTGGTAGACAACTCGATATGAGCGACATCACTATCTACGTCACAGATAACACCACCTACACCATCGGCGACCATTTTGAGACAGCCATCGAAACAGTTGCGGATGCTTGTTGGTGCTTCAAACCAGAAATAGCACAAGTTTCTAACCAGCGTTGCACAGCAGACAACACATGGAACGGCGATGTTCTGTCTATGAGGAATGTGTCGCGTTGGGTCAACGACGAAATTCAAGTGGACCAAAATAATACTAATATTATGCAATGCAGGGGTGATCGACATGCAACGAATGAATACACATGTACAGAGCAAGAGTAACACAGCTACCATCATTATAATTTGCTTCTTTATGATTTTGCTAGTTGCTACACCTACAGACGGACAAGAGAACCAAGAAGTTAGCGAGGACAATAGCGAATTCAATTTTCGCATCGATATAGAACCTAATCAACTTGTCATCATCATTGAAGGAGATAACGCGGTTGATTTATCAGATTTAGGTTTTGAAGCCGTTATGAATGGTCGTTCAACGCTATACATGCTGTCAGATTTTGACGATGTATATAGTGCAGAGATTGATGGTCCCGTTTGCATTCTGTTACATGATGGCAATCAAGGCTCTCTGCCGACATTATGTGATGCAGTATTCACAGATATATATGAAGTAGCAAATGACGACATTTTTTGGGTAGATAGCACGGGTTCACTGCGAAGTTTTGTTATTACACATGGCACAAACCAGACAGGATACTGTCTCGCAGGAGAATTAACCTGTAATGTTAGTTACCGAGAACAACTGCCAGAACTGGAATCTCCAGAAGAACCAAGCATAAATATTGAGTGGGATTCTAATAGTTTGACCGTTGTAGTATCAGGACCTTATGGCATTTCGTTAGAAGGTTTCGGTATTTATGTCCCTAATACTAATGATGGGATACAAATTGATGAATTACTTGCCTTCAACAGTTTACGTTTTGACTACTTAATCACACCTATCTGTTTTCAGTTAGTTATAGAAGATGAGTTAAGTAATTTTTCGGATGAGTGTCCTGAAGGAACACGTGCGATTGACATCATACCGATAAGAAGTAGGTTCTGGTGGGACGACAACAACAAAAGACTGGAAATTCGCTTTGACGGCACAGTAATTGACAGTTGCAATAATGGAGGTTTTTGTAGTGTAGATGGTTGGGAATTTTTTGTTACTGAAGATATGTCTGAAGATTAAGTGTGTAGATGGTCTGATGATCATCACTACGCAACTGCGAGATATGGGGAACTCTGAGTCAACAAAATTAGCGTAGGGGTCGAAAATGCGTATATGTATAACCTTATTAGTCACAATCCATATTTTGAGTCTGTTTACCGTAAACTTTAAGTCAAACGCACAAAACACACAAGAAGAAGTGCCAACTATCATAACAGTAGAGGGTAATCGAAATCGCTTTGAAATTCTCTTAATGCCTGATACAGTCAATTCTGATGTTGTAGGACAAATAGATCCCGGTCAATGGACAATAGACTATGGTGGTGGTGATATATCGCTTGAAGCACTTGGCTTAGATGGGGTCATTTCTCTACCGACATGTATTTCGTTTGTCTTTGAAGATGCAGATACAGAAGACTCATGGGGTCTATGTGATCAGGTAGGTGACGAAGATACAAACCGTTTAGACCAAACAATACCATTTTGGCGCGACAATTCTATCACATTCAAGGTCGATGGCGAATATATTGGAAGTTGCAATGTCAGTGTTGATCAAACTTGCCCAATGGATTTCAATCCGCACCAAGCACAAGTATCTGTATTATGGAGTAAGGATGCGCTGGCTTTACATTTTACACTAGCACAGGGTCGCACAGTTCCCATAAACGACTGGATAATACTCTCTGAAGCCTTTGATGATGTTGATCCCAGTTATGGGCAACTCACGAACTGGAATTTTGACATAGATTTGAACAATATCCAAAATAACACTTGTCTTATTTGGATACGTGAAGCTGTAGAATCAACATTCAATCTCTATAACGAATTTGGTTTATCTGAACAAGAGGATTGTGTGCATCAAAGCCGCGTCACAATGCCACAAAATCGTGAGTTTTGGTCTATACATACTGCAGCCAATACATATAGGACGCAAAACCTATTTTTCTATCGGAGCGACCTTACCATTCCTGGTTCAGAACAGCATCTCAGCAATTGTGGGGCAGGTTTTGGGAATAACCGATTCTGCAACTTCGCTTTTTCAGGAAATTAAGCTAATTGTAGCTTTTGGTGATTCTATGGTTATTGCTATAGGCGTAATTTGAAGAAGGCAGGCATGAGATATGGTATCCCTACAAATTAGGTTTTGTAGGGACTATTCTCAGTTTATTGATAAAACAATGACCATATTTTGATGTCGGTATACTAAATCGTAACCCGCAAGCCTCTAACATAAACATTAGTTATTTATGGATGGAGTAATCATGAGTAAGAGAGTTATGTTCTTTGGGATACTCGCTGTTAGTATTGTTATTGGTATGTCTGTACTTGCTTTGGGTGTAAGTAGCCAAGAATCCACACTCAATGACATCTCATTCATGGTTCATTTTCAAGAGAACAGCCTTACCATTATTGTACGTGATCAAGATATTCCTGTTGGTAAGCAATTTTCCTTGAGTGATCTAGGATTCGAATACATTGAGGATGGCAGTGATATAGAAAATAGCCCTCGTCATACACTGGGGTCAGAGCCATTTTTGAGAGCAAACTTACCACCAGATATCAAAGAAGCAACATGTGTTTTTATCTATGTGGAAGATACTGAATCAGAAATAGAACCCGCACCAGATGGTGAATGCTCTGAGGTCTGGCGTCAAAATACGTATACCACTATTGCTGTCTCGCCCGAAAATGCGTTTTGGCGAGATAGTACTGGTACATACCGCACCTTGCTATTTTCCAATACGTTCACCGATCAATTATGTGAACCGCAAGGGTCTCCGACTATCTGTACTGTTAAGTTTGAACATATCGGTACGCCACTTCCCGGTGGTAACGGTATTTTAAATACGAATACGGGTACTCTCGAACCTGTTTATGATTATGCATATACACCTCTTTCAGATGGTGAATTTGATACTAATCGCTATGTCATTGAGGCAAATGCACATGCTGCGGCTATTCTTATTTCGGACTGTGGAACAGATTCTGCGAATCAACTCGAAAGGATTCCAGCCATCCCGATAAGTATAGCTGTGGATGCGACCTGTGATGAGGATGCACTTCAACTCCGTTTTTGGGCGCATAATCCGCGTGCAACTTCCTTGGCTTGGGTAGCATGGCAAGTACCCTTACCATCTTTTGGTACTTCTAACCTCGCTGACTGTGATACTAACTCGCGCATTAACACTATCAATGCGCGTGTTACTGTACCTCGTTCGAACGTGCGCCTAGGTCCTAGCGTAGAACACTACTTACATCCTACTGTGCGCGGGCGTAGCGAAGGCTCACTCATTGTAATTAACGGTAAAGTTAATACATTCACATATGGTCTTTGGTATCGGGCAACCGTCGAGCAGGGTGAGTTCTGGATTTACTCTGGAAACGTACAACCTTTCCTAGAAAATGCTTCCGCGAATTTAGTGATTTGTGATGTTCCTGATGGAGAAATACCTGCTCTGCCACCACCATTACCAGACACTGATCTTGATGGATTTAATGACCTTATAGATAATTGTGTTAATGACCCAACCGGAATAAATGCATCGGAATGTCCAGAGACAGCTACAGGCATCAATGAGAAAACAATCGAGATTGATGACCGTGGTATACCTATTATCGTTATCGGTACACAAGTGCCAATCACTCCAACGCCTTTCCAAACGACAACGCCCGAACCAACCGCTACAGAAGAGGGCAGTACCATACCTGATTTCGTATCGGAAAGTTCTTTTGGTGTTGCACATAGAGACATCAATGTTCGTGATGAACCGGATACGGGTTCAGTGATTGGGGGATATGCTTGTGGTGCGATTATACCCTTCGATGGGTACGTCGTGGTTGGCGCTTACAGGTGGTACAGAATAAGTACAGGCGCAGGCTGGGTGCGTAACACAGGTGTAAACATTTATTCATCTGAAACTGAAGCACAAAATAACCCTCCGAGTTGTACTGGCACTACTCCTCCTTCGCCTATACCAAGTACTATCATTGCTACCGTTGATCCCACTAATCCAACTCAAGCTACACTGGGACCAGGTACGCCACCTCCACCAGAGCCAACCGTTCCACCTCCACCAGAGCCAACTGTTCCACCTCCACCAGGCAATGTCTCAGTCACTACAAGGTGTGCGAATAACAGCATTATATTCACGGTACAAAATAACACTAGCGAGACAGTTTCTTACAGCTTTGCAGGCATTCAAGATTCACCTGGGCAGCTAGGTCCAAACACGACTTCTGATGTGAGAACAGTATCTTTTTCTGAAATAGGAAATGCTACAGTTACACTCTCCGCAGGTAATGAGATAGATTCAGATTCAGCCTCAACTTCTGCTAGTAATTGCTAGCAGTCATCTTAAATGACCTCAGGCTTTTGTCTGGGGTCATTTTGTTATGTCCTACTATGGCTCATCCGATGTTGGGGTACCGTGAGGATGTATTGTCTCCTCATTTCTACTTCGCAATATCGGCTCTATTCAATCAAAAGCAATCTTGAACTCATCAACAGCACGTTGACCATTACGTGCGAGACCCGCTTGAAAGCCTTCGTTGTCTTGCACACGATAATCTATTTTCTCAACACGGAAACCACCCAAACGTTCGCCATTTTTACGGCGATCTTGTACGGCTAATAGATAGTCAATCGCTCGCACAACGCTATCAGTATCTGTCCAATCGGATTTGTACAGCACTTTTCCTGCACGGCTGATAATCCATGCCATATTTGGGTAGCCACCATAAGCACGATGACACGCGCCATCCAGCGCATCCAACAAAATTGGGCGTGTGACCCCGTAGACATCACGCAATGCTTGTGCGTGTTCAAATTTTTGTTCCATGCTCCGTAGCGAAGGATAATGCTCTGCAGGATGTGCTTCATTTGTGTACAGAAAAATTGAATTTATGCCTTGCGACGCAAAGCGTTCGGCGGCGGCGTTCATTGATTTGCTCGCCATGCCGCAATACGGTCAGGTGAAGCTCCCAAATTCGACAATCAGGAACTTATTCGCGCCCCACAAGGCACTGAGCGAGGTTTCGCTTTTGTCGTCCAATTGCCATAACGGAAAATCGGGCGCATCACTTCCGGCTGGCGGACTTTTATCCCAGTTCATCCATGGCTCAAAATTCTCGCGCTTGAACACATCGTAGTTGTAACGTTCGACCAAACTCTTGTCTTCGGACATAAAAATACCTTTCACTGAAAAAATGAAATTTTGTAGCTGTATATATCATACTGTCAATTTGGATTTTACGTCTGTGTTTTGCTGGCTATGACTTAACTCAGGGTGCTTCGATAGTGAACGCAATCGTCATCGGAATACCAGCCGTGCCTGTCGCATCGTTATCTGTATAAGGCGTGACCGTGAGCGTATATGTGCCAGCTGTCGGCGTCCAACTAGATAGCTCGTACGGCACGATATTATCTACCTCATTGACCGTAGCCGACCCCCTGAGCGCGAACGCAACACTACCTACAGAATCAGCGCCTACCAGAGATGTAATGCGTGTATTTTGTATATTTGCCTCATTGATTGTTATACCATTGCTCAAAAATACTGAGTAATTCGCATTGTCGGTCAGTGATGTGTTTTGGATATAGGGCTGAGACGTTTCTAGTCTTTGCGAGACTATTTCACCATTTGTACCACTGAACGTAATTATTCCCTCATTTTGTGAACCAAAAATGTAAGTAGTAAACATTGAACCATCTGGACTCCAGAGAACAGGTACGGCACTTTCAGGTACAGTGAAGGTAGTAATTTCATCGGATATGATATTCCAGCTGATTACTGAACCGTTGTTAGTGGAGGTTGCAACATCTGTATTCGTTGTCCAAAAGACAGTCTCCAATCCTGCGATAAAGCCTTCTTCTCTACCCAAAGTATTGATTGACATAAAGGTGGAGGTGTTAAATACCTCAATATTTAAGATACCTTCAGAATGACTTTCTAAAATAACGTACTCGCCAGTTGGGCTAAAGGAGGGTCGTATCCAATAGAGCGCACTGATTTCATTTTGTGTTGTACCCGAAAATGGATCAATAAATGTATAGTTGCTATTTTGTGAACGTCCCAGAATTACCATCTGATTCAAGTTTGTAGGATTCCATTCAAATAGTGTAACATCACCAACAAGAACTTCGTTGGCTAGGATTGAGGTAGCAAGCTCATATACTAATAGGCTCTGATTCCTAATCGTTGCAATGTATTGATTATCTGGGCTGAAGTCTATTCCCAAAGAAATATTGGGAAATTGTGCTGTTATCTGCCAAGTCGAAGTTTCCCATATTACTAAGCTAGATGATTGTATAGCGACACCACTCGAAGTTACGACAGCTCCCAACTTACTACTATCTGAACTCCACGTTAAATTAGTGATATTTACATCTGGTTGTTCATTCGATTCTGATGTAGGTGACAAGGTAATCACGTCGTTCAAAACAGAATCTCTTATAACGATTGTATCGTCGATAGTGAATGCAATAAGTTGGCTATCTGGCGACCATGTCGCATCTCGAAAAATCAGCTCACGCTCTTGACTGTGTGCAGTGATTGCTGTGCAAAGTAAGCATAGTATCAGAGCCATCATATGCTTCATTGTCTATGACATCTCCTGAATTATCACGCAAGCGAAGGCAACGCAGGAATCAACTTCGCCAGCAAGTTTTTCTGTACAGTGTCGGCATCGTGGTCGGCATCTACGCGCAGGAAGCGTTTTTCGTCTCCCGAGATAATTGTCTGATACCCGGCATACACGCGCTCATGAAAAGCGAGTTCCATATCATCTAGCCGATTCCAATCTTCGCCAAATTTCAACTGACCCAACCGACGCCGCGCCAAGCCTTTTTGCGGTATTAAATCGAGGTAAACGGTCAAATCAGGGTACAAACCACCTGTCGCAAAATCGAGAATCGTGCGCAAGGCATCCACAGGCAAACCGTGTCCATACCCCTGATATGCCAGCGTACTATCCGCATAACGGTCACATAGCACAATCCCGCCATCGTCTAAGTACGGCACGATGACTTCGTTTACCAACTGCGCACGGCTGGCACAAAAGAGCAATAGTTCCGTGCGTGGGTGCATTGCCTGTTTGCCTGTGGGTTTATCCAGCAAAAGTGAACGAATATTATCACTGATGGTTGTCCCGCCCGGTTCGCGTGTCAGCAAAACATCGTAGCCCGCCTCCTGTAAAGCAGCATAGGTCGCTTTAATTTGTGTCGTCTTACCACTGCCCTCTGTACCCTCAAAACTGATGAACATACCCTGTCCCTATTGTGTTTTCTGTCTTGTCAACATAGGCGTATTTTAACGTGTGGATGCCTATCCGTGTACAGCCAGCTATGAATGCTTGAACGCTTGTGCCTAGATATAATGGGGTAATCGCGCCAAACTGAAGTAACGGAAAAAGGCGCTTAGAATTAGAGAAACTCAGAGAAATCCTTCATAAAAAATACCTGTTCGATACGAATCTCTCTGCTGACAGACAAAATTTGTACAAAAAACAGGTACTTTTACTGTTTTTCTTTGTATCTTCGTGGTGAATAATTTTTGATGCGATTACCCTGCTAGATATAACCTTATATTTTGCCCAAGACACGCTATCATAGACAAACGAAAAATTAACCTAACGAGTGGATGTACAGGCACATGCACAAAATTCTGATTGTTGATGACGAAGAACACACCAGAACACTGTTCAGTAAATTATTGCGCAAAGAAAATTACGAATTGCTTTTTGCTGTAGATGGCGAAGAAGGCTTGCAACTGGCAGAACGTGAATCGCCTTCCTGTATCATCTTGGATTATCAGATGCCTATTCTGAATGGGGCAGATATGTTGCGTCGCTTGCGGGCTACCGATTGGGGCGCACATATCCCTGTGATTTTCGTCACGGCAAGTTCACAAACGCAAATGCTATCTGACCTAGAAGATGAGAGTGTGGTGCTACTCAAACCTATCGACACACAATTATTGCTTGGACATGCCCAACGCTTGATAGCCAATAGCACCGCCCCCAGCGCCTGATACACACTCATCTCTATTATCTGGCATCGGGCTATGCTAAACTTTTGGTCTATTTCTCAGCACCAGAAAGCGACCACCGATGCCACCACGTCCCGCTCTGCAAATTATCCCTGTGCAAGCACCTGTCCAGACAACCACCTTTCATCTCTATAACACCCTCAAAGATGCCTTTGCCACGACAGAGTACACGCCTCAAGACGGCGATGTGATTGCGGTCAGTAGCAAATATGTCGCCATCAGTGAAAATCGGGTCGTGAATTTAGACGCCGTTGTGCCACAGGAGCAAGCAGAAACGCTCGCAGAAAAATTCAACATGGATGCTAAAATCGCCCAGTTGGTTGTCCAAGAAGCAGACCATATCTTCGGCGGGATTCCCTTGGGCTTTTTGCTGACGTGGCGCAGTGGCGTTATCGCGCCTAATGCTGGACTTGACCGTAGTAATATCCCAGCTGGACAAGCCGTGTTGCTCCCTGCCGCCCCCTACGAAAGCGCCCATAATTTGCGTCAATGGATACTGGAAACCTACGATGTACGCGTGGGCATTATCATCACGGATAGTTGGCTCGTTCCGGGGCGCTATGGCACATCCGGCGTGGCGCTATCGGCGGCTGGCTTCCAACCCATAGAAGATGAACGTGGCAAAGAAGACCTCTTTGGCAACCCCATGGCAGTGACCCAACGAGGTGTTGCCGATAGCCTCAGTGTCGCCGCGCAGATGGTCATGGGTGAACGAGATGAAGCAACCCCGATAGCGGTCATCAAAGGTGCAGACATCCAACTGACGGACGCTCGCATCTCACGCGAAGATATTGCGATTCCTTGGGAGATGGATATTTATGTCGAAGCCCTCACACTCGGTTTGCTCCCCGACGGTGCGCCGCGTGAATCACTCTCTGCCAAGCTCAATAAACGTGACATAGCAGGGCAGTGAAATACCTATCGAAGCACATCATCACTGCCGTCCGAATCGACATAGTAAATGTTCACTTGAACCTGTTCTGAGACTGAACTATCTCTAACATTTGCTCTGTCGTCGTATCTGTCGCATTGTGAAGTGCCTCTTGCCAAGCGTCATCGCCAATGTGTTGCTGAACGCGATAAACCAGTGGTTCAAAGAAATATCGTTTATCCAGTACTCTGAAATTTTCCGGCACTGGGTTTCTTTTAAGACTGGCAACAATCGGGACACAAGCATCAAGAGTATTGGCGTACCAATGATAATTAGCTATCACAACGAGAACGAACCACAGCTCTTGTTTGGTCATCGTCACGTTTGCTATTGCATTTTGGATATGTGTTTTTGCTGTGTCTAAATCATCTAGGAGCAAATGTACCAACGCTAAGTAGCTCCTACAGCTGACGATACTGTTATGGGCTTCTACTTGTTGGGAAAGGTGCAACGCCTCTTCAAAGTAGCTTTTGGCAGTCGCGTAGTCACCCATAATGATTGCTAACAAGCCTTGTAAATCTAGAATATAGATTAATCTTCGTGGGGCAACAATTTTCTCAACAATACTATGCGCCGATACAAGATATTCACGAGATTGTTCAAATTCTTCTTCCATGATTGCCCACATGGCAAGTACACTTAAGCGCCGCGCTTCGCCTGCTTTATCCCCAATCTGACGTTTCAGTTGCAAACTATCGATTACCAATTCATTGGCTTTGCGTGTTTCACCAGTGAAGAAATTAATCAGTGCGATGTTGTATGTAACTATCGACATCCCGCGTAAATCGCCCCGTTGTTCATAGATTGCCAGTGCCTTTTCATAAGCCTTTTTACCTGCTTGCATATCATCGTCTAAATCATTTGAGATCATCCCCAAATAAATATATGAATCGGCTAATAAACTCAGATCATCACTTTGTTCGGCGATTGTAATAGCTTTTTCGTAAAACTTTTTTGCCTCATGAGGATGGGCTTGTTCGATGTACAAGCCATTTTGCAAATAAGCGCGTGCAATCAGAACATCATCGCCTTCTGATTGTGCCATTGCTAGGCTTAATGCGAGGTCGTCTTCAGTATTTTCAAGTTGCCCTAAACGCCACTTTGCCAGAAGCATCATGTGATGAAGATATGCTGTTTGTATTTGGCTGAGGGCGCGTTCTAAATAATCTCTCGCTTCTAAAAACTGTGAACGGATTGACCAAAAGGTGTACACTTTGTAAATCAATTGCACTGCATCCTCTACAGCGTGTCCTGCTAATCCCCAATCTAGCGCCGCACGGAAATTATCTTGTTCTACATCCAGCAATTCTAATGATTCCAGATAATGTCCTTCATACATGCGTGTATGATACGTTGTAGCATAGTCTATATATACCTTGAGGTGAGCAAGTTTGGCATCTTCTAATTGGTCTGTGCTATCAAGTTTTTCATGAGCAAATTGGCTTAATAAAGGGTGCATACTGTAGCGCCGACCATGCCCCGTGACGATAAGGGAACGACTGAGCAAGGTCTGCAAAACACGCACCGAAACGCCTGTCATCTGCTGGAAAATCTCGCGTGTGAAGCCTCCCCGAAAGACCGCTGCCCACATAAAAGCCTGTTGCTCTTTGGCAGTTAGTCGCTTCCACGTGGGTTCTATGACCGCATGGATACTACGCTGACGAGCAGGCATATCGCCCATTTCTGCGCTCAAAAAGTCCAAACTCGCTTCGATTTCATCTGCAATTTCTGCTACAGATAATATATCTACCCACGTCGCTGCCAGTATCAATGCCAATGGCGACCCGCCCACGTTATCTACGATGCGCTGAATGGCTTCCTGCTCATCATCACGTATCACGACATTAGGGCGCATCATAGTGGCTACTTCGGTGAACAAAGTTTGTCCATGTGCCATCACAGGTTGCAAGTAGTACACCGTTTCTGCACGTAGATTGAGGCGTTCACGGCTGGT
The DNA here is from genome assembly GCA_038522085.1 of Chloroflexota bacterium. Taxonomy (GTDB): domain Bacteria; phylum Chloroflexota; class Anaerolineae; order Aggregatilineales; family Phototrophicaceae; genus JAUZRW01. The sequence goes on from JBCBKJ010000002.1 coordinate 96,376, forward strand.
TGCGATGATAGTGACATTAGGCGCAATTTTCAGCAACTCTGTGAGGATATTTGCGCCTGCTAACACATGCTCAAAATTATCAAATAAAAATAGTAGCTGTTTTTCTCGACAGTAATTCAGCAATGCCTCATGCGCAGATTGACCATCTGAGATAGTTAATCCGATGGCGTTTAGGACAGCACTGGCAATCTCATCAGGGTCACGAGCGATGGTCAAATCAATGAATAGCGCACCATGCTCAAATTGTGCTTGGATTTGATGCGCAAGTTCGAGTGAGATACGCGATTTTCCCATGCCCCCTGTTGCCACAATAGATAGCAAACGTACATCAGACAGTGCGAGAATATCTTTCAGCTCGGTCATTTCTGTATCGCGCCCGATAAAAGGACCTGTCGTCAGTGGGAGCGTATGCCGAGTGATAGTATCATCTCCGCCGGATGCGTTATCCCCAATTAAGCCAAATTCACGCGCCAATTCTATCGCTTCAATACGGCGACTTGTTCCCAGCTTGCTGTAGATATGCTTACAGTACCAACGCACAGTTTCACGACTGATGAACAGACTGTCCGCAATCTCTTTATTCGTCAACCCTTCGGACATCAATTGTAGCACTTCGATTTCGCGCTCTTTGAACTCATCCAAAGGCGCAGGGAGCTTTCCATCGACCATGCGTATTATCCCATCTGCTTGCTAATGATGTTCGGCGGTACTCAAACTCGCTTCTAAGCATATGCGAACAGGACGCACGATAGTCTTCGTGAATCCTGTTGTCACGTAGAATTATTTTATGTTTAACTATTTTATGAGCTACTCTTGCGTTCTGCTAGCGCCACCTGACGGGCATTTGGATGACAAGCAAGCTACAGATAGCCCAATCGTGATAACTTCGCTTTCCAACTAACTAAATCAACAGGCTCTTGCGTATACTCTGTCAGGTTATGTTGTATAGCTTCAATATCACTGTCTTCAAAAAGTGTACAAATTGCCTTCCACATAGTTATAAATTGGTAGCGACGGATACAGTTTTCAGCCCAAGTCAACTTGCTACCCTTTACAAGGTATTTTTCCCATTCGTTTAAACCTAACTCATGGTACACATTGTCAAATTTAGTTGACCATTTGTATCGTTTGACAGCATATTGCAAAGTAACTATTTTGAGGTCTTTGAATTTATCCTTGCAAAGTCCATCAAACGATAACGTGATTTCGTCTGTTGCCCACTGGATTAATGTGTAGTCTACAGCACTACTTGGCAATATATCTGTGAGTTCCTTACTCAAATTGTAGATGTGTATGAGCCACTGACAGAATAAATCCAGAGAATCAAGCCTTTCTAGCTCACTGGTAAGCGTTTGCCACGACAGCATTATTTTTTGCTCGTCATAATCTGTAGAAGGTACATTTGCATACGATATTGCACTACCAACCATCGGCAAAGTAGTCATGCAGAAATCTTTGACAATTCGCTTGACAGAATCCGTGTCGGAGAAAGTGCCGAAAAGCCCTAATTCTTCTTTGATATTTTCAAATTGTCTCGTGCTGATAGCCAGACAGAGTGATAGACCATATATCACAACATCTTCCACGGACATTTCGGGACAGTTTTTCATAAATACCCATGATTTTCAAGAAACTGACAATCTAAATGATACCTCTACATCTTGTTTAACTTGCCTTGCGTTCTGCCAACGCCACCTGAATTTCATCATAACGGGAGCGTGTAATCGGATACATCAACGCCAGTGGAATGCTCAATGCCAGAATAACAGCGGGTACAAGACTCACAATCACGCGCAGGGTCAGCAATACGCTATCCGGTTGCGCGACAATCTGTTGCACACCATCAATCACTTCCGCGTTGATGAAACCAGCCGCTTCGAGTGCAAAACCCGAGAGTGCCAACCCAGCCGACAAACCCAATTTTTGTAAAAAGACGAACATGCCATAAAACACACCTTCTTGACGCTCGCCTGTTTCGAGTTCGTTATGCTCAATCGTATCGGGAACCATGCTCCAAGGGATAAGATATGCCACTGACAAGCCCATGCCACTAAATACACTGGCGGCAAAAATGAAGCTCACCTGTCCAGGTTGCACAAAAAAGATCCCAATGGAGCTTATGAGCCAAATCGTCGCCCCTGCTACATACACACCGCGTTTGCCTATTTTTGTGCTTCCCCATGCCCAAATCGGCAAGAAAACACCCGCCACAATCTGCAAAAGTGCCACAAATATTTGGAATTGGTCTTCTGCAACCAGCCAATAGCGCGTATACAACAGTAAATTCGCTTGCACAATCTGGAGCGATAACCAACTCAGTAAATAAATACCTGTCACAATCAGATAAGGGCGATTTTGTGCAACGATACGTAAACGTTGAAAAAAGTTGAGCGATTCTGCATTCTGAGGCGTATCACTCGGTAACTCGAAAGTCCCAGCAAAACAACTCAGTGTCGCAATAATGATGACAACTGCCCACACCCCTGCACTGAGCGCATTGCCCGTAATAGCATCCCCGCCGAAATCAACCAATACCGGATGCAACAAAATCGCTACGATGCTCCCGCCAATCGAGAACATGAAGCGGAAGGTATTCAACTGTGTGCGCAAATCATAATCGCGGGTCATAGAGGGAATGAGTGCCGTATACGGAATATTGACGGCTGTAAAGGCGAGGCGTAGTAAATTTGCCACTACCAAATAGTACACAAAAAGCATCACGCCCTCTAGCGGCGGCACCAGCCAGTGCAAGAAAAATGCCACACCCAACGGCACAGCCCCAAACAGCAACCACGGACGCTTCGTTCCCCAGTGCGTATGCGTTCTATCCGATAACGAGCCTATGAAGGGGTCGGTGAATGCATCGACAATCACTGACGCACCTAAAATCAGCCCGACTTGTCCTGGACGCAACCCCGCGACATCCAGCAAAAAAGCACTCATGAAGAAACCATAAAGTGCCGCAAATACCGCGCCCGCTACATCCCCGAAGCCGTATGCCAGCTTATTCACCAGCGTCAACGGACGCACCTTCGATTTTTCTGTTTCTATTGCAACCATAAAATTGTTCCTGAAAACCTAACATTATTTGCGCTAGTGTACCGCATCCGCAATCATTCGGGGAGTTATGCTGTATAAAAATTAGTGTGATAAAAACGGACAGGGCAAACCCAGTGCCTACATTATGCTGGTTTCACGCAAAATATCGCTGTTCTTACTTCATTTCTTCGTGTTCTTTGTGCCTTCGTGGTGAAAAATTTCCCCCTATATAATGTCAGCTTTCCGCATTCTCGTTATACTCCAGCTAAAAATATCACAACGGAGAGAACTTATATGCCAACACAATTTTGGGTTCAGCGCGATAATATTCATAAGAGCAAATTTGTCAGCTTAACGGACACGCCCACGCTAGAAGACCAGCAAATCTTGATGAAGGTGAGCCAATTTGCGTTCACAGCCAATAACGTGACCTATGCTTTCACAGGGGAGCGTCTTGGCTACTGGCAATTTTTCCCAAGTGGCGAAGACGGCTGGGGTATTATTCCCGTGTGGGGCTTTGGTGAAGTGATCGAGAGCAAGCATGCTGATATTGCCATTGGTGAACGCATATATGGATATTTCCCGATGGCATCGCACCTCATCGTGACAGCGGGTAAAGTCAATCCCTATGGCTTCACAGATGCAGCCGCGCATCGCCAGAGCTTGAGTCCCATCTATAACCGTTACGTGCGTGCAGATAAAGTCGAAGGCTATGACGCATCGCTAGAAGCGATTAATTCACTCCTGCGCCCGATGTTCACAACATCCTTCTTGATAGATGATTTTTTCGCAGATAACGATGTGTTTGGCGCAAGCGCGATTATTTTATCGAGTGCCTCCAGCAAAACAGCTTATGGCACCGCTTTTTTGTTGGATGCTAACCGTAACGAGCGCCCTGACTACCAAGTAATCGGATTAACATCCAAGCATAATGTCCCCTTTGTAGAAAGTCTTGGGTGCTACGACACGGTACTCGCTTATGGGAATAGCCCTGAACTCGATGCATCAAACACAGCGGCATACATCGACTTTTCTGGTAATTTAGCCACCCGCACGACTGTCCATGAGCATTATAGGGATAATCTGCTGTATGATTGCTCGGTGGGGTCTACGCATTGGGAGCAAACGGGGTCAACCAAAGGCATTCCAGGTGTGCGACCCGAATTTTTCTTTGCCCCAGCACAAGCCGAGAAACGGCTTAAAGAGTGGGGACGTGACGGCTATCAGCAAAAATCGACAACAGCATGGCTGGCATTCATCAATCAAGCACAGCACTGGATGGATATTACACCCATAGCTGGACAGGATACGATTCAGGCGCTTTATGAAGCGATGGTAGATGGTACTACACGCCCCGAAAAAGGCTACATGATGAGCTTGTGACGCACCCCCAATCATTAGGGGAGTATATCACTGCACTGTCGCATACACTGATAACAGGCAAATTTGTAGAGAGGACAGCGTGTGATGCAAAAGGCAAAGAGCAAAGCCAAACCAACGCCCTTTGAACGTTACTTGCTCGAAGGTGAACACGTCATCTGGCGTGGTAGACCGTCCACATGGGATTTGCTATCTAGGCAAGATATAGTCTTTGTACCAATGAGCCTCATTTTTGGTTTCATGGCAAGTTATCTTGGATGGATGGTCTTGCAGGGCAACCCAAGCATCATTAACGGGTTATGGGGTTTGCTACCTTTGATTGTCGCGCAATATTTCATCTGGGGACGTTTCCTCGTCAAATACTGGATGCGCCGAAATACGCGCTTTGCCATCTCCAACAAACGTATTTTCATACTCAATAAAGTATGGGGCGAAAACGGGCTGACAACCTATGCCATCTCACGCTTGAATACGCTGGTGCTTGGGTCGCGTGCAATCTTCTTTGCAAAACCAGTCGGCATACTCGAAGAAGGGAAATTTTATGAGTGGCATTGGCAAAGTGATAAAGATGATGGGCTGTATGGCTTATCAGACGCCGAGCATGTGTTTGGTATTTTGCAGAGTATTATTCATGAGAAGCAAAAACGATAGTCACATTCATTGTGTCGATAGCCATGTAGTAGCTGTCTTCAGCGCATCATCACAGATAACATCTGGCAAAATAGGACTATAATAGGTACGGTGCTGACGGTCTGCGCTGACAAATTGAGTCAGAACAAGCCGTGCGCCATCTGCCAAAGGATATATATCATTTGCGGTTGGGACGCCCCGTGTTGCTTGTCCAAATGTGCGCGTTCGTAGACGTCCCAAAAAGCTGACGAGTGTTAATTCACCAGAGCTTGCTGTGCGCTCACCAATTAAAACGGCGACTGGTTGTGATAATGTGTCGAATCCATTAGGCTCAGAAATTGTATAGACTGCTTCGCCATCATACATAGATGCGCCTGCTTCATAGCCCCAATCAACACGCATACCATCACGGTCAATAAATGAACCCAAAACACCTGCACCTGCAATCGCACCAATCCCCGCTAACATCGCCCACATATTCCCGCCTGTGTTATCCCTGAGGTCAATGACCCATCCTGAAACAGGCATCAGCTTTGTTATGTGTTGGGCAATAGTATTCGCATAGGTGAGCATGGATGCATCATCCCCAACAACTTGTGGTAAATGAATATAGCCCCACGAAGCTATCTTACGAGCAGTAGGAAGGTTTTGGGCTGTTTTCTGTGGATTAGTTTGCCAATTGGGAGGTAGTAGATGACTATGATTATCGCCAAGTGTGTATAAAAGATCGCGTATGAGGTGATGTACATCGTCAAGCGTTGTGGCGCTAGTCAACTGTGCAAAGACGCTTGCTTTATGCTGTGTCCATTTTTCGATAGATGGTTGATAATATGAATGGGTTTCTATTAGCTGAACAGCCTGTTCTAAATAGTCTATAGGTTGCATAGCGTCATTTTCTACTTAGTGATGGAGGGTGAGCGACAAATGTCTACCCACCCAATTGTATCTCACTCGCGGTCAGCAGATTCAGCAATCGCTAACATAATATCTTCGAGTTCATCATCATCGTCTTCATCTGCAAAGCCTGCCATGACGATATATTCGTCACGGTCAACTTCTATGACAACAAAAAAGGCATATGCCTCGTCATCATCAGGAGAGGTCATGTTCACGCCGAGTGAAGCATAATCACGCCCATCGAAATCATCTTCGTCAATATCACCGGATGGGAAATATGAGGATAAGAAATCTTCACCTACGAAATAATCCATCCATGCGCGGAACTCATACCCGACATTCGCGGCGGGGTGCGCAATCGTATCGTATACCCGCCCCATACGGACACGAATGATGAAATCGCCATTGCCACGGTCAAAGGCATGATTGGTCGTACTAACATCATCATCGTCGCTGTAGAGAATAACAGATTCGCCTTCGAGATAAACATTATGTTCCCAATCTTCTGGGTAATCGAAACTGAGAACGTCGCCCCTAAATCTTTCTTCAAGGTCAACATCTTGGGCGATGCTACTAACAGTTGATAAACCAGTAAAAACGAGAATCAGAAATAAAACGAACATAGATTTAAACGAGCGCATTTTCGTCTCCTAATTTCATATGGATGTTGATTTCATAATATTCGATAAAGCCAAAATTAGGGTGCGAAAGCAACATGTTTTAGCACCTTTTTTGCATCTTTTTAGAAGCCTATATAATTGGCATCTCGTTTTGATACATGTAACAAAAAATTTGGGAAGTCTAACCAAATGGTAGATTGTACAAAACCGTTACAAAGCGTAATATAAATGTACAGTTAACCTTTACCTTGAGTACGGAACGCACGATGCCACAATCCAACAAATCTATCACACTCCCACAATCGCTTTTTATGGATATCGAGTTTGTGTCCGTGCAACCCTACAGTGAAATTCCTGATACGCGCATTCCAGCGTTGATAGTCGATGATGCTATCAAAATAGCGCGGGTCGCAGATTATCTATCAGTGCGTGATGCTGGTTGGCGTGTGCCTGTAGGTCGGCTACCAGCAGCAAAATATAGCATCGCCTTACACTATCCTGATAATGCAACCATCATATTTTCAGTGACTCCCTATCTGCTCATGACGCGCTACAAAACGCAACCCATGTGGCGTCGCATCGCGGCTGGTAAATATACCCAACTCCTACACCTTGTCGAGATGATGCCTCGTACTGCCACTGTTTGAGCGCGTCGTTCAGTCGTAGACCAATCATCTAGCAATCGTGCCTATCCACAGAGACAATTTGCGTTATCCTCATAGCATATTGACTACATATTTTCGGGAGATGCTGCTTACATGATGATACGCCGTGCTTTATTGCTCATTATTTTATTGCTGAGTCTCAGTCTGCTCACACAGGCGCAATCGTTCGATTTTCCCTCCGAAAGCGGACGCGCTTTTGCACTCACGGCAACCGAAGGCACAGTACAATTGGGCGAACTGGATGTGCCGATTACGGGGACAGTCGATATTGATTACAATCCGGCTGACCCCCGTCGCTGGGCGCGGATAGATAATTTTGGTATTTTGCGCTTCGTTGACCCCGGCAATCCCGAAGTGGCAGAAGGTGTCTATACATTTCAGCCTTTCTTTGATGGCTTCCAAGCACCGGACGCAGCAGGCAATCGCTATTTCCTGCGCGATGTGGAATGGTCGCCGGATGGGCGTATGCTTGCTTTTTTCGCCCGTAACCAAACACAGGTTGATTTGAATCAGGGCTTGTGGTTCTGGCAACCAGTGCGCGAATTAGCAACCGACCCCGCTTATCAGTTGTTGCGCCCATGTCCGGGCTACTGCTCGGCGGCTGGCTTACCAGATAGCTATCCTGGTTGGGAGGTACTCGATTTTGCATGGTCGAGTGATAATAGCGCGATTCTCGTCACGACCTTTGCCAACGAATACGGAAGACGCGCTCTCACGATACGCTTTGCCCAACGGGTAGACCCACCGCCTGCGACTGTCGCACCAGATTTCTTGCGTTATGATTATGGGCATTGGGGAACGAACGGACAGATGATTGTCGTCAGTGGCAATTCACCGGATAACGAGGTCGTTTTCGGCACAATTGACCGTGCAGGGGGCGCACAAAATCTGACACTCGCTAGTGACATCGGCATGGCATGGGTGCAAGATGCGGTTCAGCACGTGGACGAGAGTTTCGTGATGCTTGGTTCGGCAGTAGGGCAGAATGCGCCCCTGCAATTGGTCGATAGCGAAGGCACAATTCTCACACCACCGATTGGCACGACTGCACCTAGCTCTGTAGAGTGGTCACCGGATAAATCAGCTGTGCTAATCACCATTGAAGAAGATTTAGCAACCGACACCGATGAGCAAGTCTATTTAGCGACTATCACAGGCACTGTCTACGACATCACGGATACGATTGAACGTAGTCCGAATATTACATGGATTAACGGCGAGTTGCCCGCTAATATGATTCCTCAACCTTTGCCCGCTCCGATTATTGATAGCTTCCAACCAGAAAGCACACCCGAACCCACAGATGTGCGCGAATTTGCTGTTGGTGATTTACTGGAAGTGACCTCTGGCGTGCTGAACATCTACGAAGAGCCAATTGCTACGGGTACATTAGTCGGCTCTTTGACCGTTGGGGATGAACTTATCATCACGGATGGTCCTTTGCAATCCGGCGATACGACATGGTATCGTGTGCAAACGCTCGAATTCACAGGCTGGGTCAACAATACAATCTTACTTGATTTTCCATCGGATTAAACACGCTAAAAGTCTATTGAAACAGTTCTAGCTTGTGGACGGTATCCATGCCGTCTGCCAGCTTGCTCAAGAATTTGATTTGGTCAGAGTAGCAATTTTTTGTAGACAGACAATGTCTCCGCTGTAACGTGTTCCAGCGAAAACTCTGCTTGTGCGATGGCACATCCAGCATTCCCATATTGCTGACGTAGGGTTGGCTGGTCGATGAGTGTTTCGAGTGCTTCATTGAGTTGTGCTTGCTCCCCGACAGTATAGAGCAAACCATTTTCCTCATGGCGCACAATCTCACGGCAACCAGGTGCATTCGTCGCCACAATCGGACGCGCACACGCCGCCGCTTCGATGAGGACTTTCGGCACACCTTCACCATAGCTACTCGGTAAACACACAATATGTGACTGCGCAAAAACAGTCGGCATATCATCACGCTTGCCCCACCAATCGAGTATGCCGTCGTCCATCCATGCTCGTAATGCTTCCTGCGGGACCGCATCCGGCGAGGTTGGTTCTGCATAGCCAACAATCACAAAGTTGGCTTTTTCGTGTAATGCCCGTGCCGCCTCTGCAAATTCACGCACACCTTTTTTCCACATCAAGCGTCCTGCAAATAAGACTGTTGGCTTGCCTGTGGGTTCTGGCTGAGGTGCAAAGATAGCCATGTCCACACCACTCCCGCGTATCAGCACCGTTTTTTCTTTGGTAATCAATCCCATCTGTACAAAACGGGCTTGGTCGTCGGGATTCTGGAAAATCATGTTGGTATTTTTGTGTGCGAGTGCTGTTTTAAATAGTGGTCGCACAATCTGGCGTAAGACAGCCGCTTTCGGGGTTTGGTCACTGAAAACACGCCCTAAGCCACTCATCGCCCCGACGACAGCAGGTACGTTTGCTACTCGCGCCGCAATCCCACCATAAATCACAGGCTTGATGCTCACATGATGCACAATGTCTGGTTGTAATTGCCTATAGAGCGCAATCATCGCCTGTAAGGTGCGCCATTCTGCCAGCGGATTCGTACCATGTTGCGCCAGTGGCAAGGGATGATAGGGCAGTCCCTCTGCTTTGATAGCATCTACATTTTCGCTATCGGTATCGCTCGTCGTGACGTGTACTTCATAGCCTACATCACGGGCGGCAAGCGCGAGGGGTAAGCGATGAGAGAGAAAAAAACGTGGGATATTCACGTTATATAGAATGCGTTTGCTCATACGGTGTTGGGTATCCGGTGCGTGTTCTGGGCAAGATGAGCCATTAGCCTACTGCATTGCCTCTCATTTGCGTAGAGCGTTTATGAATGTGATAATATTTACAATGAGATACGTTGTGTTAAACAGGATACCCCCTCATGACCACCAACTATCGTATTGAGCGCGATTTATTCCATGCTCTTACCATGTCCCAAGTATTTGAAGATTACGTCCGCAGTGACCAGCTTTACGGCTACGCGGCTGGCTTATTCTCTAATATGCCCAGCATGACAATTGGCTCACTCGTGATGCGTTTGCGCCGCATCGACACGCTACGGATGCACATGCCCGATAGCAAGAAGAAAAAACTAGACGATGCACTTGATAAATATCTACAAGTACGCACCGACTGGCTCTATCATTTTGAGAACAAAATCAAGCAAGAGGCACACTCCCGTGTGGATGCCATGAAAGGCTTTTTTTACGAGTGTAGCGATAATATCCGCAATTGTATCGGCATCTATAAGCCGGAGATGATGCGCCGTACCATCGTGCAAGAACTCGTGCGCGAGATGGAAATCCTCAATATCCGCGATGGCGAATTAATAGCAAAAATCACCGAAACCGATGATAAGCTCCGGCGTGTGACCGAAAAAGCCGATTTTCAGTGGGCAGATATACTCATCCCTGCTTACGACGAAAAAGAATTTTGGTGGCTCTATAACTCTCCGCCGAACCTGCCATGATTCCCCGCAGGACGTACAACAGTGCGTCCTAGTTTTCTGAATCACTTACACTATCCATCGGTACTTGCTCATACACATCCGCCAGTGCAAGCGTGCAGTCAAGGAACGGTAAGGCAATGCTATTTTCTAGCCCTTTGACGGCATCATAACGCCACTTGTTATCGTCACCGCGCCAAAATAGCTCAACTTTTGCTTGGTCTACCGAAACCAGCAAATAGCCTTGCACACTGTCGATAGCACGGTACTCATCTAACTTGGCGTTGCGGTCTTCAAGAGCTGTAGATGGTGATAGCACCTCAATCACAAGCGTCGGATTGGTAATGGTATCGGTGCGCTCTCCTGCAAAGTTTAAGTCACCACAAATCACCATAATGTCAGGATAACGATATGATACTTTCTTAGAGTCCACTTTGAGGCGCAAATCTATTGAACTCACACGGCATTTTGTACCACGCAGCTGTGCATACAACGTAGAACTTGTACTTTGGGCAATCATGGTATGTTTCCAGTCCGCGCCTGCCATCGCATAGACCTTACCATACACGAACTCATGCCGTATCTCGCTTTCTGCCTCAAATGTCAGATATTCTGTTTCGGTCATGCGTAGCGGCTGGTCGTTCTGTGGTTTTGCTACTTCCATGATAAAATCGCCTCAAGCTATGAGTGTCAATATTTCCATTATAGCATCAGGCTCGTTTATGAGGTGATAGGATGATCGAAACGCATGTATAGACTAAAAAATGAAGTCTTGAGTATTGAAAATACATCTCTGGAACTGAAATATTTTGTTGGAACAGCTTGGTTAAAAGAGAAACAACTCATTCTGCGTTTTTTCACAACATGGAGCGAAGTCCAGATGTATTTTCGTGTAACAGGCTATAGCTATATCCACCCCCTGCTACTCTATATACACCGTGATTTCGTCAAAAACATCACTACTACACTTAATGATAGCAATTTATCTGATTTAGAAATCAAGGCTTTAGAACGGCATCGTGACGAACTTGAAGACATCATGGATGATATTCTTGAACATGCCACATCAAATGCGCGTGTAATGGAGTCCATTGAAGATCATAGGATTGATGATGAAGCTGCCATCAGACAAGAGATTAAACAAAGCAGCAACTTTCACCGAAGAGGTTTTCTGGATAATGATTTCTTTGAAGAGGACGATTAGATAACAAAAAAGCCCTACGCCAATAACAGACGAAGGGCTTTTGTGAGCGTGAAAATTGCTTACTCAGCATTCCACACATTTGTAGATAGATACTTATACCCATTATCAGGGAAGACCGTCACGACCACGCCGGAGTCACCGCGTTCTGCGATTGTCTCTGCGACTTGTAGCGCACTCGCCATTGCCGCCCCTGCACTGGGTCCCACGAGATAGCCTTCTTCTTTCGCCAGCCGACGGGTCATCTCCCAGCTTGCTTCCGTGGTTACGTCCATGATTTCATCTGCAAAATCAGGGTCGTAGATACCTGGTTTAATCGCGCTTGGCATGTGCTTCCAACCCTCTATTGCATGGAAAGGCGTGTCCGGTTGTGAGCCAATCACCTGAATATGGCTGTTGTAATCGCGCAGACGTTTACCTGTGCCTGTCAATGTGCCGGATGTGCCTAAACCAGCGACAAAATGTGTCACCTGTCCGTTGGTCTGTTCCCAGATTTCAACGCCTGTTGTTTTGTAGTGCGCTTGCCAATTCGCTGGATTATTATACTGATTGGCATAGAAATAGGTTTCTGGCTCACGTTCCGCAAGTTCCCGCACAGCACGAATTGCGCCATCACTGCCTTCCATCGGGTCAGTAAATTCAATTTCGACGCCATACGCTTTCAGAATCGCGACACGCTCTTTGCTCACGGCTTCGGACATGAACAATTTCACAGGGAAGCCCCGCGCCGCACCGAGTAGGGCATAGGCGATGCCCGTGTTGCCACTCGTGCTATCCATCAAAATTTGACCGTCACCCAATTTGCCTTGCTCATACGCCTGACGCACAATCTCGCGGGCGGGGCGGTCTTTTACGCTCCCACCTGGATTATGCCATTCTGCTTTAGCAAATACTTGCACATCCTCTGGTAGATGTGCGGTGATGCGTTGAAAAGGGACAAGCGGGGTATTGCCTATCTGTGCTTCAATGCCGTTGACCGCGACATGCGCACGTTGGTTATACTGTACGATATTGGGTAATGCGCTCATGAATGGTGTCTCCTGTGACAAGATTCCGGTAATTCGTTTACCGTCTATGGATGTTTGCAATGTAAGATTGTGAATCGCCCATTCGGGGAAAGTGTCCCCGCGCTGATATGGCATATAAAAAGCCAACAGGCAATAAAAAAGCGCAGAGCATTGCATCCCCGTTTTTGGGAAGTCTCCACACCGTTTGACGAACCGTTGGCTTATAATTTTCGTTTTATTATGGGTTGCTGTCGTCTACGTAGTTGGATTTCCCTCTGTGAGACAACAACAACAAAGTGCGCGAACCGTTGGCATAAAATATCCTATTGTTTGCTAACTCGCTCAGATTGTAGATAGCTATGCGTCTTGTGTCAAACAATCATTCTGTAGACGCATCAGCATTTTATAGACACCCAAACGGACGCCTGTCTTACTTAAATAAAAAATGAGTTTTTAGATTGGCTGGGTTATTGGTATTTTGGTATGCAACGATTGATGCTAGTTACGGATATACTCAAATATATTGGTAGCGAGGTTTATCACAAAAAAGGTGAATAATGTCTCAGGATTTTCATATTAAAACGGGTACTAGTAGGGATATAGAAAAAATCCAGAAATCTTATGTAGAATCGCAAAAATGGTGTAACTTTGTCCTGCATAAACCTAAGTGGTTATCAGATGATGTGACAATATCAGAGCAGTCACTGCGCCTAGAACAAGAAGATTCAAATTCTAGCTACCGAATAATGCTCACTGGAAATGGGCGGAGTCTGTCCATAAAACAATTCTTATTTGACTTTGCACCACCTGCTTATGACCATCCAGCTTTGTGGCGTAACCCTCAAAAGACAACTGAAAACGAATTTCCTATCCCCCAAGCGTTCCCAATCGCTCAACATATTTTGTGGATTGGGCATGACCATCGTAGGTTCGTTGCCGCTACGATTGGCTTTCATAGAGTACGAATCGAAGCAACTGTACGCGAAGGTACATTCAGCACTCAAGAGTTAGTACAAATTTTTGAGAGCCTAGTGCCTGTTGATGTGCAACAGGCGCAAGTTATCAAAAACACACCCTTTGCTACGCTTGCTTATCAAAGTCGGTATGAGCAAACAGCATCGCCTGTGCCACTGAGCTACTGGTCACATAAGCGCACGCCTACCGAATCTTATTGGGCAAAAATGGCTACGCAGAATGCCTTAGCGCATTTACCTATATCACCACCTGTTTTAGAAGATTTTGGATATACATTTGATAGTTTTTTTCTTGTTGGACGAGAAGAAAACCCATCGGAAATTGATTTTGTATACGAGCAAAAAGAAAAAGACGGCGCTTACTTACGTTTTCTCTTCACGCCAGCAGATTCATCATCGCCTATTCAGTATCCACCTCAAAAGTACACGCAGGAATGTCAGACAAAACGAATCACCGTAGCTGGGAAAGATGTATATCTTGCATGGCTTAATGAGTATGGTGGTTTTGAAGCTGTATTCTCCTACCAAGGCGGATATGCTTTACTTATGACACAACCTAAAACGTGGACAAATGAAGTATGGTTTCGTGATTTGCTGGAAGACATAATCAAGAATGAAGCTACTGCATAAAAATTATGAAGAGGGCAACGAAAAAGGTGTTGCCCCTGCATAATTTTTACATATTAATCACAATGGCTGTTAGCTGACCGAGGTTAGCTATCTACCGCAACACATACTCCGGCGATAGACGCCCAATCAAGCCATTGTCGCCAATCGTGCCGATAGCAAGCGCCTCATAAGTGCCATCCGTCAGTGCCTCCCATGTCATTGTTGTCTGGTTTGACCATTCGACCTGTGCATCATACAAAGGCGAACCAGGTGTGCGCAGAGCAATCATGTACGCACTGGCTTCAGGGACACTCTCCCAGAGCAACATTGGCTCACCATTGGCATTCGTGCGTAAGGTGATATTACGCGGAGGGGGCGGACTATCTGCCAGCGTGACAATCATCAGCAAAATAGACTGCGTGGATTTGCGCAAAAATGGATACTCAACCGCACTGGCGACATCGAGTGTCGAGCCATTACCAAATTCTTCCAGCGTATTGATGATACGTATTGCCGGATACCCCGCGTTGGAAAATGAAAAATGGTCGCCAAAACGCCCGTCACGGTCAGCACTACGCTCTACACGCATCGGCAAGACCGCGCTATGTGCAAAAGCGAGAAATTCCATACTGCGTGCCATATGACGCGATAAGCCGTTGTCGTTACAGATGTCTTCTTCTTGACAAGAGAAAATACGTAGCGATTCGTTGACCACACCCTCACGATTGTTAGAATTACCAATCGAGTCGATATTGACCATGCCCGCAACATCCAAACCACGCCCCTGCGCCCAATTAACAAAGGCTTCGCTACCAACCGCGCCGACTTCTTCCGCGCTGAATGCCACGAAAATGATGCTATTGCGATACTGTCGTGAACTCATTACACGGGCAATTTCGATTAAGCCAGCCACGCCTGAGCCATTGTCGTTCGCGCCTGGTGCAAACCCAGTCGAATCTTCAAAATTTGTGTTGATACTATCGTAGTGTGCGCCAACGATGATGAATCCTGCGCCGACCTCTGTGCCATTCAGCACGCCGATGATGTTCTCTTGGCGCGTTGGCACACCGGAGTAAGTCATATCAAAGGCAAGGGTAGACGCAACAAAGCGCCCTTGAGATTGTGCTTCAATTTCGGCGAATTGGTCATAAATATATGTGCGTGCGGCACCGATGCCATAGGTGTTGCTGGATTGTGACGAATTGACATGCCGTGTCGTGAAGCTCTCCAGCGTTTGTACGTGTGTCCGCAAGCGTTCGATATCCACTTGTTCGGTCAGATTATAGAGTTCGACATCAATGTTGGGAGCTGATGGCGTGCCGATACCTTCTGGTGCGACCTCTAACACTTGATTGCCTGTATTGCCACCGAATCCCAAGGTTGGGAAAGGTGTCGCCGTGAAGCGAGGTGCGAGTGTTGGTGGCTGGGCGGCAGGTGCAGCGCCTAAATTACAAGCAATCAACACGAATGCCAGCCAGATTACAATCCATAAAGTTGTGTGATGAGTACGAGATGAATTAGTCATGGTTGTAGTTTAACATAATCCTACATCGGCAGGCGAGGCGCGTCAGGTGAGCGTAGCCTAGCCGTTATTTAGCAACTGTCTTTTCTCGCGCATCATAGACTCAATCAGGTATTCATGCAAGTTATTATCTGTAATAGTTAGCTATTCGGTGCTTACATGCGCGTTGTAATCAATCGAGAAAAGATTACCTTCGGGGTCGCGTGCCAGCGCAAAACGCACTTGAGGCGAAACCTCGGTGATAGGGTCAACATGTATACCTGCTTCTATCAAACGTTGACGCTCTTCTTCCACATCATCAACCAAAAAACAAATTTGAGGCGTATGGTCACGCGCAACATTATCTTTGCGCCCAGCATGCAAAGCAAGCGTGATATTGCCTGCTTGCAACGTCACCCAATTCACGTCGCTATAATCATCTTGAGGTGAATTTACCACCAATTTCATGATGTCACGGTAAAAAGCGACCATGACCGACATATCTTTAATGAACAAGGTTATTTGGTAGACGCCTTTGATGCTCATGGGGAATCATTCCTATCTGTAATTATGTGTCCATATTAACAGATAATAGAATATATGTTCTGAAAAGAAAAGATAAAATTTCTAAAATCTTTTTGCATCAGAGGCAAACTTTACGCTACCATGATACTAGCACAGGCAAAGCATGCGTTAATAACAATCGTAATAATACCATTCGCCCATTGTAAATTTGTTCAAAGATGACACAATTTTACCATGCAGGCAGGTTGTGTCTGCGCTATACTAGCGATTGTGAAACACATTGCAAAATCTTAACGTAAAAATCAGGCGAAACACGGGAAAATAAATTATGGCTTCTCTGCCACGCATCATCACAGTAGACCCCACCGGGAGCATACCGCAACAAATTCGGGCAGCTTTCGATCTCATGGATCGTCTCGTTGTTCAAATTGACGTTCCAGGACCACAAGAAGCAGTCGAAGAACTCCAACGTGGGGGCATCGACCTCGTTATTGCTGCATGGAATCTATCTGGCACGCAAGGATGGGAACTCGCCGCAAAGCTCAAGCAAATCAACGAGAATGTTGATATTATGCTCATGGGTGACTACGAAGATACCGAACTCGATGACGAAATGCTCGAACAGTCACCTTTCGTCTACCTCAAACGTCCGTTCAATATTCCGCAACTCATCAATGTACTACAAGCATCCCTCGATGGGGGTGATATTTTTGCGGCAGTCAATGCCAGCACGACAGAGCTTGTAAGTGAGGCTGTAGAGCTAGGTCCTGTACCCACCGTCAATGCAGACAAAGCCGACGAAGTGATGCAAGGCGTCATGTTCGACATCAACCCGATTGCAGCCATGCTTGCAACCCGCGATGGTGACATTGTCGTTGGACGTACCACCATGGGCGATGTCGATTATGAGTACATTGCACGTCTCATCGGTAGCACTGCGCAAATGAACATCAACATGCGCGATGTCATCGGTGGTAACTTGCAAACACTCCAATTCTTCGATGGCTCAGATTATGATGTGTACGTGCTATCAGTTGGTCTGCACCATTTCCTGACGCTCGTCTTTGATGGCAAAGAGGGCGCAAGCCAAATTGGTACAGTCAAGCGTTATGGGGGTATCCACGCTGAAAATCTGATTGCCGTCATCGGTCCTGCCGCCTTCTTGGTACAGCGCGTCGCCCCCGAAACAGAAGCGAAAGAAGTCCGTCGTAAATCAGAGCGCACCAAAGCTGCTGTTACATCGACACAAGAGATTGAAAAACCAGAATTGGCGCGTGCTGACCTCGGTGGGTCATCATCTGAGGAAGCGAAAGAAAGTGAAGCACCTGCCGCACCACAGCGTAACGTGCCACAAATGGAAGCTATCAGCGATGATGACTTCGACCCAGCCGCACTCTTTGGCGGCGACTTTGATGATGCCGCTGCCGACGACTTGTTCAGCCTCGAAGCTCTCGAAAACCTGCCTGAAGAAGATAATCAAGGCACCGTTGATTGGGATACAGCCGTTCAACTCGGCGTATTAGACGATAAATAAGTAATCACGTTTTTGAAGCAACTGCACAAAAAACGAAAACATGCTATTATCAAGAGGCTGGTATATGTGGGTGGTCGGCACGCATACCACACTTTAGAACAATCATCGACCCATGCAGCGCGATAGAGAGGATCGAATGACCCAGCAATTTCGCAGTGAAGCACTCGAAGACGAACTCAAAACCCTTCACGGTGTCGTGGCGGGGGTCAAGGCAACCGTTATCGTTAATAACGACGGTTTGCTAGTAGCTGCATACCCCACCGAAGATGAAGAAAACCCACATAATAACCCTACCAGTAGCCCACAAGTAGCAGCCATGTCTGCGACGCTCATCGGTCTGGCAGAAAAAACGCTCGGGCGCTTGGCACAAGGGGATTTAGAACGTTTGCTGATGGAAGCTGAAGAAGGCACGATGGTTGTATACCCAGCCGGACGCGCATCCGTCGCCGTTCTCGTAGAAAAGACCGCCCATATGGGACGGGTACTCTACGCCACCAAACAAGCCGCCACCGAAATCGAACGCATTCTCGGTGGATAGCTATAGGTATTTGTTTTGCGTCATACATACGAACATCAGAAGCATCTGCTAGAGCAGGTGCTTTTTTTGTGTTCGTGATGGTCTAGTGTGGTGGGATAACACAACAAAAAAATCGTGTACTTTTGTTAAGCGCGAATACCTTGCAACACAAACTGCAAAATTATCCTTATGCAAGGATGCTGTGATAACTGATGACTGACGACTAAAAACTAACTAGCAGCCTACTCGCCTGCCTCAAATGACAACTGCATCACCAAATTACCAAAGCGTACTTCGTCGCCATCGCGTAAGACTTGCGTTTTACCACCTGGCACAATCGTACCGTTCACGAACGTACCATTACGGCTATTGAGGTCTTTTACCAGAATATGAGGATTCGTATCGTCGCGTAAAATCACAGCATGACGCCGACTTAATCCTAGTCGATAGGCGCCGTGGGGAGTTAAATCAATATCAGGGGTGTATTCCGTAACATCATCAGCACGTCCGACAATTAACTCATTTACCACGCGCAAAACAATCGGCTTACCCTCTGAGGATTCAAGGCGAATGGACATGCCCTCTGGGAAATGCGCACGCTCATCATCGACATTCGCACTGCGTTGAGCTTCTTTTATAGCGCGTTTTTCTTCCGCGGCTTTCTGCATAGCTTTGAAGGCTTCTTGCTGTAAATCGTTAGTCGTACTGCCTTCACCATTCAAGCCAGCCGCCTCAGCATCCAATGCACCCGTCTCCTTGAGCGCACTGCGGTCAGCAATTGTTTCAGTATTATCATCTGCTTGCGAAGCCTTTTCTTGCGCTTCGCGGAACATGCGCATCGCTTCTTGCGCCGCACTGTTCAAATTATTCGCAGCATCGCGTGTGCTATTCGCGTCATCAGAATCTGGGGTTGCAGGTTGCTTATCTGTATCGTTCGCCATAAAGTCCGTCACTTAAACATGCTGAGTACAAGAGCATTGTATCATCACCTTTTTGTGTGAACAACAAAGATACGGCGCATTTTAATGTATTGAAACATTTTGTATCATCCAACATATGTGAAGACAAGTGATTTTATATAAGTATACATATAGTTGCGGATGAGCTTTTGCCTATTATATGTGCGTCTTCATATACATTTTGGCGCAGACTGCTATAGTGAAAGTATAAACCGCAAACAAAGGACTTTCATGACACGCTACGCGCCCTTCATAGATGATTTAATTCACGACCTCGCGCACGAAGCCTTCCCACATGACGATGTATTCAACCAATACACTATCGGAGATAGTAATAATGATATTCGGCGTGCTAACTTACGCCGTTATCTCAATATCATGCGTGAACGCCAACCCACTTATTTACTGGTGATGGAAGCGCCGGGCTATCGTGGCTGTCGTCTGACAGGTTTGCCTGTTACTAGCCGTAAGGTGATGTTAGAGGGTGTTCCTGAACTCGACATATTTGGCGAGGCGCAAGGCTTTCAAAACGTATCGGATACAGGCTTTGAAAATGTACATGGCGAACAGAGCGCGACCATCGTCTGGCAAACCCTCGCTGACCTCAAAGTATTGCCCCTTATATGGAATACCTTTCCTTTTCATCCCTGCAAAGCGAACAAACCGCGTAGCAATCGGCGTCCGCGTAAACCCGAAACGACACTCGGTTCACGCTATTTGCACGATGTTGTAGATTACTTCAAACCAGAAGTCATCGTTGCTGTCGGCAATGTCGCAGAAGAAACCATGATGAGCGTCGGCATTAATTGTCTCAAAGTACGGCATCCGGCGCAGGGTGGCAAGCAAGATTTTGTAGCCGGCGTGTCAAAAATATTTACGACAAGCAAGGTCTCAGACGACAAAACGTAATAAAAAATATATTTATCTTCGGCACTAATACTACCTGACCCTATACTAGTCTATAAGGAGGTGGGACGTCGTGCATACAAAATCTACCATCATACTGCGCATTCTGAATGAGCGTGTGTTACTCATTGATACATCCGGCATCATTGACTTAGAGACGCTACTGCACATAAACGAAACCGTATTGCATACACTCGATACAGTCAACGCACCCCTCCATATAATTTACAACGACATCAACGTATCAGGATTCGGCACCGATGTTAGCACGCTGACCCGTGCGAGTGTGTATCTGACGCATCCAAACCTGGGCTTATGTGTATGTTTGCGCTCGACGCGGCTGGTTGCTTTTATGCGTCGCTTGACCTGCAAATTATTGACGACATCAATGCCCCATACGGTGGATACACTCGACGAGGCAGTGCGTTTATTACAGCAATATGACCATACAATGCGCTCTACTTGATGGGTCTGTAAATTAGGACAATCGCATTAAAATTTTGTCATCATGAAGGCACAAAGAACACGAAAAAATGCAACAAAAACATTCATATTTTGTACAATATCTCGTTTTTGAAAGATACATTTTTTGCAAAATTCGTGTTTTCATATGAAGTTTTTCTCTGTGTCCTCTGCGTCTCTGTGGTTCAAAGACTTTTTTGTATGTCATTTCAGCTTGGTGCAATCACCTTAGTCTGTAAATCGAACATTTTGTATTATCATGCTACATATGCCAAAATACCAGTGCATTATGAAGGCATATAATGGGGGCAAAAATTTTATGAGCATTATCTATCGCTGGGAAATACCAAACCGTGTTCTTTGGGTGGATGTCGGCGCGAAAATGTCGCTTGCAGAAGTACATGCAATGGATAATACACTCACAGCTTATCTTGATGCTTGTGATAAACCACTGCATATTATCTTCGATAACACAACACTCGCTACCTTTCCAACCGATGTGCGCGTGCTGGCGGCGACAGTGCAGTTCCCTAAGCATCCTAATTTGGGTTGGCGTGTCATCTATGGCGAAAGTAAGTTGGTGCGCTTTCTAGGGCAACTTAGCTCGAAAATCATAGCCGCAACACGCTTTCGGTATGTAGACGACCTCACTACAGCCTATGCCTTCCTACAAAGCATAGATAACACCCTCGCTATGCCGAAAGCGATAGATTAGCGTAGCTTAATCACCCTTTTTGCGTCAGGCACAAATACGCATCCCATCCTACAATACAGGTATGAGCTTCTTAAAACGTAATCTCAAAAACATTGTTCTCATAATTGGCACGCTGGCTATCGCCTTTTGTATAGCTATCTACGCCTATATTTTTCATGGCTTGCCCTCGCTTGATGATATAGATGCCGGACTGGCTTTGCCCAGCACACGCATCTACGATAGACACGGGGCATTGCTCTACGAGATTTTGCCACCAGAGCAGGGACGCAATCGCGTCATCGCTCTAGACGAAATCCCTGATGTCTGTGTAGAGGCAGTCATCGCTACCGAAGATGCCAATTACTGGTCGCATCCCGGTGTTGACCCCGTTGGTATTGCTCGTGCCGCATGGATTAATATCTCCGGTGGGACAATCATCGCAGGCGGCAGTACCATCACCCAACAAACAGCCCGCTTGCTCCTGCTCGATTTAGACGAACGTGCCGAACGCACCGTGCGTCGTAAATTACGCGAGATGGTGTTGGCGATTCAGCTACAAAATCGCTATAGCAAAGAACACGTCCTCGAACTGTACTTGAACCAAGTGTATTTTGGCAATCTTGCTTACGGTATCGAAGCCGCCGCACAGACCTACTTCAACAAATCGGCACTTGAGCTATCGACGGCTGAATGTGCTTTGCTGGCAGGCATTGTCCAAAATCCTGTTTTACATGATCCCCTGACTAACTTTGAACGCGCCGCCGCACGCCAATCTGTGGCGCTCGATTTGATGGTGCAACGGGGCTATCTCACCGACGTAGAAGCGACGACAGCCAGTAACGATGACCTGCAATTTGGTAGTACGCGCTTTCCAATTCAAGCACCGCACTTCGTGATGACAGTCTGGCAACAACTCCAGCGTGATTATCCCGAAGCCCTCTATAACGATGGCTTAGATGTCGTCACCACGCTTGATTTAGGCTGGCAACAAACAGCCGAAGAGATTGTCAGCTATCAGATTGGCTTGCTCAATAGTGACGATGACCAGCAACCTGCCAATGCGAATAACGCCGCCCTCGTTGCCATCGACCCCTTCACTGGACAAGTGCTGACGATGCTCGGTAGCCCCGATTACTTTGACGAATCTATCGACGGAGCAGTGAATGCTACACTTGCTCTGCGCCAACCTGGTTCGACGCTTAAGCCCTTTACCTTTGCGCTGGCAATGAATCCCGAACATCCGCAACCCTATACACCTGCAACTGTGCTACTGGACATTGAAACGCCCTTTGTCACGTCACAGTTGCAGAGTTACACACCAGGTAATTTTGCGCTGGTCGAACATGGACCTGTCTCTATCCGTGAGGCACTTGGCAGTAGCTATAATATTCCGGCAGTGGTCGCGCTGGATTATGTCGGCGTTGAACCTTTCATCGAATTTGTAGCCGATGCAGGCTTGGATTCGCTGGCATCCGCGCCTAATCTCGATTTAGCCGTTACCTTGGGGGGTGGCGAAGTGCGCTTGATTGACCTCGCGCAAGCATACAGCATTTTCCCAAACGGCGGATACTATCTCGAACCAAGTTATTTACTCTCCGTGACCACCCGCGCTGGCGATACGCTCTATGAATGGCAAGAGCAGTCTTTGCAAAATCGTGTGCTTGATGAACGTGTCGCATGGCTCATCACCGATATACTGAGCGATAACCAAGCCCGCATTCCGAGCTTTGGGACAAATAGTGCGCTCCAAATCGGACGCCCAGCCGCCGCCAAAACAGGTACAACAACAGACTTTCGTGATAATTGGGTCATGGGTTACACACCGAACCTCGTCGTGGGTGTGTGGGTCGGCAATGCGGATAATACACCGATGGTCGAAGTGACGGGTGTCAGTGGGGCAGGTCCTATCTACAACCAATTCATGCGCCGTGTGCTGACTGGACAACCGGAACTCGAATTTACCCAACCAGAAGGTTTAATACGTGCCGAAGTCTGTACGATTAGTGGGCTGATTCCGCGTGATAATTGTCCGCTGAGGCGCTTAGAATGGTTCATCGAAGGCACAGAACCAACTGAATTTGATACGACCTACCAAACTTTCGCTATCGACCAACGGACAGGTTTACTGGCAGACGAAAACACGCCCCCATCGGCTATCATCAATGAAACGTATGTCGTGCTACCGCAAGAAGCACGCGATTGGGCATTGTTCAATGGGATTCCTTTACCGCCTCCGAATGCACCCCTTGCAGGCGATGCCAACGCGCCAGAAACCATCCGCTTGCTATCGCCCGATCCCTATACATCGTTTGAGATTTCGCCTGTTGTCCCTATAGAGACACAACGCCTGCGCTTCACGGTATCGACACCCCTCGATACAACCAGCGTCACCTACTATCTGAATGATGAACTCGTCGGCACAAGTACCGAATCACCTTTCGATTTATGGTGGCAACTTGAGGTCGGCGCATACAACCTACGTGCAGAAGCTATCCGCGCTGATGGCACAACGATTACGGCTGAGAGCATCTTCTACGAGGTTGTAGATTACGAACCCTCTGCACCTCGCACCATCCCGCAAGACGAACAGTAAAAAGCCATAAAAAATAGGCTTATTTAGGGTGCTGAGCAAGCACCCTTTCTTTTTCTCATCTATACTATTGATGTTTGCAACCTTACTACACGGTACATATTGAAAGAGATACTGTTCTTTATGCGGGCTATCACACGTACAAATACTATGTTGACGCGCACCACTATTGCGATACTTTGCTTGCTGATGATAGGCGCATCCATCAGCATCGCTCAAGAAGACATCGACACCACCACTTACGAAGACGACGAAAACGGCATCACGTTTGAATATCCAGAGGCTTGGACAGAGATAAGCGAATACGAAGAAGGCTCAGCCGAATTTGTTGATACCTTCGCACCGGATGAGTCCGCAGGCATGAGTGTGATTGTCGCCGATGCAGGTGAGGGGCAGCTAGTAATTGCACAATTGCGAGAGAGTATAACCGTAGCAGACGATACAGACACAGCGGATTACGCAGGGGTGACGTTCACTGTGTATGACATTGAAACCCCTGATTTTAACGATGGGGTAGGCTATGTACTGTTCACTCAAGACTTGAGCTACGACTTGCTGATTGCTGTGCTGGCAAACGATGGCATGGAAGATGATTATCTCGAACTCATCACCAGTACACTTGAATTGCCAGAAGCTGATAGCGATAAAACACAGACGGAAACCACCACCTACGAAGACAAAGAAAACGGTATCAGCTTTGAGTATCCGGCTGCTTGGACAGACACAAACGAATACGCTGATGATATTAGTGCATCCGTCGATATTACCATGCCTGATCAATCTGCTGGCGTGACGGTCATCGTGGCTGAATCAGGCGAAGGACAAAGCATACTGGATGAGATTAGCGAGAATATAACCATCGAAGACGATAGTAGAACGGCTGACTATGCCGGCGCGACCTTCACTGTTTACGAAGTAGAAGTCCCTAATTTTGAAGATGAAGATGGAGCGAGTCGTTTCGGCTATATCTTGATTACCGAAGACCTGAGCTATGATTTGCTGATAGGCGTCATTACTACCGATGGCATGGAAGATGACTATCTCGACATCGTGATGAACTCGCTGGTGTTGCCGGAAGAACCCGACGACGATGACAGCGAAGATGATACCGATGCTAGTGAATCTGATGCAACCGACGCGCCCTCAACGGAAGGACTGATTTTTGCAGAAGAATTTGACCGCAACGACGCTGGGGATGACCTTATACTCACGCTTGAAGAAAGTGGTGAAGAAGTCGCGCTCGAAGACTATATCTTGGTCGATATGGACGGTACAGCATATCTCCAACTCGAAGCCGACCCCGTAGACGTACTACCATATCTCTTCACGTTAGAGAGTGTACCAGATGCTTACGAACTCCAAATGCGTGTGCGCCTAGCACAATCACCATTCACGGCTGTAGAAATTGATGTCGCATCCGGCGAAGAAGCAGAACAATTCGTGAGTGTCGCTTTCAATCGCCAAGATGTGCGTATCAGTGATGTGATATTTGATACCTCTGAAACCTCGTTGGCTATCGAATTTTACGAAACGCCACGCGATACATGGATAGACCTGCGTATCACGGTTGATGGCGATGAAATAACGGTCTTTGTCGATGGCGAGGAAGTGGTTAGCACAGACGACGCCAGCTATGTCGGTAATAATTTCTTAGGCGTTTTCGTCAGTAATGGGGTACTTGATATTGACTACATCCGCGTCTATGAAGTAGACGAGTAACTAGCATTAGCTGTGTAAAATCAAGTGTTGTCAGCAGCATGAATCAACTATCCAAATCCCGAGTGTTATCGTGTAATCTATACTGTAATAATTTGCAAAGAGCGATAAGGTTAGGTTAGGATGACTGATAAAGCAGAAAAAAACATGATGACACTCGTAGAAGCACAAGCTGACATGCGTCAAGGGTATTGGGGCGGGGCGGCTGGCGTCTTAGTGTCAGGCATTGCTTGGATAATTGCTGGGGGTATTACTTGGGCAGTAACGCCTCTAGCTGGTTTATACGCTTTATTCTTGGGTGGGATGTTTATCTATCCAGGGGGCAATCTAATTGCAAAAGCAGTGGTTCGGGACGGTGGACACAGTGAAGGCAATCCACTAGCAATGCTCGCACTGGAAAGCACCGTCCTTCTATTCATTGGCTTGTTTATCTCGTTCACTGTGTTTCAAGTTCAACCGGATTGGTTTTTCCCAATCATGCTGATGATAATCGGCGGACGTTACCTAGTATTCCGTACGCTCTACGGAACATCTATTTTCTGGATGCTCGGTGGCACACTCTTAGCCCTTGGCATAGTAACCCTAATTTTCAATGAACCTGTTGCGTTAGCGGCGATTGCAGGGGGTACAATTGAAATTGGCTTTTCATTCGCTATTATGCGTTTTGCTAATGCCTAGTTCGTAGGATGCACCTTATCCCCCGCACGAATGACACCACCTTGCATAATTTCACAACGTAAGCCCCCACGATGTGCCATCGCAGAGACGAGCTTTTGCCCGCCTGCGGTGCGCTCGCCTAATATTTTGCATGGTTCACACAGGCGCACACCTTCTAAAATGACTTCGCCGATAGCAAAGCGTTTCCCAATCAGGTGATTCAATGGCACACCAACAGTTAGCAAATTACGGCGGGTATCTCCGTGTGTGATGGTAATACCTGTTTCATGCGCGATGGCGTCTAAATCTTCTTGGGCGATGAGCGTTAATGCTTTGCCACTATCATCGTGCCAATCGCTCCATGTGCCTGTCCCATCACGATACCTATCCCCGATGATGCTTTTTTTATCGAGTTCGGCTTGCTCAACGAGCGTAATCTCACTATCGCCATCTGAGGCAATGGCAATCCCAGCTAGTTCCCCTTGCCACACTGTTCGCTGACGCAACGAGGTCAGTATCGGTGCTTGCGGATACCAGAATGCGCCGTCGTGTGCCTCAACTTCTTTTTTCTTGGCTGTCCATGCCTCGATGTTCACACGAAAGACAGAGGTGCGCTTGAGTTCTTCTGGCACAGGCGGACGATAATCACGCTCTGGTTGCAGATGGGGCGCATATTTGTCAAGCAATTGCTGGAGTGCATCGGTAGCTTCAGCTTCGTCTTCGATAATTTCGGATGTGCCAAACACGACCACCCCTGCATACTCCACGCTAAATTCTAGGGCTTCTGGCGCAGGGAGCATCCGCCCCATCTCCATCACCGAAAAACACACTTGCTCGCGTTCTTCGATATTTGCACGGGTGCGCCCTTTGCGTGCCGTATGAATATAAATTGCGTGGCGTGTCTCGTCGTAAACATACAAATTCTGATTTACGAACGGTTGTCCATCATGAACTGTCGCCAACGTGCCGATGTCGGCTGCGTGTAGAAATTGACGTATCCATGTGTCTTCCGTTACCGCACGGTCTTCTCTGCGGACACGGGTTTTATCATCGTTGAGGTAATCGCGTGCCATTTAATATGCTTTCTCTGCTTGTGAATATGAGCTTGGTATGCACACCATCTTCGTCAAATGGACTGCTTATCTCTATGACCACTTATAGCCAATTATGACCACTTTCGCGCTAGCAAACCCGCTGTGAAAACCTCGTAACTGATAATTATCTTATTAGATTCTTGTCAAGATAGCAGACCTTGCTTGAAGTTCTCTCCTGCCGACCTGTATAATGACAGCATAACGTATACTCAATATTCGGACTGGGCATGAACTATCCCATCCACGAAAGCACACAACACACCATTTCTGCACATCAACTGGACAGGAAACCTACCTATGGCAGTTACATCGCCTTCTGCACCCAAAACAGCCATGCCCGAAGCACGGTTGCACGAATACCGTGATGCACAAGCACGCTTACCGTATTGGGCGCGTAGCACCAATCCGATTGTTCGTCGTCATTTAGGGCTATACTGGCGTACCGTTCCGCCTGAAGTTGAACCATTTATCTGGATGATGGCTGTTTGGGTCGTGTTCATGGGCATAGGTATCCTGATTCCGCCTATACTCAGCATCACCATGATTACCTTCTTAGCATCGGTGATGATTATTCCAGTAGCCTTGGTGTTCTACGGACACGTCCTCGTCACCGTTGCGACAGATGCCTCGCGCTCTATGCAACAAGAATTTGCGAACGATACCTTTGAACTATTACAAGCAAGCCCCATGACCTTACCACAAATTGTCTTAGGGAAGGTTGCGGCGGCAATTTGGAAACGCATGGACGACCTCGTGATGATTGCGCAATTGGCTGTCGTCTTCTCTGTACCGATGTACTATGCCTTCTTCACCGCTGTCTGGGGTGATGGTGGTGTTATCTCGCCACTGATGGCAATTATAGGCATGGTCGTCATCTTAGTGCGTGTCATCCTCGAACCTATCATGATTGGTGTTGTATCAGTTTTCATTGGCATTGTCGTTCCTGGACGCGGACGCTCCATTGCTGCGGCGCTAGTCGTAGGTAGCTTCTATTTCATGCTGATTAACTTGCTCAGTCAACTACCAGCCGTGCGTGGCTTCGATACACCCGAAGGACCCGTTCCGCCGAATCAACTACTCGTCATCTTGACCGACTTGGTTTTGCCTGTTGTCTTGCCATTACTAATCATAGTAGGTGTACTCAAACTTGCTGAATACATCCTCCAACGTGACTGAACCTGAAAATCAACAAGCGCTCGCACGGGCGTACTACAACTAGGTGTCTTGTCTGATGAATCTTTTCGTAGGGGTGTTGCTGTGTCTGCGCCCGAAATGCACAAATGTTTCATGATGATTTAGCAGGTGAAGCCTTAAGTTACGCTCGAAGAATAATTTCTGATATTCAACACATCCCAAAATACATATTGCCGTAAGGACACCAACAAAAGGCGTCCTTATTCATGTGGGTTACTGCTCTGACTTTCTTTCGGAAGGCAGGACGAGCTTAGGCGCTTTACGGATGCGGGTAGCTTGTTCATAGGCATAGCCATAAGCAATCAGCAGAGGGTCTTGTAGATACGTGCCGAAGAAAGTAATGCTGACAGGCTCGCCATCATCACGGAAGCCCGTTGGCACACTGACGGCTGGATTACCTGTGACGGCATAGGCATAGGTCGCATAATTGTTGATGTCCACAATTGCGCTCACCTTATGATCGCGGATGATGCTCTCCATCGCATGACGCGCCGCAGACTTATTGTGATATTGAATACGCTCGTATGCTTTCAATGTGACAGCATCCAGCGGTACGATGCTTGATAGATGCAAAAGCCCTTGTCTGAACGGCGCACGGTTGGCGAGGTCAGCTTCGTTATAGGCGACAATATCTGATAATGTGCGCTCATCACCAATTGCCTTCAAGTAGGCATTTACGCCAGCATGCATCGGGTAATAGAGATTCCAGAAATTCATAGACATCTGCAACGGTGGCACACGCACGATAGTTGCCCCGAGTGTCATGAGCTTACCTGCCGCCGCGTCCAAAAATGCGCCATCACCTTTTTTGTAATCTTGTTCACGAGCGACGACAGCGATCCGTGCGCCTTTAAGGGCATCTGTGTCTAGGTAGCTAGTGAAATCGGTCTCTGCAAGGGGGGATGCTTTTTCGGTTTGCGCGTCATGTGCATCGACACCTACCAGTACATTCAAAAAGTGCGCGAGGTCAGTCATGGTGCGTGTCATAGGTCCAGCCGTATCTTGATCCGCACTAATCGGGATAATACGGTCACGACTGAGTAAGCCCAAGCTCGGTTTGAGCGTGCAAACACCATTTTGAGAAGCAGGCGATACCAGCGAACCGGCTGTCTCTGTGCCAATGGTCACTGTCGCAAAATTTGCCGATACTGACGAACCACTACCCGAACTTGACCCGCCGACATCATACATCCCAAACGCATTGCGTGTTTGCCCGCCCAGCACAGAAAAGCCATTCGCAGAGTCAAAGCTCATGAAATTTGCCCACTCGCTGAGATTACATTTGCCAAGAATAATTGCGCCTGCCTCGCGTAATTTTTGTGCTAAGAAGCTATCTCTATCAGCATGGCTATCTGCCATTGCAACCGCGCCGGCTGTGTTGTGCATCTTGTCGCCTGTAGCGATATTATCTTTGAGTAGAACAGGAATCCCATACATACTCCCTTGCTCAGATGAAGCAGTATCACGCTCAATATCACATTGACGTGCTATTTCTAAGGCATCAGGGTTCAGTTCAATCACACTACTGTAACCATCAACATCAAAAGTCAGGATACGACGCAGATAATATTTGACGAGTGTCTCGCTAGTGAGTGTGCCATCTGCAAATTTTGCTTGTAGCTCAGGTATCGTGATATCGAGGAGGGTTTCATCGTGTGCTTCACGGTCTGCATCCGTAAAATCAGCGAGGTCAGCTTCGACAGCGCCGATATTGAGTGGACGTTTATTATTGTAATCAGGGGTTTGGGTCTGGCGCTCTATTTGGCTTGCCATGTGCTTTCTTTCAGGTGAGGGTTAATCATCATCGTTACTATTGTAAGTTGCGGGTAAAAATTCGCATTGTCGCCAACTACGACAGCTAATACGTTAAAGTCAAAGTAATATTTGCTAATGATAGCAAATTGTAACCTCAGATTTAAGTGAGATTGTGCGAATCAGTCCCATGTAATGTCATAGTGTGCGCCGGATACATGTAGAGTCTGGAAAACAAATGAAATTTCGTAGAGGTGTTGCTGTGTTTGCGCCCCCTCGGACAGGTTCCTACAATTTAAGAAATTTCTACGATTCCACAACAATAGAGTGAAGAAATCCCTTCAATACAAATGATGTGAAATCCAACAGCTTTTTGCGCTGAGTTGCGTTATATTTAAGTTTCGTTATGGTTATAGTACATCCACACTCCCTGTCAATTAACAAGACTATTTTATAGGTAAATCCGATGGAATACACGCGCACCCCAGAAACGCTGAAATCTCTATTACCACCGATTTTCGCTCCCTTACGCGCTTTGGTTGTAGAACCGCATCCCTTGTGGCAAAACGAATATGCCACGCTACTAAAGACGCACAATTTCGCTATCAGCAAAGTAGACGATAACGAGTTGGCATCAAAACTGCTCAAAACCTGTTATTACCATGTCGTCATTGTGGATTCGTTAGATAGCCCAGTCTTGCGGACAGTGCGACAATATCAGTGGTTACGCTATATGGTCGCCGTCGTATGTGCGCCAGATGCTGTCAAAACGAGTGACGGAGAAGCGCCGTTTGCAGTTATCAACAATGTCCTTCATTATGACCGCAACAATTATTACCCCTATAAGTTCTGGTTGCAGATTTCTAAGCAACTCGACTTCAAGGGCTTGATGATGAATGTGGATGTCGAAATCGAAAATCCAGAGGTTTTAGACTTACTCAGTTCGCGTATGATTGGCAATTTGATTGACCATATTAGTTCGACCAAAGCCTCCTCCCGCTTGTATGACCGTGATACATGGTTGCTGGATTTTGATATGCAAGACGATGAGCATTATGCCATTGTTCAGACACGGCTAGCATATGAAATCGGGGATGTCTTGCGCCGGAGTATCAAAATGCGGCGCTTAGATAAATTAGCACTGAGCAAAATCGGGGATGGTTTGAGCAAGGCAGCAGTGGCAATGGTCACACCCCATCGGGATGGCTATTTAGAAGGCAATATTATCAAGCTCGGGTATCACAAAGAAATTGAGGTCGAGTATCTTGCCTATGAAGACTATGTACGCTTTTATCAATCCGTGAAAGCGCACAGCCCAAGTGCGCAAGATAGCGCGAAAACACCCCTGTTGAGCAGTATCAATTACCAATTTGTCGAAGGGGGGCGGTCATTTGTTGATATGTATTCCAGCAAATTTGTCCCAATGGATGATATTGAAGAAATTCTTGAATATCTCTTTGGCAAGGTCTATGAAGCATGGTTTGCGGATATGTCAGATATGCAAATTAGCGCCGCGCATTACATGGATTATCTAAATTGCCAACCAGAACGTTTTTACACCGTCGTTGACTACATGCAGAAACAACCCGCATTACAGGGCTATCGTCTATGGGGCGTGGATAAGCTCATCTTAAAAGACCTACCAAAAGAACCAGAACTAGAGAATCCCTTTACCATGCTTCATGACGAGGCATTCTTAAATACGCTTAAATATCCCGCACGGGCGACCATTACACATGGCGATTTGAACGCCAATAATATGCTCATCAAACAGAATGGTGAGGTACATCTGATTGATTTTGCACGAACAGCAAAAGACCATGCCTTACGCGATTTTATTCAGCTAGAAACGGTAGTGCGCTTCACACTGATGAAAGATGCCAGCTTGCGCGAACGCTTTGAGATGGAACAAGTTCTAGCACAGCAATCACATTTTATGGAGATTGATGAGTTACGCGAGGCATACCAACCACCCGATAGTATCCATGCCGATGAATTACGACGCGCCTTTCTGACAACATGCAAAATTCGTGAGTTGGCATGGAAGACCGTTTTCAATGCACAGAGTAGCAACACCATCCAAGCGAATTTCCGACAATATCAAATGGGCTTATTTTTCATGAGCCTTACGACAGTGCGCTTTGTGAATCACAAGCGCCACCATACCAACGATGGACTAAGCATTACACAGGCATTGCATGCGCTAGTGGCGGCTGCATTGATTATGAAATATCTACGTCGGTAAGTGACTAAAACGTGGACGATGTGGGTTAAATGACAGCGCAGTTTGCTAAGTAATCTCAGGTATAACTAAGATAATGCTCAAATTTTGAGTCATTCTAACTCGTAGAAACTATGTAGGGACGCCATGTCTTGGCGTCCGTTGCCTAAAACTCAGGAAAAACCAAGCCCTCCTTAATTGCGAAACAGACCAATGAGAGTTCTCAATATTTGCACATAACCTCTTTTGGAAAGTGACCCTATGACCATCACTATGCCCGACCCCGCAACCACACGTCATCTCGCCTATGCAGAGAGCATCATCAACGCGCCCCCCGAAGCTATCTGGCAAGCCCTCACTCATTTCCCTGCTTATGACGAGTGGAATCCCTTCGCCTACAACGTGCGTATGCCAGAATGTGAGGTTGGCAAGACATTCCAATTCACAGTACAGATGGGAAATTCCGCACGCGACTTCACAGAACGAATACACATAGTTGAACCACATCATACATTAGCATGGGGCTTCGCTCATCAATCGTTCTTATTACGTGCTATCCGGTATCAAATTCTAATCCCCATAAGTGATAACAAAACACGTTATCAAACATGGGAGCAATTTGGCGGTTTGCTTGCACCTGTCATCAGCCTTACCGTACTAGAATCTGTACACTATGGCTTTGAACAAGTCGCTACTGCGCTCAAAAATCATGTTGAATCTACCTATACGAATTAGATAACCTCAGTTATGGATAACCCAAGCGGTACTTTCTCGCTACGCCAGAAGCTGTCTTACCGATAGCTTTTAAGCATCTCAGCGTTTCAGTTTGTCAGCAAGAACCCATCGCTTCTGCTGATAGGCTGACTAGCTGATGGCTGACCAGCTTAGGGTAGCTCATTTAGAATGTTCATAGGCGCACAAATCGTTATCCAGAGTTGAGGTTAGATATTACCTTATGGAACAATAGCTTGCTGTTCAGATTGCAAAATCGTTCTCAGCATAGCACCTATACTGCGCCATAATCCCCATAGTGCAATCAATAAGGCAATAAAATAGACCAACGGAGGATTAGCAGACAGTCGCAAATAATTAAATACATCGCGCTCGCCAAACCACCACCAACTGAGCGTCACCACACAAGATACAAAGGGAAGGCTTCTGGCAGATACGGACCCGGCAACGCATGCAGTACCAAAATCACAATGAGCGCAAACGTTGCCAACTTACGGTTCTTCAGTACACGCCATTCTTGGGGCGACTTCGGCTTGGGAATACGACGGACTTCTGTCATAGCTGGATTGAACTCTCGCTGATGGAAAACCTAAATCTATTATAGGGTGTGGTCTATCTGGTCACAAATTGAGACTGTAGATATATGTTGTCAACTAACAACTGCCTCTGTCATTTTCCGCTTGAAGAAATACCACTTGAAGAAATACCACTCCATAGCGACAGCCAGCGCATAAAACACAGCAACGCTGAAAAATATAGGCACGAAGCCCATCTCACCATAGCGTACCTGCAACCATCCGCTGACCTGTGGCATCACAAACCAACCGAACTGAAACGAGATACTACTCAATGAGACAGCTAACGCGCTCACTTTTTCCGGCACGCCTTCCAGCATAAAAGTCTGGTAAATCGGATTGCCCATGTTCATCAGTGCTAGTCGGACGTTATACGCAACTGCGGCAATCCCGAACCATAACGGCACAGCACCCAAACCACTCGGCACAACAAACGCCCCAATGCCTAGCAAGAGTAAAAAGGGAATCGACAATGCTTGCGTAAGCATCACTGCATTGATTTTACCCAGTCGGTCTGCCATCGGCGGGGCGGCAAATTGCGCAACAGCCATCGAAAAGCCCCCGAAAGCGAACAATAAGCCAATTACAAAATCCGTCTGCCCGTATACACTGCGGAAATACAAATTCATGAACGGTTGCATCAAACCTGCGCCTAGTCCGACCAACACATTCGGGAGCAAAAATGGCAATAACAACATGCCATATGCTTTGATGAGATGCCAAGGCGTCTCGTGCACTTCAATTTCGTTGGGGGATGGTCGCAATAGCAACAAGGGGATAATGCCTGTCAACGCAATGATGCCTAACGTCCCAATCGACCATTGATATGCCAGCGTACTCGTCGCCTCAATGCTCATCAGGTTAGCAAAGAGTAGTGGCAAACTGCCCCCGATGGTATTGCCGACAAAGGTCGCAGTCATCGTCAGCCCAAGATTGAAGCTGAATACCCACTGCCGTTCTTCCTCGCTCGTATTCGCCATTAAAAACGGTGCGACGATTACCTGTTGCGCCGCAAAACCCACCCCAAATAGCATTCTGAACACAATCAGCGATTCACGGGTTGGCAATAACACACTCCCTAACATCGCCCCACTGAGCATCACACTCACGCCAACCAGCAACGGCTTATGCGAAAAACGCCCTGCAATATAAGCAGCCGGCAACGCCATCACAATCGCCGCCAGTGATTGCAGGGTCTGCAAGGTGCCTAAAAATGACTCATCAAAACTGGCATCCAAACTCAAGGCATAAAAATTAAATAGCAACCGCCAGCCACCGAGCGCCAAGCCCGTCAAAAAACTGACCAGCAATATCCAGCGTGCGTTGTGTGAAAATTGCCCTAACTTTGCCATGTAAGCACGATACCCGCGCCGGATTTTATTGCTCAATGTGTGTGTTACTCCGAATCCTGTGTGTGTGCGACATTATCTTACAGCACCCTTCGCAAACAACCCTTGAGATGGTTATGACCACTCAGGCAAACACGACACTGAATCCATGACCTTCTAGCCATTCCCGAACCAACTTTTGCCAGTGTTTCTGCTTAAATGCAACCCATTTTCCATAAGACGCTGGAAAGTATGTGAGTGTGTCTTCAAAGCTATCAAACCACTTGTTCACGCCATAGTTGCGCCGACTGCGTAATAACTGTTTCAGATGTGGGTGCATGCTCCGTGCAGACCCCATAAAACGACGTACAAGCTCATAATTCGACACATACTTGATACCTGCCATCCCGACGCCTAAATGTGGCACAGTCAAATAACGATCAGGATATGTTTCGATATGTAAGGCAGTTATACACTCATCGAGCATAGTTGCTTGGATACCCGAATGCTTTTGCGTCGCAAGCCTCTTGAGCGTACTGATAGCCTCATCTAGTGGCATAGCGAAGAGATTCTCTTTACGTTCGAGTGCATGAAATGAATAATGTGCTATTTCCAATACCATACCTCTTTGCACATCAAGGTACGCCCCTAGCTCATCGTCGTATTCATAGTCATAAACGCGGAAAAACTTATGCAAATTGTCTATTTTAATGCTGATGGTATCTGACATTGTGTTTTCTCTCACTGATAGACGTGGCATTGAGTACAGTTTAGTTGCATGGCGTCTTCACCGATAATAAACGCACTACCGACGATATGGTTCTATCTCTATGGACACGCGCCGAACTTTGCTACAATGCCATCCCGATTTTTGAGTGAATGACACAGAGATTTACACACCGATGACCCCTGCCAAAAAACACCCGACACCGCAAGCCATTCAGCACGCATGGCTATGTATCCTGCCACTCTTTCTGATACTGACATTTATTGTCGGCGGACGTTTAGATGTCGATGGCTTGTGGTACGACGAAGTATTCACGATGCGTAATGCGGGTGGGGCAGGCTTTGGTCCCCTGAGCTTAGGTGAAATTTACGCGACCATCCAAGCTGATGACCCCTATCAGGCAATTGGCTATCCGCTGACAGTCGCGGCATGGGGACAAGTTGTCGGCTGGTCAGAATTTGCGAGTCGGGTGTCTTCGCTGTTGTTCACATTGCTAGGCATGGCGCTCACGTATCGGCTGGGTGTATTCACCAGCAAATCAGCATGGGTCGGCGGGATTGCCACACTAGTATTCGGTTTCTCTAGTTTCACGGTCTTTTATGCCCATGAATTACGCGCATTCAGCTTCGTGACAATTTTTGCAGCTCTCACACTATTGGCATATTTGCACCTGCTCAAAACACCGACCAATCGTATTTGGCTGATAGCCTTCATTATCGGCGGGGCAGGCTTGCTCTACGCGCATTATTACGCCGCCATGTTGCTGATAGGACTCGGCATGTATCACCTGTTGGCTGTCCCCAAAAATAAAAATTGGCTGATTGTCCCTGTCTGTGGCATCGCTATGGGAATCCTATTTTTGCCCCAATTCCCCGCATTCACGGAGGGCTTCACACGCTTTGACCCCGCCGATGTCGAAAAAACACCGATGGCGCTCACCGATGTCCTGACCAGCTTGCTCTATTTCATCAGTAACGGCTTGGAATGGGTGGCTGTGTTGCTGATGAGCGCGGGGGTATGGTTGGCAATACGTGAGGCGAACCCGCGTTTACGTGCCATCGTCAGCATAGCGATACTCTCAACGGTTGTCCTGATTATCTCCAACGAATTTTTAGATATTCTCGAACCAACCCGCTTACGTTACGCGATTTTCTTATGGTCAGCCTATGCTGTGTGGATTGCAGCAGGCATGGTCTGGTTAGCAGAGCAATTGACCACGCGCACGAGCAACAAACGTCTCTCGCCCGTGATTCTCTCCGCACTCATCGCTCTCTGGAGCATCAACGCTGTCCGCGCCAATTACAGCCCAACAGCCAACGACAGCATCGAAGGCACAGAGACTCCCCGCATGCTCACGATTACTAGCATCATCAAAGACGAGGGCACGGCTGGGGATTTATTCGCGTTCTACAACGGTACAAGTCAGCAAGCATGGTACATCCAAGATACCCTCGCGTATTCAGTGTCGTATCTGCCCATGCAAACCATGACGACCTCGACACTCTACGACTTTAACGAACCTACCCGCCAATGGGCGCGGGAGCAAATCACCAATACCGAGCGTATCTGGTATGGCGCAAACCGCACCTTCGGACTCAACGAGGTACACACTGATTTTCTGGCATATATCACCGAAGAGCAAAATTTCATCTTGTGCGAAACACCTGTCATGAACGACGAACTCAGCCTCGAACTTTACAGTCGTTCGACTGCTTTCTGTAACACGGATGATGCTGTGATTACATGGGAGAATATCGCACTCACAGGCTACACAACAGAATTAACAGACGATACCCTTACGCTCAATCTTGGTTTTGAACTCGCGTCAACGTTCCCGCCGGATACCTACTCGCTGGCGATACATGTGCTAGAGGGCGATAACCCTGCACCCGTCGCCCAAACAGACATCCCCTTGCCATACGATAGCTTTGTGCCTCTGCGCGTGAACCTCAATATCAGTGACCTACCAGCAGGCGACTACACCCTCGCGCTCATCATCTATAACCCCGCGACAGGCGAACGCCTCATCGGGCAAGCATCTAGCACACAAAATCCTGCCGAGCGCCTACCGCTTACAGATATTACGATTCCTTAGCACAGTAGTTTGGAAGTCCCCTCTCCGCAAGCGAAGCGCGAGGAGAGGGGATTTAGGGGAGAGGTAAATATCACTCAGTCGCGTTTTTGCTATTCTCCAGATGACGGTCTTTCACCGCGTAAATAGCTGGAATCGACAACAGAGTGACGCCACCTTTGACGATGATATTCGCCACAAAAATGCTGAAAACGACTTCTGCTGGTAAGTCGCCTGCGAAAGCAATCAACACGAATAGCGCACTATCAATCGGCACACTCACGGCATTACTCGCCAGCACGCGACCCCATTGGAATTTGTCTTGGAAACGCTTGACCCACAAATTATACACTTCGGTATCAATCAACTCGCTGATGACCTCTGCAACAATCGAAGCAACCACAATCCGAAAAACAGGCGCGAGTACCGCCCCAAATTCAGCTTGTGCGCCAACAGTCATATCAGCAGGTAAGACCGATACCAGCCAGAATAAACCTGCCATCAGCAGATTAATCCCCGCCGCCAAGAAAATCAGCGTACGAGCAATCATCGTGCCAGCGACCTTATGCACCATATCGCGCAAAGTAAATGTAAACGGATAAATCAGCGTGCCACCATCAATGCTGAAACCAGCGAGTAGCAAAATGCGAAGGCTTGTGATGTCTGCGAAAATTTGTGCCGCAACGTACAGCACACTCACAATCACAATCGTACGGAGTGTTCTCTCAGTTATAGCCATTATGAAATTGTCCTTTGTTTTGTTGAGGCTGGTGCTACGACAGCCGTAATTCGGTGGCGGAGTATACAGACCATTCGCCAAACGAACAACACTACATCTGATAAGAAACCAGAGTATGATGAATCATGAGCAGACTAGGAGCGAACGATGGCTGATAAGTTACTCGATTTTGAAGAATTTCAACGCATGTATGTTGCTCATCTTGAAATCGCTGACAAGCATATCAACATGATCCAAATGAATGGCTACGCGGATGAGTTATCAAAACAGGAGAAACGCGCTGAACTGCGTACACAACGCGAGTTCATGCGAACACTAGTACAAAGTAAGCGGGTTTCACGCCTTAATTTGATTCAAGCAACTATCAAAGGCATCAAACACTACCCCATAACGAAGAATTATGCGCTCTCATTTTTAGAACAAGTTGGCAAAGGCGATGTCAATCTCATAGGTAATTACACCGAACTGCTATGGTTTGTCCAAGATGCTGGCTTACTAGCTGAACCTAAATCTGTCAGTTGGATGTTTGATAACACAAAGACAATGATTGCTATTTGCGGACGTGACCTCACACGGCATTATTTGAATTATACAATCATGACCAGTCACCGTGACCAAGTGAATATCATCATTCCATCTTATTATTACACCGGACATGATATGGATAGTTTTCAGTTAGTGCGCTCACTCGTGTCACCTAAACATTTGGAACGTTTTTACAATAATGTGCGTGTATCACTCGTTGAAAGAGAAAATTTTACGCTTGATGATGTAGACATGCTCATTGAATTCTTCTCAGCTGGGCTAGAAAACCCAAATGTAAATATCAAACAGGATGCTCAAAAGGCACTCACTATTTTGCTACCAGGCTAGAATACGCTCGTATTCGTTAAGGCATTTTCTTAGTGTTCTTTGTGCCTTGTGGTGAAAATCGCTTTAACAAGTCGTGAATAAAACCAATTGGACTTATACTTCGCACTAATTACCCGATATAATGGGTAAATTGAATAATCAATCACACAGCAAGGATGCTAACTATGCAATATCGCCAACTCGGCACAGCAGGGGTTCGTGTATCTGTCATTGGTATGGGAACCAACCAATTCGGACGCAAAATTGACCAAGAGGGCGTCAACAACATCATCGACGCCGCCCAAGATATGGGCATCAACTTCATTGATACCGCTGATGTCTATACCTCATCCAACTCAGAAACAACACTCGGTCATGCGCTCAAAGGACGTTGGGATAACTTCGTGGTAGCGACCAAAGGCTATTTCCCAACAGGGGAGGGCGTCAACGACAAAGGCGCATCCCGCTATCATTTGCGTAATGCTGTAGAAGCCAGCCTCACACGCCTCCAAACTGACCATATCGACCTCTACCAGATGCACCGTTGGGACGAAAACACGCCTATCCAAGAGACGATGCGGACGCTTGATGACCTCGTTTCCAGTGGCAAAATACGTTATATCGGCGCATCTGCCTATGCCTCTTGGCAACTGGCAAAAGCCAATCTTCTCGCAGAAATGAATAGCTGGGAACCCTTCGTCACTGTACAATCGCATTATCACATGCTCGAACGTGATGTCGAAAAAGAAGTCATCCCGTATTGCCAAGCAGATGGACTCGGTTTCATCCCGTATTTTCCATTAGCAGGGGGCTTCCTGACAGGTAAGTATAAACGTGGGGAAGATGCACCAGCCGGCTCGCGTGGGGAATCCAGCGAATACGTACAAAACTACATGACGGATGAAAACTACACTATCGTAGAAAAATTGAGCGCATGGGCAGAACAACGCGAGCATACAATGGCAGAACTCGCCCATACTTGGCTACTCGCACAACCGACAGTATGCTCAGTCATCTCCGGCTTGACCAAGCTCGAACACCTGCAATCCAACGCTAAAGCCGCCGATTGGCAACTGACAGCTAAAGAAGTCGCAGAAGTAAATGCTATCCTCGCTGGTGAAGATGAAATGACGACGGCTTAACATCCTCGTTTGTCAGCTCGTAGGGACGCCCGTCTGGGCGTCCGCATTTTACTATGTTGCGCAAAAATGACTTACCGTCTCTGTGGCGAATACGTCATTTCGAGATGGTCACGCGCCGCAGCAGAAAAATCCAGCGTGCTATCCAACGCCGACAAATACTCTTCGGCTTCTTCCAGCGTGTTAAACGATTGATAGGCGTTATTACCGATTTTCGCCAGCGTCGCGGAGATAAAATTCATCACAGGATGCGACTTATGTCGCCCAATTGTGATAATAGCACCCGTCACTTTACCCTGCGCAATGACACTTTCTTTATAAACCCGCCCTGCATCAGCAGTCAACGAGGTGATATTGCTCTCATCTTGGATGATATGTATCGGCTGTCCGCGTTTGCTAGATAGCAACTCGGCTAAACCTGCATGCAAACGCTCATAATCGCGTTCGCTCACACGATTGTAAAAGTTGATGTAAATCACACGCTCTGCAATATACCAGCCAAATTGAACACCCATAAAAACCATCTCTCTGTTACGTACCCATAAATTATGCTAACTCACTAGCATATCCTAAATCATAACAAATGATATTACGCATTAAATGGGTAAATGGTCACGATGCAAATGCTGGACTGACAACAATGAAAATCGCTATCAAAAAGCCAATAATGATGAGTAAACCAATACCGATAGCAATCAGCGGATTGGGAGCGCGATTCTCGTTTTTCACATGCGCGTCAGAGGTGCGCGATGGGGCTTGCGATGGGTCAGATGGTGTTTGTGACATAAGCGGTAAACTAAGCATTTCAGTGGTCTGATTGTGCAGAATAGTACAATTTTATGAGTTATTTGTCAGTGGATAATGAGTGTCTGCTTCATAACGTCCGTAATGTCGTAAGATAGTAAGGAGTTATCCATATCTAATAATTACACATGCACCAAATAAAGTGAGATGAGGGAAGTAATATTATGAGTGAAGTCACCGAACAAAAATCATACCAAGATGTTGTTGCTACTGCGTCTGCAAAATCAAATTCAGACAGCACACCAGCAAATTATTTCAGCGATTTACCTGTTCGCACAGGCGTCATTGCCGGTATGGTCGGCTCAGTCGCCATTATCGTCGTGATTGGCTTGCTGGCAGTCCTCTCTGGACAAGACCCGATGCTATCGCCACGCATTATTTCCAGCGTGATTTTAGGTGAGGGCGCGTTTACCGGACCATTACCGATTATTGTCGGAACAGCCATGCACTTTGTCGCAGGCGCAATCTACGGTGCAATTTTCGCCTTTGCTGTCCCCCGTATGCCACGCGGATTCTGGTTCGTAGCGGCGTTGGTCTTCTCGATGCTCATTTGGGGTATTGCGGCTGTCCTGCTTCCGATTCTTGCCAACACACCACCTGAGCTTACGACGATTCAATACACCAACGCACA
Source organism: Chloroflexota bacterium (assembly GCA_038522085.1). Taxonomy (GTDB): domain Bacteria; phylum Chloroflexota; class Anaerolineae; order Aggregatilineales; family Phototrophicaceae; genus JAUZRW01. The sequence continues at coordinate 138,763 of JBCBKJ010000002.1, forward strand.
GATTATCTCCCACCTGACCTACGGCATCACACTCGGTTTCGCGGCTGCCTTCTTCGGCAATGTCACCAGCGAAACAGGTGCGTAAGTCTTTCACACAACCACATAGCAAAAACCCAGCCGACTTGCTCAACAGGTCGGCTTTTTTGCAGCTTAGTTAGCGTACATGACTTCACAATTTTGATTCTGGTGGTTCTTCTTTTCCCCCATCAGTTTGCAATGCTCGAATGACGAACTCAATCTGTTCCTCAAATAGGGCATTATCGTTTTCCCAGCCTGTGAAATCAGCAGCAATCCGTGAATGTAACTGACGTTTCTTGCCACTTTTGAAATCATCGCTAAATAGATATCCATCCAAGTTCAACGGAATAACCGCTAACACTTTCTTACCACGTTCTTTGAAAATATCGCGCTCTTTTTCAAAAGCTGTGTCGATCTCATTATCGACCCACCAACTAGTCAGCGAATGCTCTGAGCAACACAACAATACCTTGTCCCAATAGCGTATCCCACGCTCTATTTCTTCGTATATATCATCACCCGGCAATACCTGATGCTCATCCAGCCAACACCGAATCCCACGTCCCTGTAACGTATCATGAACGCGCCGTCCAAACGATTTATCGGCATGACTGTAGCTGATGAAGCACGAGTAAAAATCAATCGGTGAAGCCACCAACGAACGGGCAAAGGCGATAATCGTGTCGGATACCCCACAGCCCCGCAAAAAAGCCTCTGGAATCTTGCCCTGTGATCTTTCTAGTGTATCTATGCCAACGGTTGATGGACCAACATGTTGTATGCTGTTTAAACCTATGGTGTTTGACAAATCTACATTAGAGAATATGGTTAAGTGACATCTTGCTTCGCTCAAATCAGACTTCTCCAGTTTAGCCCCGCTCAGATTAGCTAACCTCAGCTCAGCTTGTTTTAAATCAGCTCCCATCAGATCAGCCATTACCAACCTAGTCATGATGAGATCAGCCTGTCTCAGATTAGCTCCCATCAGATCAGCTAATCTCAGATTAGCCTCCCACAGTTTAGCCCCCATTAGATCAGCTAATCTCAGGTTAGCGTGTGTCAGGTCAGCCCCCATGAGTTCAGCCTGTCTCAGATTAGCCTCCATCAGGTTCGCCTGTCTTAGATTAGCCCCCATCAGGTTCGCCCCTTCTAGATCAGCCTGTCTCAGATTAGCCCCACTTATAACAGCAGATGTCAGGTCAGCGTGTGTCAGGTTCGCCCTGCACAGATTAGCACGATACAGATTTGCCCCACTTATATCCACCGGATAAATCTGTTCCCGTTTTCTCCAATGATTCCATATGCTGATGTCATTGTTGTCCAAAGCTAGTTTGAGGACGGAATAATGTTCATCGTTCATATGTAGCCTCTGTTCTTATTTCCAGAATAATATTTGTTGCCTACTTCTGTTCTCTAATCTAATAATGAATAGTTGCAAAATAAAAATCATATCAACGTTCATATGACCCACACAACACGCTCAAAATCAGCTACACTCGAAGCAGACTGCACTTTACCAACTATGCACTGTAAGTTAGCAAAAGCAAACCAACTTTTTAGTTTTATTGCGGTATTGCGCTATACCGCAATAAAAACCACTGGAATGATAGCTTCCGTTAACTTATCGTTTGATAGATAGCAAATGAAGATGTTGTCCAAATGATGAAACCAAACAGCTATCCTGTTCACCTTTACGCTTTCACCTACACCCTCTACAACTCATCGCGCATCTGCAAAAAAAATGCCTTGCGCAAATTCGGGAGCGTGAAATCAAAGCCACAGGACTTGAAGAAATCTTCCGACGAGGAAATTGCCATCAGTTCAAAAATCTGCTTCTCGTTAGCAAGGTCAATACAGGCTTGCACCAGCAACTTACCAACGCCTTTGCCTTGTGCGCTCTTAGCAACCGCGAGGCTACGAATTTCTGCCAGCTTGTGATTATAAATATCCAGTGCCACACACCCAACCAGCACACCGCCCAACTCAGCAACAAAAATATGCGGAATCAATTCAGCGAGTTCGTCATACGTGCGCGGGAGCAAAATACCATCTTCGACATAGGCTTCAATGAGGGCTTTAATGGCGGTGAGGTCGGCGGGGACAGCTTTACGAATGTGAACGGTATCGGGATCAATCATGGTGTTCGTCTCCAGATGATAAAGTCGCCAATTTCGTCTACACGTTCGTAGTTGGCAATCAACCAATTATTGAGTTCAGTATACGATTGTAACAGGGTATGGCTATCCGCGTCATAGTCAGTCACCCACGGCATAAAATCGTCTTCTAGCACCAGCACATACGTAGGCAACGCCGCCCACAAAATATCGACATTCTCCTGTTGCCACGCTGTTGGATACCACGGGGCAACTAAGGGAAAATGTGCCTGATAGCGTGTCGCGGGACGTAAATCTGCCATGTAGTAGACTTCTGGACGGAAACCCCAGATGAACAGGGAATTGCCCGCTTGTACCCGTTCGCGTAGATAATGTGCTACGGCGAGTGATTCTTCTGGCTTGAGATCATTTGCTTGAAAGCCATCCCAATAATCCGCGAGTGTTTGCTGACCTATTAGATAGCGCCACGAATTGCCATAGGTTGTGCTTGCAGGGACAGCCAAAATCGCTATTACGAGTATCGGCAAGATAATCTGTGATGTGCGCTCTGACAAATAATCCAACATATAGTGCAAAGCATACCCGCCCATCAGCGCCAGTGGAGGCAAAAGTGGAAACCAGTGCGTGTCAAAGCCTTTTGCTTGCACAAAGGCAAACGCGAAGCCACCTACCAGCCACAGTATCAACAGACGGGATGCTTGTCTGTCGTCTTTTTCTTGGGTGATAGCACGCCAGCTTACTAATATGCCCCATAGTATCGCCAGCAGGATAAGTCCGTGCCATACTGTCCAGCGCCAGTACAAGCCCAAGCGCATATTGTCGATGAATGCGCCCACGTCGTAGCCCTGTGCGTTATAGGCGGCGGTGCCTTCTGCCACGATGAAGATTTCAGCAATTATCCCCTGTGACCAGAAATACACTAGCAGGCTACCCCCTGTCAGCAAGCCCCCGAGCGCGAACAGACTGCCATCGCGCAGAATAGATAGCCAGCCGTGTTCCCAGCGTGACCAAACGGCATACAGCACCAACGCCCCAACCACCAGCACGTATTGTTGGGGCTTAAACCACAGGAGCAAGCCTGTCAGCAAGCCAGCCAGCATCAGCCAACGCCACCGTATAGTATTTTTCTGTGGATGCGCCGGAATCACTAAGGCTGTCGCTACCCAAATTGTAATGACTGTTGCTAGCGAATCGCTCTGTGTCAAATTTTGGAAACCATCGTTGAAATAGAACGCGCCATACAGCAGGGCAGATAGCAAGCCAACACGGTTATTCGTTAGATACTTGCCTAGCACCAGCAAGCCAAGCATCCCCGCAGGGACAAATAGCAAATCCAGCGCACGGATAGAGGCTGTTGTACTCCCGAAGATACCGATGCCCAGCGCGTAGATATAGTAAATCGGCGGGGGCTTAATATCCCAGATGTCTACAAAGGGCGTCGCCCCTTGTAGAATCCCGCGCCCAATATTGGCGTACATGCCTTGATCGCGTCCCATTGGATAGCTCAAGATGGGCAAGGCAACCAGCACAACCAACAGCGCCAGCACAGCACACTGTACAAAGGGATTTCGTGTCAATCTATTCATACAACATATTTACTCGGCTGGCTTCATAATCTCGCGTGCTTTTTCGAGTAAGATTGTCCGACGTTCTGGCGCAATCTCCCGCGAAACGAGATATTTTTCTAGTAATTCTTCGTGGGTCAAGCCTTCAGGATTTGTTCCCAACCGCGCACGGTCAGGGCGTTCGATGTCACGCTTGATGCCCGCAATGTGAAACACTCCCGCTTCGTACAGCGCCCCACGCACGTATCCATCATGCAGAGAGGCATTTGTTTCAGGTGTTAGGTCAATCAATAGGCGCACAATCGCATCTTGTAATTCCACGCCCCGAATCGTACCGACGACTTTACGTGTTGGATAGGTTTCGGCTGTGCAATCAATGCGCAGTGTCACCATCGGACGGGCTTGCACACGCACATATTCATAGCTTGTCTCGTTACGTGCGAGTTCGACCCAGCAGAAGCCTTTGGGGTCGCTCTCTTCGCCAAAGTCAATGCGCTCAATACTGCCACTGTAGACCACATCCGGCATATCATCGCGGTCATGCGTCAAATTCTGATACTTGTGAATATGTCCCAGCGCGACATAATCCCAGCGTGTATCAGCTAGTAGCGACAGTGAAATTTGTACATCACGTCCCAACATGACATTGCGTTCGCTACCGACGACAGCCCCATGCACGGTGAAATGCCCAGTCAGAATGCGCGGCGTATCATCACCCGCAAGTGAATCAGCTTTGTCTGCTAAATCGCGCATGATGCCACCGAGCGCCTCTGCCAGTAGCTTATCCGTCTCTTTGATGGTTCTGCCAGTGTCGTCCAATTCTTGCATCAGCCGAGAGCGAATCGGGTAGGGCGCAGCACCGACAACCACACGCCCACGCTTGGTTTCAATCTCATGCACATCGTAATCATCGGCGATAATGACATTTTTCACGCGCAAGGTATCGTAAATTTCGATGCTACTTGCTTTGAGCGCGTTGGGAGATAAATCGTGGTTGCCAACCAACATGACAACCGGTGCGAGTTCGGCTAAATCTTGAATGCGCCACGCAAATTCGCGCTGAAAGGTCGGGTTAGGGGAGCGTGTCTTGAAAGCATCGCCCGCAAAAATCACGAGGTCTACATCGTTCATCTGCGCATACTCAACCATCTCATCCATGCGTCGCAAAAAATCCACCACCCGACTTGATAAGCCTGTTTTAGGATCGGTTTTGCCATAATTTTCCATGCCAATGTGAACATCAGCAAAATGCAATACGCGGATGGGGTCGCTCATGATGGGTCGTCTCGCTGTGTGTTTGTGTGTGCGCTGTATTTTATCTCAGTGACAAGCGCAATGAAATAGCAGGTCATGTGTCGATAAGCCTCTACGATAACAAGTGACCAGATATGCTTTATGTCACTAGTTGCGTTGTCATTGCACACGAACGATACGTATTTTATAGACGTGCTAATATCACATGCCATATTATGAAAGGTAACAACAATAATGGCATGCATTATAGAGGGGAGGCTCACAATGCGTAAACTATTTAACACACTCTTTTTTGTTCTCGTTGTATGGGATGTTGCTACAACAGGGATCGGCACTGGAGCCTTGATAGGCATCACAGGCGTTGGCATGGCGATAGCAGTGGTGTTGGCACTCGCAACTGCACTTTTCAGCTCACTCACGTTGTATCTTTTCACGGATACTATGAAGCAAGCGCCTATTCCACGTAAGGCGCGAGGTGTATTCATGCCTATGTGGATGATTGCTGTATTTTTTGGTTGGTACACGTCACTCATAGTCAATGCACATCTTATTCAGCTAGATAGATACGTATTCGATAATCTGAATCCCAATATCTTCGCGTTCGCAGACACCATTTCTCCACCACAGTGGGGGATTGCGATTCTCTTAACGATACTTGTGTCTGGTTCTACGATGTTGTTGCCATTTTACTTTGATGATGGGCATTAAGGGCTGTGTACTCCATGACAGTGTAGGAGCAAAAAATCGAGATGAAAATCACTTTTCACGGTGCGGTAAGAACTGTAACTGGCTCACAACATTTGTTGGATATTCACGGCACAAAAATCTTGCTGGATTGTGGTTTATATCAGGGACGGCGTGACGACACCTATGCACGGAATTTGAATTTCCCATTTACCCCAGCCGATATTGATCTCGTGGTGTTGTCGCATGCTCATATTGACCATAGTGGGAATCTGCCAAACTTGGTTAAACAAGGCTTTCGTGGTGATATTTTGTGTACATCAGCCACCCGTGACTTAGCTGCGACGATGCTATCGGATAGTGGTTACATCCAAGAACGTGACGTGGAATATTTGAACAAAAAGCGCCATCGTCAACAGCTCCCTGCTCTTGACCCGATTTACACCCAAGAGGATGCCATTGCGTGCTTGCACTACTTCGTGACGCAGAGTTACTACCGTCAGCGACGGATAGCGCCAGGTATTTACCTGACGCTCTATGATGCGGGGCATATGTTGGGAAGTGCAATTGTCCAACTTGATATCGAACAGGGTGACAGCACCCACACAGTGCTTTTCAGTGGTGATCTTGGACGCACAGGAATTCCTATCATCCGCGACCCTGATATTCCAGAGGGCGCACACACGCTCTTGCTAGAATCGACTTATGGTAATCGCATACACGACCCCTACTTTGACGCGGAAGAAAAGCTACGGCGCATTGTCAACGAGACACATCAACGGGGTGGGTCAATTGTCGTACCCGCCTTCGCCGTAGGGCGCACGCAACAATTGGTGTTCACCCTGCATCAATTACGGGAAAAAGGCGCGATTCCAGCCATGCCCATCTATGTGGATAGCCCGTTGGCAGTCAATGCAACCTCTGTATTCCAGTTGCATCCTGAACTATACGACAATGACACATTGGACTTTATGGATGACTTCGATGTGCGGAATCCCTTTAGCTTTGAAAATCTTACCTATATTCGTAGCGTGTCTGATAGCAAAGCACTCAACGAAAAAAGTGAACCTCATATCATAATCAGTGCTAGTGGGATGGCAGAGTTCGGGCGTGTGGTGCATCATCTGCGCCATCGTATCACCGATGCGAAAAATACGATTTTGATTGTTGGGTGGCAAGCGCCCAACACATTAGGACGTAAGTTGGTCGATGGTGTCTCGCCTGTGTCGATTTTAGGACAACCATTGGATGTAAATGCCAAAATCGAAATTATCAACGGGTTCAGCGGACACGCTGATAGAAATGAGTTACTTGCATGGGTTGGCGCATTGAAACAGAAGCCCGAACACATTTATCTCGTACATGGCGAAGAAGAAAGCGCACTCGCCTTACAAACTGCGCTAGAAGTTGAACATGAGCTAGCAGTCACCGTGCCTCTACTCAATCAGAGCGTGAGGTTGTGAGCGTCATTCTAAAATTTTATAGTAATAAACCGTCGTCGCTAGTGAGCCATCGTTGATACGGGCGAAATTTGGTATTTTGCCTGCTTCTTTGTAACCCAGTTTCTGATAGAGCAATTCAGACGGTGCGCCTTCTAACGTATCGAGTACGAGTAGCGAAATATCCCGTTGGCGTGCGTGTGTTTCGAGTTCTAACATGAGTGCTTGACCGATACCCAACCGACGATACTCACTATGCACTAGCACCTTCATAACATCCGCACGGTGACTGCCATTCGGATAGGGGGCAAAGCCAAGTTGGGCTGTCCCAGCCAGCACGCCATCATCGGCGTAGGCTAACAATAATACCGTGCCACCTTCTCCCGCGACCTGCGCCCGTTTTTGAAAGTACGCCCGCGCTTCTTCTAACTCCATCGGCGCAAGCCAACCCACTGACGCATCCCCATCGACAGCATCTGCCAAAATCTCTGCTAAGCGTGCAATCGTATCCTCAGAAAATGTAGTCGGAGCTTCTATCCGCATGAGGGCGTCCTTTCATGATTCAATCCATACATTCCAGTATAGTCTCAAACACGCCAACGAATTATCACCAATGTACACAAAAATATCTGCGTTGGCTGGTTAAATAAGGACATATTACATAGGTGTCTCCGTTGTCAGCGGACGCTTCGACTAACTATTGATTGCTTTTCAACTTTTGCCTGAAAAAGCGTTTTAAGTCCCCTCTCCGCAAACGAAGCGCAGGGGGGAGGGGATTTAGGTTTTCAAGGGTAGGTCTATTATTTTTCTACTCTATCTGAATGAAACAACTATTGTAGGGGCGAACTAAAGTGCGCCCGAATCAAGTACAAGAAAAGGACGTTTTTATACGTCAAAGACTGTGTGCAAGCAATCCGTAAGCTCCCTTTCTCCGAAGTGAGCCTGCGAACGCGGGGGAAAGGGCGGGGGGATAGGGGTAAATTTTCCCAAACATGCCTACCCCATGCCTATTTTTAGCAAATTCATACTAAGACCTACCCCTGAGAAGGGGATTTAGGTGAGGGGTTAAGAACAAAACCCAGCACTCAGAACTTGATACTTTCGTGTCCCAATCGTCGGGACAACGCCTATCCTGTGCTATAAAAAGTGTGACAGCATGCTGATGGTACAGGGGAAAGGACGACAGCAGATGGATTTTTCGACAGCCCTCGCGTCGATGTGTGAGGAATGCGAAATTGGCTTGTTAGCGCAGGTTTTGCGTGATATTCGCTTGCGGATGGATGTGAGCCTGCGTGACTTTGCCGAGCATATCAACGCGCAAAATACCGCCTACGAAAAAAAGTGGTTGCTAGACCGAGGCGCACGCTTGCGCAACATCAACAAGAATATTGTCCATCGCTGGGAAGGCTCAGAGACACAAGCACCGTCTATCCCAATTGATTTTGGCAAAGCCGAGTTGCAGTGGATAGGCACGATTTTGGGATTGTCTGCGCAAGAACAAGCACAATACGACCAAGCCGTGCTGTGTTATTTGCTCTTTGACCTTGATGAACGGGCGCGAGACATCTGCGACGACCAAAACACGCTCGATACAGAACCAGTCAGTATAGGGATAGGAGTTGCTGTTATGCCAGAACCACTCAAAGACGCGGGCTTTAGCGATGTTGATTTAATACTCTGGGAGACGGCAACCGCTTATCTAAACCAACCATCCCCAGAAACCGAAGCGGCGTACCTCAAAGCACGCCAACAATTAGAGCAACGACTCATCGCAGAGACAGCCGTACAAACTAACAATCAAGCAAACGAAAGTGCTAAGCGAATGAACCAACCAAACGCAGAAAGCAAAATCAAGCGGATGCCTAATCAACGTAACCGCACATGGTTACTGGCAGGCGTTGCCGTATTTGGATTTTTCATGTTCATGGGCGGTATGCTGTTCAACAACTACTTAGTTGGACAACCCTTTAGCGACGGTGATACGACTATACCATCGGATTTTGCGCTAACAGCAACCCAAATTATCGAGAATGCTTCTCAGACAGCTATCGTACCTGCTACCGCTACCACAACACAGGTCATGCTTATCACTGCGACACCGACGCGGGTAGTCTCACGCACACCGATTCCATCTTTCACACCAACGGCGACCTTCACGCCAACACAGCTACCCCCAACTGTGCCACCTCTAATTACAGCCACACCCATCCCGACTAGCACGCCCTGACCGTAGCAAACAAAAAAGGCGACCTCGTGAACTTGAGGTCGCCTGTATACCCACTCGCTAATTCATAACCATTGTAGGGGGCGCAGACCTAGCAACGCCCCTACGCATACAAGGGTGCAAATTGACGCTTATTCGTCACCGACCAGTTCCAGCACGGCTTCGACAATCGCTTTTGCCGTCAGACCGTATTCTTCGTAGATTTTCTCGTATGGGGCAGATGCACCAAACGTATCCACGCCGATATTCGCGCCATAGCTACCTGTATATTTTTGCCAACCGAGGGTCACACCTGCTTCGATGCTAACGCGGGTTTCAACTTCTGGTGGCAAGACAAAATTCTGGTAATCTTCGTCTTGGGCATCGAACAGTTCCCAACTTGGCATACTCACGACGCGGGTTTTCACGCCTTCACTATCGAGGGCATCAAAGGCATCCAGTGCGATTTCGACTTCTGAACCCGTTGCCAGCAAAATCACTTCGGGACGCCCTTTTTTGATGCTATCGGATTCGGTCAGCACGTATGCCCCGCGTGACACACCTTCGTGAATGCCTTCGACATTATCGCCACTGAACACAACTAATTTCTGGCGAGAGCCGATGATGACTGCTGGATGGTCGAGGGTCATGGTGGCTTTCCATGCGCCAATCATCTCGTTCGCGTCGGCGGGACGGAACACATGCAAATTTGGAATCGCACGTAAGCTCATGACATGTGCTATGGGTTGATGGGTTGGACCATCTTCGCCTAAGCCGATGCTATCATGCGTGAAGACATAAACGGCTGGCACATCCATCAGCGCACCCAAACGCATTGCCCCACGCATGTAGTCGCTGAAAGTCAAGAAGGTGGCGCTGTATGGTTTGATAATACCACCATGTAGTGCCAAGCCATTCACAATCGCGCCCATGCCATGCTCACGCACACCAAAGCGGACATTGCGTGCCAGTGGGTTGCCGTGTCCGGTGTTACCTGCGGATTTAATCAGTGTTTTGGTACTCCCTGCGAGGTCAGCATCGCCACCAATCATGGTTGGGATGCGCTCTGCGAGGTAATTAATCGCCGGACTGATGGCATTACGGGTTGCCATTGGAGAATCATCTTCGCCAAATTCTGGTAAATCACTATCCCAACCGTCAGGGAGTTCGCCAGCGAAGGCTTGTTGGTAGGCTTGCGCGAGTTCTGGATATTCAGCACTGTATTTTGTGAATAGCTCATTCCATGCCGATTCGGCGTCTGCGCCTTTGTCTACAGCTTCACGCCAGTGATTCAATGATTCGTCTGGGATATGAAAATGCTTTTCTGGATCCCAGCCGAGTGCTTCTTTGGCGAGCTTGATTTCATCTGCACCCAACGGCGAGCCATGTGCTGAACTCGTGCCTTGTTTATTCGGGCTACCGTAGCCGATGATGGTGCGGATCAGCAAGATACTAGGCATGTCCGTGACAGACTGTGCTTCTTTGATAGCGGTATCAATCGCGCCGACATCGTTGCCATCTTCTACGCGGACTGTGTGCCAACCCTGCGATTTGAAACGCGCTTCAATGTCTTCCGTGAAGGTCATATCGGTGTCGCCATCGAGCGTGACTTTGTTGTCATCGTAGAGATAGATGAGCTTGCCTAAGCCCCAATGTCCTGCGAGTGCTGTCGCTTCGATGCTCACGCCTTCCATCAGGTCGCCATCACTGACGAGAGCATAGGTATAGTGGTCAACGATATTGTAGCCATCACGGTTGAAATGATTGGCTAAGAAGGCTTCCGCGAGTGCAAAACCAACCGCCGTCGCGGCACCTTGCCCCAATGGACCAGTTGTGGTTTCAACACCAGGTGTCTCGTTCACTTCAGGATGACCAGGCGTGATACTATGCCATTGCCGAAAATTCTTGAGGTCGTCCAGTGATACATCGTAACCTGCTAGATGCAGAAGCGAATAAATGAGCATGCTCCCGTGTCCGGCGCTCAATACAAAGCGGTCACGGTTATCCCAGTTTGGGTTTTTAGGATTATGGCGCAGATGATGTTGCCAGAGCGTGTATGCCATCGGTGCCGCTCCCATCGGCAAGCCGGGATGCCCGCTATTGGCTTTCTGAACGGCGTCAATCGACAGTGTGCGAATGGTATTAATAGCTAAGTTCTGTAAATCGGTAGTGGCTGGTGTCGTCAAAATTTCTCTCCCTTGTATTGAATTTTTAAACACATCAACGATAACATGCGTGCGTCCTATCGGATAGCGATTTTCATCTATAGCTATAGTTAAGCCTATTGCTGTCCTCGCATGTATCCTAAATATGCTATATAACCTCAATTTCGGATAAGAGAATATTCAAATTTTGAGCCATTCTGAACCATAGAACCCTTGTAGGGACAACATCTATGTTGTCCGCTGAGTAGAAATTATGCTTTTCGATACCAATCACACAAGATTCTATGGTTAAACGAAACTCAGGTTACATATATATCTTAGACCTGAAAAATAGCGCCTGTCTTACGCCGAAACAAAAACACGCTCCTGCAATAGGAGCGTGTGGAAGTATCTAATCTGTGTGATAGATAGGTTAGCGAATGGCTTTGCCGATAGCAATCAAGATGACTGCACCGAGCAGGGCTGTACCAAAGCTATTGATGTTGATACCTGAGATAACTTGACCGCCCGGAATGTTGAAGAAATCTAGCACGAAACCACCGATAAATGCACCGACGATACCGACCAGAATATCTTGCACCAGCCCCTGACGTGAGTCAGTCTTCATAATCATACTAGCGACCCAACCTGCTAAACCACCGACAATTAACTATGCGAGAATATCCATGTGTGTTGCTCCTTCTCTATATCCCTGTGTGAATACTACACTATAATCGTACATTCCCCTTTATATTTTTTGTAATAGAATCAACATGAGTAAACCATGAGTAGCTTTGTGCAAAAACCGATTGCGCTAACAGTCATCATATGAGTTAGCTCACATTACAAACCTAGTTGTATCATTAATTCTTACATCTTTTTTGCAACTTCCCCAACTTTTGTCGTATACTACGTTTAGATTACGAATTATTGCGGGCAAGTATTCATGAACTCTCACTTATCATATGAGCAACAAGAAGGTATCCATATTTTTGTGTGGCACAGTGCCAACCGCCGCGCCGTTGATTCATGGCTTGGTTGGATGAGCAAACTCGTGGAACGCGATGGGCAATTAGGTAGCATTATCATTGATTTTTCTGGCATTCCATTACCACCGATTAGCTACATGGCACGGGCAGTACGGGCATGGATGCAACAATACCCAACTGTGCCACACACACAAATTGCAGTTATCTATGCTGAAAAAGAAGTTGCGTTTCTCATTTTAGGACGTAGCTACGCCATGACACTCAGTAGGGGACGCGATGTCAGTTTGAAATTTTTCCAAGACAGTGATGCTGACCAAGTATGGCAGTGGCTTAATGCAGGGTCGGCGGCATCTAGCTAGAGCAATAACCAGACTTTAACGACCTTAATCCGCACAGTCATCGACTTTAGACTACACTTAGGGTACAGACCCAAACAAAGGATGTGCTGATGCCTGATAAGCTAGAGATAGAGAGTGGCGGTGGGGTAAATACTAAACCAACCGTCGATACTGATTTTGAAAAACGTTTTTTCGCTGGTGGTAAAATTGAGGCATACTGTGGTCCACAAGAAGTTGGCGCACCTGATGACCTAGAAGCCGTCATTATCGACTTCATTGATAATGCCAAAGAAGACTTGCTCATCGCTGTGCAAGAACTAGATAATACCGAGATTGCACAAGCAATCATCAATGCGGCATGGCGTGGGGTCACGGTGACGGTATTCTTGGAACAGGACTACCTGCGCGATAGACAAGATAAGTTGCCGAAAGCAAAAAAACCACCTGCACATGAAGACTATCAACGTATTCAGTGGGATACTATCAAAGACGAAGAAGATAACAAACACGGTATCAACCGTAATATCTTTGGGGCGCTTCTGCGCAATGGCGTCAATGTCCGTGCTGATTACAATAGCAATATCTTCCACCAAAAATTCATCATCCGTGATTACACTACCTCTAAAGACAAACCGACACCCTCTGTACTCACTGGCTCGACCAATTTCACATGGACAGGATGCCATAAAAATCTCAATCATGTGGTCATCTTCCATGATATAGCGATTGCACGGCGCTATAAAAGCGAATTTGACCAATTACGCAGAGGTATCTTTGGCAGAGGTGGCGAAACCCGTAATAATACCGTTGTCCAAACCTATAATGTTGGTGGTGTGCCAGTGCGGATTCTGTTTGCACCCGATAACACCCCTGAGCTAGAGATGATTAAGCAGATGCTCCGTGCCAAGCATCGCATTGATTATGCGATTTTTACCTTTGTAAAATCCTCGTCAGTAGATGATGCGATGGTTGCCTTGCATCGTGCAGGGGTCAAAGTGCGGGGCGCAATGGAAAAACGGCAATCCAACCGTGAATGGTCGTCGCGCCAATGGTTGCAATTAGAACGGTTGGAATTTTATTTCCCTGATACCCAAGACCCTGTTTTCAAACGCAAACTCGGCAAATTGCATCATAAGTTGCTCGTTATTGACGACCATATTGTCATCGGCGGAAGCATGAATTTCACCGGACCCGCCAACGAAACTAACGACGAGAATATTTTCGTGCTTGGTAGCCCTTTTAATTTACCAGAAAAACACGGTGGACCTGTCAACCATAGTCGCTGTGCTGCACTAGCCGATTTCTTCCGCAGAGAAGTCAACCGCATCATCGACCATAGCGTGCGCGTTGACCGCGATACCTAAAAACGAACTCGCCATTTTGTAGAGACGCATGCCTGCTATTAAAAAATTATGACAGAATCAAAATTAGCTCCCAAATCTAACCAAAAAAGAGCTTTGAAAGTCCCCTCTCCGCAAGCGAAGCGCGAGGGGAGGGGATTTAGGGGAGGGGTTAAAAGCTAAATAGCATTTTTACTCATCTTGTACAACAGATTGTTCATATGTCTCATTGTTCAGCAACCACATCGGCTTCACATCAAAATCGACGGCACTCTGCAAACCCAATTCATGCCGAAAATACGCCGCCCCTGCAATCATCGCCGCGTTATCAGTGCATAAATTGAGCGGAGGATAGCGCACAGGTAACTCTGTTTCTTTGCGCATACGTTGGCGCAACAGCGTATTGGCACTGACGCCACCTGCTAAAAATATCTCGGTGACATCATGCTCTTTTGCCGCCCGTGCTGTTTTTTCTACTAGAATATCAACCACTGCCGTTTGGAAACTCGCCGCGACATCGTTGATGCTTACATCACTGCGCAACTTTGCCCGTTTTTCTGCGCCTTTTTTGCGCCGTGTGCGGGCTTCTGCGGAAGGCTGAATCATCACTTCGCGCATGACAGCCGTTTTCAAACCACTGAAGCTAAAATCGAAACTTTTGTCGCGCATGGCACGCGGAAAATCATAGGCAGTGTCGTTGCCGTTTCGTGCCACCCGTTCGATATTGGGTCCGCCTGGGAAGGGCAGTTCCAGCATGCGCCCGACTTTGTCAAATGCTTCGCCCGCCGCATCGTCAATTGTCCCGCCGAGATGCTCATAAACCCCATGGTCTTTCATCAGCAGTAATTCAGTATGTCCACCGCTGACAATCAGTATCAGCACAGGAAATACGACTTCTTTAAACGGTTGCGTCAGCCACAGCGAGTAGACATGTCCCTCTAGGTGATTGATGCCTAAAAGTGGTTTGTCTGTCATCAGCGCAAGTCCTTTGGCATAATTGATGCCGACTAACAAACTGCCGACCAAACCGGGACCGCGTGTGACAGCAATCGCGTCTATTTGCTCGTAACTGACCGCGGCATCTTCCATCGCTTGTTCGACTACCGCGCTGATAGCTTCGGCATGGGCGCGGGATGCCACTTCGGGGAACACACCGCCGTATTCAGCATGCAAATCAATTTGGCTTGCTACGACGTTGCTGGCAATCGTGTGTCCATCAATCACGACAGATGCCGCTGTTTCGTCGCAACTGCTCTCGATACCTAATATGTATGTCATCTGGATTCTTCGCTTTGTTTGTGATGTTCGTTCGTGTTGCTTAGGATAGCCAAATTATCGCTCTTCTAAGAGTCCCACTTTAATCGCAAATTCGGTGAATGTGTCTGCTAACAAAATCCACTCGGCAATGTTGGAGATGAATGACCCCCGCACACAGGGAATTTGTGGATTATTGCGATAATCGAGTGCGATGGTTTCCTCATCATGGTTGCCCGCAATAAAGAGCGATTTATCAACATCCAGTATACTCAATTTTGTGATTGGCTTACCTGTATTCTTAGAGGAATCAATGCCGTAAAGTTCATTGATTTGTTTATCAATTAGACGATAAGGAGCTGATTCTCGTTTTATGCCTGCAAGGTTATTCACTCTCAGCCCGCCAACGGCTCCACCCCCAATTTGCACATCGGCTGGCACAACTCGACGCAACATACTAATTGTGAGAATTGGCAATTCGTCTGGCTCTTTGTCTTTGATAATCTGATAGAGTTTTTCTGGTAGGGGATGTCCATATATTTTCATGCGTTCGCCACAATATGTTGTGAAAGTGTCAGCTATATGATACTAAATTCTGAGATATTTGTGTGGTTTTGTGTGTCTTGCTTTGAATATGACAGTAGGTGTCAACAATTGCCTGTATGCTATAGAAAACACACATACAGGAGATACACATGCCCAACCTCGATATGAAGAAAACACTCAAGCATCTTTATAAACCGTCTGCCAAAGACATCAGCGTGGTAGATGTTCCGGCTATGTCTTACTTGATGATAGATGGCACAGGCAATCCCAACACTGCCGAACGCTATCAGGAAGCGGTCAGTGCGCTCTATGGCTTGGCGTATGGCATTCGGGCGCTGTGCAAAGCTCAAGATAATGTCTTCACGGTGATGCCATTAGAAGGCTTATGGGCATACGAAGGACAAGAAGAGAACGATACGTTTTTGCTCACCGATGCTGACAAAGATACCTTCATCTGGACACTGATGATTCTCCAGCCGGGCTTTGTGACAGAGGCGATGGTCGAAGAAGCACGCGCAATCGTGCGCAAGAAAAAATCACCTGCGTTGCTGGACGATGTGCGCTTTGAAGCCTATCATGAAGAAGATGTCGTTCAGATTATGTACATTGGCGCATATGATGACGAAGGTCCAACCGTGGAAAGCCTCCATGATTACATCGCGGATAAGGGCTGGCAACTGGCGAAAAAGCATCATGAAATCTACCTCAGTGACCCGCGCAAAGTCGCGCCAGAAAAACTAAAAACGATTATCCGACAACCATTTGTACGTACTTAGGGCGTATAATCATAGGGGGTGTAAATATAAAGCGGATTGGGTGCTGTTGCGATGTCGTCGTACAATTGGTCGAGGTCAACATAGTCACCCAATATTTCTGGCGAACCCTCCGTCATATCCGTTAACATCCGCACGCTGGCTAACTCTGAATAATGCCAATCATCAAAAAATTCATCTGCGTTGCCGTCGTAACTTTCTATATCTGGGAAAGTATACAAAGGAAAATTGTAGCTTGTAAAAAGCGCAGTGATGTCGAGCAAGGCGAGGTCGCGGTAGGTAAATTCTGGGTTATCGCGCAATCGGTCAGCGAACAGTGGATAATACGGTTGCGTGAACCCAATCACGGTGATGTCATATTCATGTGCTATAGCTAAGAATGCTCTCAGTTCGGCTATCGTATCCGTGTCAACATCTGTCCCACGGATATAATACTGGTCTGCATCTTCGCGCTGATAATATCCATCCGCTAAGTTCAAATACCCCTCTAAATCATGGACATAACTTGGACGATACCAACGTCCATCGACTAAGTAACCATCCTGCGCATCAATAGCTGTTCTGCCCAACCACACGAAGCCATCGCCTGTGCGTGAATGGGTCATCAAATCTGGCACGTCACCCGCCAGCCAATAATTGAATGTACGTCGAAAACCTTCAAAGAGATAAGTCGATGGGCTGTATGTGGCGTAGTTATCCGCGGGCTTTGCAGCGTTGTATTCCATAAAATCAATGCCCAGCAAAACAACATCGGGTATTTGACCGCTTTCGACAAGGGTCTGTAACATCGGGCGGTGAGCATAAATCGAGCTACCGACAACGCCCGCGTTATAAAACGAATCGTCAACAAACATATCTGAGGTGAAATTCAATGTCCGCGATGACCCTAACATCAAGACATCAGGGTCAGATATACGCGCACCAATCACCTTATACTGCACAAAATCTATGCGTTGCCATTCGGGTCGAAAGACAACAATATCATCGCCGTTGACCTGCATCCGAAAAGCAGATGATAAAGGCATAGATTCACCTATATAATACCCACTGCCGATAATAGCTGAGAGCATCAGGACAATAGGAAGCAAAAATAGCATAAGCTGTCGATATAGTCGCATCATCAAACAAGGTACTCGCTAAAATTGGAAATAAATGAACGGTGATTGGATAGGTATCAGCAAGATACTGAAGACAACCGCAAACGTGCCAGCATAATAGATCCCATATCTTGCCAGTCGTGATTTCATAATATGGTCACGCCAATTTGTGTAGCGGTTCATCCACTCGATGACTAAGAGTAGAAAAATGCCCCCTATGGCAAGCAAAAATTCAACGCGGACATCTAGCGTACTATTAAAAAACGGGCGTAATAAGTCACCTCGTCCATCAGAAAAGTCAAATATATGAGTGATAATATACCAAGCATCTGGCAACGAGTTCGCTCGGAAAAATAGCCATGCAAAGGCTACCAAACCAAAAGTTAGCATCCACTGAAGCCATTGTATAGATAGGCTAAAACGTGGGAGACGTTGCGTGATAATCGTCTCGATAACGATGAATGCGCCGTGCAATGCGCCCCAAATGACAAATGTCCAATTTGCGCCATGCCATAAACCACTAACCACAAAGACAATCATCAAGTTGACTAAATTGCGCCCGAATGAGACACGGTTACCTCCCAGCGGAATATAAACATAATCTCGAAACCACGTTGATAAGGAGATATGCCAGCGTCGCCAAAAATCCCGAATCGAGTGCGAAAAATAAGGCTGACGGAAATTATCCATCAGGTCATAGCCAAGAATATGTGCTGAACCGATAGCAATATCACTATACCCACTGAAATCACAATATATTTGGAAGGTAAAAAAGAAGGTTGCCACAATGAGAGGCAAACCGCTAAAGCCTTCTACATTATTATAGACATCGTTCACATAGACAGCGAGACGGTCTGCAATCACTACTTTTTTGAACACCCCCCATAAAATTAATTGTAAACCAGAAACTGCACGGTCATAATCAAAATGCTGTTTGGTACGTAACTGGGGCAGTATATTTTGGGCGCGTTCAATAGGACCAGCAACCAACTGTGGAAACATAGCCACATAAGTCGCAAACAAGCTGAATGAAGAGTCAGCCTCTAATTTGCCACGGTAGACATCAATCGTATATGCCATCGACTGGAAAGTGTAAAATGAGATGCCAACAGGCAAAATGAAGTTGTGAACAATAGGGTCATAAGAAAGCCCCATACCTGCCAAGAGACCCTGCGCTGATAGACTGAAAAAATTGAAATATTTGAAGAAGAATAAAACCCCTAAGTTAACCCCAATACTCAAGAGTAACAGCGACTGCCGTTTACGTTTGGCATCTGAATTTGTCTGAGCGATTTTCTGGGCAACAAAGTAGTCAACAACTGTCGAGAACAAAATTAAGGTGAGGTATTCAACACGGGCAAACGCATAAAAGAGATAGCTGACAAGCAGTAAAAATACAACTCGATGTGGATGAGGCAACCAAAAAAACATCGGCACAAAAAATGCCAATAAAACAATGTATTCAAAGCTGATGAAAGACACAGCTAACCTATCTTGCAACCTTTGTGAGAGTCGCTATCATGACATACGTGCATTCAATTTTCAATCATTCCTTACAATTTAAAAATTTCTAGTACATGCCCACAAAAGTTGTTAGCGATTGGTCTTTTGATCGAGACTTAACCATCCTCACATCGTCAGCGGACGCTCTAAATTGTGTTTGTATGTATCCAAGCATATACTGTTTGTAACATACAATGGAAAAATCACACAAATACAACATTATGTATGCCCAAGCAAACAATCGCTATCATTACATCGCACCCCTAGGGGCAGGTAGTATGGGCGAGGTCTATAAAGCACATGACCGCTTGACCAACACGCAAGTCGCCCTCAAATGTGTAACGTTACCTGGGTTAGGGAGCTACAACGACGCGACAACGCAACAAGCGCACACTGTCGCGCTCGTCAATGAATTTCGGATGTTGGCATCTCTGCGCCACCCGTATATCATCAGCGTGCTGGATTATGGCTTAGATATTTCCCAACAGCCATTTTTCACAATGGATTTGCTCACTCAAAAACAGACCTTCACCGATGCAACCCGCGATATTTCAACAGCACAATTTATCACCTATACGATTCAGTTATTGCAAGCGATGGCGTATCTGCATCAGCGCAGTATTGTGCATCGGGATGTGAAACCCGCGAATATCCTCGTCACAGCAGGGCAGGTCAGAGTGCTGGATTTTGGCTTGTCCATCACCTTACAAGACGACCAGCAACGTGTAGGCACACTCCGTTACATGGCACCGGAAACGATTGCACAAGGCAAAGCAACCCAAGCCTCTGATTTATACAGTATCGGCGCTATGCTCTACGAAGCCATCACAGGTGAGATGCCCTACGATGTCTTTGATTTCCATGTCCGTACCAGATACGTGTCTGATTTATCCGCTATCGCTGACCATCCACTCGCGCTCATTATCGAACGCTTATTACAAATTATGCCTGAAGACCGGTATCCATCTGCACGAGCAGTCATTGACGCCATCAGCCGTGTCAGTGAGCGCAAAGTGCCTACCGAAACACAGGCAATCCGCGATAGCTTCATACAGACCGCACCCTTTGTCGGGCGTGTACCAGAACTTGACCAACTCAAGGCAACACTCGCTTTAGCCCAAACCGAACAGCAAAATCAACTGATGCTCATCGGGGGCGAGAGTGGCGTTGGTAAATCGCGCCTTGTAGACGAACTGCGCATTCATGCACTGGTATCGGGTATAGATGTTTTGCGCGGGCAAGCGATTAACGAAGCCGTTCAATCATATGCGGTTTGGCGTCCGATTGTGCGCCGTTTGTTGCTCTCTGGGGATGTTAGCGCCAGCGATGCCAGTATCCTCAAAGATCTCGTGCCGGATATTGATAGCCTACTCAATCAAAAGGTTGACCCCGCGCCTCAAATTCGTGGGCAAGCCTACCAACAACGCCTCGCCGTTACGATAGAAAAACTTATTTCTGTGCAAGAGCGTCCCTTACTATTCATCTTAGAAGACATGCAATGGAGCGACCCAACCTTCGCTTTGCTCAAATACCTTGTACAGCGACTAGATTCACTCCCACCTTTGCTGATTGTCTGTACCTACCGTGATGATGAACGTCCCGAATTGCCGGAGCTATTCCCTTCTGCAACGCATATTGCGCTCAAACGTCTTGATGAACCCGCCATCTCAGCCCTCAGCGAAGCGATGTTAGGAGATGTAGGCGCGCAATCACAGGTGGTTGATTTGCTCAAGCGCGAGACAGGTGGCAATGTCTTCTTTATGGTAGAGGTTGTACGAGCATTAGCCGAAGATGCGGGTAATTTAGCCAGTATCGGCTCGCGTACGCTGCCAGAGTCAGTATTTACAGGGAGCATGCAAGCGATTCTACAACGTCGTCTCTCCAAATTACCGGATGAGATGCGCCCACTATTAGAATTTGCTGCTGTGGCAGGTAAGCAAATCGAACCAGAATTGCTCACAAACATAGCGCCTCAATCTGATGTAGATGAATGGCTCTATACCTGCGAACAACTCGCAATCATCACGACGCAGGATAATCAGTGGCTATTTGTCCACGACAAATTGCGTGAAACTGTCTTCGTAGACATCCAGCCGGATAGGCTTCAGGGTATTCATGCACAGGTCGCGCAAGCTATCGAAAAATTGTATCCCGATAACCCGATACAGTATCCTACTTTGCTAGAACACTGGTATCGGGCAGAAAATCTCGCTAAATCGTTACACTATCTCGTGCCTGTCGTCGAAGACCTCATCCGCATTAAAGGCGAATACGCGCACGCCAAAGAGCTTCTCCAGCATGCAATGCGACGCCTAGCAAGTAATGACCCACATCGCCATCACCTGCTGAATTATCTTGCGGAGAGCGATTACGAAATCGGCAAAATCGACACGGCTCAGACCTATGCACAGGAAGCACTAACCCTTGCCATCACACATAGCGACATTACCGCACAAGCACATAGTTACCTCATTCTCGGACACGCCGCTCGCATTCGTGACGAATACAGTCGTTCTCTTGAATGTTACCAGCATAGCTTTGATTTATTCCTGCAAGCAGATAAACCTGCCGATGCCGCTTTGAGCCAATTTATGCTTGGCAATACCTATAGTCGCAAAGGGACTTATGACCTAGCAGAGCAAGCATACATCGCATCGCTTGCACGTTTCCGTACTTTAGACCACCTACGCGGGATTGGTATTTGTCTAGAAGATTTAGGCATGATTGCACGTATCAAAAAAGACCTGCCAACAGCATATCACTATGCTCACGAATCACTTGCTATCTCGCGCCAATTGGGTGACCAACGCGGGATTGCGCTCAAGCTCAATAGTCTGGGGCGGGTCTTGCGCGATGATAAACGTTACAACGATGCCGAAGAAACGCTCCGCGAAAGCCTGATGCTACTCGAAAACTTGGGCGATATTTTTGGCTCGGCGTGGAGTCGCTATCAACTAGCACTCATTCTTTATGTGCAAGGGCATCATGCCGATGCTCGCCAACTCAATGCAAAGAGCCTGACGACTTACCGGGGCTTATCCGATAGATACGGTATGTCGCTCTGCGAGACAGCACACGGCTTTCTCGATATTTTAGATAATGAGCTAGATAGCGCCCGCGCTCATTTCAATGAGGCGATGCACCAAGCACAGGTCGCCGCTGTAACCCCACTTGGGTTGATGGGGATGGTCGGGTGTGCGGTCATCGCACACAGAAAAGGTGATGTTGCCTCTGCACGCCAGCTACTACACCTTGCGCACATGCACCCCAATACCAACACAGAAGTATTCTTCCGCCTCAATACCTTGCCTGCTGATGTTGTGCCTCTTTACGAGGTTATCATCGCTGAAGACAACCCGCTCACTCACCCCGATGCCCAATACACCTCTGCATTAGAAACACTATTAGCCAAACTATAGAAGCAAGTTTCTATTAGTTAGAATATGCGTTTTCAAGTATAGTCGGTATATAACACTCAGGAAATTCAAAGGTTTACTCATATGCCTCGTATTTATATTTCTTATCGTCGTAAAGATAGTGTCATCATCACAGAGCGTATTTTCGATAGACTCGCGCAGGCGTTTGGACGAGAAAATATTATTGTAGATATTGACTTCCCTGTAGGGGCTGATGTTATGCAACATCTAGAACAAGCTGTCAAAGAGTGTGATTTCTTATTAGTGATTATTGGATCAGCTTGGTTAAATATACGGTCTCATGATGGAAAAAGACGCTTAGACGATTCTCAGGACTTCGTGCGGTTTGAAATACGAACTGCTCTTGAAGCAGGCATTAAAGTCATACCTGTGTTGGTTATGAATGCACAGATGCCACAACCTCATGAGTTGCCAGATGTTTTACAGGAGCTTGCTTATCGGCAAGCGTTCACTGTTGGCGAGAATCCTGACTTTCATCCTGATATAAATAGAGTGATAAAAAGTATTGGAGGCGATTCATCAAGAACGATGGGGACATCTATAAGAAAGCAACGCACTCAGAGTTCTAGCCAGTCAATAAAAACAGAGCCTAAGTCGCCTGTGCTAAACATACCAGCACGCACTCTACCTACTAGCAAGCGGAGAATCTTCATCAGTTACAAGAGTGACGATAAAGATATTGTTCACCATATGGCAGAGATGATTCAAAAATGGGATAACGTTGAAACAGTCTGGATTGATGAACACGGTATTGAAGAAGGGGAAGCATGGTGGGATAAAATTCTCACAGGCTTAGAGCAATCTGACCTCTTCCTTGTCGCCCTATCGAACCTCTACTTAGAATCCGTTGCGTGTCAGCGTGAATATACCTATGCGGTTGCGCTTGGGAAAGCATTGTTGCCTGTTGTCGTCAAACCAGTAGATTATAACCGTGTCCCAAGTGAACTCGCACAAATACAATACGTCAACTTTGAAAAGAATAATGAAGAAACACAGGTGAGATTGTACAACGGTATCAACAAAACAAGTGAATCTGTAACTATGCCTGCTACTATGCCACCACGTCCACCTGTGCCGATGACCAAGCTCAAAGAAGTCGAAAAATTATTGCGCAAAGCGAGATTATCTGATGAAGATGAGCGTACAATCGCGTTTCTGCTAGAGGATATTATTGATGCTGGCAAGCTAGACGAGGTGCAATCTGCCTTACATACAATAGATATGATTCAACGACGCACCAATATCACCAAGGGCTTTGATAGCAAACTCAATCGCCGTCGAGAAGCCGCCCAGCAACGCCTGAATGAGTTGAATAAATCATCATCGCTCACGGATAAAAGTAATGGTAGCAGTCTCTTTGGGCGCTGGTTCGGGTCATAAGCACTTATGGGCAAAGTCATTTACATTACAGGTATGTCTGGCACAGGCAAATCAACCGTCCTGAAAGCACTCGCGTCGCAAGGGTATCGCACCATAGATACCGATTACGATGATTGGACATTGTACAAAGAGGGCAGGCATCTACTGGACGAAGCGCGGTTGCAAAACTTGTTGTCATCACTGAGCGCGGATGACGTACTATTTATGTGTGGCACAGTCGAAAATCAAGGAAAATTCTACGCACAATTCCATAAAGTTGTATTATTCAGCGCCCCAGCCGATGTGATTATCGAGCGTATCCAGAAGCGCACCAACAATCCCTATGGCAAAACACCTGCTGAACAAGCCGAAATTCTAGATTATCTGGAAACTGTCGAACCGCTTTTGCGCAAGGGTGCTGATGTCGAAATCAACACCCAAGCACCCCTTGAAGAAATTGTCTCGCGTATAATCAAATGGCTCTAACCGGCACTTGCCTCTACCTTAGGCTGGTCAGCATAGTGACGCTCCATGATGTCAATAGCGATGCGGAAGCCTTCATCTAAAGCTGTCGAATGATTATCCATCGCAACAACCTTCTCATCATTCAACATCAAAGGTATCGTCAACGCGGAGGCTTCCTTAGTACGAGCTAAGTAATGAATTTTGCGCTTTTTCATCCAAGGACGCATCAGCTCACCAATCAAACGAATCAGAAAATGATGAAAATCGACAGCAATTTGTGCCAATTGACCATCTTCTTCAAATGACAAAACCAAATCACGCGAATATTCAGACGAGTTCCGCATAGTCGCTAAGGTCATCTTGTTATTGTAACTTTGTATTAGAAGCCCTTTTTCCTTGCCAGAGGGGTCTAAAGAATTGAGTGCCTTGTGCATAAGTGGCAACAGCACTGCCGCGTAATTGCGGTCTACTTCCGGCGTGAAAATAGGCAAATGAGGCGCAATTTGCTGTCCATCTTTAGATAGTTCAACAATCTGAATATGGGCAAGTGATGGATAGGTTTCTGGAGATACCACTGTGACGATACCCCATGCTTCATAACCATCTATGTGCGATTCACCTAAACGTACTTTGACTTGATATTGCTCACCTGCAAATGCGTCGCCGAGAGGGGCTAGACCATCATATGATTCAATCCGCACCCACTCAGCTTCTAATCCATTTGCTTCCAACGACTTTATAATTGCATCGAGATTATCTTTAATCATTCACTATATCACCGTAGCTATTTGAAAGTTCCCCACTTTCATTATAGCAATAGTTGTCAATCATTCGCCATCCGCACGATTTTCGGCTGAAATTCACCGACGACCTCTATCAAATCAGCTTGTGCCTCAATGACCTCGTGGATGTCTTTGTAGGCGTGCGGTGCTTCGTCCAGACCACCACCTAACAACTCGATACCGCGCTCTTTTAGGTAGCCCATCTGTGCCGCTTTGCTGATCGTTTTCTTTGCCTGACGCCGACTCATTTTCCGCCCTGCGCCATGCGAGGCACTGTTGATAGATGCTTCTTTGCCTTTCCCGCGCACGACGTAACCAGGGTCGCCCATGCTACCGGGGATGATGCCCATCACACCTACGCCAGCTGGGGTCGCGCCCTTACGATGCACAATCACCTCGCGCCCATCCAATTCTTCTTTCCACGCGAAATTATGATGATTTTCCACAGTTGCCAAAATAGGCAAGGTCGTCATGTTCGTGATGCGCTCATGGATGCAAGCGTGGTTCGCGCTGGCATAGCGTCCAGCTAAAGACATCGCTTCCCAATAAGCGCCACCTTCTTCGCTATCCATATCCAACCATGCTAGATGTTTTACGTCGTCTGGCAAATTTGGGTGCAAATCCCGCGCCAAGCGACTATAATAATTCGCTAAAGCATAGCCCATCCCGCGTGACCCACTATGCGAGAGTAGGGCAAGGTAACGTCCAGCACGATTGATACCCAAGGCTTCATCAGGTGCGTCTAACTCAAAAATACCCCACTCAACAAAGTGATTACCGCCGCCACTCGTGCCAAGTTGCTCGATTGATTTGTCGTATAGCCCACGCAAGAGCGTGTCTTCTTGCCATAATGGGTCGTCCATCACCGCATGTTCAGATAAATCACGGCTGGAGAAACTCGCTCCTGCACCAAAGCGTGTTTCTTGCATCAAACTATCCACGAGTAAATCATGCTCACTTTTAAGCACATCGACAGTCACATCGTAGATAGTGATGCGCATACGGCAAGCAATATCCACGCCAACAGCATACGGAATCACCGCATTATCGGTTGCTAAAACGCCCCCAATCGGCAAGCCATAACCCAAATGGGCATCCGGCATCAATGCGCCTTGTACAGCAATCGGCAAGCGTGCCGCGTTATTCATCTGGTTGATACTCTGCTTATCGACCTGCTCACGCCCCCAAATTTGGTATGGCACAGGCTCGTCATTGATAATAGGTGGATTATCGGTTTCCGCCACAAATCGGAGCGCTGCGTCGATACCATCACGTTTGAGAATCTCCCATGCCTTATGATGCTGAGGCTTGGTGAGATTATGTGACTTCAACGATTTTTGTAATTTACGCGCATCTCGACTGCGTACTTTTCCCATCGGAAAACCTTTTATGTATACAAACGGTCATTCGTAGAAAAATGTATCACAAAATGACGATGAATGTCAATAAGGGTCATGATGGTTCAAGTGTGCATGTAAACAAAAAATCCCCCTCCATATCTCATGGCAAGGGATTTTTATTTGCCACATATGCGAAATGCTTAACTCAGAAGCCCCACGTAATCTCGTGATATTCCTCGTGTTCCATCACGTATTTCTTCACAAATGGGCAGAGCGCCTGTACTTTTAGCCCGTTATTTTTCGCGTATTCCATGGCTTCATGCGCCATTGTAGTGGCAATACCCTGACCACCTAATTCGGGCGGGACTTCCGTATGCGTATAGATGATGTTCTTACCCGCTTTTTGGTATTCGACCATTGCCAGCTTGCCGTCAATTTCCACCTCAAAGCGATTTTGGTCTTCGTTGTGTACCACTTGCACATCGGCTTTATCTGCCATATCACCGCACTCCTATTCATTAGCTGTTTGTCACTACACTATGGACGCTGAGGTACAGCCAGTCCTTAGCTCAGAAATACATATGAAAATGCTTTACTCGGATTCAAAGCCATTAGTGTTGTGTGTGCCATCACAGAAAGGCTTACTAGACGACCCACCACAGCGACATAAAAAGGTCTTTGTGCCAGCGTGCAAAATCGTTTCTTCGGCGTCTTCAATACGGAAATTACCATCCAATTCCAGTGGACCCGCCGGATGTGCGGTGATGGTCAGCTTACCACCCATCTCATCCTGCACAATCTCTTTTTTCGCTGCCATGTCTTCGGTAGTGAAATCAATTTTCTTGTGGCTATTGTCGCAGAAAGGCTTATTCTCGGATGCGCCACAGCGACAGAGTGTGACCCGTGTTTCTTGCTCAATCGCTACGCCCGTCGCGTTGATAACCATATCGGCTGTTACCTGATATGGACCATCTTGCCATAAAATAACACGGTTTTCTTCAGGTGTGGATTCTTGCTCGCCCTCATCTTTGCGCGTGAAATGCAATGCCCCTGATGGACAGCGTAAAATGACTTCTGCTAACTTATTTGCCTCGTCACCATCAGGTTGTATCCAAGGGCGCTTGTTGACATCAAAGACATCCGGCGCACCCAATACACATTCTCGCGCATGAATACACCGTTTAAGATTATACGTCACATCAATATTTTCGCCTGTGTACACACGGTCATCAGGCTTGCCTCGATAGGGCTGTTCAGCCATAGCTCTCCTCCTTGAAAAGTGAGTAAACTCAACTATAGCGCGTCAACCATTGAGTGTGTGTTTTGCTTAGTAACTATTCATAAGCGGGTAGGTGTCCGCTTGTAGGTGTTTGTAACTAGCGTTCTTCTGTACAGGCGTTATCTGCACAATTAACCGTATCCACCAGTGTCAATGTTTCGCCATCATAGAAGCGTAATTGCCTGTCCCACCAATCATGCACAACGACTTGACCATCTTCTGTATAGAGTGTGGTATCTTCACCATCGCGGAACGCATCGGCGGGTGTGCCATCTGCAAAGCACAAATAAGCATTGAAGGAGAAGCCACCATTCCAAATCGCATAATTATCTGTGCCATCAACATCCACTCGTGTACCGCACGATAGCGTACCATCACAACACAGAGCAGGGTCTTCTAAAGGTGTAGATAGCGAGAAGTTGGACGTAAACACGATAAACGCTCCACACATGCCAACGCTAACTATCAGGAATCCAATCAGTGGCAACCACTTTCGCGTCCAGTGCATTTTATTCTCATTTTTCTTCTTCTGCTCGCTCACAGCCAACCCTGCCTCATTTGCGAAGACATAGACAAATTCAGTCTAACATGTAATGGCATTGACGACTCAAAAAAAGATAGCTAGTTGAGATATATAAAAATTGATAAAAAATTGATTTTTGTATGTTACATTTTGTAATATTTGTAGTATAATTTATTATATATTTTAAGTGTAGCCAGGCATGTAACAATGCTTTCTTGTTATAGGAGGTAAATGTAGCCAATCATGGCAGAGGAAAATCCAATATCCCATCGCGTTCAATGGTTACTAGAAGAGCGCGTGATTTATATCAAATCGCAAGGTAACATGAGCGAAGAAGAACTCATCACAATTGATAATCAAGTAGTGGCAATGCTAGACACATCGCAAGCAGAGCAGGTGCATGTAGTTGTCAATGTAACTGAGCTAGAGGACGCCCCAAGCCTTCCTGCATTGGTACGCCAGAAGTTCTTACAACATCCGCGTTTTGGGTGGTATATCACAGTTGGCGCGAATGCACTTTTACGCTTTTTGGGCGCGACGACGGGACGTCTCACCAATATCAACTTTCAGTTTGCACGTAGCTTAGGCGAAGCAAAATCACACTTGCAACGCATAGATGAGACACTCCCCGACCTCACCTCAGCTTTCAATGCGCTAAAAGATGATAGCGCCTAAATCA
The DNA here is from genome assembly GCA_038522085.1 of Chloroflexota bacterium. Lineage (GTDB taxonomy): Bacteria > Chloroflexota > Anaerolineae > Aggregatilineales > Phototrophicaceae > JAUZRW01. Next base: position 167,888 of record JBCBKJ010000002.1, read on the forward strand.
CATCAGCAATAACTCGACAATCTTATCTATACGGGCGTCATGCTGTTCGATGATGCCCTCACCCAGCTTTTTCAGGGCAGTAATATTCGCCGGAGATGTATTATCAAGTGCCTCATTTTCAGTTGCGAGGCGTGTCTCGAAACGATAATAATGTTGCTTGCCATCACTACATGCAGGCATCAGATGCCGTAGCTGATAATCAACAGTGCTACTCATCGCATCAAACGTAATTTCCATCAGATGTTGCGCCCAACCAGCCAAGCCCCAACCACGCGCTTCTTCAAAGTCAAGCGGATTGCGCGTTTCGCCAGTGCCAAGCGATACCATGATAAAATCTTGTACTTCTGGATGCTTATTCCGCGCTTCCACAAAGGCACACAACGATGGATTATTCGCCTGCATCGAGCCATCTATCAGCGCAAAATAATCTTCTGCATCAGGATGAAAGACTTGCGCTGGCTCAAAAAAGGTGGGTGCTGCCGTACTCGCCCGCACAACATCGTGCATCCGAAAATTACAAGTCGATGAATGCCGTGCTTTGCTACTACGGAAAAACCACGGCTGACGGCGACGAATCTCATAACTCGTCACCAGTACATCGCCCAGCGCATCCGAGAGCATCAACTCACCGAAGACATAATCTAGCACCGTATCAATCCCTTCAGCCGGATACTTCACGGTTGCAATGCTGTTCATGCTCTGCATCGCCCGCCACATACTGCGCGAGAAAATAGTTGCGCCTTCTGTTTCATATAAGCGTGTGAGTTCTTCTGCCGAAAAGCGTGGGTTGCCTTGCGCATCCGGCACAGCCAAGCCCATCGCCAATATCGACCCCGTAGACGAGCCTGCCATCAAATCAAATAGTGAAGCAATCGGCTGACCAGCACGCCGTTCGATTTCGCCTAAGACAATCGCTGGTATAATCCCGCGTACACCACCCCCGTCAATAGAAAGTATCTTGTATGGCTTTGTCATGATGTGTCTGCCTCGTCATCTACCTTGATAAGACAATTATAACGGACATTGATACGTAAATTATATAAATTGTATGAACAAATTCAGTTGTCTTGTACAAGGACAATGCAGATATAATAGTGGGTGTGATTTAACACAACATGCACCATAGAAAGTGACCTATGTACAATCTCAATTTGAGCGATACATACATGCGCTCTGCACTAGCATCAGCACAAACCATTGCTGTCGTCGGACACAGTGACAATCCACACCGTACTAGCTATCAGGTAGCACAATATCTTCGCGCACAGGGCTATACAGTCTTTGCCGTAAACCCAACAGTCGATACGATAGATGGCGAAAAGAGTTATCCGACACTGGCAGACATTCCCGAACCTGTAGACATCGTGAATGTGTTTCGGCGCAGTGAATTTTTACCAGCCATCGTAGATGATGCCATCGCTATTGGCGCAAAAACGATTTGGACACAATTAGAGGTGATAGACATCCCCGCCCGTGATAAAGCCCTCGCGCACAATATCGCTGTGGCAATGGATAGGTGCATCCAAGTTGACCACGCACGATTGGATGTCGAACGCAAATGACACTCATCATCGGAGATATACACGGTTGCTATAACGAACTCCAAGCCTTGCTAGATAAAGCAGGCATCGCAGACGATGAATCCATTTATGCCATAGGCGATATTCTTGATAGAGGACCCGCACCCGAAGCCGTCCTCGATTTCTTCCTGATGCACCCGCATGCCCATAGTATTCGTGGCAATCATGAACAGCGTCACATTCGCTATGCTCAAGGCAAAGGCAAACCGCGCCTTACACAAATTATCACGCGCTGGGTACTCGATGAACGCTATCACGACGCGCTAGATTACATGCGCCAAATGCCCCTAATGGTAGAACTCGACGAAGCACGCTTGATTCATGGATACTACGACCCACAAGTCGCGCCCGAAGACCAACGTAAAAATGTCCTTCTGGGTACGAAAAAAGGCGAGAAGTACATCAAGAAGCAATTAGATGTCGCGTGGTTCTCTGAATACAATGAAGATAAACCGCTCATTTGCGGACACAAAGATTACTCGCGCATGGAACGTCCCTTTGTGTTAGAAGGGCAGGTCTATGGTTTAGATACCCGTTGCGTACATGGTGGGATGCTCACTGGTTTGCGCTTGCCACAATGGGAAATCATCTGCGTCCCTAGCAAAAAGAATTACTGGAAGCGCATCCGCAAAAAATATAAACGCCTCTGACAAAATCTTGCTTTTGGACGCGCAAAAAGTGCGTCCAAATTCTTTAATACAGCTATTTATGCCTCTTCTCTATGCTAACAATTGTTCATATCACAATACAATCTTTATTCTTCGTGCAGATATGCCTTTTTTAATGGCAAAAAACGCGCTTAACCCTGATAAGTTATCCCACATTTTGACCAATTTTGCGCAAAAAACAGCCGAGTTATCCCAAATTTTAACATTCTCATAATTTCCTCAATGCTTCTTGATTGTAATATTAATAACGAGTAATGTGGGTTATGTGGGATAACTACGTTATATAAAGGGTCAAATAGAGTCTTCTGTTTCGCAAATGTGGGATAACTTGTAATATTTGCATCTTGTAATATTAACAAAAAACCCACCGATTTATCCCACGCTTAAAGTTTCAAAAATTGCCCGAATTTTAGTTGAGTCTCGGCATACTTTTCGGTATACTGTAAACCATCTACGAGTTAGGCAACTCAATAAATGGCTGATAAGTATTAACAGTCACAAGGGGGCTATCGCTATCAGCCAGCACCCCGGTTGATACCGAATGCAAGCTAGTTCAAATGCCTACATACAAAGAAAAATATAGCTGTTCACAGGAGCGCGTTACGCTCACTGTGGGCTGATTGTTCTCTATCGGTAACGACTGAGGGTATGGATTGCATCCTTACGACGAAGCACTAGAAAGAAAATAAGACTGTGACACCGCAAGACGCTTGGAACGCCGCTTACAACCAATTAGAACTACAACTAGACCGTGCGAGCTTCGATACGTGGCTTCGTAAGACGGTCTTTTTAGGCGTTGAAGAGAGTGTCTTCGTTATAGGGGTGCATAACAGCTACGCGCAAGATATGTTGCAATATCGCCTCTACCGCAATATTCGCCGTGTCCTAAGTGATATTGTCGGTACACAAACAGAACTCCGCTTCGAGGTCAATAAGACAGAACAGAAAAAGTTGCCCTTCGGTTTGGGCGAGCCAGACGACACCCCATCCGAGACGGCACCGTTGTTCAAGTTCATGCAACAGCAACAATCCATGCCAGATTTACCAGAGGCATCGCACAACCCAGCCGATACCAACCCAAGTAATAGCACATACGGTTTTGCAGATAGATTCACACCACAAATGCCCGATAGCGACCTCAATCCGCGCTATTGTTTCGAGCGTTTCGTGGTCAATCGGAGCAACCAAGTTGTCTACGAAGCCGCACTTGCTATCGCGGAATACCCTGCGACCATGTACAACCCATTCTTCGTTTATGGGGGTGTTGGCTTAGGCAAAACGCATCTGCTACAGTCGATTGCTAATATTTGCGAGCAACGTGGCTTGCGCACAATGTATATTCCCAGCGAAGTCTTCACCAATGACCTCGTGAGTTCGATTCGCAGTCGCCAAACAGCCATGTTCCGTGAAAAATACCGTTCAGTCGATGTTCTGCTGGTCGATGATATTCAGTTCATCGGTGGCAAAGAAACAACGCAAGAAGAATTTTTCCATACCTTTAATGCGCTGGTCAATTTCAATAAGCAGATTGTTCTCGCCAGTGACCGTCATCCCAACGAACTCAAAACCCTTGAAGACCGCTTACGCTCGCGTTTTCAGGGTGGATTAGTCGCAGATATTGCACCCCCTGAATTTGAAACCCGCGTTGCGATTATGCAAATGTGGGCGCAAGAACGGGGCGTCAAACTCTCACCAGAAATCATTGATACCGTTGCCATGCGTGCGCCGAATAATGTCCGCGAACTTGAAGGCGTGTTCAATCAGATTTTGGCACAAACGCGCTTTGGTAATGTCGATGTGCCATTGCCCCGCGTCGAAGATACCTTACAACGTTTTCATGCACCCCGCGAACGTGCCAGTGCCACTTTAGAGCGCATCATTGAAGTGACAGCCGAACGTTTCTCGCTCCGTGCCAGCGACCTCGAAGGCAAAAAACGCGCCGCCCGCATCAACAAAGCCCGTCAGATAGCGATGTATCTCTGCCGTGATTTAACCGAACACTCGCTCCCGCAAATAGGGGAAGCATTCGGGGGGCGCAGTCATACAACTGTGCTACATGGCATCAACAAAATCGAAGAATCACTCGAATTTGATGGCATCCTCGAAAAACGCATCCACAAAATCCGCAAAGATATTTTGGGTATCACAGGCGATTAAGCATCCCCGCGATGCTGTATCCTTACTGAAAACTGTCTACTGATAGCTGAACGCTATTGGCTCGTTAGTAAACTCTAATCCTCATGACCCTTTACGAACCACAATCATGCGTTATACTGTTTATAAGCTCATCAAGCACGAAGGAGGCAACGCATGAGTGAGCAAGCACCACACGCTCGTACAAAACAAAAAACGTATGAGCGATGGCATCGCTGGGCATTAGCAAAGGAGATTTCATTTATGCCTGACGGTATTGACGCCATGCTGGCTCGGCAAATAGGGAGCAAACGAGAGCGTAGCTATCCGTTAGCGCACCCCGCAGATACGGCACACGCTCGCAATCAGCGACAACACGCAAACATGGCATTAGCTTACGTGGCGCGTAATGAGCGAAACCAACAGGGAACGGCATTAACTCACGCCCCACGTCATGAGCGACCCCCGCACCGTGACGCCGCCAAAATCGGATCATAAGCGCGATGACATCATCCCGGATGCCATCGCTTTTTTGTTTAATGGCGATGTCTACATACTTGTCATGACAGAATAGACAATGAACGCTACATACGCCGCTAGTAAAATAAAACCCTCGCCCCGCGTTAGCTGACGTTTAATCGTAATGAGGATATACAACAACACCACTGTACCAATCAGCACAAAGACACTCTCGATTAAGCCATCTGTGCCAACAGCGACTGTCGATTGGCTCAGTAGGGTAATCGCCACAATCCACGGCAAGCCCAAGCCAACTAGCACATCAAAAATATTTGAGCCAACCGCATTCGAGACAGCCATCGTCCCGCGCCCATCGCGTGCCACATCAATTGAGGCAATCAAATCGGGTGCAGATGTACCAGCCGCCAACAGTGTCAGCGATACAATCAGCGGGGGTAAACCAATCGCCGCGCTCAACTCAACAGCCGCTTCGACCAGAATAAAGCTCAAACCAGCAATCACCGCAATCGAGATGAGCATCCCGCGCACATAATTTTTCTTCGGGTCGCCAATGACCAGCGCGAAACCTTTTGCAATAATTTCGGATAAGGTTGCGAACAAGCCCTTCCCACTCGTTAAGTCTGCGCTGACTTCTTCTTTTTCTTCATATGTCTCGGGGTGACTACGACTCCAGAAATATAACAATGCTAAATAGCCAAAATACACGACCATCATCAGCACGGCTTCCCATAAGACAATCGTGCCATCCCAGAAAACAAATAACAACACACCGACACTTACGAGATAGATGATGATGTCACGCTCAATCGCGCCTTTTGCCATCACCATTTTCTCTGCAATAACTGCGGATGCACCCGTAATCACCAAAATGTTAAACACGGCTGAACCGACAATCGTGCCGATACCCACATCGGCATGGTCGCCCCCCGTAAACACAGCAATCAGTGCGATGAATAACTCCGGCGCAGACGACCCAATTGCCATCAAAGACGCCCCCGCCACATCCGATGGAATCGAAAAGCGTTGCGATACCGCATCTAAGCTGATGACAAAAAATTCTTCTGTGATGATAGCGAGGAAATATACACTGACAATAATGACGATTAGACTGCCTAATGCAACCATGAATAACTCCCATGACGTGTGATAATGTACTAACTATACTCCATTTTATGAATTTGCCCATTCAAATTGACATGAACACCCGCTCATAAACTCATCGCTTACTCATCTAAATACGCTTGACTTCGAGTCAACTTGAACATGTAGCATGGGAGGCATGATGAACGAAAATATGACATACACCGTCCAACAGATGGTCACTACAACCGGATTATCCGCGCATACTTTGCGTTACTACGAAGACTTAGGGCTGATCGACGCTGTACAACGCGCCCCTAATGGGCATCGGCGCTACACAGCCGAGGATATTGAACGGATTGAGTTCCTGAAAAAGATGCGTCACACAGGCTTATCACTGGATGATATTAAAGCCTTTCTGGATTTATATAAGCAGGGCGAACAGACCGCAAGCGAAAGACGTACCATCATGGAAGAACAACGCGAGAATGTTCGTCAACAGATTGCGGAGTTACGGGAAGTTGAAGCGTTCATCACAAACAAAATTAATGGCTATATCAAAGAAGAAAATAATACCTACTCATATCAAAAGGAGATAACATCACATGAGTGAAGAAACAAAAACAATGAAATATCGCTTACTTGGCAGAACGGGTTTATTAGTGTCCGAACTATGTCTTGGTACGATGACTTTTCATGGCAAAGGCTTTTGGGAAGTTATCGGTCAACAGGGACAAGACCTCGCCAACGAAATTGTCGCCCGTTCGCTAGATATGGGCATCAACTTCATTGATACAGCCAATGTCTATTCATTTGGTGAATCTGAAAGTATGCTCGGCAAAGCCTTAGAAGGGCGTCCGCGTGATGAAGTGATTATTGCAACCAAAGTGCGCGGGCGTATGAGCGACGAAGTGAATAATGTTGGACTCAGTCGCCATCAAATCATGCGCTCGGTAGAAGCGAGTTTGCAACGCCTCAACACAGATTATATCGACTTGTATCAGATACATGGCTACGACCCAGTGACCCCACTTGATGAAACGCTTCGTGCGCTTGATGATTTAGTACATCAAGGCAAAGTGCGCTATATCGGCGCGAGTAATTTAGCCGCGTGGCAACTCATGAAAGCACTTGCCTATAGCGACAAACATCACATTGCCCGTTTTGAATCACTCCAAGCCTACTACACGATTGCTGGACGTGACCTCGAACGTGAAGTCATTCCACTAGTAGAAGACCAACAGGTCGGGGTGATGGTCTGGTCGCCTCTCGCAGGTGGCTTGCTCACAGGCAAATTCAACCGTGATGGCACAGGACCCGATGGAAGTCGGCGCAAGAATTTTGACTTCCCGCCCATCAACAAAGACCGTGCCTTTGATTGTGTGGATGTGATGCGCGAGATTGCTAGCGAACACGAGGTCTCCGTAGCACAGATTGCGCTGGCATGGCTACGGCATCAACCAGCCGTCACGACTATCATCATCGGTGCAAAGAATATGGAACAACTCAACGATAATATAGAATCTGTCCAAATTACCCTCACTGATGAGCAACTCACACGCTTGAACGAGGTCAGCCAGCTCCCACCAGAGTATCCGCAATGGATGATTCGCACGCAAGGCGGTAATCGTCTCCCCAGCGATGATTAGTGAACCTGCCACTTTTCTATAAAAGACCGCTATTCATAGCTAAAACGAATAGCGGTCTACTTTTTGCTCGCAGAATATTTTTTAACAAACCTGCCTCGCATGAGCGTATCACTTCACAAAATGGTTCATTTGCGTGTGCCGTGATGAACCACGCGAGTGGCTTCTATGGCTTAAACGTCAATCACGCCGTTTTGCGCCTGCAAAAATATAACCAATGTCGCAATTGCCATCACCACACCGACCACGCCCAACACCAACGAGACCAATGCCAAGCCTCGCATTGCCATAGTTGGCTCGGATGGCTCGTGCGATTTACGCTCACGACGCATTATCATTGCAATTAAGGTATCCAACCAATCGCGCTTGAACAATGCCAGAAAACCGTAGGCTGTCAAATAAAGGCTGAAGCCAATCATCACGAAAAAGTTAAGCATGTTCCTGTATCCCTCTGATTATCTCGCCACTTAATCTCTATTGTTATCTATTTCTATGTTATGGCACAAGTGCATTTCGATATGAGCTTTGCAACAGTTGTTAGAATCCACTTATTTGCGTGCTGTGATTTACTCCTATCTTCTGATACATAACAACGGGTAACAAATACCCACCATAGCTAATTAACCTGCTTTCCCGCTATGCTATATCTACTCACACAAACAATCTTGAGGATACCCGATGCCCGATACTGTAGCTGTTTTTGTACCAACTACCGAACATATCCCGATAAATGAATTACACGAACTCACTGCGTTAGAGAATATCACCGAAATTCATGACCTTGACGGACGCCTAGAAGGCTACCGTGTTGTCTGGGAGAATGTCCAATTAGAAATAGCATTCCCTGATAATGGCGTTCAGCATGCCCGTATAGACGAATTTATGGCAATCACAGACGACTTGTTAGATGGGCGTAAAGATAAAAAAGCACGCAAAATCTGGCGACGCGCCGAGCGTATGGAACAGGTCATTGATTGCACAGCAACGCCCGATTGGGACGACGAGCGCAAAGCACAAGCCCTGGTGCAAGGCATCATGGGATACTACGATTATGCGCTTATGTTCGCTAACCGCACGGTCTATAACGAAAATGGCAATATCGAAGTCGGGCATGATAAGAGCGAAGTAAAATACTGGGAAGACCCCGAAGACGATAGCAAGCGTGATGTGCCTAATGACCGCAAAAAACGCAGTCTGCAAATTCTCAATCGGGAAAAAGTGCCCTTTATCAAACACTTGCGCAATACACCCGAAGACCATCAAGTGTATTTACGCTCTACAGAAGAAATTGCCGAACGTGCCATCGCCCTTAACCTCATCTCGCGCCGTGCCGATGGCGAAAAGCAAACGTGGTTCAATGACAAAGTGGCACAATATAATTTAGCAGATGTCATTACCGAACAAGAGACAACGTTCAACGAAGATGCCGACCCTCCGAAATATATCAGTATCATGTTCAGTGGACGTTTAGAAGCGTATTGGTGCATGCTCTGGGCGCTTTCATATGTTAATAAACTCGCTCGCCCCGATAATTTTGCCAATGTCGAACAAGCGCATGAAATTATCGACGGGCGCTCGCGTGAACAATTTGTGCAAGAGGCGCGTCTGCGTCCCAAATCCGAGATTCTCGATGCCCTTGACCTACATTTTCGCTATCACTGGGCGCTCGTAGATGCAGAACTCTACGGCAACAAAGCCCCAGCCGGACTCATCCAAGATGTGGTCTATCAACGACACTACGCGCTCAATTGGATGCTCGATATTCACGGGCAAGCGTGGGATGCAGTAACTACCGATACGTGATTTTAAGGTGAAAGGGCAAAGGTAAAAGGTGAATTATCTGTGCTTGCAGATACGGCTGTATGCAAGGTGTGGGATAGTGTGCGATTGTGGATAGGTGAAAGGTTAAGGGTGCTGATGGGTGAAACGCACTATGATGAGTTAGTAGACTATGAGTTTAAGAGGGAACATGAGCAGTCGCTTTGAAGATAATATCGCTTGGCAAAAAGCTCGGATTCTGACCCGCGATATATATGCAGTAACACGGCAACCGGACTTTGCGCGTGATTTTGGATTAGCTGGGCAAATACAACGCGCCAGTGTATCCATTATGTCCAATATTGCCGAAGGCTATGAACGTACAAATCCTGGCGACTATCATCGCTTTCTTCAAATTGCGAAAGCCTCCTGTGGCGAAGTTCGCTCCCAACTCTACGTCGCCCTCGATATTAACTACATCACACAAGAACAGTTCAAAGATCTACATACAAAAGCAATCGAAATCTCGCGCATCATCGCTGGCATCATGAAAACCGTCAATAAAAAACGAGAGAAATAGGGTGATTGGAATCCTTCTTCTTCACCTTTCACCTGTATTAATACGCACACTCTCCAAACACATCCACTCCACTGTACGCACAAACACTTTACCCTTAACCTTTCACCTTTCTGCTTTCACCTATACTTATAATACACACTTAGAATATTTGATGAGTACAGCACCAGCAATCACTACCTATTTACCTTTCACCTCAATCCAGACCGCACACACAAACTACCAGAGGACACTACATGACCGAACTAGCTACCAATCCCAACACTAACCCCGTTCTCACAGCCGAATTTCGCTACCAACGATTCGTCATTGACCGTGGGCGTGTCGGACGCTTATGGATAGTGCTGGCGGCGCTGATGGTCGTACCGTCAATACTGATTACGATAGGCTACACAGTTGGCGTGCTATTCAACCTGCTTCCACCCGTTTTTTGGTCTGATATTCCACAGTCCATACATGGCTCACTGACTGTCTTGCTATTTGTGGTCAATATCTCGATGTACACAGTCGTCACGCTGGTGACAATGGGACTATCTAATGGCAGTATCCGACGCGAAAAGACCAACCACACGTGGTCACTCCTGCGCCTGACGCCTGTCGATAATCGGCGGATTGTATTCGGTAAATGGTGGGCATCACTATGGGCGCTCAATGGCGATCATGGCATGGTGATTTTTTTGCGGATTGGCTTGCTGGCTGTCTATTTAGGTGTCTTTTTGCCCTCGCAACACGCGCTGAACGACATCACCGCACCGTACATACTCTACTTCATCGTCACGGCAATTTTAGTGCTGATTCATGGCGCACTTGATGCAGGACTCTCTGCGATTTTGGGCATAGCCGGCGCACTCCCGAACGAATCACTAGGCACTGTCGGGACATTCGCTACGATGGTCACACGCCTGCTGTTGGCGATAGGCGTTGCAGTCTGGTTTGGCTACTTGCTCTTTAATTTGCTCACTAGCTTGATGAGCGCCGTCATCTTTGCGCTGTGGGGCATTCTGCTAACAGGCGCATTGCTCCTTGCCTTGCTATGGCTATCCCCTTGGCTGATAGATAACACCTAGAGCTATGTGTCGCATTACTGCACTGTGAAAACATTGTTCTCACGCTTTGTTACAGGTTACAATTCAAAACATGATCAACTAAGCGTATGGAAATTTAAAATGACGACTGATTACAAGCCCACAATCTTGTTCATCTCCAGCACCTTCAAGGGACTCGCCATGATGGAGCAAGTCCATAAGATGAATTGCTTCGTGTTGCTCTTAACAGAGGAAGAATTTCGTGACGACCCGTGGAATCATCAACATATTGATGAAATCTTCTTCACACCCGATTTAGCGAAATATCAGGATGTCATCCACACAGTATCCTATTTGTGTCGTGGGCGTCAGATTGATTATATTGTCCCGCTAGATGAATTTGAGGTCGAGCTGGTTAGTATGTTGCGCGAACATCTGCAGTTGCCCGGCATGAGTGTAACCGCCAGCCGGAAGTTTCGAGATAAACTGACAATGCGACAATTAGCGCATGAGGCAGGTATTCCTGTTCCTGAATTTGTTGCTGTCAAAAATTATGATGCCTTGCGTGATTATATGGAGCGCGTACCATCACCATGGGTACTCAAACCCCGTTCAGAAGCGAGCGCGATGGGCATCGAAAAAGTGCAAGAAAGCGAACGGCTGTGGCGGGCATTAGATGAATTAGGCGATAAACAATCTTACTATTTGCTAGAACGCTTTGTGCCAGGCGATGTTTTCCATGTGGATTCACTGGTCGTTGAGGGCGAGATTGTATTCGTCAGTGTGCAAAAATACGGTGCGCCACCCATGACGATTTATCAAGGCGGCGGTGTGTTCAATAGCCGTGTGATTCCCCACGAGACAGGCGATGCACCGGAACTGCGTAAATTGAACCAGCAAGTCGTTATCGACGCGCTAGGAATGGTCAATGGTGTAGCACATACCGAGTTTATCAAAGCGCATGAAGACGACACCTATTATTTTCTAGAATCTGCCGCCCGTGTCGGAGGCGCACACATCGCAGAACTCATCGAGTATGCGACAGGGGTCAATCTCTGGCGTGAATGGGGACGCTTGGTTATCTCACAGATGCGAGGCGAAAGCTACACACTACCAGAAGTGAAAGAAAACTACGGTGGGCTGATGATGACACTCTCCAAGCAAGAGCATCCCGATATGGCATCTTATGATGCGCCGGAAGTCGTCTGGCGAGCGCAAAAAGCCTACCATGCAGGTTTGATTGTTGTTTCCCCAGATTACGAGCGTGTGCAGGAATTACTTGTCAGCTATAATCAACGTTTCCTAGAAGACTTTACAGCCGTCGCACCCCCAATGGGTACACAACGTACAGGGAGTACAGATTAATTGGTGACATCAACCGATCCAATTCCACCACAATTTATCGCAAATTACCCAAACTTTGCCACAGGTAAACTGCTATCATTGCGCGAACGCATGGGTATTTTCACACCCATGACAGGGCAAGGCGTGACGATGGCGTATATAGATGCCGGATTTGCGCCCCATCCAGATAATAGTCAGCGTATCAAACTTTACGTTGACGCTTCTACCAAAGAGATACGCGAGTCCGCCAATGTCACCAAAGTTGATGTGATGAGTTGGCATGGTCTGATGGTCTCAACAGTGGGGTCTGGTAATGGGGCGTTATCTAGTGGCTATTACAGCGGGATAGCCCCACAGAGTAATCTGGTTTTTATTCGCGTCACCAGTCCGCGCAATCATATCAAAGAAGGCGATATTCTACGGGGCTTTCGATGGTTGGTCAAAAATCATAAGCGTTACCGTATCCGTGTTGTGAATGTCTCTGTTGGGGGAGACCGTATGAGCAATGACCCCAATCATCCTCTGCATGTCTGCGTTGCGAAACTCGTTGCTGATGGTGTTACAGTGGTGATTGCATCGGGTAATCAGGGGCAGTGGCGCATCGTGCCACCTGCCAGCGCACCAGAAGCGATTGTGGTTGGCGGTTATAACGACCAGAATAGCGCAGAGGTCGGGGATTGGGTTGGCTATTATAGCAATTACGGCACAGCTTATGATGGCACACCCAAGCCTGATGTGATCGCACTAGCCGAATGGGTGCCTTCGCCTATTTTGCCGGAAACATCAGTCGATAAAGAAGCCCGCTGGATTGGGGATTTGATTGGGCAACCCTCAACAGGTATGCAACGCTTACGACATCGCGGGTATCAAGATTTGAAGTTAACCCGCCAGCAAGTTTATCAGCAAGATAAATGGCTGTATGACGATTTGCAAAATCGAATTTTCGCACATAAGCTCATAAATCGGTATTATCAGTACGTTGATGGTACATCGGTTGCCGCACCCATCGTATCGGGGACGGTTGCGCTCATGTTGGAAGCGAATCCTGATTTGGGTGTTGAAGACATTCGTGCCATTCTCACCAACACAGCAAAACCCTTAGCGAACATCGCACCAGAACAGCAAGGAGCAGGAATCATACAAGTTGATGATGCCGTCAAAGCTGCTTTGGATGCTAAGTGAGCTATCGCATAATTTAATGACCTTATTCATGCGTTGCAAAACGTTACTCGCGTGATTGTGCTATGTGAAAAATTAAGACGGTGAATAACGGACAGGGCAAGCCCAGTCCCTACAATTTGCTGGTTTTTGAATATTTTAACGCGAAAAATCATCCAAATGTGTAGGGACGCGCCTTGGTGCGTCCGCAATTTATACATCGTATTTAATTCTTAACTTGCATCATCACAACACACGCAAACAAACCAATTTGCGTCCTGAGTAAGCTATGCGACGGCGTTTGTAAAAAGAAAGGTAGTCTGTCTATGCACAGAGAATATCATCGTTGGCATAGTCCGTCGCTGAATCGCAATATGGATCTGCTAATTTTCGGGCATGCAGGGGCGCGGGTACTCGTGTTTCCGACATCGCAAGGGCGCTTCTACGAATGGGAAGATCGCGGGATGATTGGTGCTTTGCACGAGCATCTCAATCGCGGTTGGGTTCAATTATATTGCGTGGATAGCGTCGATGCCGAAAGCTGGTATTGCTCTTGGGCGCATCCCGGCGGACGCGCTTATCGGCATCATCAATATTTTGAGTATCTCTTGAATGAAGTGCTACCCCTGAGCCGTCAAAAAAATAGCAACCCCTTCATGATGACAATGGGCGCAAGTTTTGGTGCGTATCATGCGATGACATTCGGGCTTAAATATCCGCATCTCGTCGGACGTATTTTGGGCTTGAGTGGTATCTATGATATTCGTGGCTGGACGGATGGTTTCAGTAATGATTATGTCTACTTCAACAACCCGATCCAATTCATTGCCAATGAATCCGACTGGGGACGTTTAGACCAATTGCGACGCTTAGACATTATCATGGCAGCCGGACGTGATGACCGTTTGATAGGTAGCTCCCGTGCGATGTCTAGTGTGTTGTGGGAAAAAGGCATCGGCAACGCCCTCCGTGAGTGGGATGGGTGGTCGCATGATTGGCCCTACTGGGAAAAAATGGTACTCACCTACATTGGTGGGCATGACTGATACTTTCCGTTATAGTTGTCTACATTATCGAACTATATTGCTGTATCGAATTATTACAAGGAAAAGCACGATGGCAAACGATATAAAAATTGGCTTATTTGTGGGTATGGAATGGTCTTGGCCTCCAGCATTTATCGAGGAAGTGAACAGTCGCACATCGGAAACAGGTGTCACAGCAGAATTTGTAGAGATTGGTGGCACGCTCATGAACGAGCCATCGCCCTATCGCGTGATTATTGACCGTATCTCGCATGAAGTGCCTTATTATCGTTCCTATTTGAAAAATGCCGTCTTACAGGGCGTCAAAGTGGTCAATGACCCGATTATGTGGACGGCTGATGATAAATTTTTTGGTGCATCGGTCATCACGAAATTAGGCATTCCCTCACCGAAAACGATTGTCCTCCCCAATAAAGATTATGTGCAGGGCATCAGCCACGATAAGAGCTTGCGTAACCTCAAGTTCCCGATTGATTGGGATGCGATGGTATCTGAGTTGGGTGGCTTTCCGCTGGTGTTGAAAGATGCACATGGGGGCGGGTGGAAAGATGTTTATATCGTCAATTCCCTGGATGAATTGTGGCATGCCTATAACTCCAGCGGATTACTGACCATGATTTTGCAAGAGTTCATCAAATGGGATGAATATGCACGTTGCATGGGCATCGGGCAGAAAAAAGTGCGTGTAATGCGCTATAACCCCAATGAACGTCATTACAGCCCTGAACATAACTTCCCAGAAGAAGTCGCCCAAAAGTTGCATGACTATACATTGGCGATTTGTCAGGCATTTAACTACGACATGAATACCTGCGAATTTGCTTTTCGGGATGGCGTCCCCTATGCCATTGACTTCATGAATCCTGCGCCGGATATGGATGTTAATTCATTGGGTAAAAATCACTTCGATTGGATGGTGCAGACGATGGCAGATGTGATGATTGAATTTGCCCTGTCCGACGAATCAACACGCGCAAAGTATGCTTGGGGGAAGCTCGCTAGCAAAGCCGAAAATGCCTGATTGAGGAGATCATCTGTGGAAATTTACGATATTATTCAGCGTTATCATGATCTGCTCACTGACGAGATTGCCGAAGAAGCTAATGCGATGATGCGTAAGAAATTGCGCGAAAATAGCTTGTACTTTGGCGAACGTCCACTCTGCATTGTGTTGCGTCCGCATTTCTACCGCGAACCTGATTGGGTTTTCATGCGTGATGGGCTGAAAGGCGTACTGAGTGCCTTTTCCAGAGCGCATGATATATGTATGAAGGACGATACCTATCGTTCGCGTTTGCATCTCGATGAGTATGAAGAAAAATTGCTCCCCCTAGATCAGGGAGCGCCTCTGCCGTGGTCGTCTTCGCGCTTAGATACGTTCTATGTGGTCGAAGAAAGAAGTCTGATGTGTGTGGAATACAATGCCGAAACACCGGCGGGCATCGGTTACAACGACACACTCGCCAATGTCTTCGATGAACTAGAGCCGATGAAACGCTTTCATGAAAAATACAATATCAAGGCAATGCGCTCCTTAGATACCTTGCAATCTGCCTTGCTCCAAGCCTACCATAATTGGGGTGGACGCGAAAAACCACAAATTGCGATTCTCGATTGGCAAGATGTGCCCACGCTCAACGAACATGAAATCACGCGGATTTATCTGGAGCAACAGGGCTTTGAAGCCATTTTAGCTGACCCACGCGCCCTTGATTATCGTAATGGATACCTATTTTATAATGATTTCCGCATTGATTTGATTTATAAGCGGGTTCTTTACAGCGAGTTAGTCAGTGTGATGGGCTTCGATAACGCGGTTATTCGTGCCATGCAAGATCGCGCTGTCTATATGACCAATGCGCCCAGTGCGAAACTGATGGCAAAAAAGGCGAGTCTCGCTTTCCTGAGTGATGAGCGTAACGAACACCTCTTCAGCTCTGCGCAACAAGCCTCTGTGGCGGCACATATCCCTTGGACTCGTGTTGTTGAAGAGCGCAAGACAATGTATAACGGTCAAGAAATTGATTTGATTCCTTTCATTGCCGAAAATCGTGAACAGTTTGTACTCAAACCTAATGACGAATACGGTGGGGCGGGTGTTGTTTTGGGCTGGCAATCTTCGCATGATGGCTGGGAGTCCAAGTTAAAACGCGCCCTAGAAACACCGCATGTCGTGCAAGAGAAAGTCCCGCTGGTTAAGCGAGCATTTCCATCATGGGATAATGGTGAATTGACGATTTCGGAACGCTTTGTTGATGCAGACCCTTATGTGTTCAATGGCGATGAAGTCTACGGCTGTTTGACGCGGCTTTCGCCACTGGCACTTTTGAACGTGACGGCGGGTGGTGGCTCAGTCGTGCCGACCTACGTCATCAGATAAACTATCACAGTGGCGGGCTGATTTTGGTGTTTGCTCGTCGCTTTGCTGTGGCTGGTCGATGACACCTAGTGCCATACTTGCTGATAATCCTCGATGTATTGACGTATCTTGATAGGTGGACGTCCGAGTAATTTTTCAGCATCGTCATGTATTTTTGCCGCTTGCCCGAAGCGTGTCATGGTATACAGAAAGCACATCACCAACACTTGTCCTAACGGTATCCCACGTCGCCAGAAGCGCCATGCAAAATGCAATAGGTTTGGGTCGCTGTAGGTCACGGTGAAAGGCAGTACATCGCTGAATAATTTCGCAACCTCGTGATAGTTTAGCAATTCCATTCCTGTGAGTGTGTAGGCACGGTTCTCGTGTCCTGGTGTTGTTAACACACGCGCCGCTACTGCCCCTATATCCCGCACATCAATGAAGGCTGTTTTGCTGTTGCCCGCCGGAACGAACACATCATGCTTTTCAGCGATGTCTTGGCGGTGTGTGGTATCCAAGTTTTGCATGAAGAATCCGGCTCGCAAAAAAGTGAACGGTATGCCAGAAGCGATAATTGCTTTTTCAATTTTGGCGTGTGGCACAAAAGACACCCGCTCGATACCTTGTAACGACAAAAACACAATTTGCTTGATACCACATTCACTAGCAACGTTTATGAACGCCTCGAAAATAGCGATGTCTGCTAATTGTGGTGGACGCACCAAGAAGACCCTATCAACATCTCTGAGGGCTGGGGCGAAGGTGTGACTATCTAAAAAATCGAAAGGTACAAAATCATGTACGGTGTCGATTTGAGATTGTGCTTTGCGGACATCGCGCACAGCAAGGCGTCCTTGCACGCTATCAGGCAATGCACGCACGACTTCTGTGCCGACATTGCCTGTTGCTCCCGTGATGAGAATCGTCTCGGTCATGTTCAGTAGCTAACGACGGGGGCATCGTGGATGTGCTGGTCTTTCTCCGCTTCTTGTACCAAAAATGCCGCGATGTCCGCATATGAAATTTGCATCCCACTGTTCACACCAACATACCCGACGCGCCATTCGCCTGTGCGCTCGCCATCTGTAATGCGTGGACCGCGGGGTACTGTCCATTGTAGGTCGCTATCCATGACGCGCTTTGCCATCTCTTCACTATCAGATAGCACTTTACTCGCCATTAATTTCATCAGTCCACGAATACCATGTTCAACAAAACCGGGTTTGTCTTTATCACTAATCCATGCCCCTGCACCACTCAATGCCAGCAAACGTTCTACTTCTTTTTCGCGCATGGCGTCCATTATCAATTCGATTGAACGTTCCAGTAACCCATCTTGTGTGCTTTTTGGACGATGCCCTAGCACACTAATAACTGCATCGGTATCCATAGCGATAGCCTGCGCAATATCATCTGCATTGAGCGCATCGCCCTGTACAATCGTCAGCTTGTCGTGTCCGTTCATGGGTACATTGGCAGGTGTGCGTGCAAAGGCGACGACTTCATGCCCGTTGTTCAATGCTTCTTTGACCACTTCCTTGCCTGTGCCACCTGTTGCACCAAATACTGTGATTTTCATTGTGTGTTCTCCGTGTTGGCTTCGTTGTGTGTGCGTTCAGTTGCTTGTTTCATGACGCGCAAAATGGTTTCTGCTGGTTGTGCGCCACTGAATGCCAGTCGTTCGTTCATTACGAAAAATGGCACGCCTGTGATGCCTATTTGACGGGCGCGGTACATGCTTTTCTGTACAATGTCTTTGTTTTCGTCACTCATAAGGCGCGTGTACACCGCTGTACGGTCATGTCCGCATCTCGCCGCAATATCTGCCAACACATCAACATCGCCCACGTTCTGACCATGCTCAAAGTACGCCGCATACAGCGCGTCAATCAAGGCGGGTTGGGCGTCCTCCGCTACAAAGGACACTAACCGATGCGCATTTAAGGTATTCACGGCGTATTCGATGGCTTCAAAATTGAAGGTGATGCCCGCTTGCTTGCCCATCTCACGCGGGGCAGTGAAGAAATCTTCCAATGCCATGCGATAGTTACCTTTCGCCAGCATGTACTGTACGAAATCAGCACCCTCAGCGGGAATATTGGCATTCAAAAAGAACGGGTGATACGTGATAGTGACGGATTCGGCTGCGTCCCATTGGGCAATTGCAGCTTGCAAATGAGCCTTGCCAATCCGACACCAAGGACACGCAATATCGTGGTAAACATCAATCTGCATACTGTGTCATCTCATCCTGATAACTAAACTCAGTTCAGCAACAGGCTATGACACACGCAATCCTAAAACAAGTACGCACTATTTTGTGCTATAGTTACAGTGATGTAACCATTAGTTCGACAGCCATTTTCCTCAAGTGAAATTGAGTCCATAACCATGACCAAACAACTCAAAGCCTGCGCCCCAATTGAACTGACACTCGATGTCATCGGGGGCAAATGGAAACCACTTATCGTTTATTTTTTGCTGAAAAATCAGGTAATGCGTTTTAATGAGTTACAACGGGCAATTCCGGCGGCATCGCGTCGGATGCTCACCAAGCATCTGCGTGAACTCGAAGCGCATGGTATGGTGCATCGTGAAGTCTATGCTGAAGTACCACCGCGTGTTGAATACTCGCTGACTGAACTCGGCTACACGCTCAAACCACTCTTAGACACGATGCTTGAATGGGGCTTTCACTTCCTCGAACATCTCCCAGCCGAGGAAGCGAATAACATAGAAGTCCTGACACCAGAGCAGATGCAAGCTGATAGCTAATTCGCAACGTGACTCATGTTTTGTGTGCTTGTTTTTGAGCGTCTATCTCTGCTAGCAAACCTAATTCCACAAGTTCGCCCTCATCATTGACGCCATACTGTGTATCAGGGTTGAGGTCGTAATTACCAGCATAATATTCAGCTTCCTCGTCTAATTTTTTCTTGCGTGCCAACGTGCGAGGATTCCAGCGCACATGATACAAATACAACGCAAAGAGATGAGGCATCAGCAACAATACCAACCAGAAAAAAAGGGCAGGTTTGTAATCGGGCTGTAGGGATACTGTATCTGTGCAAATGCCGCTTGCCACACAATAAACCCGACGAAGAAAATCGTAAATGCTATCGTATGCCATAGCGCCCATTGACGATGTTGCTCTGCACGCTTGACCTTATCTTGCACAGTATCGAGCTTCATGCCGTTCAGAATGGCATCCATCGTTTGCGCCCAACGTCGGCGTGCGTGCATCGCTAACGGAATCGTGAACAACACAAATGGCATAATGACCAGAAGGAAGAACGAAAACCCGAACGTTAGCGCCAACTCTAACATCGTAATCTAGCCTTTCTGCATCTGTTGTTGAGTATCTATCTCAGCCAGCAAGCCTAATTCAACCAGTTCGCCTTCTTCATTCACCCCATAACGCATATCAGGATTGAGGTCATAGTTGCCTTCATAAACGCTATCTTCTTCATCCAGTTTTTGCTTGCGTTCGAGCGTGCCAGGATTCCAGCGCACATGAAACAAATACAGTGCAAGTATATGCGGTACGAGTATGCAATAGAACCACACAAACGGCAGGAAAATGAGGAAGAAACCGGTATCAGTCATTGCGCCACTCTGAAAGAGACTCAAAAATAGACTGACTGCAAATACCGAACCTGCCACAATCGCATGCCGTCTCGCCCAAGTGCGATGTTTTTCTGCGAGTTCAACCTTATCGCGCACCGCATCAACTTTCATCCCACGCAACACTTTATCGACAGTGCGCCCCCATGCCCAACGTGCATGTAAGGATAGCAAAGCTGTCGTTATCAACAACGGTATCATCATGAAAGCTAAAGCTGAGAGCATAGTTGTGTCCTTTCTTTGTCGCTTACGATTGTGGAACGGCTTCACAAATACGTATTTTCGTAGGGACGCACTTCTGTGCGTCCGCCATTTTATGCCTAAATCCTTTCCTTGTTACGCCCCTTCGTGGGCTAAATCTACTTTTTACCTTTTACCTTCACCTCTTGCACCTCTACCAACGGCACGAGTTCCCCTTCGTCATTGACACCATACTGCATAGTGGGGTCAAGCCTATAATCACCCTCATATACAGCATCCTCAGCGTCTAATTTTTGCTTACGTTGCAAGGTATTCGGATTCCAGCGCACATGATACAAATACAACGACAAGCCATGAATCATGATAAATAACACCCAGCCACCGGATAAATTTACCAGCGCCCGCGTAGAGATTGATGTTAAAAGCATCATGCCCCAAATACCTACATGCGCGATGAACCATGTATCGTTAGCACGAGCGTCTTGCACTCTCTTTTCAACTTCACTGTAATCCATCGTCCGCAAAACGGCGTCCATCGTTTTGCGCCATTGCCAGCGCGCAATCGGCGCAATCGCAAGCGTCGCCAAAAACAACGGAATACCAAAAATACACAATACCGTCGTAATCACTGCCGATTTTGCTCCCGTAATTCACCATCGTCATGGATGTCGGCTGTGCCACGCTCAGATTGCAACGCCTCTAGCTTATTGTTAATCAGACTGCTCATTTCCATTGTGGCGGTCATCTGGCGACTAAAACGACTCAGTGCCAGCATATGCCCCATGAAAACCAGCGTCCACATCACACCGACGACCACACCAAACGCGCTCATGCTCAAAATCAAACTGGTTACAGCAACCAGATAAACCCCTAGATGCACAAATGCCGCAATCCGATGGCGCTTGATGAGTGATTCTACCGCCCCAACTTTTAACTTTCGTAAACTTTTTGCGTGCTTCAAATCATGCTGGAAAAAATTATAGACAAACAACGCCGCCGCAATCGGCGCACACAATGCAAAAAATGCTTCCACAGCCGTCGTTACCTTCTCTTACCGAAAATCGTCTGTTATACCCATTGTACAATAAACGGCGTTCTTGCAGGCACATCGTAGGGACTTCGGCACATTCTCGCGTTATAGTCTATGCTGATACAAAACCAGATTGTATTGCTTACCTATCGGTGAACGCTGAGAATGGCGTCCCTGCAAAAAAACATTCGTAGGGACACACTTCTGTGTGTCTGTTAAACTCAAATCCAATACAAAGGAATCCTCTATGCTCGATATAACCCGCTACGTGACCCACTTTAACAATGCCGGTTCATCACTCCCGCCTGCAAAAGTGTTACACACCATGATTGACCATCTCGAAGACGAAGCATTTAAAGGTGGCTACAAAGCTGCCAAAGACGCCAGCGCCAAACTCGATAATACCTATCAAGCTGTCGCCAAGCTCATCAACGCCGAAACAGACGAAATTGCCATTCTTGAAAATGCCACCCGTGCATGGACAATGGCTTTTTATAGAACATAAGTCAGCATCCTGACGTCAGTTTCTGACTACATAAGCAACTACATCACTTTTTCTCAGATACAGACGCTCGTCAATATTCAGATGGTATGACAGGAGCTACTGTAAGGTTCAGCTATTTACGCTCATTAATATTCCGTCTTTCATCATGCATTAACCGTTAAAAATTAAAATCATGTATAGAGTATTGAAATAATCAATCTCGATGGCTTTATGGCGCTATTTGAAAAACTAAGTGTAAGCTACAGAGGAGAAACGTTTATGTATGCTGACCGACTTCGACAGATTCTCGTTATTATCTTTACAATAGGACAGTTTGTAACAGGCTACATTGCTGGACAAGTTTTCGGTGATGTCCCGCGTGAAGCACTCTATACAGAACCTATTTACTTCTTGCCAGCTTCATATACCTTCGCTGTATGGGGCGTTATTCTCATCTTTTCAGTTGTTTACGCCATTTATCAAGCATGGAGAGGGCAATCACAGCGTACGATTCATCGGCATGTGGGATGGTGGGTGATGTTGAATACAGTCGGCTTTTCTGCATGGACATGGTTGGCACTCCAAGCAGGTACAAATACAACAGAATATACTAATCAAGTTGCGAGTTTGGTGACGGTACTCGTAAGTATCGCTATGCTATTTGTCAATGTAGTTGCTTTTCGTGCCACGCTTATACTTAAAGATGATCTAACATCTAGCGATAAACAATTTGTTATGCTACCAATCGCGGTTTACTTTAGTTGGATTACAATTGCAACTATCGCTAATTTTACCAGTTATTTTGCTGCTATTGGCTGGGCAGGTAATCAATTTGATTCACTCATTGCGATAATCTTGCTGATTATTGCGACTGGTATTGGTGGTGTAATCACAATTAATTGGGATACAGCATCTGCCAAGGTAGCATACACTGCCGTTATGATGTGGGCTGCAATTGGCATTGCTGTTGCTAATTTGAATCAGTCACTTGCCGTCAGTGGTATTTCGTTAGGGGTTACATTGATCATGCTCAGTGTTGTCGTATACAGTGTAAATCACCGAAATCATCATCTTCAGCACAATTTAATTTGACAATCTAAAACCGAACATTTGTTTGCATGTCTCCATAAAATATGCTACAGTGAAAACATTAAAAGTCCCCTCTCTGCCAGCGAAGCGCAGGGGGAGGGGATTTAGGGGAGGGGTTGAACTTCCCTAATATCAAATTCATTATGGGGAGACACAACACATGAAACATTTCACCGCAACCATCGACATTGACGCATCACCAAGCACCGTCTGGGAGATTCTCACGGCTGGCGACCAATACACCGCATGGGATCCACATATGATTTCGCTGGATGGCACGATTGCACTAGGCGAAAAACTGACCGTCCTCACCAAACTTGCCCCTGACCGTGCCTTTACGCCTATTGTCAGCGAATTTGACGCGCCCCGCAAAATGGTCTGGTCATCGAAAATGCCACTTGGCTTATTCTCTGGTATCCGCACCTTTGAACTAGAAGCCCTCGAAGACAATAAGACACGCTTCACACTCACCGAAGAATTTAGCGGGATACTCTTGCCTGTTTTCGGCGCGACCATCCCCGACATGAACCCTGTCTTTGCGGATTTCACGCAAGCACTCAAAAGCCGCGCTGAATCTCACTAGTACACCATAAGAGGCAACTGAATGACTATTTGCGTTCGTTCAGTTGCCTAGAAATGCCTTTAAGCAATTGCAGATTCCACCTTAGGCGCAACATAATCAGGCACACGGTCTTCAAGCAGGCGCACTGTTGGGCTGATTACAGATATAAAACTGATGATAAGCACGCAAATACCAGCAAGCACGAACATCAATGCCATTCCGCGTCCATCACCTATGCCAAGCCATTGACCCACACTAAGCGCCAGCGTACCATTCGCTCCCATTGCAGGTTCAAATATTCGTTCTGCAAGCGGACCCGCAATCAGAATCCCGAGCGATTGCGCCCCCACACCCAATGCCACCCGCATAGCAAAAATACGCCCCAGAATATCGGGTGCCGCTTTGACCTGCCATATGACACGGTTCAAACCAATCATGAATACAAAAGCCGCGCCAACGATAACAAACGCAAATGTCATCAGGATTGCGTTTTCGCGCAAACCGACCAGCATCATGCCAATCCCTGCAATGGCTAAGGCTGCTAACATCCCATGCATACGGCGTTTTGGACCACCCCATACAGCAAGCAAAATACCACCAATCAATGACCCGACCCCGAACCCTGCCACGACGAAACCAGCTGCTTCTTCGGTAGCAAAGGTCAATACGAGTGGTGTCACCAAGCCATAACCGATACCTGCAAGAAAAAACATCGCAAGCGTGACAATACTCATCAGATAGATAAATGCAGGGCGTTCGCCCACATAGCGCACCCCAAATAAGAACTCACCCCATAAACTATCCTGTTTTTTCTTGCCTTGTGGCTGTGGCACAGCACAAAACAGCAAGGCAACGATACTCGCTCCGAAAGTCACAAAATCGACTAAGAAAATTGCTCCTAAGCCAACTAAGCCAACCAGTAAACCAGCCAATGCAGGCGCGAGAATCGTCTCAAAGGACTGTACTAACTGCGTTAAGCCTGAGGCACGCGTTAATTGTTCTTTGGGAACGATAAGCGGAACACTACTTTCAAATGCCGGAAGTATAAACGCATTTGCCACGCCGTTGACAAATAAAGCAACGTACAAATGCCACAACGCTAACACATCTGTAAAAAATAGAATCGCAATAATCAACGTGCTGAGACTGGCAACAATATTGCCAACAATCATCACATACTTACGATTCAGCCTATCTACAAAAGGACCTGCAATCAGCGACCCGAGTCCGATTGGCAGAACAGCGAAAAATAGCAGAATCGTATACGCCGACGCAT
The DNA here is from genome assembly GCA_038522085.1 of Chloroflexota bacterium. Taxonomy (GTDB): domain Bacteria; phylum Chloroflexota; class Anaerolineae; order Aggregatilineales; family Phototrophicaceae; genus JAUZRW01. The sequence continues at coordinate 193,011 of JBCBKJ010000002.1, forward strand.
CGCCTGTTTCAACAAATACCCAAATACCCAAGCCGAAGCGTGTCATACCACTGCCGACTGTCGAAATCAGTTGCCCAAATAGAATGGCATAGAAAGCGCGAATACCATCAAAGCGAATGGCTTTCATATTTTGATACTCCATATGTTGATGTCAAGTATAGTCAGAGTGTAATCTATTTTAGATGATACAAAATTTAAAATTAGATTAATCTAAAATTATATGAGGCGATAGCACATTATACCACAGCTAATGACCACTTGGCGCATACCATTCCCTCGCGTACACTACGGGACGATACGTCCATGCACACCTAAACTGCCCATGAAAGTCTTGTCCCGCCCGACAACCTATCGCCACGCCCTCGCCATGATGGTCGGCGTGTTATTGCTTGCCAGCTTGTTCTATAGCTATAACCTAGATGCGGTGAGCTTCTGGGAAGACGAAAGCTGGATGGCAATCGGCATTGATGATGGCTTAGTCGATGTGTGGGTACACGCGACAGACAACGGTGTGCATCCGCCACTCTATTTTTACATCGCCTTTTTTCTCAAACCGCTGATTGGGCTATCTGAGTTTGCGCTACGCTGGATGGGCGGACTAATTACGATAATCGGCATCGCGTTTACCTATCGGCTGGGTGCAACGATAACAGGCGATAGACGCGCAGGTGTCATTGCGGCATTGTTTGCTACCGGCGCAATTTACCTCATTTACTTGGCACGGCTGGCGCGTCAGTACACGCTCTTTTACACACTCTCTGCCATGACCTACTGGATTTATTGGCGTTGGTATAGCCGCCCGTCGCGGGATTGGCTGGTTGCTCTCTGCCTTGTCCAAACAGCGAATCTCTATACACACTATTTCGCCGCGTTTGTTGCGGTGGGCATCGGCTTACATGCCCTTACGACCAAACCGCTCCAGCAGAGTTGGCGCGTGATAGCGTCATTTGTGGGGAGTGGTCTGCTATTTTTGCCTTGGTTGCCATCTATCTTCGTGCAACTCAATAGTGATTTGGGCGAGGGCGTTTACTATGGCGCAAGTCGTCTGCGCGACATCCCTGAAAATTACATTGGACGCATCACCAACGCGAATAGCTGGTTCGGCTTGGGTTTCTTGTTTGCGAGTGCCGTTGCTATCTGGCAAAATAAACAGTGGCGTTTTCTCTGGCTGACCCTGCTCGTCGTCATTGGCACCTTCATTCCGATTGTGGTGATTAATCAGACGCTTTTTCAGTGGTACATCGGGCGCAATATGCTTTACACGCTCCCGATTGTGGCTGTCTTCTTTGGTCTGGGATTATCATTCGTCTCGCGCACATGGCTGGGAAAAATCAGCACGCTTGCGTTCATGACAGGTTTCATCATGTGGGGATTGCTCGCCTACAATGCTTTCTATCCTGGCACAACGGATTGGCGCGGGGTCATGCAGTCTGTGGCAAATACAGCGCATCCTGATGATGTGTTTGTTTTACACGGTGAACCCTACTCAGCGGATTACTATCTGCGGCGCTACCTCGATACCCGCGTGACGTGGATTCAGATGGATGATTGGCTGGCAAACCCAACTTATGGCAATCGCATCTGGCTTATAGATGATGGGCAAGCTATCCGTGATGAAGCACTCGCCACGCTCTCCGATGACATGCTCCAAACTGAGCGCATCGTGCGTTTGCCGGTTGTCGCTGAGTTCTATCAGCAAGCACCAACCGACCCAGTCGCGACTTTTGGTGACCAACTCGCGCTTGCGATAACTGAGTTACCTGATGACATCACAGCAGGGCAGACCCTCACTCTGGATTTGTGGTGGCAAGCCATTCGCACGCCGGATTTCAATTACAGCGTGAGTGTGCAACTGTGGCAAAATGGCGCAGTTATCGCACAAGTAGATGGTAATTTTGATAGCGGTCAGCTAGATGCACAAGTCTTGCCCGTTGGTATCTGGACACCCGATACACGCACTTTTTCCCTGCCGGATACCCTCACATCTGACCCCATCACTGTCTACGTCACGGTTTATGATTGGCGTGATAACACCCGCTTGCCCGTTGTGCCTCCCGCAGATGATAATCTCTATCTAGTGGCAACGCTCAATCGTTGAGAAGTATTCAGTAGACAGCCATCATTTGTCAGTAAAAATTGTGAGTTTGTGTCTTGAATAAACTAACGAATAAATATTAGGACTGGCGTAAGGGCAAATACCGAAAGCTGAGTGCTGACCGCTATTTATACTGCTTCGCCTTCTCCACATAATGCTGTGCGCCGTATTTAATCATCAGCAAATCCTCGTCTTTTAGTTCACGAATGACCTTTGCCGGACTGCCCAATATCAGCGAACGAGGCGGAAATGTTTTGCCTTGTGTTAGTAACGCGCCCGCACCAATGACACAATCATCGCCTACCGTGCAGTTATTCAGCACAATGGCACCCATCCCGACCAGCACCCTATCGCCAATCGTTGCCCCATGGATGATTGCCCGATGCCCAATCGTACAATCTTCGCCTATGGTCGTTGGCGCACCGGGGTCACAATGCACCATCGTTAAATCTTGAATGTTTGTCCGTGCGCCAATCGTGATGCTATCGGTATCGCCACGCATGACGGCATTGAACCACACGCTAACATCTTCATGCAACGTCACATCCCCAACGACGATTGCACCTTCTGCAATCCACACGCTCTCATGCGCTTTATCTGCCTCAAAAACATATTTGCTCATCAAAAATATCCATTTCTACACAAAAATATCATGTGCTGATGATAACACTTTTGCTATCATCATGAGCATAAAATCCAAAACGAATGAGCAACCCAGCCATGACCAACCAACCCGCTACATCCACCGAAGACGAGGTACAAATCGCCAGCCCAGAAGAACAACGTGCTGCTATCGACGCCGCGATTGTTGAACGCTTAGGCGAAAAATGGCGTACCCATTGGCTTGTTGTCCATGATGCCAGCGACCTCGTCCGCCTACACCGTGATACCATCAATCTCGATTTCCAAGCGGATTTACTCGCCAATGTCGAAATCATCGAACGCGAAGCAAACCCTGTTCAACTCAGCGGACGCCTGATTGTATTTTCTGTACTGGGCGCATCGCTACTTGTCGCGCTCACTATCGCTTACGTTACGGGCGTCATTGGCTAATTGCTAACTCTCTTTTTATACACCTATGCTATGATGTTTTTTCATTTGTAGGGACGTGCGATGGCGCGTCTGTCAAACAGTCATATAAAAAGGAATGCCCATGCCAGCCTACGATTTTCGCTGTGAAAATTGCGCTGAACAATTCACACGGCTCTATAAAAGCATCTCTGCTTATGCCGACGCCACACCCACCTGCCCAAATTGCGAATCTACTGACCTCAAGCGCGTCATCAATAAAGTGAATGTCGCCGCCCCAACCCGCGATTACACCAAAATGGACGCCAATGAGATGCTCAGTGTCTTTGAAAGTGGTGATAGTAAACAAGTCGGCAAAATGTTCGACCAGATTGGTGGCACAAATCCGGCACTCGGCACCGAATACCACGAAGCAACCAAACGCCTGCTCAAAGGCGAGAGCATGGATAATGTCGAAAGTAGTCTCCAACAACGCCAAGATAGCAAAAAAGCGCCTGATAGCACCTCATCAGATGATTAATTTGTAGCTACGGATTGATGCGGTTTAAAAATTAGGACGGAAATAAACGAACCCTCAAATCTGCCGGAAATGAGCATTTGAAGTCCCCTCTCCGCAAGCGAAGCGCGAGGGGAGGGGGTAAGGTGCAAAATGACAGCACCACCCCAATCTCCGTATTTAATGATTAACTTGCATCAGGTGGTGTGTAGTTTACATCCTAGTCCTGTCTAAAACACTCTTGTTATTTGATCTGCGTCAAAGTCTATCATTCGATGACAAAGATAATACAGGAATACTTCTTTGCAGTGGCATTATAGGAATAACTATATCTAATAATATGCTACACAAGATTTGGAATATATCTTCATCATCGGTTCAAGAAAATGACGAAATTGTTACTATAAATATAGGTTACTACTAGATGAATAAAAATGTTTTTTGGCAAATGATTGAGGAAGCAAGGCGGGAAAGCGAAGGCAATCTTGTATCTGAAATGCAAATTCTTATACAAAGTCTTGTTCAAAAATCAGAGGCAGAGATAAAAGAGTTCTATTTTGTATATCATTCTCTTTTAAATGAAGCCTATCAGGCAAGTTTATGGAATGCGTGTGTTCTGATAAATTGTGGATGTGATGAAGAAATTTTTGGCGATTTTCGAGCATGGCTAATTGCTCAGGGACAGGATGTGTTCTACAAAGCTATTGATAATCCTGAGACTTTAGAACCGTTGGTATCCAGAGACAATCGAGGCGAAGTTTCATTTGAAGAGTTTGCGTACATTGCACTTACTGCATTTGAGAAGAAGACAGGGCGTGATCTTGAGGTTGATTTGCCAAGAAGTATGACATTAGTGGGAGATCAAATCGAGCAAGAGAAAATTCCTAAGAAATTTCCCAAGCTCGCTCATAAGTTAGGAGATTGTTAAATCTCCCATAATTTTAAATTACCAGTCAAGTACCACTTGTGAGTATGTGTGTATGTTAGCGAGCGCAAATGCAGACTGACTGACCGCTGCTTAATGCTTAACTTGCATAAATCCGTAGCGAAATACAAAGGCAACAGATGAAGGTAAAACAATCACGTTTTACGATATTTTTTGTCGGCTTTCTCGTTTTATTCGCTCTCGGCATAGTAATGGCTTTCAGCATACCAATTCTCCAGCGCACAGATTGGCAACCGACTGCGGAATTTGTACAGTCAAATCCTGCTGACTTACCAGATTTTGTTGGACATATTGAGCCAGCACCGCAAACTACGATTAATAGTGAATCGACTATCTGTATCGGCATTTTGCCGGGTGGTATCAGTGAAGATGCACAAGTAGTTGAAACAGCCGATACTACGCTTTTGTTTCATAATGGGCGTCGCACTGCATTTTCAACAGATATACTTGCTATCATGCAAACAACACGACTCGGCAATATCAGTGGGCGATACGACATTTGTACTGAGCGACGCTTACCACAAGGCATCAACCTATTTGAACTTGTTATCAACGCTGATGAAGATTCGGCGTATCGCTACACATGGACATACTACGTGGCATAACTATGGCCTTTAGATAACGAACGCTTAAACTGATAAATCACCCCAGCCGACACTTTACTCATTCATTCTTAAAATGCACCAAAAGTAATTTTCAACACCCTAACCCTGTCCACAAGAGTACACATCAACCAGCTAAAGGACACACAGCATGGCGTTGTATCACGAGGGCGAACGGGCAGTACAAGCAAAAGCAGGCGTGCAACACATGGCAGATAGAGTCGGTGGAATGGTGCGCCCGACCATTCCGCGTAACGTAGCACAGTTCGTAGAAGAACAGTCATTTCTCATCCTTGGTACGCTCGATAGTGACGGGCGCGTGTGGGCGTCGTTGGTCGGTAGTATGTCGCCTTTCGTGAGCATCCCCGATGCCTATACCATGGAAATTGACCGCGATGCGATACGTGATGAACGGCTACTCGAAAATGTCGCAGAGCAGGGACGGTTAGGCATGATTATCATTGACCTATCGAAACGGGCGCGGATGCGTATCAACGGTACAGCGACCCTCACCGATAAAGCCATCAAAGTGACACCCCGCGAAGTCTACGGCAATTGCCAGAAATACATCCAAAGTCGGCATATTGAGTTAAGACAAGCAGACCTATCCCACGACATGACCCCTATAGCAACAAGTGTGCTGACAGAGACACAAATTGATTGGATTCAGAGTGCGGATACCTTCTTCATTGCCAGTGCGCATCAAGAAGCAGGCGTGGATGTCTCGCATCGGGGTGGGATGCCAGGTTTTGTGCGCGTAGAGGATGACCACACACTTATCTTTCCTGATTACAGTGGCAACATGATGTTCAACACGCTCGGCAACATCACAGCGAACCCTAAAGCAGGCTTGGTGTTCATCGACTTTGAAAGCGGAAGCAGTCTACAACTGAGTGGTGAAGCGACCATTATCTGGGACGAAACACGTATAGCCGAGTTCGCAGGTGCAGAACGACTGGTGCAATTCAAAGTGACAGATAGCGTAGAAACGCCACAAGCGATTCCGTTCTCGTTTGAATTTGAGACCTATTCACGCTTCAATCCACGCTGATATACAAAATTTGCTCGTCTTATGTGTGCCAGCACACAGACGGGCATCAACAGCGCATGATAGGCTGTGTACATAAACCTATCAAAGAGGGGTCGCACACAGCATGGAAATCAGCATTTTGAACTGGCGTATATCGGTGGAACGTGTTTTCTGGAGCGAGCGTCGTCTACAAGATAGCTACGACGAAGCGGCGGCACGCTGGCAAGACGCGATTCAACGTACAGGCACTATCGAAGCATACGATTGGTTGTGGGATGCACTACGGCATGATGGCGTGTTAGATAGCATCCCACACGAAGGCACAATTTTGGACGCAGGCTTAGGCACAGGCGCACTCAGTCATCCTCTGATGCCTGCGCTACCATCGGCTACATGGCATGGCATAGATTTATCAGCCGGAATGCTGGAAGAAGCAGGGGCGCGTAGTCCCCATCCGATGGTATTAGAACAAGCAAGCATCACAGATTTGCCTTATAGTGACGATACCTTTGACTGTGTGATGACAGCGCATGTTGTCGAACATTTGGAAACACCACTCGCGGGTATTCAAGAGCTACTGCGTGTGCTGAAAGTCGGACAACCATTTGTACTGGTAGCGACGCGCCGTTGTCTCTGGACACAAGCCCTCAGTTTGCGCTGGAATTTCTCACCACTTGCCGAAGCTGATGTCTGTCGTTGGTTATACGAGAGTGGTGCAGACAATGTGAATGTACGTAAGTTGCTATCCGCAGATACAGCACAACCACACTTTTTGAGCGATAATGCCCATATCAGCCTCGTATATACGGGAATCAAACGCGCATGACCATACCGACTGTACAACCAAAAGCCTATGTCGATACCCTCGCTACCGTACCGATTTTTGCGAGTTGGGATGCCGCCTATTTGCTATCGTTCGCGGAGCAAGCCCCTGTCCGTGCTTATCAACAGGGCGCAATCATCTATGCACCAGAAGACCCCACCGAGACGCTATTTCTCCTAGCACAGGGTCAGGTAGCGCGTTATCACCTCTCTGCTGATGGAGGCATGGTGACAACTGCGAAGCTCTTACCAGGCGCACTCTTTGGCGATATGGCGCTACTAGGGCAAGCGATGCACGGACATTACGCCGAAACACTGACCGATTGTGTGATTTATGCGCTGGCACGCGAAGATGTGCTGACGTGGCTACTGAGCGATGTTCGCGTTGTAGAAAGTGTCTTGCGCGTGGTCGGGGAGCGCGTCATTGACCTAGAATTTCAGTTACAGATTATGGCGCTCAAAGATGTACCTCAGCGTGTTGCGGCGACCCTGCTATTCGTGAGCGAGAGACAAGGTGGCATGCTCGATTTGCCGTGTCGTCACGAAGATATAGCGAGCTTCATCAACAGCACCCGCGCCACTGTGACAAAAGTGCTGAATCAGCTACAAGCAGATGACATGATAGCCCTGCGTCGCGGGTTTATCACCCTGCGCGATTTAGATGGCTTGCGCATCGCGGCTGGAGAATGAAAAAGCTAGTCAGCGGTCAGCAAAAACATGGTCTTTTATTCTTGTATCAGGTCAAAAAGTAGAACATGTGTAGGGACGCACTTCTGTGCGTCCGCTATTTTACGCCCAAAACTATCCGTTGCTACGAACCTCCGTAGGGACAACATCTATGTTGTCCGCCGTTTTACAGGCACAGAAGCAGAAATCTCTTATAAAAACACCTTAGCTTAACGGCTATGAACAACAGTAGGGGCGTACTATAGTGCATACGTATTAAGTTAAGCCAAGAAACTATTTTGGAGGCGCAACACGCCCCAAAATATATGTTTTCGTAGGGACACCCTTCTTGTCATGCGACATTGGGTTTTACTGACGCTATACGACATAGGCTTAGTAGGTTTTGCCAGAAGATAAATCTTCCGGCAACGGTGTGTGTGATAAATCACACTAATCAGTTGGCTTCAGCCAACGCATGTTTGCCCCGTACTTTAGTGCGGGGTTACGAAGCACTCATGTGTAGAAAGCTAAATGCGCTTAGATAACTACACCCCAAACACCCGCTCATAAACCATCACCTGCGACCCACGCGGCGTATCCAGCAACCCCCGTCGCATATAATTGAGCTTATCGTAAAAGCGTAACAGTGATGGATTACTAGCGACCCCATCAAAACGTAGCGTATCGTAGCCACCATCTCGTGCCAGTAAATCAATTTGGTTCATTGCCCATGTCCCCACACCGCGCCCCTGTATCATAGGCAAAATCCCAAATCCACCTAGATAAACTGCCTTGTGCGACGCATCCTGCCACTGCACGGACGCATACCACGTCCGCATAACAGCCGAGAGATAAAATGTGCCGATGAGTGCCTGTGTACTATCGTCAATAATCGTGTAGACCGTCGCTTGAGCGCGTTCAAGTTCCGCCTTGAAAATATCCAACCCACGATACGGATACCAATGGTCAAGCGATTGCGTGCGGTGCATATGCTCCCCGCATAAAACCAGCAAACTATGCGCAGCGTAAATATCGGCTGGGGTAGTTATGATGTTGAGTGTATAGCTCATCGCGTATATATCACCTTAAATGTTTCGCACACAACCGACATCGTTTCACTGAACGTCAGATTGAGTTGTTCGGCTTCCCGTGTGAAAAAAGCTGTATGTGCTTCGCGCCAATAATCTAAAGATAAATCACCTTCGCCTTCCGCACGCGCAAAGTCAGCCGTTACTTCATTGAACGGACGAATCACAATATCTGTCGTCTGAATGATGCACATAGGTGTTTCTGTACCATCTAAAATAATGCTAATGTCGCCAGGTTCGGGCGCGGGTTCGTCTGTGTTCTGGTAGGCATGCAAAGCAGAAGCCGTCGCTGTTTTGCGCCCTTCAACCACTAACTTGCCGAGTTCGTCTGCCATCTGCGGACTATCCCCAAAGCCCCACGCAGTATAGCTTGCTTGCTGATGCGGATGGTCAGCCGGCAGGGTATCCAGATAACCTTGCCAAAAAGCAGGTATCGCATCGTTGTCTGTCATGAATTGTCTTTCCTTGCTGGCGGATTAAAAACGAGCTTGAAATATTCACATACCACAGGCATATCTTCTGAAAAATCACGCCCAATTTTTTCGCAAACCTGTGTGAAATACTGTGTGTGAATCTCACGCCAATTATCGAGCGTACCATCGCCTTCTGCACGCGCAAATGCCTCTGTGATATTGCGGAACGGCTCAACATCGGTGTGCGTTGTCTCGACAATACACACTGGCTCCCCCGCACTATTGAGCAAAATATTCATATCACCCGCTTGCGGTGACGATTTTTCAGGGTCATCGTGATACACCCATAAAGCTGACGAGGTGGCTGTTTTTTGTCCGCGCTGTACCTGTCGCACGAGTCTATCTGCCATCGCATCCCCACCACCGAAATGCCATGCTGTAAAATCCTTCGTCAAATTAGGGTGATGCTCCGGCAACGTAGCGAGGTAGCGTCGCCAGAATACCAAAATATGCTCTTCATGATGGTGCATTGTCTTTTTCCTCCTCATCAGGGGGTAGCGGTTGCGTGTGGTCAGCTAACCATGCACTAATCGTTTCGATGTCGGCATCCCCGCGTGCAACCGTCAAAATAAAGGCTTCGCTGGCATCGTCTGTCCATGTCGGTTGGATACCATTCGCTTCCAGAAATAACGCTGTCGCACGGGCGGCAGTGCGCTTGTTACCATCCACAAAAATATGATGCGCGGCAATCGAATGGAGCGTCGCGGCTGCTTTGTCCAATAGCGTCGGGAATTGTTCCTCACCGAATAAAATTAGGTACGGGCGCTTGACTGCACTATGCAACACTTGATGGTCACGCACAAAGGGCGCTCTATTCGTGACAGTTTCGTTAATCGTATAAATATCTGCCGCTGATAAAATGCGCAGGGGTCTATCGTTCTGCGAGGGCATCGAGCAACCATTTCTGTTCGTCTAAAATTTGCTGGATGATACGACGGTCATTATCTGTATCCGCTTCTAGGGCAGGTGTACCGTCGTCAGTTGTCAGCCATTGTTCAAAGTCATCGTAATCCGTGCGCCCTTCGGCAAGGTTCACAATGCGGTCTACGGCTGATTGCTGATTCCACACCACGCGCTTGCCATTGGTCGCCAACAAGAATAACGCGCCGACTGTGCCTGTACGTTTGTTACCATCCGCGAAAGGATGATTCCGTGCTACTGAATGCAATAGCACCGTCGCTTTCTGCTTGAGCGTCGGGTAAGCATCCGCACCGAAGGCACTTGCTTTCGGACGTTCTGTTGCCGCCATCAGTAGGTCAATATCACGGATTTTCTTCTTGCCCGTCTGGATAGCCTTGTCGTTCAGCAACAAGCCATTGATATAAATGAGTTCGCTATAAGTTGGATAGCGCATGCATGTCCTGTGATTGGATTGATTATGTAGCGTTTATTGTAGCGTACTACCTCAATTTCGGATAAGAGAACGTTCGATTCTTGGACTATCCTAAACCATAGAAACGCAGTAGGGACAATATCTATATTGTCCGAAAGGTAAAAAAAAGCGCTCTCAGAGGCAATTTTGCGAAATTCCGTGTTTAAACGAAACTCAGGTTACGAACGTCATTACACGAAGAAACTACAAAAAGTCGCATACCGTCGCTGATGATTGATGCAAGTTAAAAATTTGAACAAGCTGTTTGAATCGTGGACGATACAGGTAGTCGCCCCATAAGCGTCAAGTTAAGCTATAGTCATGTCCATATAAGCTCAAAAATCGTCTAATAAGCACAAGCCTATTGATAAAAAATAATCATTGAAGCATACAGATAAGCAAGAAATAGCTACAAAAGTCCCTCCCTGACGCTTCGGGGAGGGATTTAGGGTGGGGGTCATACAAAAAATGGATATGCCGTCCTCATTTACCGAAAAATCCCTTAAATTGACAGGCATATGGACGATAGAGAAATTCCCCAAATGTAGGCGTGTACTAATGAGGTTCGCCTTGTTCCTCTACCGCTTCGTGACGAACATATTACTGGCGGCGTTGGTCGCGCTGTGCGAGGTCGTTACGCATTTGCTCTAAGCGATTACGAGCGCGAGGTTGTTGCATATTCGGGTTCATATTCGCCCCACCTTGCCCAACGTCAATAGGGCGCGAGCCTTGCGTGCCACCAGTACGTATATTGATTTCTTCCTCACGCTCTTTCGTCGGGAACATGACTGCGCCGAACAGAGCGACAATACCCAATGCGAGACTGAAAATACCAATCATACGTTGAGCAATCGGACCTTCAATCACTAGCAAAACGAGCAATATAAGATTTAATGCTGTGTAAATAGCAACTTGCAGGGATATAATTCGCGCATATTGCATACCTAAGCGGAAACCAAGCAGAACACCCACACCTGCAAATATACCCATTATGGTTGCGATGAATATATCCAGCATAGTCAGGAAGGCAGCGTTAGCGGGTGTGTTGTCTACGGTACCACCCAGCGAGATATATACCATGAAGAAAAAGAGCGCCATCAACCAGCCTAATCCGTAGCCAGCGTATTCGCGCAATGTACCAATCGCCCAGCGTGATATGAGCAAAAATACGACAGTCAAAGCGGAAAAAATAACCGCTTGGCTCAGAAATATAAGCTCAATTGAATTCATCGTCTGTTTCCCTGTGTCTTTCTTATGTGTGTTTATTATAAACCCAAACGTTCGTTCTGTATGCCACCGACTTTATGACGTTTGCTATTCCCCCAACTATTGGGGGAATGCCTTGCTTTCGTCTGCTTTTACCCCAGCCGTATATGCCTCGTAGACCACCACTGAAATGCTGACGTCATTCAGCCACATACGAAAAAGTGGCAGAATATCTGCTTGTTCATCTGTATCGCCTAAGGGTGCGATAGCTAAACTCTCGATGCCATGTAAGCGATAATCGCGTGCAATCACCAGCAAGCAGGCTTGTACATAACGCAAACGGGTCGCACCGACATGGCTATCGCGCACGGTCATGAATAGCAATTCTGGCATAGATTGTCGCCAGATATGCAATTGTCCGCTTTTCTGACGCGCTTTTCGGCAGGCTTGTTCGTAATCCGCAAAGGCAGGTGGGTACTGTCGCATCAGGCGCATAAATAAAGGTGTAACTTCCGTGCCTGCTCGCTGATTATGCCCAAAGCCCAGCATCTGACACCTTGTTAGCAATGGGTCGCCTGTTACGAATGCCAGCGCCATCTATCAACCTCTTTACATTTTACGTGTGCTTAATTTGTATTGTAATGTGTTTCTCTAAACGAAACGTATGAATATGCTCTCAGCTTGATGACAAAATATAGCAACGAATTTTTACTACAAAAAATAGAACTTACTGTAAGCTAACATTACTCGGTACACAGTCCTCAGAACTCAGTCCTTTAACAACACTTTCCCCTTTCACTTTTTCCCTATATAGTAAACCTAATCTGTTTCCGCACCCCAAATAGAGCCTATGACCTACGCTGAAGTGGCGATTAACACCGCTGTCAATCAGACGTTTCACTATGCTATCCCCCCGAGCTGGCAATCACGGCTGGTCGTCGGGCATCTTGTTCGCGTCAGCTTTGGGACAGCCATGCAAGCGGGTATCGTTGTGGCAATTCATGACGAGCTACCACCCGAACTCCATGACGTCACCATGAAGCCAATCATAGATGTTCTGCACCCTGAACCAGTCATGGTGCAGGCGCATATTGACCTTGCCCTCTGGATGAGTGAGGCATATTTGGCGTCGCCGGGGACGTGCTTGTGGTTGATGCTCCCACCTGGTATTGTCGGCAAAAGCACACAACAAGTCTTTCTGGGGGATGCCCAACCAGATGACCCCGATAGCCTGACGACAACACAACAAAAAATTCTGGAAGCACTCAATGAAGAAGCCCCGCGCAGTGTCGATGAATTAGTGAAAATTACAGACGTGAAATCTGTCCGACGGGTGATTAAGCAACTGGAAGAAGCTAATCTCGTTGAAATGACGGCTGTGCTGAATCCACCAACTGCGACACGCAAAACAGTCCGTACAGTCATGCGTGCCATCCCCGAAGACGAAGTGGTCGATGCGCTGGCGAGTTTACAACGTGCGCCCAAGCAAACCAGCGTCTTTGCCTATATCGCCAAGCACGACTATCCATTAGATGTAAGCGATGTCTACGAAGCGATAGATGCCACCAGCGCCGACCTCAACAATTTAGAACGCAAAGGATTCGTTGAACTTGGGGAACGCATCGTCTTTCGAGATTCACTAGCAGACCGTAATTTCATTCCCTCTCAACCACTCGCCCTGACCACCGCCCAAAATGACGTGTGGCAACGTATCCGTGCCAGCCTGCAACAAAACTATTCGGCAGATAGTGAAAATATTGAAAAAGACTTTCTATTACACGGCGTCACAGGCGCAGGCAAAACGGAAATTTATCTACACGCCATCGCGGAAACCTTAGCGCAAGGCAGACAGGCGCTCTTTCTCGTGCCAGAAATTGCGCTCACACCACAGACTATTCGCAGGGTAGCACAACGCTTCCCTGAAAAAGTCGCAGTGGTGCATGGTAGCCTTAGCACAGGGGAACGCTTCGACACATGGCGACGCGCTCGTGATGGTGATATTAGCGTCATTGTCGGGACGCGCTCGGCGTTATTCACACCCTTGCCGGATGTGGGCTTAATTATCCTCGATGAATCACACGACCATAGCTACAAACAATCGCCGCCTATCAACCCACCGTACTACAATGCACGCGATGTTGCACAAAAGCTGGCAAAGCTCAACGACGCGACGCTCATTTTCGGGAGCGCCACGCCT
>JBCBKJ010000003.1:0-193768 GCA_038522085.1 Chloroflexota bacterium
ACAGTCTGCCCTACCTCAACCGATACCGCAATAACTTGTCCGGGCATCGGTGCGCGTAAAGAGCCACGTTCAGCGACCCGTGCGCCCGGAATCGGCAAAGGCGTTTGCCAATCCAACGCAATAGTGCCGGCTGTGCTGTGTACCCACCAACGGTCATTTGCGCCTTCCACAACTGTGAATGCTTGCCTATGCCCATTGACAGTCAGCGTATAGGTATCGTCTTCAATGCTGTTGAGGATAACCGTATATTCATCATCGCCGATATTGACTAGATAACTATCACGCTGTGGGGTGAGCAGAACTTCAATAGCGGTATCATTGTGCATAAGACGATGCCGTGCGGGACGATTACGATTATTGCGCCAACCGTTGCGAACGCCCCCTTTCGCAAATGCCGTTGCGATGAGCGCAGACGCTGACACATCTTCATATACTGACATCAATTCGGGATGCTGGTCAAGGAATTGGGTGCTGATAGTGCCTGCAACGTGGTCTTGGTGTGTTAAAACACGGCGTAAAAAATCGACATTATGTTGCATGCCCAAGAATTGCAATTGTGAGAGCGCATAGTCAAGTTGGCGAATCGCACTATCACGGTCACTGGCATGGACGATGACTTTGGCAAGCATCGGGTCGTAATGTGTAGAGACAGTATCGCCGGATTGCACACCTGCATCTACACGGGCATTTTGGGGGGCTTGCCAGCGCAAGACATCACCCGTTACAGGCAGGAAATTATTAGATGGATTTTCCGCATAGACACGCACTTCTATCGCATGTCCGGCAGGTTGTGCGCCAAAATCCTCTATGTCCATATAAAGTGGCACAAGGTCGCTGAGATAAGCCCCATCAGCAATATCGAGTTGCCAGCGCACGAGGTCAATGCCATAGACAGCTTCTGTGACCGGATGTTCAACCTGTAGACGGGTGTTCATCTCCATGAAATAGAAATTGCTGTCGCTATCAAGCAGAAATTCGACTGTACCAGCATTCTGATAGCCGAGTTGTTCGCCGACCCGTTGCGCAGTCTGATGAATATTATAGCGCAAGTCAGGGTCAAGTCCGGCGGCTGGCGATTCTTCGATAATTTTTTGGTGGCGACGCTGAATGCTACATTCGCGTTCACCAAGCGTCATGACAGTGCCGTAACTATCACCGATGATTTGGACTTCGATGTGACGTGGATTGACGAGGCGCTTTTCAAGCATCAGGGTATCATCACCAAAAGCCTGTGACGCTTCACGACGAGCGGCGGCGAGTGCATCTGGCATCGCTTCCGCAGATTCAACAGCACGCATGCCCTTACCACCCCCACCAGCGGTTGCTTTAATCATGATTGGATAGCCGATGTCATCAGCGGCAGAAATGAGTATCTCGTCAGATTGGTCTGTGCCTGTATAACCAGGCACGTAGGGAACATCTTGCAAGAAGGCTTTTGCTTCGCGCTTATCTCCCATACGGGCGATGACTTCTGGTTGGGGTCCGACCCATGTCAATCCGGCATCTAAAACAGTTTGGGCAAAGGTCGCGTTTTCAGCGAGGAAACCATAGCCAGGATGTATCGCATCTGCCCCTGTGCGTTGCGCGGCGACAATCACCTTTTCTATATCAAGGTAGCTTTCTGTAGCAGGACTCGCCCCAATATGAACGGCTTCATCCGCAACCTGTACATGCAAAGCATTCGCATCAGCATCGGAGTAAATAGCAACCGTTGCTATGCCTATCTGTTGGCAGGTACGGACAATGCGACAAGCGATTTCGCCACGATTAGCAATCAGCAGTTTGCGTATCATTCTGCATCCTCTGTGTTTACAATTTCGCCTGTGACCCACGATGGCTTTTTCTTCTGAACGAATGCCGCAAAGCCTTCTTGCGCTTCTTCCCCAGCGCGGAGTGTGTTGAGCAATTCGGAGCGATAGCTGACTGTATCATCTAAAGGTTTGTTATGCACTTTAAAAATTAGTTCTTTGACAGCGGCGATTGCACCCGGCGCCGCTTGGCGAATTTCATCTAATTCAACTTCGATGAAGTGGTCAAGCTGGTCGGTAGCGCAGGCTTCGTGGACAAAGCCGTATTCTTTAGCCAGTATGCCATCGAAACGACGCCCTGTCAGCATGAGTTCACGGGCGCGGGTTAAGCCAACGCGATTGATGACATACGGTGAAATAAAGGATGGCACAATGCCGAGACGCACCTCCGGCAAGCTGAAAATGGCTGTTTCATCAGCAACAGCAATATCACTGACGCATACTAGCCCTAAGCCACCGCCGAGTGCTGCCCCTTCCACACGGGCGATAACAATCTGTGAGGCTTGGTCAACAGCACGGAGCATGGCATCGAGATTACTAGCACTATCGAAAGTCGGTACCGATGTATCGCGCATCTCTTTGATGTCGCCACCTGCACAAAATGTCCCATCTGCACCACTGAGAATAACCGTGCGAACCGTGCGGTCATCGCGCAGGGATGTAAAAATATCGTTGAGTTCAGCGACCATTTTGTAGTTCATGGCATTACGCACGTCTGGGCGATTTAGGGTGATGTATAGAGCAAAATCTTTTTGTTCAACAAGGAAGGTTTCGTAGGTGTAATCTGTCACGGCATTTCCTTTTGTGGCTTGTGGCATCGGTAAAAATTTAAGATAGCTAATTATCAATAACGGTATTGTGTATAGCGTAACCAAGCATGCCGCGAAATGCTACCAACACGCTGGTCTATGTCGATGCGTGCTGTCACACGGAGGGTATCACCACCTGTATCTTTGCCTGCGATGTTTAACTCGAATGTGTGATTGACATCAAGATAAATGCGTTTGACACTATCTAAATAGATAATTGCCATACGTGGACGCAACCAAATAATGAGCGATTGGGCATCTTCACGGATTTTGATGAGTTTGTTGGTTGCGTTAGGTTTAGTTTGGGAGAGTGCTATCACCAAGGCATCATATGTTGATTTTGCTATGTCGGAGATAGCAACTTTAGATACAGCTTGATATTGATTGACGCGCATCCAGTATGACCATGTAAATGCTCCATATAAACCACCTAACAACAACTCTACTACGCTGAATCCACCGACAAATTGAGTGAATAGGAGGTGATAAAGAGCGTGAATCCCCATGTAAAGTGGTGTTACATAAAGTGGGGTTTTACTACCCGCTATAATAGCGCCAATAAGCAAAATAAGTGTTCCAGCATGTAAACCGGCGTGTGCTACGGTATCCAGTGCCAAACCATTATCGTATACGTTGAACAGTGCGACCAGCAATAACAAGGCTGTCGTCGGGATGAGCCAACATGATGCTTCGTAACGTGCTTGTGTGAGGAGTGATTCGGCTGTGCTGTAATTATTGATAGCTAAATAATCATCAGGCGTGAGACTACTGACTGTTTTATCAAGTTGTTTCCATTGAACAGGTGGCGATGTTGGGTTCACGTCATGAATCCCATTCCATGTAGAGCAATGCCCCAGCCAGCGATTTACCAAGTGGGTCAATGCGTAGGGAGCGCGTACCACCCCCATCTAGGGCATCATAGCAAACGAAATTGAGTGCTTCGATATTATCTAGTTCGTAGCGAATCACATCGCCTTGCACCAGCGTACCGAGATGTGCTTTTACCCGTTCTGCTGTCAAATGTGCCTTTATGTCTTGGTAATCTTGTGGCGTGCGAGCAATCACACTGATGTTGGCAATATTGCCTTTATCGCCACTGCGTCCGTAGGCGATGTCGTAGAGTCGTTTGGTCATATCTCATGCTCTCAATCTGTATCATCGTCACTTATTTTAGTAAAGGAAACCACACGCTCCATCCAGCCTTCGCCCCAGCGCCCTTCTTGCCAGCCAGCACGGCGCAATATATCGCGTTTACGTTCGTAGGCATCTAGGGTATCCGCCACGAGAAAACGCACATGTTCGCTAATCGACATATTGACACGCACGAACTGTTGCCAGCGTTGGTAATCATCACGGTTGGCATTGTGCGCGACCCAGAGCCATATGACACGTTTTTGTCTATGTGTCTTTTCAGCCATCAGAGCAGACGATGATTTTTCTCATTGGCATAGAGAACCGCAATAGATGTGCCTGGTTCAGGATACTTACGTCCATCGGGCAGTCGGTTCATCGCATAGCCTAAGTCCACACTGTCTACGACATAGGCATCATCGGCGACTTTGAAACGATAGAAAATGCGCGTGATGATGCTCGAACTGATATTAGCGTAGCCTGGTAACATCTCGTGCCGAATGACCTCACCATATAAGACTTTGCCATTGTGGCGCAAAATGCGATCTTGCAGATAGCGACGCAAAACAAAATAGGCACAGGTCAGCAGAGCTGTAGCGACTTGAACTAAGAACAACCATTCGTAGTCGTAACCTGCAAAAGCAACAAGGCTTGTGATAATAGCAATCATAGGGGCGGCGATGATGAACATCAAGAAAACATACTGACGTACTGCTCTTTTGCGCGTCACGGCTGTCGGCAAGGTATCTAGTTCGCCCATCACGAAAGGTTGATGGATGGGTCGGAATAGAAATAGGTGATTATGAAATTTTGACGA
This sequence comes from Chloroflexota bacterium, assembly GCA_038522085.1. GTDB lineage: Bacteria > Chloroflexota > Anaerolineae > Aggregatilineales > Phototrophicaceae > JAUZRW01. The sequence goes on from JBCBKJ010000003.1 coordinate 4,566, forward strand.
TGGTTGTCGCATTAGGAAACTACCAGAAAATCTACTGACGGTTTGAGTTGGTCACGATGTATGAGTGTTGCCCATAATCCTAGCACAATTCGCGGACGCGCACTGATAGTCGCCCCAGAAATACTCATGCCGGCGGGTCCTGATAAGCCATTGGTCATAAGCGCACGGGTGGCTGTTTTGAGTGTTTGCTCGTCTTTTGCTGTGTAGACAACACGAATCACAAGTTCGAGGGGGTCATCAGGTAGCGTTGCGATGTCACCATAGAGGCTATTCACACCCAAATAATCGAATGCGACGCGCCCGATTGGCAAGCCATCCCACGCTGAATGAATCATGGTTTTGAGTTGTTCAGCTTTTTTGCGTGTTTCGGGGTAGCCAACGGTGAATACGAGTTCGCGGGTGTAGCCTTCCATGCGCCCGATATTGAGTTTGAGTGTTTCGGGGCGCGGTTTGCCTGTGACACCACTCACGCGCACTTGATTTTCTGTGACTTGCTCTAGTGAGAGGGTTGTAAAATCAGCGATAACATCTGGCGTGATGTAATTTGCTGGGTCGTGAACTTCATAGAGCAATTGTTCTTTTACTGTGCTAGTCGTGACGATACCGGGTGAATTGGGTGTGTTACTAAGGATGAAGCTACCATCCGCTTCGACATGTGCAATAGGATAGCCGAGATGGTGTAAATCTTTAGCATCAATATCATCAATGACAGCGAGGCTATTGCCCCCGACGACTTGTGCGGTGCATTCTAGCAAGTGTCCGGCGACGATACCGGATGCGAGTTTATCCCAATCATCCCATGCCCAGTCGTAATGGGCAACCAGTGCCGCAAGATGCAAGCAGGGGTCAGCGACGCGCCCCGTAATTACCATATCTGCGCCTGCTTTGAGTGCTTCTACGATAGGCTGTGCGCCCATATAGACATTCGCATTCACCAGATGATGGCTGGTTGGGTCAAGAGATTCGCCTGTGTCGATATTTTCGAGCGTTTCACCATTATCCAGCAAGGCTTCGAGACGGTTGCTCATATCATCACCTGTGACATAAGCGATTTTCAAGCCTGATAAACCCATTTTCTGTGCCGTTTCGTAGGCGAGTTGTGCCGCGCCTTGTGGGTTTAAGCCACCGCCATTGGTGATGAGAGGGATGCCACGTTTGTATGCCTCTGGTAATATTTTGCTGGCGATGATGCCAATATCAAAAGTGAAACCACGCGAGGGGTCGCGGAGTTTGTCTTTTTGTAGGATGGCAAGTGTCAACTCTGCGAGTGCTTCAAAGCACACAATATCGACATGTTCGCCAAGAATCATGGGTAACGCACGGGTTACATCATCGCCATAGTAACCCTGTGCAGAGCCAACTCGGTATGCCATATAAGCATCTGTCCTTTTTGTTCGTTTAGGTATTCATAATTAAATTCGTGGGAGCGCACCCAAGCACTCACCTACAGCTTTCTTACGCGTAATACTTGCTCTATTGTGTCATACCTTCGAGTTTGGCAATGATTTGGAGCATGATTTCATCTGCGCCACCACCGATACTTGCTAGACGGGCATCGCGGTAATAGCGTGAGATGGGGGTTTCTTCCATGTAGCCCATACCACCATAAAACTGAATACAGGTATCCGCTACTTGTCGTCCCAAGCGCCCTGCTTTGAGCTTACACATAGACGCAATACGAGTGACTTCTTTGCTATCTGCGCCGGATTCTACTAGACTGGCACAATAATAATTGAGTTGCTTGCTTGCCTCAATTTCAGTCAGTAATTCACCGAGCTTGAAGTTAATCCACTGATTATTAATAAGTGGTTGTCCGAATGCTTCGCGCTCTTGGGTGTACTGAATGGTATCACGAACAGCTTTTTCAGCAGCCGCGACAGCGCCAATTGCTCCGATGAGGCGTTCGACTTGGAATTGTTCCATCTGGTAGTAGAAGCCTTTGCCCTCGTCACCAATACGGTTTTTGAAGGGTACGCGCATATCTTCAAAGCTGAGAACGGCGGTATCACTACTATGTTGACCCAGTTTTTTCATTTTACGGCTGACATTGAAGCCGGGTGTATCGGTTGGCACGATGATAAGCGACATCCCACGATAATCTTCACCATCGCTAGTACGGGCAAGTAAGCAAATCCAATCTGCTTGTGTGCCGTTGGTGATATACATTTTGCTACCATTGATAACATATTCATCGCCATCATGGTCAGCACGGGTGCGGATACGTGCGACATCTGAGCCTGCGTCGGGTTCACTTACCGCAATTGCCCCCACCATTTCGCCCCGTAAGGCTGGTTGGAGAAATGTCTCTTGTAGATAGTCATCACCATGCGTGGCGAGTGCTGGTGTACACATATCTGTCTGAACAGCGATTGCCATTGGTACGCCACCCATCGGCGCTCGTCCGAGTTCTTCGTGTAGGATGACAGAGAACCATATATCTGCCCCTGCACCACCCACTGATTCAGGGTAATTCAGACCGAGAAAGCCGAGTTCGCCCATTTTGCTGAAAATATCATGTAAAGGGGCGATGCCTGCTTCTTCCCATTGGTCGGCATGGGGTGCAAGTTCATTTTCTACGAACTGACGTACTGTTTTACGGAACATATGATGTTCATCGGTGAAGGGACTATAAGGATTTTTTTGTAAGGATGGCGTTGCGACCATAACATTTTTCCTCTCAAAAGAATAAAACACTAACATTATTTGACACAGTGTCTATATTGTAGGGGTCAAGGCACAGAATCACAAGTGAATGGCGCAATAATCAAGATGAATTGCGTTCACGGAAATAGCGACTCATATCTTGCTCGAAGGTCTGTCCACCTGCATTATGGATATGTTGGAGAATTTGGGCGCGGTGATTTGTACCATGATTGACGACATGCGCGATAATTTCTTGCACGGTGGCATGGTAGGGATTGCCTGTGTAGGGCGTGATGTCATAGCGGGTGTTTAAGTCTGACAGTGATAGGGATGCGATATAGGTTCGCCAATCTGTTTCGATAGCTTGCCATTTCGTTTTGATTTCATGCAAGGTTGGATAATCTTCAGCAGTAAATGGTGGGCGCGGTTGGTCGTGCAGGCGGGCGTACCATGTTGCCTCTGCCCACATTATATGCACGAGTTGCACCTGCATTGACCCACTGGAATAATCGCTGTCTGCGAGAAAGTCTGTTTCAGAAATCGTATGGAGGCAGCCAAACAGTTGATGATGCGCCCAGTAATTGTAATTTAGTAATGTTTGTATGTGTGTGAGGCTCATGTGTGTGTCCGTAGATTTATGTGTGAATAGGCGCATAGCATACACGGGAAACTGGAAACCCTAGCGTTACCTATCTGAGTGTATGCTATCCGTCAGATTTTCAATTGTGTTTTTAAAACTCTATGCCTGGATCACCTGAGAAGGGACCGACGATTTCTTCTGTTATCCAGCCACCATAGTAATTCGCATGTTGAGATTCTGCTTGTTCCTCATTGACGTAGCAGGCATCAACACGGCTGGGATAGAAGGCGATGTAACCTGCTATTTCAGCATAGGGTTCGTTGGGTTCGACGTAGCTCCAGCAAGCACGTTCGGACACATCATCGTCAACGACGACATTATAGTAAGATGCTGTGCCTGTATGCCGACAAAACGTAGCATGGTCAACTTCTTGTAGAAAATCGTCTTTTATATCTTCGCGGGGGAAGTAGTAAGACGGTGCTAGGTATTTTTCCAGTACACGGAAGCCCTTAGTGGTTTCTGCAATGACCTTGCCTTTGTAAACAACTTTCAGTGTTGCGTCCACTTTTTCGACTATTGGTGGGCGGGGAAAATCCCACGCTGAAAGCTGTCCGTCTTGGGGTTCAATACGTTCAAGCATACTCATCTCCTCAGAATAATTAGTTTTGGGACTTGCGCGTGTCAAAGAACATGCCAACTTTAATGCCTGATTCCATGAGGTCAAGCACATAGCTTGTCCATATATCAAGTGTCTCGCCACGTTCAGTAGCAATATCGCGCATTTGTGTCATATGTGTTTGATAGACTGCGCTCATGTCATGTGTAGCAACGACTTCTAAGCCAACAGATTGGATGTCTGCGATGTATTCAGCGACAGTAAGGCGTCCGAATGCACTAAAACCGAGTTCGGCATTGATGGAATTAAAACGGGTTTTTACGTCTGTGGGTGCGTCATCGTGTAAAGCGTAGTGATGGAATACGAATTGCCCAGCCGGACGCAACACTCGCGCACACTCTGCTAGAGCAGATTGACGGGTATGATAGCCTAGCACATCGGGGTCTTGTCCGTAGATGATGTCTACTGTGTTATTGGCAAGCGGAATTGCAAAGCCATCTGCTGCTAGGTACAAAGGCGCGTTTGTTGCCGGCGCTTGTGACCGTGCGACTTGAACAGCTTGGGTGACAATATCTAGTCCGATGATTTGGTTAGCATAGCTTTGTGCTGCCCAGTTGCTTGTACCACCTTCCCCACAGCAGTAGTCGAGCATCACAGCATCGGGTTGCACGTCAAGATACTCAAAAAGCCAGTGTGTTGTTTCCCAACCACCGTGATGCAATTGCTCGCGGGGATGAGGCCAAAACGTTGATAGTTTATCGTGAAAGCCTGCACCAAAATCTTCTGTTGAACGTTCGCTCATAAGATTGCCTCACGCCTTCTTTGTGCAGACAACAGTACCTTTGACCAAGCCTAAGTCTTCTTCAAAGTCTTTGGTTGTATGTCCTGACCAGTTACCTTTCATCTTGCGACCATCGGGCATAATTTTTAGAAGCACGGTGCCTGTAACAGAAAGGTGTGTTTCGCCCCAGTATGTCAAACTCATGTAGCGATTGGCGGAGATACGCCCTTCCATTGGGTAGGCATAACCCTTCGCGCCCTGTCCGATAATACGAACTTTATCGTCATACATATGGACAGTAAACGTATCCTCTTCAAATATACTGCCGTCGGCGTTGTACCACGTCGCTTCCCATTCACCAACTAAACCTTTATCTGGTTTATGGAAGCCAGCACTGAATAGACGCGTCATTGCATCATTTTCAAAGAATGTGCTGACTTCAGATTTAAATTCTTCAATGTCTTCTCGCACTTCATCTGCGTCAATTGATAGTTTGATGTGAGTGAGCAGTTGCGCACACATCTTGAAGACATCATCAAAATCCATGCCATCATAGGCTTGGAAACTAGCGAGAGGTCCTGTTAATTCTGATTTGTCGATATTGAAAACAACAGGAATGACGCCAAGTGTGTTTTCTTGTCCGGTTGCCAAACCACATTCCCATAAAATCCACGGTCTATCCATAGACTCACGGGTAAGGACAGCAATCACGAAATCAGACTGTTGAATTTTCTCGTGCAGGATGTTCCACCATTGCCCAGCAGCCATCCCACCATCAGGACGTGTATCGCTGGAATACCAAGGCAGGATACGGTCTCCGCCAAGTTTAGTGAGCAAATTGTGTACCGCGCCTGCAAGTTCAGATTCGCGGTGTTCATGACTAATTAGAATGCGCATGTTGTCTCCTAAAATGCGAAGGACTATCTTGTCTCTGAGTATAACATTTCTACGTCAAAGATGGGCGTAAGGTATAATGTTAACGTTGAATTGACATGATTAGCGTATACTGGTTGTAAACAGCAATAGAGGACACATTCGTATGCCAATGTATGATTATCGTTGTAAAGCCTGTGGTTATGAATTCACGGAAACACACAGCATCAATGACAGCGCATTTGATTGTCCAGAGTGTGAATCGGAAGATTTGCAACGTCTCATCGCGAGTGCGCCGACCTTTGCAAGGGGTATATTGACGCATGCGGGCGACGGCTATCGCGCAAGCAAAGAAGAATTGCGTGCGAAATGGCAGGAAGAAACGCCTAAGCTACAAAAAAAAATTCGGGATAAGCTAGGTCCAGCGGCGGCGAATTTAATTCAGTCAGTGGATGGCGACGATTGACCCAACACAACAGCATCGTTGATATAATAGACAGCATAAAAGGCTGTCTATTTTTATTTGGGATATGTGCAGATGGAATCCGTGAATTTTGACCGTGCAGCAGATTTTTATGATGCGACGCGAGGCTTTCCGGCTGGGGTTGCGGCGCAAGTTGGGGCATTTATCACTCAACAAGCACGCCTATCAGCAGAGGCAGTCGTGCTGGAAGTTGGCATTGGAACGGGGCGTATTGCGTTGCCGTTGTCTGAGCATATCGGGATGTTTGCTGGCGCAGACATTTCGTTTGAGATGCAACAAGTCTTGCTAGAAAAACGCACTGATGAGCCAGTACATCCCGTACAAGCGGATGGATATCGTTTGCCCTATGAAAATAGTGTCTTTGATGCTGTTGTAATTGTGCATGTGTTGCACCTTGTGCCTGATGCAAAGCAGATTCTCAGTGAGGTAAAACGGGTACTCAAACCAACAGGAAAGTTGTTGCATTGCTTCAATGACCGTGCCGGACAAAAACAGAATCCTGTCGTGGAGGCGTGGAATAAGAATCGTCCGCCACGCAAACAAGGGCGAAAATGGTCAGAGATTGCAACGATGTTCGCGGATACAAACTGGCAATCTAAACACGAAGCAACTTTCACATATAGCTATACAGAAACGCCTCAATCACTGTATGACAATGTAAAAAATAAGGTATGGTCGTCTATGTGGGGCGTGAGTGATGAGGAAGTTGCACCTGCATTAGAGGCAATCACAGAAGCGGTGAACACGCACTACGATGGGAATTTCAATGCTGATATGGAACAGCACGCAGGCTTCACCATGCAAGTATTCGAGCCGCCTCAATGAGCCAACCGTTACATATTCGGGGCGCGAAAGTTTGGGACGGTGAGCAAAGTGTCGAACGTGATTTGTTCATCAAGCATCGGCGGATTGTAGAGAGCAAGCCGAACGGTGCGCTGGAAGTCGATTTAGAAGGCTATACACTATTTCCGGGCATGGTAAACGCGCATGACCATCTCGAACTGAATCACTATCCACGCACAAAATTTCGTGAGGTGTACGATAACGCGCATCAATGGGGCGAGGATGTGAATGCGCAACTAGATAGTGAACCCTTTCGCACCTTACGGCGCTATCCACTGAAAGACAGGCTATTCATTGGTGGGCTGAAAAATTTGCTGTGTGGCGCGACAACTGTAGCGCATCATGGTCCAAAGTATAGAGAGATGTATGCGAGAGATTTTCCCGTGCGGGTGCTGAAAAATTATGGTTGGGCGCATTCGTTACATTTTGACACAGACGAGGAAATTGTCAGGAGCTACAAGAACACGCCCAAACATCACCCGTGGTTCATACATCTGGCAGAGGGTACAGACGAGGTAGCGGCTGGGGAGTATCAGCGGTTGAAGGCGTTGGGCTGTGTCGGTACAAACACAGTCATTGTGCATGGCGTTGGTTTAGATGTTGATTTACTTTGGACAGATTATCAACGCGGGCAAAAGTTTGGTGGAATAGTCATTTGTCCATCAACAAATGACTATCTGTTGGGAACAACCTTAAACGTTGGTAGTCTCAACATATCCCCTGATGACTTACCAACTGCGGTTGGTACTGACTCACGGCTTACAGCGAAAGGCGATACATATCACGAGTTCAGAGCATTATCTGTAATGACAGGCATCAATCTTAGTGAGCGTGTGTGGAGTGGATTTTTGGAATGTGCGCGAAATATCGTGAATAGGGCTGATATTGGTCATTTAGTAACAGGTGCGCTTGCCGATTTTCAAACACACATAACATGTAAACGACATGAAAAAATGCTGATTATTCAAAATGGTATCCCGCGCATTGGCGACCCTGAGATGATGGCAAAGTTCTCGCACGTGCAGACAGTTGCTTGCACATTGGATGGTGTCGAAAAACGAATACATATTGATTTGGCAAGACAGATACACCGATGTACACTCAAGGAGCGGGGGTTGGTAGTCGATGTCTTGCCGACAGGCAAGCGATTTTTCTTCTTCTGAGCCTACCCTATCGCTTACTTTCTGTTTGCTGAGGATGCCTCGCTATGGCTGATATTCTGTTCGGGCAATCGTACTACCTGAGATTTGACGAGAAGTTATGGCAAGCTCAACAGCCGTACCCACCACTGGGTACACTGTATGCCGCGTCGTATATGCGACAGGAAGGCTACAATATTGCACTGTTTGATGCGATGCTGGCAGACTCCACACAAGAATGGCAACACGCCCTCACGACACATCAACCAAAATATGCTGTCATCTTTGAAGACAATTTCAATTATTTGAGCAAAATGTCGCTATTGCGGATGCGAGAAGCGGCGTTTGAGATGATTGCGCATGCCAAAACGCAAGATTGCACCATTATTGTCGTGGGTGCGGATATGAGCGACCATCCGCAGAGCTATCTGAAGCAGGGTGCAGATTATGTGCTACTGGGTGAAGGTGAAGAAACACTCGCGGAACTGATAAATTATTTAGAAGCGGCGGATGCGGTTGGCAACCCTGTTGATGAGAGCGATTTATATCAAATACGGTCATTGGCTTATCTGCATGATGGTACTGTTGTACGCACGCCTATTCGTCCCGTTTTGCAAACATTAGATGAGTTGCCTTTCCCTGCTTGGGATTTGGTCGATAGAGACAAATATAAGTCACTATGGCAACGCGAACATGGCTATTTCAGCATGAATTTGGTCACGACGCGGGGGTGTCCGTTTCATTGTAATTGGTGCGCGAAGCCTATTTGGGGGCAAAAGTATAGCAGTCGCAGTCCTGAGAATGTGGTGCAGGAGATGCGTTGGCTGAAAGACAATTTTGCGCCTGATCACATCTGGTTTATGGACGATATTATGGGCATCCGTGACCGATGGATTGAAGACTTTGCGGATGCACTCGATGAACACGATGCGCACATCCCGTTCAAGAGCTTGAACCGTGCCGATTTACTACTACGGGGGAATACCATTCCGGCGTTGGCACGGGCGGGGGCAGATATTGTGTGGATTGGCGCGGAGAGTGGTAGTCAGAAAATCTTAGATGCGATGGATAAAGGCACGCAGGTCGAGCAAATTTATGAGGCAACCCGCAAAGCAAAATCACATGGCATCAAGATTGCTTTCTTCTTGCAATTTGGGTATCCGGGCGAGACACGCGAAGATATTGAATTAACGTTGCAGATGGTACGCGATTTGATGCCCGATGATATTGGTATCAGTGTGAGTTACCCGTTGCCAGGAACGCCGTTTCATGAGCGTGTGCGGAGCGAGTTAAGCCGTGCGAATTGGTATGATAGCCAAGATATGGCGATGCTGTATCAGGGTCCGTTCCGCACAGAATTTTATCGGCAATTGCATACAGTTGTGCATAAAGACTACCGTAGTCGGAAGACATGGGATGCACTGGCTGGCTGGTTGAAACGTCCGCATAGGCTACGGGGGTCGCATGTACGACAGATGGCGGCGATGATTTACCATCGACTGAGTTTGCCCTTGGCAGAGCGTAAATTGGACACATTGGCAGAGCTTCCACATGAGCCGACAGAATTGAGCAATGTTGTTGTGCAATGAGTGTAAGAGAGAAGACAGTTATTATGAAACGATTTGTTGAAGATATATTGTGGAATATAGACGATTGGTTGCACGAATTTCTGCGCGTACCAATGAGAAAATTAGAATTGGGATTTGAATGGCTAGGGGGATTTTTTCCTTTCAAGCAAATTAGAGAGCGACAAGATCAAAAGTATCTCAAACATCTGGTACGTAATGAAGATATACGGCGCACATTTGTAACACAGCCAGAACAAGCAGGAAAGTTCTTTTCTCATTACAATTGGGAAACTATCCCAGATGAGGATTTCGATCATTTCATTGACGGTTACTTCGTAAACATGGTGAAAATATCAAAGATGAGAGATGCTACACGCTTGTTACGTGACAATAGCAACGAATTTTTAAAAAGAGTTGAGAGTGATTATGAGCGACGAGCAACGCACTATAACAGATGATATGCCACTATCGGATTTGACAGTCGGTGAGTTCAAGGCATTGATGCGCGAGATGTTAGCAACGGTTGCTATAGCAAGCACGGTTGACGAAGACGCCGCTGATGTAGCGCAAGAGCCTGTGGAACAAGTCGAGGTCAAGCGCAAGTCACTAGATGAGTTCATGAGTGGGCTTGGGTAGATGTCAGGTTCATATATTGTACGCACAGTGTTTTTGCAAAATTATTTTGCGCCGTCAGCGGAATTGGCTAAATTACGGCGCAACGAGGGTGATATGCAAGCGATGGTCGGGGCGATGAAACGGACTGAGCTTGCCAGTCAAACACTCGAAAAAGAATTGAATGCCTTTGCGGACAAGGGCTATCAAATTGTGAGCGTCTTGCAACATCCGCGTGATAGCGAGCATCCGCATGATTTATTTGTAACTGTTGTTTTGTCGAAAGCCAATTGAAGCCACATGGATATTTTACTGACGCACGGCTATTTTTTGTACGATGACCCGCACGAATTACAGGTGATGCGTCCGTATCCGCCACTGGGGATTTTGTACATCTCATCATACTTGAAATCAAAGGGCTTCGCTGTTGATGTATTTGATACGACATTCAGCAACATGGATGCCCTCGAGAATTATGTGCGCGAGACATTGCCCCCTGTTGTTGGCATATATACCAACATGATGACGAAGCGCAATGTACTCAAAATGATTACGTTTTTGAAAAGCATGGACATCATTATTGTGTTAGGAGGACCCGACCCGCCCTATTACGCAGAGCAGTACTTGAAACATGGCGCGGATATTGTCATTCAGGGTGAAGGCGAATTGACGTTAGAGGCATTGTTGCCGCATCTTCGTCAGCATGGGTTAACAGCACTGGATAGCATCGCTGGTGTGAAATGGCTAGGGGATGATGGTGCGTTGGTAGAAAATGCGCCTCGTCCGATGATAGCGGATTTGAGTAGCCATCCGATGCCGGATAGAGAAGCCATCGACATTGAGCATTATATGCACATCTGGAAAACGCATCATGGCAAGAGTAGTGTGAGTGTGATTAATGCGCGGGGATGTCCGTATACGTGTACGTGGTGTAGTCATAGTGTGTTTGGGAATACGCATCGTCGACGTAGCCCACAGAACGCGGCTGATGAATTGTTACGGATAAAAGAACGCTATGACCCCGACCTCATCTGGTATGCGGATGACGTGCTGACGATTAATCATCGCTGGTGGTATGCCTATGCCGATGAGCTAGACAAGCGAGGCGTGCGGATTCCGTTTGAAGGTATCTCACGGGCAGATCGACTAGACGAAAAAATGGTCGCCAAACTCGCAGAGATGGGGTGCTATCGCTTATGGAATGGGAGCGAAAGTGGCTCACAGAAAATTCTTGATGCGATGAAGCGCAAAGTCACAAAAGCAGATGTGCAGGCAAAGACGCGTTTGCTACAAAAATATGGTATCGAAGCGGGTATGTTTATCATGCTGGGCTACGATACTGAGACGATTGAAGATATTGAAGAAACCGTTGAGCATTTGAAAGCCTGTAATCCCGATGTGTTTTTGACAACCGTTGCTTACCCAATTAAGGGAACACCCTATTATGCGAAAGTAGAAACGGATATTTTGCGCGAAGGGGATTGGGCAGATGCCGCTGACCGTGATTTGACAGTCGGTGGACGCTACAGCAAGCGATTCTATAGCTTTGCAACGCGCTGGATGGTCAATGAGGTAGCACTGAATCGCGCACGGTTGGGCGGTGATGCGTCGGCTGTGCGGATGGCGAAAATGTGGCTGAATACAAAAATTGGTCGTATCGGCATGTCACTAACGCAGAATGAACGAGAGTCTACAGGGCAGACGATTAACGCCGTCACGCAAGCACAGGCAAGCACATGAGCGAATTTGATGCACTCGCACCAACTTATGACAGTGATTTTACAGCACAGCCAATCGGTGAGATTTTGCGGGCGCGGGTGCATGATCGACTATTGAGGCATTTTTCGGCTAATGACCATCTTTTAGAGATGGGATGTGGCACAGGCGAGGATGCGCTGTTTTTGTCTCAACAAGGCATCCATGTCACAGCGACAGATGCCAGTGATGAGATGTTAGCTGTGGCACGTAAAAAAACGGCACAGTCAGATACTGTACACGTACAACACCTAAATTTAGCCAATTTGCCTCTGCGACATATATCATCCTTTGATGGCGCGTTTTCTAATTTTGGCGCGTTGAATTGCCTGACTGATTGGCGTCCGTTGGCAGAGTGGCTATCTGTGCGCATAGAAACAGGTGGTATTGTCGGGTTAGGGATTATGAGTCCGTATTGTGTGTGGGAATTTGGGTGGCACGCGCTTCACTGGAAATGGGACATTGCCTTACGTAGGCTAAGGGGCGATACATTTGGGGATTTGCAGATTACCTATCCGACAGTGAAGCGCATCAGCGATGATTTTGCACCGTATTTTGAGCGTGTTCACCTGATGCCATTGGGCTTATTCTTGCCGACTTCTACCCTGTTTGATGTGGTGCAAAAGCGAGGATGGTTGATGCGTCCTTTAATTAGCTTGGAAAATCGTTTTCAGGATGCGAGTGCGCTTGCAATGCTGGCTGACCATTATTGGATTGAGTTCAGGCGCATATGAACCACAGAGACACAGAGAAAATAGAAGAAAACATATTCGGACTCGACGATGCTGAGGAATTAAAGTGCAACATCATGTATTACAACATGTCACAGCGTACTATGCGTGTCATGGTAAAAAATACAGCTACACTTGAGTTCAGAGGTGTAGAATATTATGCGGGTCCGACATACTGGATAGGTGCAAATTTCAGGCTACATCCACGCTCTGCATGCCTTGCGATGATACAAAACTATCTTCCAAAGTTAGCTATGCTTATTGATGAATTTCCAGAGCCTAATCTCGACAAGTTTTTCATGTGGAAACTTATCAGTGTTCCGATTATTGGCAAAAATGTAGAAATCATAGCGACTAATGTACTAAGCTTATCGCGCTAGCGACTATCGCGGATGGATGCCCACAGTGCTTGCATTTCAGCATTCGTCAACTTGTAGTATTTCCCCTCTTGCATGCCTTCAAGCGTAATGGGTCCAATGGATGCCCTGACGAGGCGTAGCGTTGGGTGTCCGATGGCGGCTGTCATCCGGCGTACCTGCCGTTTTTTGCCTTCGGTGAGCGTGAGTTCCAGCCAGCATTCTGGGATATTGGCACGGTAGCGAATGGGTGGGTTACGCTCTGGTAGTGTGGGTTCATCTATGCGACGTGCCATCGCTGGCTTGCTTTTATAATTCTTGATAGCAATCCCACCGCGCCGAATCTCATCAAGAGATCCTTCATCAGGGATATTTTCGACCTGCGCCCAATAAGTGCGGGGGTGTCCGTGTTTGGGGTGTGTGAGCATGTGATTGAGCTTGCCATCGTCAGTGAGAATCATCAGACCTTCGCTATCATAATCGAGACGCCCCGCCGCATATACATCTGGTATATCAATATAATCAGACAGGGTTTCGCGGTCTGCATCGTCATCTGTGAATTGCGTCAGGACGCGATAGGGTTTCCAGAATTTGAGCGTGGGCATTATACGTCTAGTCCGTCATTTTTGGCGCGTGACATTTTAGCAAGGTCAGAGCGATACTGTTGCATTTTGGCAAGTAGCGTATCATCAGCCGTCGCGAGAATTTTGACAGCCAGTAAGCCTGCGTTACGGGCTTTGCCAATAGCGACAGTTGCCACAGGGACGCCGTTGGGCATTTGTACGATAGAGAGTAGCGAATCTATGCCACTGAGCGCACTCGATTTAACAGGTACGCCGATGACAGGCAGAGGTGTATAGGCAGCGACCATACCGGGCAGATGTGCCGCGCCGCCTGCCCCCGCGATGATGACTTTTAAGCCTCGTTCATGTGCTGACTTAGCGTAATCTGCCATATCATCGGGGGTGCGATGTGCAGAGACGACTTTCACTTCGTGTGGAATATCAAATTCGTTGAGAATGTCAATTGCTTCGCGCATGGTGGGGAGGTCACTATCACTCCCCATGATGACGCCAACAAGTGCTTGGGTTGCCATGATGTGCTTTCTGGTTGTCTAAATCTGGAATTTACTTAATGCGAGGCGGGCGACTTTTTCTGCGCCGTCGGCATTGTAGCCAAGCACGGTGATATGTCCCATTTTGCGACCCGGACGAACTTCTGTTTTGCCGTAGAGATGTACATGTGTACCACCAACTGTGAGCATATCACGGATGTCAGCGTTGGGTTCACCTTGCCGTTCGCCCAAGATATTTATCATTGCCGTTGCGGGGGCAATCTGCGCAACATCACCGAGAGGCAAACCAAGAATAGCACGCACATGATTTTCAAATTGGGATGTGATTGTGCCTTCAATGGTATAGTGACCACTATTATGCGGACGGGGCGCAATCTCGTTGAATAACACCTGATTATTGGCTATCTCGAACATTTCCACGCCAAAGACACCGACCCCATCAATGGCTTCGACGGCTTGCACCGCCATATCGGTAGCAAGTTTAGCAACGGATTCTTCGGTGTTGGCTGGGCAAAGCACCGTATGGCAAACGTTATTTTTCTGCACAGTTTCGACAACAGGATAAGCGCGGATACTACCATCTGTCCCACGTGCTACAATCACTGCGAGTTCGCGCACAAAGTTGACCATTTCCTCAATCATGAGAGGGCGACCATCGAGTTTTTGCAAGGCAGGTTCGATGTCATGAGCACGACGAATCAGCACATTGCCGTAGCCATCATAGCCATTGGTACGTGCTTTGAGCATGACGGGAAAACCATATTCTGTGGATGCCTCGAGAATGTCACTGCCGACAAGTACCTGTTTGAAGCGTGGCACATCTATGCCAGCCGACTGCATACGTCGTTTTTGTATCAGCTTATCGTGTACTTGCTCGACTGTATCCGGCGCGGCAAAAACAGGCGTGCCGTAAGATTCGACATTGCGGAGTAAATCGACAGGTACAAATTCGCTCTCCAGCGTGACGACATCGACGCTTTCTGCAAATTGCTTGAGTAGTGCTTCGTCATCCCATGCGCCGATGATTTTATGCGGTGTGACAGAGAGCGCAGGTTCGACGTCACTATTGGCAAAAATGAGGGTTTCGATGTTCATGTTAGCGGCGGCGAGCGCGGTCATTTTGGCAAGTTGCCCACCACCGAAGATACCTATACGTGTCATGTGTTCCTTGAGCTATGCTTTTTTCATGTTTAGGGGGCTATCATAGCATAAGATTGTGCATATATTTACTGACTATCATCGCCAAAGGATGATAATCTGTATCTATCAGGTAATGATCTATCACCGTTAATCTTGAATAGATGTGTTGTGGAACTAAGCTCAATATTTGTAGGAATGTCTTTACCAATTCGCTGACTTATCTCTTCAGCATATTTACCTATCACAGCCGCTTCTTCTTGGACGATTGCGCGTGCCATGAACCAAGTCAATTCTTTATGATTGCCAAGATGTGCCGCTAACACTTCCTCTGCAACTTGTTCTAGTAAGAGAGCCAATCTTGATTGATTATCTCTCAAGTTGTCTCCCCTATCTAAACCCATTTGGTCAAGCAACATGTTCTTTGTACGTTGCCATAAGCCAATATATAAATCGTTCGTCGCAGTCCCATAGTCTCGATTATCCATCTCTCTACAAACAGCTAAACTCAACGCCTTTGTAAAGCGTTTCCTGTTAACGATTCCATCAACACGGACTTCAATCCAAGCCTCGTCTTTACCGCTTAGTTTGTAAGACTCCTTTAGTGCTTCATACGCAACTTCGGGATTTCTTCGGATTCTATCGACTAATACACCTGCATCTGCTAAGTACTGTTGTACAGCTATTATATTTTCATTCACTGGTGGCATATTCTGGGTGATAATGTACAGCATTTTCTCATCTGCATAATCAGTCTCATGTGTACTTCCATCACTATCCTTTTCATCACGAGTTCTAAATTCGTTCGGATAGATGACATGATTTTCTACTAAAACCTTTTTTAGCTCATACCAAGGCATTCTGCGATCTATATGATTGCTTCTAGAAAGTACATAGACCCAATCGTGTACTCGATATTCACGCCCATAATGATAATCAATTGCTTTAATACTATCATGCAAACGCGCTATAATGATTTCGACGAGTGGACGTGGGTCTTGTTTATCTTCATCTCGAAATACGAGTGCAACTTTTGACATTTATTGTACCTATCTCTCATTTTGTAAGTACTATTAGACTATAATTAGAACACTTGTACAAACGAATTTGGTGGAAAACTTATGCGTTTTGTTTGGAAATCACTATTAGTATTGATATTAGCAAGTCCCAGTCTTTCACTTGCTCAAGCACAGAATACAACGCTTACTATCAGTCAGGAAATGCAGGTGTTAGATACCCCCTTAGATGCCGTTGCGTTTTCGCCAGGTGGCACGCGGGTTGCGACAGGTGGGCGTGATAATGTGTTGCGGGTGTGGGATGTGGCGACGGGTATGGAAGTGTTTCAGAGTGAGGGGCATACGGATTGGCTGACGACACTCGCTTATTCACCGGACGGGTCACAAATTATATCGGGTAGCCGTGACGATAGTGTGCGGGTGTTTGACACAGAGACAGGGGCGCTGGTACGGGTATTAGGGTCGCATGACGATGATGTGAATGCGGTTGCTGTGCGACCTGATGGGGCGGTGTATGCGTCTGGTGGACGTGATGATGTGATTCAGTTGTGGAATGCTGAAACAGGCGAATTGATGCAGTTACTTGACCATTTTGGTCAACCTGTATGGGAACTAGCTTTCTCACCGGATGGCACGATGTTGGCTTCGGCAAGTGAAGATGGCACGATTTGGCTGTGGGGCTTATGGGGCGAAAATGCGGGTTGGTTAAAACGCTTGGATGGTCATGATAACGCTGTATCCGCGATGGTATTTTCTGATGATGGGTCGCTAATGCTATCGGGCGGTTCGGATGGTACAGTTCAGTTATGGCGTTTAAGTGCTGATAGTAGCAATATCATGTCGCCGGAGCTTGTGATGCGCGGGCATTTATCTGCGGTGATGGGTGTTGGGTTTAGTACGGATTTGCGTGTCGGCATCAGCGCGAGTTTGGATGGGACAGTGCGCCTATGGGATATTTCTGGTGCTGTCAGCGAAGGACAAGAGTTATTGACTATCCGAAATGAAGGCGCACCCTTCACGAATTTGGTCTTCGACCCTGTGAATGAATTTGCGGCGTCGGTGGCTACAGACGGGCGTTTAGATGTATGGGATGTGAACAGCAACACTATCAGCGTGATATTGAACGAGGCACAGCCTGTCGTCGTTGAAGCACCAACGGCTGTGAGTGTGAATACAGCACAATCATCCAGCACAACTAGCTCTAGCACAGGAAACACTGGCACAAGCGAGACGGTCACGATTGAGACGATTAATCCCACGACGAATATTGGTGTACCTCCGCCTGCGAGTGGGCGTGTGTTGACGATTCCAACACTTGGCATGAGCGTAGGCGTGACAACATTTCCGTTGGATGGGGTTAGTTGGGCAATTGACCCTTGGGAGCCGATTGTCGGGCATTTTCAAGGCACATCTTGGGTGAATAGCAGTGGTAACGTGGTCATCGGTGGACACAGTGAAATGCCGGATGGCACGCCTGGAATATTCTACAGTTTGTATGGGCTGGGTATCGGTGATGAGATTTTCGTGCAAGATGGCGACCTCACACGGCGCTATATCGTCATCAATGTACGGTCTGTGGATTACACGGATGTGAGTGTGGTATTCCCGACGACATTCAATCGCTTGACATTGATTACCTGTGATATTCCGAGTTATGTCGCGGAGCAGAATATTTACTATGAACGGCTGGTGATAGTTGCGGACGAAGTACCCCTATCTGGCTAGACAGGTCATTACACTGAGACTATGCTAGGGATTCATTCGGGCGATAGTGTTAAAGCATAGTTATAGTATGAGAAAATTCTTTGTACTCGCATTGCTGTTCTGTTGGACAAGTCTGGCAAGTGGGCAAACAAGCGAGCGTCCATTGATATTACCATTTCAGGATGCGCCAAGCATTGATACGTGGTTGCTGGGTCAGGCATATGGGAATACGACAGGTGCGTTTCGCTTTGGTGATAGATGGTATAGTGCAGGACAAGGCTTACACTTTGGCTTAGATTTTGCCGCACCGTGTGGCACACCACTGGTTGCGGTTGCAGATGGCACGGTTGCTTTCGTTGACAATCTCAATTTTGGGTCTGCACCACACAATTTGATACTGCGTCATGAAGCCATTGGTTTGACATCGCTCTATGGTCATTTACAGAATCGTGCGCCTGTGAATGTCGGTGATACGGTTACACAAGGACAGTTGGTTGGCTATAGTGGCGACCCCGATAGCACCTGTGAATCGCGTCCGCATTTGCACCTCGAAATCCGTTCTTTGGATTACCGCACGGCTTTTAATCCTGTTGATTATATGGAAGCGAATTGGCACACACTGACACTAGTCGGGAGCTTTAGCAATCGCAATTATCAGATGGATTTAAACAATTCGCGTCAATGGCAAACACTCGATGACCAGCCGAGCGTAGCATTTGGGGGACGCATTCTGAATGCTTACGCCGCGCCCTACCCCGCCGAGATTACCCCGCCTGCTAATGCGCAACTCGCTCGTGACACTGCGCCTATTGCATCGGGTAGCCCGATTATTTTACGTCCGTTCAATTCGACGGGATGCTGTTGGGAGCATTGGTGGCATCCAACGAATGCGGATTTATTATATACTGTCGATGGTTTTGCGAATCAACGAGCGGGAATTTTTGCGTATAACGCACAGAGTGGTGAATTATTAGAGACACTCGGCACTGCCCCACCACCCTACTATTCGCCTGATTTAACACACGGCATCGTTATGATTGACGAGACAACGGCACAAATCACGCATTATGATACAGGCGACGTGTGGTCGCTCGTGACGGGGGGCGCAATTCCGGCGTTCAACACAGATAATTCACGTTTGCTATGGATTAATGAGAATGGTGACTTTGTGCCTGGCTTGGCTGAACCAGATAGTGACGTTGTAATCAGTGATGCGAGTGGCGAAAATGCACGGATTATCACCTCGCAAGCGGGATTAGATGCCCGTTGGTTAGATGCTGACCGATTATTGCTGTCTATCAGTGAGCGCCCATATACACAGTTGGATGTCTATGATGTGCGTGATGATAGTCGCTATACACTAGGGCGCTGGTATCGTCCGCGTAGTATCAGCATTGCGCCGGGTGGGACGCGCTTGATGTTTTATCTAGCAAGCCAACCGAACCCAGCAGACACAGGTGTTTACTGGATGGATATTGCGCTGGATGCCGAACCTCAGCGTGTGAGTTGGTTTGGGAGTTATCGCTGGCGCGATGCAAACACAGCGTTTGTGATACCGTATAATCCTGACACTGAGATTCATCAGTTGATGTTGTTTACACTGAGTGATAGTAGTATGCGTCCGTTGACTAATCCGCAGACACAGCCCTTTACAGTTATGGATGGGCGTTGGTCAGTGAATGCCGATGGCACGCATATTTTGTTCCGCAATGCAAATGACCGCAATTTGTGGATGATGGACATCGCTACTGATGATTAAACGGCGACATATGACCTCACTATCGGAAGACGAACTGATTTTATTTGATGCGCTATGGGATGGAGATTGTGCGTGGTGGATGCTGACACAAGAAAATTATCAGGACATCACCGACCATAGTTACACACATACCCTTTCAGATGCAGAACTAACGGACACATTAGCAAGCCTTGTGGAACGGGGTTTAGTACGAGCTTATTTGTATGTGTATGCAGAAACAGACGATAGGCGCTATTTTGGTTTGACACCTAATGGCGGTGCATTATGGGAATTAGAGCGCAAACCAAACTGGGAACGCTATTGCTACACCTTTTTGGATGATAGTTCTTGGCTGTTGGAATCGGCATCTTTGGCAACAGCACAGGCGTATGCACGATGGGCGCATGATGCTGGCTGGGGTGCGCCCTCAAGGGATAATTTGCAAGTTATCGAGAAACGCACCTATCGTTTTTTGCCGTGGAAGGACTTTGAAGTAGTTTATACATTGCAGGGGCAATCACTAGATGCTACGTATAAACTCGATTGGGAGCAATATGAGCAACGTCGTATCTGGTGGCAAAACCTCAACGAGTTGAGGTCACTATCTTAGAAAATGACGGTTTTATTATCGTAGGCAAGTATACGATGGTTGATGTGATAGTAAATCGCACGGGAAAGCACTGTTTTCTCTAGGTCTTTCCCTTTGCGAATCATATCACGGACGCTATCTCGATGGGTTACACGGGCAACATCTTGTTCGATGATAGGACCGGCATCAAGATTAGGGGTGACGTAATGGCTTGTTGCGCCGATGATTTTCACACCTCGCGCAAATGCTTGATGATACGGTTTTGCCCCAATGAATGCAGGTAAAAATGAATGATGGATATTGATGATGCGCTGTGGGTAGTGCTTCACGAAATCTTCAGTGAGGATTTGCATATAGCGTGCGAGTACGATGAAATCCGGCTTTACTGTGTCTAGGAGCGCGATTTGCGCCTGCTCTACTTGTGCTTTGGTTTCTTTGGTGATGGGGAAATGATGATATGGCACGCCGAATTGCTCTGCGACAGGTTGCATGTTGGGATGATTGCTGATGATGAGTGGAATATCAACAACAAATTCGCCACTTTGCCAACGTGACAGTACATCATACAAGGCATGTGATTGTTTGCTAACAAAAATCGCCATCTTGAGACGTTCATCACTAAACCGTAATGTCCATGTCATTTTGAATTGGGTAGCAAGTGGCTCAAATTCTGATGAGATTTGCTCTCTGGGGGTGCTGAAACCCTCAAGCTCCCATTCAACACGCATGAAAAAGACTTCTTCTTGTTTGTCTACATGCTGGTCGAGATGTAAGATATTGCCGTTGCGCTCAAATATAAATTTGGTCACTGTTGCAACAAGCCCTTGCTGGTCTGGGCAAGATATGAGCAATAAAGCAGAGTCAGCCATGTTTATCCTCGTAAATAGTATATATTCATTTGTTCACTAAGATTTATTCGATAGTACATGCGATGAGATTATTGCGCCAACGCCTAAGCCAAAACACTTTGATACTGCTATTTGGCAATGGTGGTAGTGCAGTGCTGTCATTTTTGCTTTCTGTGCTGATTGGGCGCGTTCTAGGTACGGATGGGCTAGGCAGTTATGCGACTACACTTGCTTGGGTTTTTCCGTTGAGCTTGATGGCTGAATTTGGGCTTGGGACGCTGATTACACGCGATGTGGCACAAGTGCCTGACATGACAGATGCTTATGTGCGAACGACTATCACAGCGCGGTTGCTCATTGGTAGTGTGTTGGCGGGTTTATTATTCGTATTAGCGCCTATCTTGAGCCAAGATACAACGGTAATCAATGGCTTGCGAATTTCTGCACCCCTGATTCTCATTTTGCCTCTTTATAGTACGTTCACGGCAGTTTTTCGCGCTCACCAGCGCATGTTACCTGTTGCTTTGCTCAATGCGGGGATGTTGCTATCGCAGGTTATTTTGACGCTAATTTGGTTTTTGCTAGCTGGCGATATGCAGGGTGTGTTTGTCATCAATTTGGTGACATCGGGCGGGCAAATGTTAGTCGCAGGGCTGGTGTATCGTCGGGTATTCTACCAAGCGACTGATACACGGCTGTCATTGCGTCCATTACTGATAGCTTCTGCTCCTTTTGCGATAGCGGCTGTTTTAGCAGCGTTCCAATTGCGCATCAATATCATTTTGTTGGAGCAATTTTCTACTGTCGGCGCTGTGGGCATTTACGCAGCGGTAACACGATTCATTGATGCAGGGCGTATGATACCCCATGCTTTTTTTGATGCTTTGTTCCCGTTGCTGGCAAGCATGTCAGACACACCGAAGCAATTAGTACATTTTTTCCGTCGTGTGATGTTGGGTTTGCTAGTCTTTGGGGTGCTATTTGGGACTGTGGTTGGTTTGCTGAGTGACTGGCTCATCACATTCACGTATGGCGCACAATTTGAGGAAGCTATTCCTGTGTTGATGCTTGCTGGCTGGGTATTGCTACCGATGATTCTCAAGAATGGACGCATTTTATTCTGGTACGCGCAAGGACAAGAGACATTCGTCAATATTGTGACAAGCATCGCGCTGGTGGTGCAGATTGTGCTGGCATGGTGGCTGATTCCACAGTATGGCGCAATGGGGGCGGTCTTCGTGAGTATTATTGTGGAGCTAGTAGCGTTTCTGTTGTTGATGGTGAAACGACGCTAAACTCGTTTTGACCAGACACCTGTGCATTCTGGTACGATGATATTTTTGCCTGCTACTAGCTCGTCTGCCATGTCATCCCCAAAGAAAAAGCGAATGAGTTCATCAGCTTCTTCAATAGATTCAAATTGGTAATCCGTACGTATCCACTGATATTCAAAGCCGTGTTGTTCTTCCCAATATTGATAGAGGGTGGCGAGTTCAGGATTTGGTGGTTGGGGTTTACGATTGCCTGTTCCCATTGTTTCGAGCAGGATGAGCGTACCGTCCGGTTTGGCGACCCGTTGCATTTCAGAGAGCATGGCATCTACACGCGCTTGCCAGTCATCAGGATGCCAGCCCATGACATGACCGAAACTCCAGCCTTCGATGACAATATCAGCGGTGTTATCGGCTACAGGGAGCGCAGTATTGTCGGCTTGTGAGAATGACCAATTTTCCATGCCTGTCTCGTGTAAGACACGTTGCCCTTCTCTGAGCATATGGAATGCTACATCGAAACTATGAATAGATTCCACTAACACAGACATGATGCGCGTGAGACGTCCTGTGCCTGTGCCACATTCAACGACTGTTGTGCCAGAAAAAGGATGAATCTCCATGATTGTCTGGAAAATATTCCCGCGTTGATCTTCACGGGCAATGAGACGTTCATACTGTGATGCTTGGGTGTTGTATATATTTTTGAAGTGGTCAGTCATCGTTTTCCTGCTGAATTTTGTATTGGTGGAACACAGGCGCGGCGTTGCGTAAGAGTTGACGACAGGCTTCGCGGAGTGTTGCACCATTGCCTGCACGATTAACTTTGTGATTATCGGCAGTCAAGCGCGTTTGCACACGTTTTGACGGTGTTTCTATCGGACGATAGATGATGATAATCTGCCAGTCGCCTGTGAAAATCGTATCGGTTGAATTGACCAGACTACTGAAAACACTGTAGGTTGTAGTATCCAGAATTTGGTCTTCGCTATAGTTAATTGGACGACGAGTCGCCGCTTCGATTGTATTTAACAAGCGATGATTTTGCTCTACTATGCCCCATAAGTCAGCCAGGGCAATTGAAAATGCAGGACTATCCGTTACTTTCTCTTTGTCATTGCCCCAAGAGAGCGTCGCATCCCAGCCGATAATGTGTTCGAGGGGATGAATATCGAGACGCAAAGTAGCATCTGCACTGTGATTTTGATGAATATAACCAACAGTCAATTCCCACGCTTGCCACGCTGTCAGCGGACGTGCTGGCATAGGGCGCTCGGCATGTGTTTTATCATCATGGGACATGTGATGCTTATCTTTCGCTTGGTGGCATGAACAAAAAGCCTGATGCTAAGGATAGCATCAGGCTGGGAGCTTACAAGCGTGGACTATACTTCGAGCGTAAATTCTTCGCCTTCGACATCAGCAGAGAATTTCAGCCCAACACCTTTTTTACGACTGCTGGCAATATGCACGTCTGTCCCGGCTGGCGGGTTGGCTGTTAGCAAGAAGTCTGCAAGCGGTTCGCGCAATTGACGACGAATGATGCGGCGCAGTGGTCGCGCACCGTATTCGGGTTGGTCATTGAGCGATAGTAGATAGTTGACTGCCCCTTCAGTGAACGTAAGTGTCAGTCCACGTTGTTGAGCGAGTTTCTGTTCTTTACCTAACAGCAACCACATGATTTTCTCAAGGTCGTCATCACTCAACGCATTGAACATGACCACTTCATCAAGACGATTAATAAATTCTGGGCGTAGATAGCCATCGAGTTCATCAAGCACTTGTTCTTTGATTTCCTCTGTGAGATTTGGCACAGACAAGTATTCTGAACCGATGTTGCTGGTGAGGATAACAACAGCATCACTGAATTTCGTTTCTGTACCTGTACCATCCGTCAGACGACCTTCTTCAAAGACTTGTAGTAGCACATCAAGCACGTCTGGATGCGCTTTTTCAATTTCATCAAAGAGGACGATGATATAGGGCTGTTGGCGGACTTTTTCCGTTAGCTGACCACCGGATTCACTACCGACATAACCTGTTGCTGACCCCAAAATACGATTGAGGCTAGAATTTTCTTTGAACTCGGACATGTCGAGCGCGAAAACATCATCTTCACTACCAAACATGAAATCTGCAAGTTGCTTTGCAAGCTCGGTTTTACCAACACCTGTGGGTCCTAAGAATAAGAATGACCCCATCGGGCGTTGCGGGTCTTTAAGACCGACACGCGCTGTCTTAATGGCTTTGCTGACGGCGGCAACGGCGGCATCCTGTCCGATGATTTTTTCGCGGATAGTTTCCTCCATCGTCACATACCGCGCCCGTTCATCTTCACCAAGTTTGTTGACAGGGATACCCGTCATGGCACTGAGAGCTATCATGACATCGGCAGCATCGAGATTGCCATCTGTTTCCATATTGGGTTTGAAATCTAAATCTTCGATACCCGCATAGTCCAACATAGCAGCCGTGCGATGAATGAGACGCTTGGCATTGAGTGGTGATGGTACAGGTGCGAGATAACGACGTCCTAGCTGTGCTATAACTTTGAGCGAATCATCATCGACTTTTAAACCATATTCGCGTTCAATGTTAGGTGCCATGATACGCAGAATTTCGACAGTTTCTTCGGGTGTCGTCTCGTCAACGCGAATCACCTGACTGTGTTCAGCGATGGCACTGACTTTGGCTATGCGTTCGTTGTATTCAATGTCGGTAGTCGTCGCAATGATGATGGGATCATCTTCTAAGAAGGCTTTTTGGACGATACTCGTTGCCTTAGGAAATTCGGCACTGAGGCGTGTCCCAAAGAATTTGTGAATATGTGGAATGAATAGAATGCCATCCCGCGCACGGTTCATACCACCGCGTATCGTTTGCTGTTCGTCATCAATGAGTGAGGCTTCATCAATACGGACGAAGTTGCTCAAGCCGCGTGGTCCTTTGCCTTCTGCCATTAATTGAGCAAGGCTATACGCGAGTGAACGTTTGCCCACACCATCGGGTCCAACGAGGATAATGTGGCGACTGTGTGTTTGCGAGAGAATGCTAATCATGACTTGGAGCAAATCTTCTCGGAAGTAGACTGGCTCGGCTTTGCCATTTTGCATCTTGCGCGTGAGTTCTTCGGTTGCGCCACCATGACGCACACTAGCCAGCCCGCTACTATCGGTATAAATATCTTCGATAGCTTTGGGGGTGATGCCATATTGCCGAAGCAAACCACTGGTACTCATAGAGCTTTCGGAAAGTACCTTGAGCGCGTGGTCGGTATCAATGCGCACTTCATGGGCGGCGTTGGATACGCTGAGTGCCTCATCTAACAGGATGATTATCTGTCGGCTGAGGGGTACTTTTTTGTTGCCACGCGCTACAAAATCAAGATTGCCATTTTGGTCACGGCGATTTGAGATGGCGAGGCGTACCTGCCGTTCGAGTCTTTCCATATCCACGCCACGCTGGTCGGTAAAGACTTTGAAAAGTCGTGCGGCGGCGGTATTCGGGCGACGTATGAGCGCAAGCAGTAACAATTCGGGCTGAATTGAAGTGTGACGAAATTCACCACGTAGTTGCACCGCATCGTTAAGCGTCGCATCCATATCTTTTGATAATAAGTCCGGGTTAAGTGTCCCCACTGTTCCACGTCCTATCGTTGCTAGTCTGACATGTTGATAAAATTTAGCTGATGGTTGATAACCCACAAAGAACTTTACGCAAAAAACGCATAATGGGTTGCAACCAATTTGCTTGGTTTAGAGATTATCTACTATTGTAGCAGGAAACGAAAATTACGAAGCTCATTTATTATATCATTTATCATCTTATCTGAGACAGATTGGTTTGATTTTGCCTAGCCATTCGTTTAGGGCAAGGGACGCGAAAAATCGACGGATAGTGTCCCGAGTGCAGGTGCATCTCCATGTAGGATGTCGCACACGGGTGTATGCGCGACTAAAAATGGGCTGTATACCACAACATAGGTACTCATCACGGGTAAATCGAAGTAGTCAAATGGCGACCACAGCGCAACAACAACCGTTCTATCAAGTGGCAAATTCTCGACGAGGGTTGCTTGTTGTAGATTCTCTGTGACATTTTGCGTGAAATATACGACAGTATCTACAGAACGGGCGGCGATGCTGGCACGTTGGATGTCATCGGGCGTCGGGTTCAAATTCACACTGAGCTTGGTCACGCCAGGACGTTCGCAGATGTCATCAAGTGATGGTCGTGTACCAGGATAGATAACGAGCGAATTAGCCGATAAAGGCAGTAGACTGTTTGTATCTTGAGCGATGGTCGTGCCTTCAGTGAACATCTGCTGAATGAGGGTACTGTGTGCTTCGGTGTTGATGCGTTCGTTAGCCGTCGCGTCATCAAGCGGTTGCCAATTTAAGACGTTCATCTCGGCTTTAGCTTGCAAGATGCGGGTAACAGAAGCATCAATTTGTGATTCAGGAATTGTGCCAGCACGCACAGCCTCTACCAGCGCTTGCATCACAGAAATATGCACGGATGGGATTGTGTGTGCGCCCACGAGTACCATATCATTGCCTGCTTGGATGGCACGAATCACCGATTCTTCTGGTGAATAGACGGTATCTATCGCATCCATATCAAGGGCATCTGTGAGGATGATGCCATCATAACCAATGCGATTACGGAGCAAGCCCGTGACGATATTTTGTGAGAGGGATGCTGGCAGTGCTTCGTCGGGGTCAAAGGTAGGAAAATGAATATGTGACATCATAATCGCGCCGACGGAGGCATTTTCTATGGCGGTGGTAAAAGGCAGTAATTCACGGTTGAACAATTCCTCAGCTGTGAACGGCAAAACAGGCAACTCTAAATGTGAATCAACAGTGGTCGCGCCATGCCCGGGAAAGTGTTTGGCTGTTGCCAGTACATTAGTATCTTGCATACCGGCAATCACACTGGCGACTATCGGGGAGACTTGCACGGGGTCATCTCCGAAGGCACGGCGTCCGATGACGGGATTATCAATTTCACTCTGTAAATCCGCGACAGGTGCAAGATTCATATTGATGCCAACAGCGCGTAACTCAGTAGCGAGGGCTTGCCCAAAAGCGTAGGCAAGGTCAGTATTGCCTGTGGCTGTTAGGAGCGAGGGAACGGGCCAATCAGTGAAACCTTCGTCAAGGCGGGCAATGATACCGCCTTCTTGGTCAACCGTGATGAAGGCAGGAATCGTACCATTTTCGAGCGTAATTGTCTGAATTTCGTTGGTCAGGCGCGTGATTTGGGCAGGATTTTCTAAGTTAGATGGCAAAAGCACGATTGCGCCGGGTTGCCATGTACGAATCATAGCGGCGGCTGGCTCGTTGACGGCTGGTCCGAAGATACTGACAATCATCATCTGTGCCACTTTTTGTTCGAGTGTGAGGTTATTTACTTGTTCAGCGATGCTTAGGGGTGTATCTTGCGCTTGTATGCCATTGTGTTGTGGGATGAGCCACAGGAGCAACAGCACCCATACTATCCATCTAGGACGCTTGATGCTCATAATCTTGCCAGACCTCCATGATGCGTTTGCGCTCGGCAGTGGTAAAAGAATCATGATTTGGGCGCACACGCGAACCAGGCGCCATATGTTTGAGTTGATACAGCAAATCGAAGAACGCTAGTACGTGCATCGCGTTCCATGTACCACGCACATAGCCAAAGCTAATTTCGTCGGTGTAATCAACATAGATGCTGACCATCGGCAAGGCGGGAAGTGTCATCCACATGGCAACAGTCACTTGCCCCTGAAGCACATAGTTCACAACAGTATGCGGCGATGCGAGTGCTACCTGCATTTCTGTTCCGGCAAGCTGGAAGCGAAAATTGGATTCCTTCGCAATTTTCATCAGATGATACAAGCAAAGCGACATTCCGCCCCGTGCGATGTTGGTAAGTTCTATTTCATGGATACGTTCGGATTGCCCAGCAAAGAGCGACCCTATATCTTCCCAAATATCACGCGCTTGCACGGTCATCTTAGCCTGCCCTACAGGTGAAGTCGAAGTTAATTAGTTGTTCGTTGTATACCGGAAATATCGTATCCACGTCGTTGCAAGATTCCGATACGTCTGTCATGGTCGCGCCACGTAGCGCGTCAAAATCGAAGGTTAGTATTTTTGCTGGCTCAACACGCACCGCAGCGACTCTATTTTCCGAGTTAAAGACCACTGTGTCACAATCAGCGCGTGCCATACGATAGTCGTTTTCAGTGACATAGACATTTTCCCAATTGTTACCCCCATCACGAGTGACATAGTAGCGAACTGTGTTGAGCCGTTCGGTGGTACTCGTAATACGCACGCCGTATTGCGCATCCGCGCTATCGTAAATGGTGCATCGGGCATTGAGTTGGTCAGGGTAATGTTCAATTAGTAAAACAGGTAGCCCAAAGATAGTCGCAAGGATGGTTGCTGGCACCATGAGATGCAAAAACAATTGCCAGTAGAATTGACGTTTTGCCGCTTGCAAATCATCATCTTTAGGGGGCATCCCTTTTGGTTTTTCGTAATAAGACATACTTGGGTTTCTCCGACTCACAATACGATGCTATTTACCAGTGTTATTGTACACCGAATTTACTCAGAAGATGCTAAACGCCATGTGACACCTACATCATCAGTGAGAAGTGTCCATTCTGCAGATGGGATTGGGTTGCCGGATTCATCGCGTTGAGGTTCACCAAATTCATCAACGGCGCTTTCCTGAACAAGTAATTCACCTGTGCCATCTGCTTGAATATCTATACTAGCATAGTTAAGGGCTTCGCTATCACAACGATTGCCCTGCGGACGTGGGTCGTCACAGATATTGTGCGTTCGCCAAGTATTACCACTATCGGATGAGATGGCGATGGTTTTTTGATTAAAAAGCAGGAAAACCGTCTCGCTCACCTGCTGTATGTTGGTATCACAGGTAAAGGTTTCTGGCGATGGCATGGTATCTGAAAAGAGCGTTTGCCATTCTGTATCGGTTGCAGATGTATCACGCACGAGGATGGACTGTGTTTCAAATTCGACTAAACCAGCCGTGTAAGCATACACGTCTAGGCGAACGTCTGTTGATTCGGTGAGGGCTTGCTGGCAGATGGTCGAATCTTCGCCACCTGGTACACGTCCCTGCACAGCGACATAATATGTACCTGCTATAGTCAGGATTGCAGGAATCGAAAACGTTAATAGTATCACCACAAGTCCTCTATTGAAGAAGCCTTGTGGTTGTTCATCTACTGAGTTCATCCGTTATTAGAATCCGTTTTGCTCAACAAACATGAAAAATAGAAAGTTAAAACGCTCTTCTTCGGTCATGAGGCGCGGACGAGCTAAATCATCTATGATGCCCGGAAATAGTTCAATAGCACGCAATTCACCTTCATAAATGTAGAGCGTATCTAAGAAGAAGCGCATATTGCCCCAGAAGGGTTGGTCAAAGTAGAAATTCCCTAAGCCATAATGTAAAAATGCCGTTTCGCCGCGTGATGTACCATAAAATTCAAAAGTTTGCGGTTTGTGTGCTTGTGAGCCGAGTACGACATCTGCGCCTAAGTTAGCGAGACGGCGAAAATCACGTTGTTGTTCGCTGGTAGGCAAGTAATCTTCGACTTCTGTATATTGCACAGAAACAACGACAACATCAACGAGGCTGGCTAGTTCAGGGAGTGTCTGTTCGAGCCATTCCCAGTCGCAGGCAGCCGCGCCGGGACGAATGCCACCTAGCAAGGATTCGTCGTTATCATTGACGATGGCATAGTAGGGTCCGACAGCGTTACAGGCGACTAAGCCGACTGTGTTGCCATTATGCGTCAAAATATAAGGCGCACGCGCTTGTGTCAGCGTCTCACCCCCGCCGACTGTGTCGATGCTGTTTTGCTCGAACAAATCAAGTGTATCGAGATAGACCTCATAGCCATAATCATTGTTATGATTGCCTGTGAGTTCTACAACATCCACTTCAAGTTGGGTGAAAATACCGAAGTGGGCTGGCAAAGAGCAGAAGCTATTTGTACCCCCAAAAACCGTGACACT
Organism: Chloroflexota bacterium; assembly: GCA_038522085.1. GTDB lineage: Bacteria > Chloroflexota > Anaerolineae > Aggregatilineales > Phototrophicaceae > JAUZRW01. Next base: position 34,973 of record JBCBKJ010000003.1, read on the forward strand.
CACGTTTGGGCAGCCTTCTATAAATGAGACTTCGTTGCTCATGTGGAAGGCATCTGTTTGGGTGACGTAAGGCTGGATGGCTTCGGTTGCCCAAATAACACCATTGTTATTAATTGCCTCGCGGGTATTGCGCGTGATTGCCGTGACGCCCGAGAACGTGAAGCGCGTTAAGCGACTCGTATCTGTGCCAAAGGGATAATTTGCAACTTGCGTGATGGGCTGGTCATCTACGAACAGGATGCGATATTGCATGTTCAAACCATTGAGAGGCAACAGTGTGAAACGCTCGCGGTTTTGCCAGAGATTATCGCGCAGGGTGTCATCTGGAACGATGCGTGTATCAGGATGGGCTGGCAGTTGTTCGGCTACCGAACTAGAAATAACAAGTCGCTCATCGAATGTGCCGTTTGCGATGGCTTGTAGGTCAGCACTAGAAACAGAAGTTAGTGTGCTTGGGAAGGCAACGGCTGGCACATATAAAGTGTCGCCTGTATCAGGGACGGGTGTTAGTGTTGGCGTTGAGATGGGTGTCGGTGTCACTTCGATAGGCACAGACGGCGTGTTGGTCACGAAACCGCTTGGGCTTTGTGGTGTGGGCTGCGCAGGTGGTTCGGGTGTCTCTGTGATTTGCACGTAGAAATCGAGATAGATTTCGATATGCGATGACCAGTAGATGTTGTTATGCTCACCTTCAGGATAGATTTCATAAGTATAACTTACCCCACTCGCTGTTAGCCGTTCGTCCATGAGGTCAAGCCCAGGTGCGGCAAAATCATCTGCTCCTCTGTCTAACCAGAGTGACATGCTATCAATCGCAGGTTCTGAAAGTGCAAGGTCAAGCGGGTTATATTCAGCTTCGGCATGAAATTCATCAAAGAATGCGCTATGTCCACCTACAACGCTAAACAGGTCGGGATTAGAAAATGCGATTTGGTATGCCCAGAAACCACCCCGCGAAATGCCACCAATTGCGCGTTGGTCGCGGTTTTGGCTGATGCTGTATTTCGATTCAACATCAGGGAGCAACTCAGTTAGGAAAATATTATTCCATGAGAGTGTATCAAAATTATTGCGATTAGCGATGACGTTACCGAAAGGCATCACCAAGATAACGGGCGACATTTCATTGTTGAGAATCCGCTGGTCTAGGCTTTCTGGTAAGCCCAACCGTTGCCAATGTCCGTCGTCTTCATTTGAACCGTGCATGAGATACATCACGGGATAGGTCGTATTTTCATCGTAGCACGGGGGCGTGTACACCGTGTAAAACATGGTCTGCACTAGAACGGCACTATTGTATGTTTCGCGTGTGAGTGTGCTTTCGGATGTGCAAGTATCCGATTGTGCATGCACAAGTGGGAGTAAGCTAATTAGCGTTGTCATGCTTAGTAGAATGATAGCGTTTTTGATTGATTGCAAAGGCATTCTCACCAATAAAAAAGGACTCATCAGATGAGTCCTTATGATACTTGAGAGTGTCGTATTAATCTACAGGCGCTAGTTGGTCGTTAAGGCGATAGCCAATCCCGCGCACGTTAATAATGAGGTCTGCATCTTGTCCGGCATCTTTGAGCTTACGACGCAGGTTGCTGACATGTGGGCGAATAACTTCGCGTGCTTCTGCTTCGTCAACTGTGTAACCACGTACTTCCCGTACAAGTTCATGACAAGGTACAACGCGACCACGATGGGCGGCAAGGTACAGAAGCAAGTCAAATTCGGTTGGGGTGAGGTCGATTGGCTTATCTTCGACAGAAATTTGATAACGCCCTGTGTGAACGGTCAATGGACCTAGTTGCATACTGCTAGTACTGGGTTCAGGGACAGTTTCGTTATAAATTTGACGGTCAAGGTCATCTGGCGGAGATGTATCAAGAGCAGCATTGGCAGCTTCCCGGTCAGCACGAGTGAGTTCAAAAACATCATTTTTGATGGTTTCGAGCAAGCGGCGACGGCGGCGCAAATTGCGGGCGCGTTCGATGCCCCGTTGTACACTCTGGCGAATATCTTGGTTGGAGCTAGGCTTAATGAGATAGTCATGTGCGCCGAGACGGAGTGCTTCGACAGCCGTGCCTAAGCTGGCATAACCTGTCATGAGAATAACAATCGCATCAGGGGATTCTTCTTTAATACGGCGTAATAGCTCGACGCCATCAATCCCTTGCATACGAATATCGGTGAGTACAACATCAAATTCTTGTCCGGTGAGATGGTCGAGAGCTTCTTCACCACTACCGGCTTCGCTAACGATATAGCCAACACGTTGAAGTGTTTTACTCACGGAGTAGCGATTTGCGCCTTCATCATCAACAACGAGTACTTGTGCAGTTTCTGAACTATTCATCAGAGTCTCCTGTATGAAACCTTTCGCATGGTATGTTGGCAAAGAAGTGATAATTCCATGTGACTAATCAAACATAGCTAAATATAAGAATGATTCTTCGCCTAATTAACACACTGAGCTTGTGAAGAGTATTGTTTATTCACATAGACAATAACGAGCTTCGCAAGCCACAATCTCGATTTATTTTTCCCTTACGTTTTCTCAATGATACAGTATGTAATACGCGCTTGCAAGGAATTGGCACGGTGTTTTATAACAATTTACTAACTTGAAAATAAACGATGTATTGAGAGTTGATATGCACCGATGCCCATTCTGCGATTTCCCACGCTTGAGGAAGCACGATTGCCCCAATTTCACCGTCAATTGTAACAATTGGCAAACTTTCACGCGCATTTCGTGGAATTTTACGGTCTATGCACCAATTTTTAATGCTTTTGCGTTTTCCACGCATGCCAAGTGGCTGAAATTTATCTCCTGAACGCCGTGTACGGATTTTTACCTTTGCAGATGGAGGAATAATTAAGCGAGCATGAGAATTTGTAATCGGTTGGCGAGATGCTATCAATTGCCAATCATCGAACTGTGTTACACCTGGAACAGAAAGCGGTTTTTCAGTGGTTATTTGTAAGTAGGCGTGATTGCGAGTCGCGTCAGCTTCGTATTCGATGCGAAGGTGGTCATAATCTACACGGAGTTGAATATCACCTGTGAATTGTACGATATTGCCGACCTGCCCTGTCATAGCAATTTGAATTGCATTTTCAACGTGGTCGTAAGAAAGTTCGCCGTTGAGATGATGTAGCGCATAAACAAGCGCACGTCTTTGTAATGCCATATGCCATCTAATAAATACCTCTCGTGAAATACTGACGCGCTTGCCGAGTGTCATATGTGGTAGGCAGGTTTGCTGGAAATGCGTTTCGATGAAGTCATTTTCTGTGCGTGCAAGTGATGACAGGCGCAGTAGCGCATCATTGAGTGCAGGATTGATAGTTTGCAGGTGCGGCACAATATCGTGACGGATTTTGTTGCGGGTATAGTCGGTATCGTCGTTGCTGGCGTCATGGCGCGGTTTTAAATTATGGTGCGAGCAATAATTTTCTACTTCGGAACGGTTTACAGTTAAAAAGGGTCGTAATAATGTAATATCTTCGTTGTAGGGTGTAGGTGTGGCAAAATCCATGCCTTGTAAACCAGCGATGCCTGCGCCACGAATGATGTGCATGAGAATCGTTTCGGTCTGGTCGTCGGCGTGGTGTGCGGTAGCGATATGTTGTGCGCCGATGGTACGTGCGACCTGTGCGAGAAAGGTATAGCGTAACTGACGGGCGGCTGTTTCGATACTGAGTTGGTTTTCGCTGGCGAAGGTAGGAACATCTACCTCACCGACTGTCACTGGCAAGTCCAGTCCTTGTGCTTGCTGACTAACGAAGTGGGTATCAGCATCGGCTTCGTCACGAATGCCATGGTTGAGCGTAGCGATATGCAAGTTAGGTGCGATTTGTGCGCGATGTTGTGCTAACCAGTGCATGAGCGCAAGTGAATCTGCGCCGCCAGAAACTGCCACGACTAGCTGACGTTTTAAGGGAAACAACTTGTATTGAGATAGCGTTTGTAGTAACTTGTTTAAGTTATTCTGCATGTTCTAATCCTACGCTTGCGTTCAGCTATATCAGACGTGTCGTATTATGTTATAATTCGGCGCATTTTACCGACGTACAGGAGTTTGTTTTTGTGTTAAGTCCACTTGATTATTTCTTTGGTCTATTTTCCCTCGATATTGGGATTGACCTCGGAACAGCTTACACGCTGGTATATGTACGCGGTAAGGGTATTGTGATTAATGAACCGTCATTCGTGGCGCTGGAAAAGCGCACACGGGTTGTACGGGAAGTAGGTGCGCGTGCGAAAGAGATGTGGAGTAAAAACCCTAAAGATATTCTCATTGTGCGCCCTCTGCGCGATGGTGTGATTAGTGAGTATGACATCACAGCTCGCATGCTTGATTATCTCATTCGCAAGGCACACGAGCAAACGTGGGTTCCGATTCCGCGTCCGCGTGTAGTAGTAGGTATTCCCTCTGGTGTGACAGAAGTTGAAAAACGAGCAGTTATTGAAGCGACCTTAGATGCCGGTGCGCGTGAGGCTCATCTAGTTGAAGAGCCTGTTGCGGCTGCAATTGGTGCTGGTTTGCCTGTACTGGAAACACGCGGGAGTATGGTAGTTGATATTGGTGGTGGGACGACAGAAGTTGCCCTGTTTTCGCTAGGTGGTATTGTTATCAGCCGTTCGATTCGTGTAGCGGGTGATGAGATGGACGAAGACATCGTGCAGTATATGCGCACGAAACACAATCTGCTGATTGGCGAGCCGACTGCTGAAAAAGTTAAAATGGCAATCGGGTCGGCATATCCTCTACCACAAGAACGTACCTATAGTATCAAAGGACGTAATCTGACAACGGGTTTGCCGGATTCTGTAGAGGTAAGTTCAATTGAGATTCGAGAGGCGATTAGCGGGTCGGTGAATATTATCATTGATACGGTGAAAGATGCGCTCGATGACACACCGCCGGAATTGGTCGCTGACCTGATGGAAAGTGGTATCACGATTGCGGGTGGTGGCGGTATGCTACAAGGGATTGCCCAGCGTGTCCAAGAAGAGGTAAATATTCGGGCTTACGTTGCAGAAGACCCGATGACCTGTGTCGCGCGGGGTGCGGGGCGTATCCTTGAAGACTACAATAATTTGCGTCGCTTGCTGGTTGGTCCTGAGCGTGGTAGCACGTCGGGTAGCAATATTCGTCCGTATTAGTTCACGCTTGACCATGGAATTCTGCAAGATGATATACGGAAGCAAAATTCCTCCATAGCGGACGCTAATAATAGCGTCCCTACAATTTCGCTATTATTTACGTGGTTGATAAATCTTTTTCATTTGTCTATTTCTTCCAACCTGACGCCCAACCTACGCGGATGCCTTCATTTCGTGCTGAGGCGCGGGTTTGCTATAATCATCTCATTCGCATTAATTAGCTAACGGAGTTTCTCGTGCGTCGCAATTGGTTTGCAAGTCGGCTGGTATTGCTGGGCGGATTGCTACTCATGTGCATTGTCCTCATTGCATTGAGTATTTTGGGCATTACCCGTCCTATAGAGGGGTTGCTTGCCATGCCTTTACATTGGTTGGGTCAGGGGGCATCGTCACTGAACCAAACTGTGCTAACGGGAACAGATAATGTGGATACTATTGAAACTTTGCAAGACCGTAATGCTGAATTGGAACGTCAGTTAGCGCAGTTACAAGGCGAGCTGGTTGAATTGCGCGAGATTGCGGCGGATTATGACCGCTTGAGTGAGTTGCTCGATTATGTGAACACAACTGAGAATCTTGATTTTTTGACAGCAGACGTGATTGGTGACGGGCAATTTGGGTTCATCAATAGTATTATCATCAATAAAGGTACACGCGACGGTTTAACGATTGGTATGCCTGTTACGACTGATTTGGGCTTAGTCGGGCGTATCTGGCAGGTGACGGCTAACACAGCACAGGTACAGCTCATCACTGACCGTAACAGTTTTGTGAGTGCGCGTTTGCAGAATAGCCGTGCAGAAGGCACTGTGCAGGGTGAGGGTCTGGATACGGGGTCGGTGGAGATGTTGTTCATTCCGCTAGATGTTGAGATTTCAGTCGGTGAATTGGTGTACACATCCGGCTTGGGTGGTAATTTCCCAGCAGATTTACCTGTTGGGCAGGTTATCAGTGTATCGAACGAGCAATCTGAGTTAACGCAGAGTACACAAGTCAGCAGTTTGATTGATTTCAACACGCTGGAGCAGGTACTGGTCATCACAAATTTTGACCCGGCGGATTTGTCGGTGTTTGACGAAACGGAACAGTGAGCGCACCTGATGGGCTATTATCTGAGTTTCGCGTTTTTGCTGGTGGCGGCTGTGCTAGAAAATAGTGTGCTGTTGGATTATCGCTTGTTGGACGGGCAACCATCGTTGGTACTGATGATTGTACTCGGCTGGGCGTGGTACGCTGATTTAGATGAGGCTATTTTCTGGGCATTTCTAGGTGGTATCTTGCTGGATGTGATGAACCCGATTATGCCGTTGGGCGTTTCTGTGATTGCGCCATTGGTCATGGTTTTTGCAGTGAAGGCGGCAGAGCGTGCTTTTTATGATGTCAGTATCTTGGCGCTCATCGCGTTTGTGATATTAGGTACGGTGCTACACCATATTATTGTCTTTGTTATATTGGGTTTGCAAGGTGTGAGTATTGCGCCTATCGCGTATGTGCGAACATTCACTGCACCTACCCTGCTCTTTAATTTATTAGGCACATTTCCAATTTTCTTTGTTTTACGACGGTTTCAAAAACGCATTCCGCGTCGTCAATCGGCATGGGATGTGACACCGCGTTCTTAACCTTTGAACGGTAGTATCGAGGATTGAATTACATGAAAAACGAGAATGCTTCCTTTCGTGGCTGGCGTTTGACCTTTTTCCAAGCTGTCATTTTCGCTGTTTTTTTGTTGTTCAGCGTCCGGATGTATGAGCTACAAATCATCGAGTTTGAAGAATATAACGCAGAGGCGAACGCGAACCGTTTGACCACTGTGCCATTAGCTGCGAATCGAGGGGCAATTCTTGACCGCTTTGGCTTGCGCCTTGCGTTTAATGTACCTGCGTATAACGTGGTCATTGTGCCTGCGGATTTACCAGCGAATGAAGAAGAAGAATTGCAGGTCTTCAACCGTTTGTCTGCGCTGGTGGGTGTGCCACCGACGGCTGAGCAAGCGCGACAATCACAGAGTAATTTACGCAGTATTGAAGAATTGGTTGCTGAGGGTGAAGGTATCGCGCCGTTCCGTGCCGTGACAATTGCGGCGGATATTGAGCGCGAGGTGACATTACAAATTTTAGAAGAACGTATCTTCATGCCAGGTGTGGATATTCAGGTCGTTGGCGTACGTGAGTATCCCTTTGGGGGGGATACACCGACAACATCACACATTATCGGCTATTTGGGTCCAGTTGGTGAGGCAGAAGCAGAAGCATTACGCGACCAAGGGGTTGACCCGCAATTTGTGCGGACGGGTTATGAGGGCATCGAGCGTTTCTTGGATGCACAACTTGCAGGTGAACGTGGTGAGCAGATTGTCGAAGTCGATGTGGCGGGTGAGGAACTTGCGGTTATTAGCGAGTTACCATCGGTTGCAGGACAAAATGTAACCCTGACAATTGACTATGAATTGCAGGCAGCCGCCGAAGATTTATTGGTTCAGCAATTACAGAATCGCAACGACACCTCGTACTATGAAGCACAGGCACGGACGCAACCACGCGGTATCAGCACGCAGGGGGTTATCATTGCGATGGATCCTAGAACGGGTGAAATCCTAGCAATGGTGAGTTGGCCCACCTATGATAACAGTCGTTTTGCGCGTGGCATTGATGTTGAATATTATCTGGACATCATTGAAGACCCTGCCCGCCCCTTGCTCAATAATGCGATTAAGGGTTTGTATCCACCTGGTTCGGTTTGGAAATTGATTACAGCGGCAGGCGTCAACGAAGAGAATGTGATTGACCCTGAACAGCAATTAGACGACCCAGGTGAGTTAATTCTCGAAAACCGCTATGCACCGAATGATGACGCTGCATCACAACGTTTTGTGTGCTGGCTTGACAATGGTCATGGACGTGTGAACTTGATTCAGAGCATCGCGTTCAGTTGTGATGTTTATTACTATCTGGTCGGGGGTGGCAATAATGATATCAGCACACAGGTATTGCGTGAGGGTGGCTTAGGTATCAATGACTTGTTCCGCTATGCGACAGCAACAGGCATTGGCTCGGAGTTGGGTGTTGAATTGCCATTTGAGACGGCTGGGCGTATGCCTGACCCCGATTGGAAGCGCCGTAATTTAGGTCAGAATTGGTCTACGGGCGATACATACAATGCTGCGTTCGGGCAAGGTTATGTAACAACGACCCCATTGCAATTATTAGCGCAATCCGTGGCGCTCATCAACGGGGGAACATTGTATCAACCGACGCTGATTCGGGAATTTATCAATGAAGATGGTGATGTTATCTCGCCGTTTGAGCCACAGGTTTTGCGGACGGTGAACATAGAAAATTTGCCACCAGATGAAACCATCACGCTGATGTTACTCGAAGATATGATGATGTATGGGCAAACAAGTTTGTCGTGTGTGTGCGAATCTACTAGCCCTTGGTATGACCCATTCCGTTGTGACCCTGAGGGGTATCGTAATTTGGTGAATGTCGGTACAGGACTTGAGCCAGACGAACGCGAATACCGTGTGCATATTCCGTTGAATTACACATTTAACGGGCAAATATGCCAGCCAGTGCGCTTCACATCTGCTGATAATCCTTATCAACCAGCATTTATAGGCAATGAGTCTTTAGAAATAGTGCGGGTGGGGTCACGCGATGTCATCATTGCAGAAGGGGGTACTGGGTCATCGGCAAGCCTTGACGATATTGGCATCGCGGTAGCTGGTAAGACAGGTACGGCTGAGTATTGCGATGATATTGCTCGCCCACTTGGCTACTGTGTACCTGGTCAATGGCCCTCGCATGCGTGGTATATGGGGTTTGCCCCGTATGAAGACCCTGAGATTGCGATTATTGCATTTGTCTATAATGGTGGCGAAGGGTCATTCATGGCATTGCCACTGGTACGCGAGACGATGCGTGCTTATTTTGCATTGCAAGACCAACGCGCAAGTGGCGGTGTGGTTGCACCTGTAACAGGTGAGGATACGAATCTGACTGTTGAGCCAACGCCTGTGCCATCACAACCATAGATTCCACTGTTTAGTTCTTTGCAGGGATAGCGTGACTATGCGCTATCCTCTCTTCTACCTTAGACTATATTCATTCGAGAAAGCCAAGGCATTCTAACTTGTCTAGCTCATGTTATCGGCGCTGGGCTATCATCTTCACTGGCTTTTTAGTACGTAAGGTAAACGCTGAATTCTGAGCCTGAACTTCCGCAGGATTTATTGATAATAACAGCAACCTGCCCTGCTATTTGATTGACAAAGAAGTTAATGATTTTATCTCTGAGATGATTTCGCTCACTGACTGATTGACGTCGATAGTATAAGCCTCATCCGCGCTGGGACGCTCAAGCGCATTAAGCTGGCTCTTGAGCATGTCAGGTTTCATGAAGTGATTCTCGCGTGATGACATACGCGACCAGATTAAATCAAAATCGCCATGTAGATAGATAAGTGTCACGCGCTCGTCCATTTGTTTCAAGTGTTTTCGATAGCTTTGCTTCAACGCTGAACAGGCGATAATAGCTGATTCGTTCATCTGTAAATGTCTATCAATGAGATGACGCAGATTATCAAGCCAAGGCAGTCTATCTGCATCTGTCAGTGGGATACTATTGGACATTTTCTTGATATTTGCGTCGGGATGAAAGTCGTCGCCATCATAGAATGTCCAGCTTAGGTCTTTGGCTAATAGCATGCCAACGGTTGATTTGCCACACCCTGAAACCCCCATCAATATAATGATTTTTGTCTGTTGATCGTCACTCATTTGCCACCTAATAGATATGCAGTGTACTCATACATAACATTTTCCAGCTTAATATTCTAAACAAAAAATCGGCTTTTTGAGCCGACCTCTGTTAATTTTTTACTTATATTGTTGAGTGCTGGGAGACCTGGACTCGAACCAAGAACGACGGAACCAGAATCCGTTGTTTTGCCAATTAAACTATCTCCCAAGATAGGTTAAAAATATAACGGATAGGTGCAAAGTGGTCAAGATTTAATCTCAGAGTGTCTTCTCTTTACGGCGCACAATAACGCTTTCCGCAAGCCCAACACCAATCATCGTGAATAGGAGCGATGTACCGCCGGAACTCACGAAGGGCAAGGTCAGACCTGTTACAGGCATCAAATTGAGATTCATACCAATAGAAACGACTGTCTGGAAGAAAATCATACCCGCGACGCCATAGCATATCATGCCGCCCAGTGCATCCGACGCATATGCCGCACCCCTCAGCACACGCATGATGACCACGCCTAAAAGTCCCATCGTAAATATGCCACCTATGAACCCAAATTCATGCGCAATCACACTGAAAATGAAGTCTGTGTGGCGCACACGCAAAAAGCGCCCTTCGTTCTGTGACCCAGCGGTATAGCCTTTGCCCGTGAGACCACCCGAGCCGATACTAATGAGGGCTTGTTCGATATTATAGAACGAACCGAATTGTGCTTCTAAATCTTCTTCATCAGCTGGGAAAAGGAAGTTAGTAATACGCTCTACCTGATAGGGTTGGAGTTGGGTAAGTGCAACAGGTAGGAGCATCATACCAGCGAGTGCCAACATGACAATATGACGAATGCGGAAGCCAGCCGCCCATGTAATCACTGCCCAGATAACGATGAAGACGATAGTCGTACCCAAGTCCGGCTGAATGAACACTAAGCCTGCAATAACACCTAAATGAACGAGTGATTTTAGAATGGTGCGGAAATCATCCATCTTTTTATAGTTATTGACGAAGAACTGCGACAAAGTGATGATGACAAGGATTTTGCATATCTCGGATGGCTGAATCAAGATACCGAGATTGACCCAGCGTCGCGCCCCACCATCACCTTCAGTACCAAAAAAGACAACAGCCAGTAGCAGAACAACCATCAAGGCATATAACCAATTGGAAATACTTCCCAGCAGACGATAATCAAGCATCGCCATTACAAAAAGCGCAACGAAGCCAAAGACTGAGAAGCGAATTTGATCAGGAACACGGCTGACAAGCGTGGGGTCAACGGCATCTTGGGTCGCGCTGGCAATGACTAGCACACCAAACACGACGAGAATCATGGTCGCGGTAAGGAGAATCCAATCAAATCTTGCCCAAAAGCTGGTTGTGTTGTTCATGGATACAAGTAGGACTTTCGTGGTTTGCTTACAGACGTGCGCTTATTATAGGCAAGTCCGCAAAGGTGAAAAGGTTGGTATTTTACCTGACGCTTGCCCTCCTCACTCGTTATCTGGTCGTGAATCGAGTGTTTCGTCTTCTAATTCAAACGAGAAAACATCTGCAGTAACTTCATCACTGGCAATATTTACATCTGCATTTTTTAGTGTTTCGTCAGTGCTGATAATTAAATCATCGTTGCCGTCATTGTCAAACAAATCTGGTTCTTCGCGTTCACTGGCGAAGGGAATTTCTGCAACCAGGCGATTATTGAAACGGTCACTCTGGTCGAGCGCAATATCTACACTTTCGGGGTCTAGGGATGGCACATAGCGCGTAATCACCTCGATGATTTCGGCTTTCATCTCTTTCATTTTCTCTGGCGAGATTTTGATACGGTCATGCGTGAGTACCATTTTCAAGCGGTCTTTTGCAGTGGCACTACTCCCCTTTTCTTCGTCACTGTTGCGTCCTAGCATTTTGTCAAAGAATCCGCCCATTACACACCTCTACGTTTGCTCTTGTCTCACGACTTATCAATTATCATTTGCTACCGAACAACTTCGCCAAGCGTTTTAGGAAGCCGTCTGATTGGGGTTCTAGTTCCATGAAAGGGACATTTTCGCCTGTAACGCGACGTGCGATATTGCGGAATGCCACCCCTGCGCGTGAATTTTCGTTCAATGACACGGGAATCCCACTGTTGGACGCAGGAATAACGTGTTCGTCTTCCGGCACGATACCCATCACCTCTAAGCCGAGAATATCTTCTACATCGTCAGCAGACATCATTTCGCCCCGATTGACCATATCAATGTTGAGGCGATTGAGAATAATGCGTCCGGGTCCTTTGCGATTTGCTTCTAGCAAACCGATGATACGGTCAGCGTCGCGGACAGCAGACACTTCTGGATTGGTGACGATAAGCACGTCATCGGCTGGGGCAACGGCATTGCGAAAGCCACGCTCAATACCAGCCGGACTATCAATGATGATATAAGCAAAATCGTTACGCAATTTGTCTGTGATATGAATCATATCAGCAGGACTAATAGCCGTCTTATCGCGGGTTTGTGCCGCTGGAATGAGATATAGCTGTGGATGTGTTTTGTGTTTAATCATCGCTTGGCGTAAACGACAGCGCCCTTCGATGACATCCACAAGGTCATACACAATGCGATTTTCTAGTCCCATCACCACATCAAGGTTGCGCAAGCCAATATCTGCATCAATGACGACAGTACGATGCCCTAGCCGTGCGAGTGAAATGCCAATATTAGCCGTAGTTGTTGTTTTACCGACACCACCTTTACCTGATGTGATGGTGATAACTCTTGCTCCCATGCGTGTTTGGTTCCTTTCTATTGTCCCCAAGCCTCAACAATGATGTGGTCATCGCGCACAGATGCTACTTCTGGACGCACAACCCGTTTCTGTTCTTTAGGCGATGTTGCGATGAGGTCAGCAATGCGTAGCTGGTTAGGACTCATGTCTAATGCACAGATAATAGCGTCTGTATCGCCTTCTGCGCCAGCGTGTACTGTACCACGTAATCTACCCCAAATGATAATGTCTCCAGTGGCGATAATTTGCGCACCTGGATTGACATCCCCAATAACGACAACATGCCCATGGCTAGTTATAACACGTCCACTGCGTAAAGTACGGCGAATCATGACGCCGGGCGTTCCCTGTTCTTCGGGGTCAGTGGGCATTGTGTTTATCGAATCGTCTTGGAAACCAATACGGTCTTCTTCGGGAAAAACGGTGCGTAAATCAAGCGATTGTGCCGAATTGAATGTTGTACGGCTGGTCGTCTGTACGACAACGAGTGTCAAATGACGCCGTTCTAAAACTGCTTTGAGTGAGGTCAGTTCATATTTGGGTACGGGACGTTCACCCACATCAATTGTGACCCGCGCACCAGAAAAAAAATCAGCTTGGGCGTCCAATTTACTAGCTAGTGTTTGGGTGATATTTTGCCATTCTTCGGTTGCGCTCAAGGAAATGAGCAAGCCATCTTTAATACCCTTGATTGATACAATATCTTCTGTATTCGTATTCATCAGTTGAAATACCTAATCTAAACGTAGACCGCACAAGCACCTATGATAACAGCTTACAAATGCTTGTAGGGTTCATCAATGTAACTATACAAATATTTAGGTTTATCTGCCACTCATAAAGGTGAAGTAGCTTCTTATGTTGTGACCATAGTATCATGCGAGGGGATTATTGACAAAAGACAGATGTAAGGGCTCAAACAACAATGTGCCACAGCAACCATGCCGGTAAAAGTGCATATACGCTGATGATGAGATAACGTCCAGCAATTGGGTGGTCTGGTAGGCTTTTTGCCCCCCATTCGCTGATAGCAAGTACCGCATAAGTCATCCAGAGGACGAAAATAACAAACATCGGCAACAGCAAGATGGCTTCATTTGCGCTTGAGTAGACAACACCAAATAACCAATAAGCTGCAAAGCCAACCATTGAGACTGTGCCAAGTGGTGCATACCAGCGTGCGAGGCGTGCTAAACCAAGCAAACTCAATCCAGCGCCAAACACAGTGAATTGCTGGATGATGAGGTCAATCATTTCAAGCCAGTTCGCACCCAGTCGCCAATCTGCAAGCATGATGAACGGTGATTGTGCTTGTAGGTAGTCGATCCATAATCCACGTATGCCCACACCAATGACAATACCAATCGCCAACCAGTACCACCATTCTAGGCGGGTCTTAGTCAGAATAAGGCTCAGTACAATGGCAGGCATGAGAAGCGTCAGTAATGGGTCGTTGACGATACCGACTGTTACCAATAGTAGAATCCCGAAGATGTGATACATACGCGCTGGCACTGCCCCATTGACTGTCTTTAACCCGCCATCACGCAGAATGAGTGGCGCATCATCAGGGCGTGGGTTAGTAATGAGTAGCATATCAATCAAGAGATACATGAGCCATGCGATGACGAAGGCTGTCAAGCGGATACTACGAGGTGTGCCGATTTGACTCCAGAAAAACGCTGCAAAAACGATAATGCCAATGCCAAAACCGATAGATGGGCGCTTGCTGAAGAACACGACTGCGATGGTTGCGACGGCGGCAAGCCCTAGCGCAATGACTATCGTTGCGGGTTCGCCTTGTCCACCGCCTGTCTGTGACCAGAAAGCAGGACTGAGAGCGAGTGTCAGCGCACCGACCATCGCCAAGACTGCTCCCATACGGCGCAAGGCAAGTGTTACACCGACGATGACGAGTGCTAAACCAGATGCGCGTACAAGCGGGGTTTCGCCTAAAATGAGTAACAGCAACCACGCAAGCAAGCCATTCATGAGCGCAGGCAACCAGAAACGGATGAGCCGTTGTTGTGATTCATCTAATTTGCGGTAGGCTTGCATGCATTCCTCGCTCATTGGGCTGGGTCGTTCCGGTCTAATGCCACACAGTCTGCTATGTTCTGCGCGAGTTTTCAAGCCTACAAATCTACCTGACGCTTGTCATCTTGGGCATCGTATCAGCGAACAATATTCGACGATGAGCTAAGATGAGGCTTGCTGTTTCCATGAGTGCTTGACAAGATGCCTTTGCTATCCAGAGTTTAGCATGGCAATTAACATCGAAGCTGATAGGGATTGCACGTTCGACACAGACTTGGGCGATTTTGTGCGTGTGGTGAATCTATTGTTGAGATGTTAGAAACGACCTATCATTATCAAATATGACAATCAGGATATTTAGGAGACACAATGGCAGAGCAAGTTATACCAACGAATGGCATGGTTTTAACTGAGGATACGCAATTTGCGGCTGGTGTGTATCATCTGCCGGATGGTATTCGTATTGGCGCTGATGGCATAACAGTATCAGGCGACAATACGACGCTCATCAGTGATAAACAGGAGAAAGTCGGGATTCAGGCAAATGGGCATCAGAATGTCAGCATCCGTGATATAAGCATACAAGGTTATTATCACGGGATACGAATAGAACACGCACAAGGTATCACACTAGAAAATATTACTGTGCGGGGTACGCATGAAATCGAAGGCGTAGAGACATTTTTGCATCTCTGGTTGCCTCTGCCAGATAGCTACGGGGGCGCGATTCTGTGCCATGATGTGCGCGAGAGTCAGATAGTAAATTGCGATTTACAACATCAGATGCACGGGATTTTGCTGTATGACTGTACAGAGATGACCATCAGCAAAAATAATGCGTCTTTTAATAGCGGATGGGGTATTTATTTATCCAATACATCAGATTCACTGGTAGACGATAATCGCTTTGATTTTTGCAATCGGGTTTTCCGGCGCGAGAGTGGTATCACACGGGCGGAAGCAGATGCGGCGGGAATTGTGATGGTGAAGGGGTCATCGCGGAATCGTATTTTGCGGAACAGTTGTTTGTGCAGTGGGGATGGCATTTTTCTGTGTGGATATGAGCATCCGGGTGTGATTACGCCCTGTAATGACAATCTATTTGAAGATAACGATTGTCGCTTGAGTCCGAATAACGCGATTGAATCGACATTTTCTGCGGGTAATATTTTCCGGCGTAACGATTGTAGCCAGTCAAATTATGCTTTCTGGATGGGCTATAGCTCGCATAACACGCTGGAAGAGAATATCGTCACCGCGAATCGGATGGTAGGCATTGCGATTGAGCATGGTTTTGGCTTCACTATTCGTAACAACAAGATCCAAAATAACAGCGAAGGCATTCGTTTGTTCACACGCGGGGGTGGTGTCTTGCCCTATTTTCCAGACCATACGGTTTGTCATGATATGACGGTTGTGGGCAATGAGCTATCTGGCAATAAGGTTGGCGTGCGTGTCTATACAGGCAGTGAAATACAAGATGCACAATGCCACGATATGCAGATAGAAAGCAATACGTTTGCTGATAATCGTGTTGGCGCACAGTTCAATCGGGCAAGTGCTGTGAGTGTAATGGGCAATACGTTCAGCAGTAATCTAATCACTGCGATAGAACATGCTAACCAAGACGAAATCGCTATCAGCAATAATCGCTATGATAACAACGGCATTGACCATCATGTGCTGACCGATGGATAGCGCGTACGCTACCCATCCATCTCGCGCCTCGTCACGGCAGAATGAGGTGTAAATCGCCAAATTCATGCCAGAGATACTGTTTTTCGAGTGCGGCTTCGTATGCCATGCGCAAGTGTTCGCGGTCAGTGAGTGCTTCCAGCATGGCAAGATGCGTTGCTTTCGGTTCGTGTAAACCTGTCAGCATGCCATCAACAGCACGAATGCCCCGCTGTGGCGTGATGACTAATTGTGTCCAGCCTGAACCCGCTACTGTTTCTCCGTTTTCATGTGTCACTGTTTCTAGCGCACGTACAACCGTTGTACCCACAGCAATCACACGGCGATTGGTTTGGCGGGCTTGCGTGACAACGCGGGCTGTCTCTACAGGCACACGATAGTATTCTTCATACGGTGGCTCGTGGTCTTCTAAGCTGGCAACACCTGTATGCAAGATGAGCGGCGCAATATGTACGCCTTTTGCTACTAACTGCGTGAGCAACTCCGGTGTGAAAGCGCGTCCGGCAGAGGGCATTTCAGCACTGCCATACTCTGTTGCATAGACGGTTTGATAATAATTATTCGGGTAGCTATCTTTTACATAGCTATAACGTATGGGGGCGCCATGTGCCGCAAGATAAGACTGCAGAGTTGTATGTGTCGGGATTTCGATGGTCGCTATCCACAAGCGAATATCTTCTGTATCTGTATTCTGTCGCTGATTGGCACGATGTGGTGTGAGGAGGGTTGCGCGTCCGCCGGCTGGTAAGGTAAAAGTATCCCCTGCTTGTGCTGAATAGAATGGCTTGGTTGCCTTGTCTATGGATTGGCGCATTTCGACAATCCACAGGTTCGCTGGCAAACGTGTCGAGAGATGTAAAGTGAGTTCTTTGCCATCTTGCCGAATTGCTGGCACAGCGGCATTGAGCGTGCCACTCGTATTGATGACAAGGACATCCCCTGCATTCAAAAATTGACCTATATCACGAAATTGTGCGTGATGCACATCATCTGTGCTGTCGTAAGATACCATCAGGCGCACCTCATCACGGGCGAGACCGCGTGCTTCTGGCGGTTCACTGGCTTCGAGTACGGATGGTAGGACAAAATTCAGCCCATCTGTAAGTCTATCGGCAAGTTGGAGGCGAGTGCTTTGCGAATGCAATTGTGTATTCATGATGCACCTACTTTCTGTGCGAGTACCTGCGCTTGATAGCGTCCGCTGGGGTAATCATCCGTATTGATGAGTGCGAGGAAGCCCGGCACACTGGCTTCTGGTAAAGGACGGTCTGTGATGTCTTCACCTGGAAAAGCGTCTTGGTGCATTTGGGTTTGCATATCACCCGGATCAACCCAGTAGACAGATAAATCAGGTTGTTCAACAGCAAGTACAGCCGATAATTGTTCGAGTGCGGCTTTGCTTGCGCCGTATCCGCCCCACGTTGGGTAGGCTTCTACAGCGGCATCGCTCGTGAGGTTGATGATACGTGCATTGGCGTTCAAGTATGGTGCGACAGTTTGAAACAGTACGAGAGGCGCGACGACGTTCGTCTCAAAAATATGCGCTAAGGTTTGTGGAGTGATGACGCGCAAGGCTGGTAACGGGCTTGCGCCGAGTGTGCTGGCATTGTTCACCAGTAAGTCGAGTCCGTTACCGTGTGTCTGGATAGCTTGTGCTAATGCTTGGTGATGGTCAGAAGAGGTGACATCCCCTTGTATGGCAAATACCGTTGTGTGTTGGGCGAGTGTTGCGCGGGCTTTTTCGAGTTGATCGCCATTACGCGCATTGATGATGAGCGTCCAAGATTGTTTTGCGAGAGCTTGTGCGAGCGCCAACCCTAATCCACGAGATGCGCCTGTGATGAGTGCGGTACGTCCTGACATGCGTTTTTGTCTCCTTGTTGTGTACTGTTTGATATGGGTACAGCGTACACAAATTGGATAGGGGGTGTCTTCGGACGCACGTCCAAATTTTATCCTGTACGATGGTACAGGTCGGGGTCAGTCTGCGGACGTGAGCAAGCCCTGCTGGAGCGCAATCGAGACAGCTTCGGTACGGTTGGCGGCATTGAGTTTGCCCAAAATGGCACTCACATGAAATTTAATAGTGCGTTCTGTGACAACGAGTTCAGACGCGATTTCTCTGTTGGTCATGCCTTCTGCAAGTAGGTTCAGGACTTCGGATTCGCGTTCTGTGAGGCTTTCGACCATCGGTGGCTGATTCTGCTGGCTGATGTGCGCCATCAGTTTGGAGGCGATAATCGGTTGCAGAAGGGACCCACCCTGACTGACCACGCGAATCGCATTGAAAATATCTTCGCGGGGTGCGCCTTTGAGCAAATAGCCTTTTGCCCCTGCTTTGACAGATTCGATGATGCGGTCATCGGTATCAAAGGCTGTAAAGACAATCACGCGGACGCCTTCGCATTTATCATGGATACGCTTGAGGGTTTCTAAGCCATCAAGTTTGGGCATTTCTAAATCAAGTAACACCACATCCGGCTGGAGTGCTTCGCCTTTTTCTAGGACAGCCGTGCCGTCTTCCACAGCCGCAACAACGGTAAAATCGGCTTGTGTTTCGAGCATAGTTGCCAAGCCATCACGCACGACGGGATGGTCATCTGCCAGTAGGATACGAATGGGATTTCCTTTGCTCATGGCAAGATTTCTCCTTTTACCAGTGGAATGGTCATATTGAGTTGTGTGCCTTGCCCGACGGTACTACTAACATCAAGATTGCCACCCAAGAGCCGTACACGTTCGTTCAAGCCGATGAGACCATAGCTATCGTCAGGGAGCAATTGCTCGGCATCAAAACCGATGCCGTTGTCCTTAAGCACAAGGCGCAATTGCTCTGGTGACGATGTAATTGTGAGTGTTACCTGTGTCGCATTGGCGTGGGTCGCTATGTTATTTAAGCCTTCTTGGATAATACGGTAGAGGCTCATTTCGATATGTGGGCTGAGGGGGCGTCGTTCGCGCATGGTGAATTTTACTGTTATGTCGTGTGCGTCTTTGAACGATACTATCAAGGCAGAAACAGCATCGTAGAGTGTGCGTCCGACAAGGGGCGTAGCGCGTAAATCTAGCACAGAACGGCGAGCTTCTTCCAATGTGGAGCGTGTCAGTTCGAGTGCTTGCATGACAAGTGTATGGGCTTTGTCGTAGCTTGCTCCGGCATCTAGCAAAACATCGGCTGTTTCTAATTGAAGCGAGATAGCGGTTAGAGCTTGGGCAAGCGTATCATGAATTTCACGAGCGAGGCGATGCCGTTCTTCAAGGATGCCGTATTGGGTGCTGGTAGCAAATAATCGCGCCCGTTCGATAGCAATGCTCAACATATCGCCAACGGTGTATAACAAGCGCAATTCGTCTTCAGTGAGTTCGCGCCAATCCTCACTGAGGACATTGAGTAAACCCAGTGGTTTGCCATGTGCATAAAGCGGGACACTGGCATGATTTTGTATCTGACCTGCCCCGTCAATCAAATCTCGTAGGCGGGTACAGGTCACAAGGCTGACATTTGATGCACCAGACATTTCACCCGACTGGTAAGTATCGAGGCAATAGCAATAACGGTGTCCTTGCATAGCTTCGGGATTATTTGCTAAGACAGGTGGCAAGTCTATGGCTGTCGCTAGATAGGGGGTATCCGTTTCTTCATCGAGAAGCCATATCCAGCCCGTACGCAAATCGAAGAGGTCTACGATATGCGACAGCGCCGTATGAAGTGCTTGTGCGAGGTCAACTTCGCGGTTGAGCGATTGCGCAATCGTATTGAGGATAGAGAGTTCGCGGTTGCGCTGGCGCAGTTGTTCGGTTTCGTTTGCTTGCTGGTTATTTGCCATAGAGCGTCATTGGATATAGGCGTGTTCCCTCTATTATACGGTATTTTGGGAGCATCGTTTTAGAATGCTCCCAAAATAGAGGCTAATCCCAGACAGGCGGTTTTTCGGTATAGGGGTCTTTCGCAGTGCGGTCTGACGAGAGTGTGCCTTGATAACGTTCCACTAGCAATTCTATCGCATCGGCAAGGTGTTCATCAGCGATGTGATGGTCGCCATTTTTAACACGGATTTTGTGTGCTTCGAGCAAGACTTCGGTGTGAGTCGCGCCGACAGGTGGCTCGAATTTATAGCAAGCAAGTTCGATAAGTTGCCCAAGTGGGTCGCGGAAGTAGATAGAATCCATGAAGCCTCTATCAATTTCGCCTGTGTTATCAACCCCTCTATCCCCTAGCCGTTTGACAACTTGCGTGTACATAGCACGCGACACAGTAAACGCGATGTGATGCAAATTACCGATACCCTCTGGATTGCGGGTTGGGTCGGGCTTGCGTCCTTCGTTGCAGAAAACAGTGATTAAGCGTCCGTCACCCGGGTCAAAGTAGAGATGGCTCTCTTCCTCGCGGTCAAGATTGGGTTGGTCAAATACAAAGGGCATCCCTAGCAAGCCCTCCCAAAAATCGATACTCGTTTGTCGGTCTGCACCAATCAATGTGATGTGATGCACGCCCTGCGTTTGGATTTTTTTCATCGTAGCACTTTCTATGTCAAGAAATGTGTAAGAGTAACTCTTCTATCTTGGCAAAGAAAAGCAACGAAGAGATGAGTGCGCCCTAAGCAAACTATAAAGTATGTATGTGAAAGCCTGTAAAGGTGTAAGGCGGAGACATTTTTGTCTATCTAATCTATAGATTACGAAAGCATAACGTGCTGGCAAATTCAGTGCGAAGGAGATAGATAGTAGCATGAACTTGAACGGTCTACATCACGTCACATCGGTATCTGCCAAGATTGGCGAGAACGCAGCCTTTTACACCCGCTTGCTCGGCTTACGCTTGGTGAAAAAATCAGTCAATCAGGATGATACCAGCGCCTATCATCTGTTTTATGCGGATAAAGTCGGCAGTCCAGGAACGGACATGACCTTCTTCGATTGGGCGCATATCCCACCAGAAACACGCGGCACGGATAGTATTGTGTTGACGGCATTCCGTGTGAACGGGCGTGAGGCACTGGACTATTGGATAGCACGTTTTGATGAACATAATGTCCCGCATGAGGGCATCGAATCGTTTGCTGGCAAAGAGGTTATCCGCTTTGAGGATTTCGAGGGACAACGTCTGATGTTGGTCGATGATGAGGGCGCGACATACGATGGCGAAGTATGGGAAGAGTCCGGTATCCCAGCCGAGCATGCGCTACGTGGGTTTTATGCGGCGATGATTTCTGTACCACAGTTAGAATATGTTGAGCCGATTCTGACGAAGGTGCTGGCATTCGAGGAAAATGAGCGTACCACCTACCCTGATGGACGTGATGTCATCATCTACAATATCACGGAAGACGGTGGCGCGGGCAACGAACTATGGGTATTAGAAGAACCCACTCAACCGATTGCACGTCAGGGCTACGGGGCAACCCATCACATTGCGTTCCGCGTGGCAGATAAAGATGAGCAAGGCTACTGGCGTGACCGTATTTCAAGCGTGGGCTTGCCGATTTCGAACTTCATTGACCGCTTCTACTTCAACTCAATTTACTTCCGCATCTCTAACGGGATTCTATTTGAGATTGCAACGGATGGTCATGGCTTTGATGCAGACGAAGATATGGCGACGCTAGGCGAAAAACTGGCATTGCCTCCGTTCCTAGAGCCACAACGCGATTTGATTGAAGCGAAACTGAAGCCCATCAATATGCCAGAAACCATTGAATAACAAGTAAATAGCAAACGATGAGGATGGCAAATCGTGTCATTCTCATCACACGAAGGCAAAATCACCGTTTCAACGACATATATAGATAAGGAGCGAACATGAAAGAACGTATTCACCAAGATAATGATACCCTCACACATGGCGCGACACTCGAAAATGCGAAGGTTGCTGTATTGCTAATGCACGGACGTGGCGCATCTGCACCGGATTTGTTGCCTTTTGTGAAGCAATTACCACAAGCTGATGACGTGGTATATATGATGCCCCAAGCAACACAAAATACATGGTATCCAAATTCGGGATTTGGTTCATTTGAGGCGAATGAGCCATTTTTGTCCTCTGCATGGGGAACGATTGACGAACGGCTGGCACAGATTAAAGAAGCAGGTATCGGACAAGAGAACATCATCGTCGGTGGTTTTTCGCAGGGCGCGTGTTTGATGAGCGAGTATGTCGCACGCAATGCGGGGCAATATGGTGGCTTACTGGTGCTGAGTGGTGCATTGATGGGAACTGAGCATACATCCCGCGATTATAAGGGATCGCTTGCAGGCACACAGGTGTGGGTCGGTGGAGCAAATAATGACCCTTGGGTGACAGGCAAGCAACTCAATGAAACAGCGACGGTATTTGAAAAACTCGGCGCAACAGTCAGCAAAAAAATTCACGATAGCTCAGACCACACTATCCGTCCGGCAGATGTAGAGAGCGCAACAAATATCATCAATGCCGTGCGGGAAGTCTGAAATTGGCGACTTTGCAACACGATACAAACGGTTTTCTCACCAAATCTCTATTGAGCAAAACGTGAGATTACCTTTACACTTATTGTAACATTCAAGGAAAGCTAACGCGGTGACTATGAACCTCACATTATTGAGCCTACCCTACATCATCATACTTGTGTTTATGGCACTGCTACTCGTGTGTGCTGGTATCCTACACCTTATCAGGAGTCGGCGCACAGAAGCGAGTGAATCGTCGCGTGCGGAAGATTTGCCAGAGATAGCGAGTGCGCGTTTCTTGCTTGATTATGTTCATAGTCCACTCACTGAGAATACAGACCTCACGGCTGTTATTTTGAGTGAGGACGAACAAGCGGAGATGGACTTAATTGAAGGGTCGAAATTGACACCCATTCAGTATGACAAGCCGTTTTTTGACGATTCTTATGCCCCTACCCGCCCGAATCCGCGCCTTCGTCAAGATAAGACCGCGTAATAGGCTATCCTCAATTAAGATGCTATCGACTAGAATGTACATCACTTCGATAGCATACCTGAGGGCATTTCGACATGAACAACCGATTGGCAAGAGCATTAATTTTTGGTCTGGTTTTGGCGCTGGTAGGCGTTGGTGCATTCTTTTTGATGTACTACGTGGTGCTTGGCAATGCTGAGGCTGCTACACGCTTATTCGCGTCTTTGATTGCACCACCCGTCTTGATGGGTTTTATACTGCTAGGACTATTTATCCTCACCCGCAACGATTAGCTTTTGTATACAAGTCTTGTTCGGGCGGTGACACTGCACCGCCCCTACACTCTATTTTTTGACTTTCTATTTCATTTTATCAAAGCGCATCACGAGTACAGCGGGGGTATCCCCATGCACAGCTGGTTCATCTAACGCCGTAATTTGTAGCTGATGCACTTGTGCTGTATTTATGTAATCTGAGAGTGTATGCAGGTAATGTTCAACAGCGTAGGTTGTGCCATCACTAACTGAAAAAGTGCGTTGTGCGCCAGTGAGTGTCTGGTACGGGTGCAAATCGCTTATCAGCACACTACCATTTGAACGCAGGACACGGGATATTTCTGACATCGTTTTATCTATTGATGGCAGATGTCCGAGAGCTAATCCGCAAAGAATGGCATCCACACTATTATCTGGCAAGCATAAAGCACTTGTCTCGGCACAGGCGAGCGATTTTTGATCGGCGGCATGTAGCATGGGATAGCTATTATCCAGACCCACGACTATATGCGCCCCTCTTTCCTGTGCAATACGCACGTAGCGCCCTGTTCCACAAGCAAGGTCAAGCACAGTTTTGTTCTTCAGCGACGGCATGAGTTTGAGCATGCTATTTTGTTCGGCTTGCATAAAGGCATTATGCGGGATGGGTGGATAGGTAGCGACCCATTTTGTGTAGGCATCACGGCTGGCTAAAGTACGAGGCGACCCTGATAAAAGCTGTTTTAGGCGCTTGAGTATCGTCATGGGTTTTGATTCACCGTCAGCAAAACTTGCTCCATCCAGTGCATGAAACTCGGTGTATTGACATTGTAAATCATGCGGGTGGCAGGCGGGAGAAAGAGCCATAGATAGGCAATCCGACGGCGTTCATCACGGTCTGTCACATCGAGTAGCTGTTGATACCAGCGCGGATATTGCTCGAAAAACTCAGGATGACGCGAGACAAATTTTAAGATGGGTTGGTGCAATCCGATGATTGGAAACAGCAATATCATGCCGATGGTGAATAGCACTGTCGGGTCGAGATACCAATACAAAAACACGTAGGCAAACGCCCCCACCCATGTTATTAGCATGAGTAGGGGGCTGAAAAAGCGTTCTTCACCGTACACCTCAAATGTAGCGAGAACAGGGTCTTTGTATACACCGGCAACAACCAATATTGCCCGTAGCGCCATGATGAGTGCGGCGATTGTTACGATGCCCAAGAAAAACATAGCTCACCAACTCAGCATTTGACGCGGGCTTTTGTAAAGTGGGCAAACACAGCGTTTGCATTCTGCACGTTCTCCTGCACGGTAGGCACGGCGCAAATCGCGGGCGGCGTCCCAATTAATTGCTTGCGGTAGACGTTCGCCATCTGGGCGTAGGCGTCCATAAGTTGGTAGGAAGTAACAGGGGCGCACCCGTCCATCGACTTCAACAACCGTGCTGAAATGCGGTGCATTGCATGGTGGCGGTTCAAACGCGCTCTCACCTTGCAAGGCACGAAAGTAGGTTGTGAGAATCCGATGTAATTTATCAGGCGATTCAGCAATACGCCCAGACGAAAAGGCATCCGCATGAGTGACGGTCATTTTATCAATTATATTTGCAAGTGCGGTAGTATCCTGTACAGCAAGCGGTGACACTGTATTCTTGTTAATCATGAGGTCACGATCTCCGAAGGCTTCGGGATTGCTAACATCTACAGGGAGAAAACTGACAGTAGATGCACCATTCGCAAGCGCAACATCAACAATGAGAGGCATTTCGTGGTAATTTTCTGCTTGAACAGTCGTGCGTGTCGTGACAGGTATGCCAGCAGCCACAACCTGTTGCATGCCCTCTAGCAGGAGTTGAAAAGCATCTACTCCCCGTATTGCTTCATAGGTTTCTGCCGCTCCGCCATCAAGACTGACAATCACCTCATCAACAGCGTTACACACGCGGTCAATTTGTTTTCGTAGGAGCAAGCCGTTGGTTAATAGCATGACGTGAACACCTGCAGCACGAAATTTTTTAGCAATCGTATCCCATTCTGGATGTTGCATTGCCTCGCCCCCACTCAGTAATACATAGCGAATACCGAGTTCTGGTACGGTTTCTAGGAGGCTATCAACAAGGGATATAGGCATATTACGGCGTGGATTTTGCCATATATCACAAGAAACACAGCGACTATTGCATCCATCTGTGAGGTACAAAATGAGTAGCGGTAGGCTATGGAGCGAATCGCTGGCAAGATTGAGTAAATTCTTCACGCGCCACATGGAACAATTCCGTTACAATAACGATAGATAGGTATTGGCTGGGTAAGTATCATCTAGATTATAGTGCAAAGCCAATATCCTCAACAGAATCCACCGAATATTGGACGGATATGTTACAATCCACGCTACATAAAATGCTGATATATGGCACAGTGAGTAAATTGCCATGATCTATCCTGAGATTATTAAAGAGGGAGAGGGTCCGCGAGTCGCCTTTTTAGAGACGGCGGATGCATTGCGCATCGCGGAAACGCTGGTTGCCTTCGCAAATACTGAAGGTGGCACAATTATCATTGGTTTGAAAGCAGATGGCACACCAAGCGGTGAGCCGACTGTCACGGCTGATATGCAGACCGCGATGGATGCCGCTGATGGGTTATATAACCCGCCTGTGGTTGTAGATAAGTGGGAAGAAATACAATTTCGTGTCGCTGAGACTGAGGATAGTGTAGCAAGTGACGCCAATGGGTCATCATCTGATGCCCCTGTAGATGATGCTGATGAAGATGATGCGCCATCTAAAAAAACAGATGATGCTGAGACTGTCGCTGAAGAAACGATATCGGATGAGGCAAAAGCAGAAAAGAGCGCCGAAACGTCTGATGAAGATAGTATAGCATCTGAGGAAAGCTCTGAATCAACAGAGGATGAAGCCGTCGCAGAAGTTGCGCAGTCAGAGACAGTAACTGAAGTGCCAACAGCCGATGACACAAAAGAAGCAAATACGGACATCGAAGAAGTAGCAGACGAAGGCACGGCTGAGGATGATACTGAATCAACAGAGGCAGAAACTGTCGCTGAATCCGACAGCGAAGACGAGGGCGATGCTAGTGTAGATGAACAGACGATTACGCTGTATGCGGTGCGTGTGCCGAGAAGTATCGAATTACATGCGCTATCCGATGGGCGGGTGCTGATTCGCAGTGGGCAAGAGAATCGCCCATTGGGTGGGCAAGAAATATTGCGCTTGGCGAGTGCCAAAAATACAGGGGATTTTGAAGCCGAAGTTGTTCCTGGCACAACGAAAGACCACTTCAATCGAGAGATGATTGAGGAATATTTAGCGAAACGCGCCGAACGCAGTAAACGTCCGTACAATGGCAAGATTGATGACCTGTTGCAAGAAATTGGGGCAATTACAGCAGATGGCAAGCCAACAATGGCAGGTATCTTGCTGTTTACGGAGTATCCTCAGCAATGGTTGCCACAGAGTAGTGTAGTCTTTGCGAAATTTGTGGGGACGACACCACGCGGCGAAAGTGGCTTAGCTGGCTATACCCGTCGGGAAGAGTTGACTGGTCCTCTACCCCGCTTGATTGAAGCGGCATGGAATCTCATTTGGAGCGAAATGGCGGTAAGCGCAGTGGTTAAGGGACTAGAACGCGAGGAGCGCACGGAGTATCCGCAGTTTGCAGTGCGTGAAGCGATTGTGAATGCCATTTGCCATCGGGATTATCGTTTGCGAGGGCGGCGTATTGAGTTACGCATGTACTCTGACCGATTAGAAGTGATTTCGCCAGGTGGATTGCCGGGCTTCATCACAGTGGATAATATCAAGGATGAGCATTTTAGTCGGAATCCGCATATCGTGAGTGGTTTGTTTCAATGGGGATACATTGAGGAACTCGGCTTAGGCATTGACCGGATGATTGAAGTAATGGAACAAGCCGGACACCAGCCGCCAACCTTTGATGCACGTCCGTATAGCTTTGCGGTGACCTTGCAGAATGAGCGTCAGAAGCCTAAGCAACCGGATTGGGTGCGCAACACAAACCATCGCCAAGCAAAAGCCTTGCAGTATATTCGTGAAAATGGGTCGATTACGAACCGTGAGTATCGTGGTTTAACAGATGATGTCTCTGCGGAGACTTTACGCCTAGATTTAGTCGATATGGTGGAGAAAGGTATTCTCATCAAGGTCGGCTCTAAAAAAGGCACTTATTACATACTGAAATAACGCTGGATGATTTGAATGCAGACAGATTTGTTCTTACAGAGCATCTACATTACTTTACTCATCGCGCACATTGGCATTTTGCTCATGCTATGGATGGGGCGCACGGCACAACGTAATAAAGAGTGGCTTGCGAGTGCGATTGGTGTAAGCATGATTGTGTTGCTCATCCAATTATTGCCAGCCGATACCGAGTATGTGGGGCGTGTGACACGCGATTATGCGATATGGTTGGCGCTCATCGGGACGGTAGTGATTGTGGGTGGCTTGATTATCCATGATGTGGCACGTCCGGGTATGTTGGAACAGGTACAACGGTCTTGGCTCATCATTGGTGGTGTATGGTTTGTTGCCTTTGCAGTAACGGCGCTCCTATTTGACCCTGTTTTCGTCGGTTGGTCAGGTTGGACAGATACTATCTCCCCTGTTCCGGCGGCAATTGGCACTGTAGGCGTGATTGCCTATGCGATTTACTCGCTTGGCTTGACCTTCTATTTTTTCTATGTTGCACCGATGCCAGAGGTCGCTAATCGGGCGGCGTTCTGGGTTGTGACGATGGGCTTGTTGCTTGCAGGGGCTGGTTTGATTGCGAGTGGTACGGTTCTGTTCATGGTCGCGGGTAATATTCTGTTGTGGCTGGCAATAGCTATCGCTGTGCATGGCATACGCAATTATCGCGTGCCAGATGTGCGCGATACCATCATTGCACTCGTACAGACGGCTACTGTGGTTGCTATCGGCTGGGCGCTGATTTTCGCAACTTTGTACTTCATGAGTACGACATCGGTTGTGGATGATTTGTTTAATACGAGTGCAGGTGCTGGCATTCTGGTCTTAGCATTGACAGCACTTGTGATTGCCACGCTAATTGTTCCGGCACGCTATATCATCAAGCTATTATTTGACCGTATTATGATGCGTTCGCGTCCGAATTTGGCGAGTGCGACAGCCCAATACAGTCAACGGGTTGCACGGGCAGCGACACTCGAAGAAGTGGTAAATGCAACAACCGAAACGCTCAATCGTGTAATGGGTGTCAAACGTTCAGCGTTGATTCTGGTCAATAATACTGTGCGCGTGCAGGATAGTATCGAGCTTGTGGTGCTAGAAATGGGCGCAACCTTGAGCAATCCAAGTGGTGTTGGGTATCTACACGAAAAAAGCCCCATCTATCACACGCTTGCGGTACGTAGTGTGCCGTTAGGACAGTATGATATTGATTATGGTCCTGCTTATCAGAAGGTGTCTCCGCAAGAGAAAGCCTTCTTCCGTGATTTGAAGATGAGCGCATATGTACCTGTATCGGCAGATAACCGCCTGATTGGTCTGTTGGCGAGTGGTCCTAAAGTAAACGACACATCTTATTATCGTGAAGATGTTGAATTGCTCTCTGTCATCGGGCAACAGGTTGGCACGGCGTTACGTAGTGCGCGTCTGATTGATGATTTGCAACATCTCAATGATAGTATGCGTGTGCTGAACAAACGCTTGGAAGGCGCAAAAGTCGAGCTGGAGAAGTTGGATACTATCAAGACAGACTTCATCACCATTGCCAGCCACGAATTACGCACCCCGTTAGCACAGATTCGTGGATATACAGATATTCTGGATAGCTTAAACAAGTCCAATGCGCTCAAAGAAGGTCAGGCTGACCAATTGGTGAACAATTTGCGTAAGTCTACCGAGCGTATGGAAGAACTGATTTCTGCGATGTTGGATGTGAGCCAAATTGATGTTAACTCGATGGATTTGCGCTTCATACGCACATCTGCCGAGACCATTAGTAAGATGGCACTCGAACCCCTACGCGACCCAGCCGACGAACGCAATATCGAGATTATACGGCATAGTGCAAAAGATTTACCCAATATCGAAGCCGATTTACAGCGTATGGTGCAGGCTCTACGCAATATTGTGTTGAATGCTATCAAGTTTACGCCGGATGGAGGCAAAATTGAAATCAGCGCGGAATTAGAAAAGGCAGAAGCTGATGGCAAGCCTGATAGTGTGGTCTTCAAAATTAAAGACAGTGGCGTGGGTATCGACAAAAAAGATATTCCGTATATTTTCAATAAGTTCTACCGTGCTTTCGATACACAATTACATTCGAGTGGTATTTACAAGTTCATGGGTGCGGGTCCTGGCTTAGGCTTGACGATTGCGAAGGGCATCATTGAGGGGCATGGTGGTAGTATTTGGGCAGAAAGTGAACGCCATGATATGAATGAGCCACCTGGCACGACGTTCTATGTGCGGATTCCGCTTGAGCCGCCATCAGGCACACGGCGCGTTTCACCATTTGAGGAAGAACGCGCAGTTAAGTCTTAGCGTTCAGACAATTATGCTTGCATGCGGGCTTGCGCGGCTTGTACAAAGGCAGTGAACAAGTTATTCATGCGGGCATCATTGGCTACCAAATCTTCGGGATGCCATTGTACCGCTAACACAAAATGCTTGTCTGGTAATTCGATGCCTTCTACGATGCCATCAGGGGCATGCGCAGTAATTTTTGCACGCTCGGCAACAGATTGTAGCGATTGATGGTGTAGGCTGTTCACTGGCACAGTTGTATCGCCAAGAATTTCTGCTAGGCGGCTATCTGGCTCTACTGTGACATCATGTAAGATTTTGTGGCGTGCTTCTTCTTCTGGTGAGGTGATGCTGTGGCGCAAATTCGTTTCTAGCTGGGTCGGAATATCTTGCACAAGCGAACCACCCATGGCTACATTAAGCACCTGAATCCCACGACAAATACCAAAAACTGGTAAATCATCTTCGATTGCCCATTGCGCCAACGAAATCTCCATCTCGTCGCGTTCTGCGCTGACATCGAACAATTTAGTGTTGGGTTCTGTATTGTAGCGGGTAGGCTCAATATCACCCCCGCCTGGTAGCAATACCCCATCTAGGCGCTCATAAGTTTGGCGCAGGGTATCGAGGCTGACCATTGAGGGGATAAGTACGGGTAAGCCGCCAGCCTCTTCGATGACGGCGGCATTTTTCCCGTAGCAAACATCATAACGCCAACCATTGGTGTTTGGTCGGATGTAATTGTAGGCGGTAATACCAATCAGGGGACGTTGCATTGCAAGCTCCTGAGAACTTATCGGCGACGGCGTTCTTTGAGACGTGCCGATTTACCGCGACGTTCGCGCAGGTAATACAGTTGAGCGCGACGAACTTTCGCACGGCGTAGGATGTCAATTTTTTCGATACGTGGGCTGTTGACCAAGAAGGTACGCTCTACGCCAACGCCGTTGGATGCGATACGACGCACGGTGAAGTTAGCGTTGTTTGCGCCTTTACGCGCACGAATGACTGTACCCTGGAATGGCTGGGTACGTTCGCGGTTGCCTTCAACAATGCGGATGTAGACACGCACGGTATCACCGACTTCGACGGGCGTCCGTTCTGGTGTCGCTGCTTGTAAAGATTGAATGAGTTCGTTCACAGGATTCACCTCTCTGCACAATAAAACGCCCGTAGGCGCTTTCTAGTCTCTTTGATTTAGCGAACGTGAATTATAGCAGTCTCGTGTAGGGTCTTCAAGCCACAAGCGTGTTGTTCATGAGATATTGAGTTTGCGTGCGACGCGCAATAAAGCAGCGATGGTTTTGGCTTCGGTAATTGTACCGTCGTCTATCATGTTGAGAGCTTGTGTGAATGGCAAACGTTCGGGTGTCACAAATTCAGTTGTGTCTTGGTCGAGGGGCGCGTGTTCGAGTCCGGTGGCATAAAACAGGTGAATGTATTCATCGGAATAGCCAGGTGCGAGATACATGCCGCCTAGTGGTTCGACATTCAGAGGACGATAACCTGTTTCTTCACGGCATTCACGAATAGCTGTATCACGCGGGTCTTCGTCCTGTTCGAGCAAGCCGGCTGGGATTTCATAGAAAATTTGCCCTGCCCCAATTCTAAATTGTTTGACGAGCAAGACATTATTATTTTCATCAAGTGGGACAATCGCTGCCGCGCATGGATGTTTGAGGACTTCGCGCTGGGCTTGTGTGCCATCTGGTAATTCGACAGTGAGATGGCGTACTCTGAGTAAGCGTCCATCAAAGATAGTTTTTGTGCTGAGAATTTTTTCGTTCATATGTGTTGCCTATTCTCTTACATCGCGTATTTAGAAATGAAAAAGGTGGCACGAAGCCACCTTTGAGAAGCGAATGATGTTGTTACCTACTCGTGTTTATTGCGAAGCAGGGATACACAGCACATCAAACATATCAATCACGTTGATGTTGGTGATGCCGTTGCGATTTGCAATTGCTTGTGCTGTGACGCCGTATTGTACCGAGATACGGAACAGCGTTTCACCTTGTTGGACAGTATGTTGTGCTTGGCAAGTGGTTGTCGTTACTACATTGGGATCCGTTCCGCCACCACCTTGACCAAGGTCAGTACCACCTGTACCAAACAAAACGATGGAGGTCGCCGTTGGTGAAGGTGTAGATGTCGGTGGAGGTAATGCCCCTGTTGTACCACAGCCTGGAATTGTCAGGCGTTGCCCAATAGAAATCAGGTCTGGGTTGACGATACCATTTGCAGAGACAATATCCATCACAAGTAAGCCATAGTAACGTGATAGCAAGAACAGCGTTTCATCATCGCGCACTTCATGAATACAATTCCCGCCAACTGTCGAAAATCCTTGTGTTGCAGTCACGATGGGTTGTGAGGTATCGACGGTTGGCACAGGTGTATCGGTATCACCAATAACTGCCTCAGCCGTTTGCGTGAGTGGTGCGCCTGCTGTCCCTGTCGCGTTGATGACGAGTTGGGTTGCTGTGAGGACGAAGGTATCTTGTTCTTGGTTTTCTGGCTCTGGCAATTCTTCGTCGTCTGCTTGTGCAACAGCGAGTGCTGTCGGCGTTTCAGTTGGGGTATTGGTCGCCGTCGATGTTTCCGTTGGTGTTGCAGTATTCGTCTCATTCAACGATATGGCGACATCACCGACAGTCGGTTCTTCTGTCGGCTCTGGGGTATCCGACGGGATTGCCGTTGGGGTGTCGGTCAAAAACATAGATGATTGCTGACTTTGCGCCTGGTCACCCGTTGACCGAATACATGCCGTAGCAAAGAGCAGAACTAGCCCTATGCTCACGACCAATAGCCAACGGTTTTTGTGTATCGCCATATGTGATAAATCCTCTGGGTTCGATATGACCCGATTGGTCATGAATATTATCTCTATTATATGGTCTAATGCCAAATTCTGCCAAAGCTAATTTTGTTTAAAAATTAGCGTGACGCTTGTGCCTTCGTCTTTAGCACTTTGGATGATAAATTCATAGTTGTTAATCTCTGCGAGTAGTTTAACAACGACCAAGCCTAACCCCATGCCCTGCTGTTCATGAAGCCAGCGTTCAAATTGCATGAATCCACCGATTTTGCTAATTTGTTCGCGGGTCATACCACGTCCTTTGTCAGAAACAGTCAGCACATAATCGCCACCCTGTAGCTTACCTGTCACTGTGACAGGCGTTTTTGCAACAGAGAATTTGAAGGCATTGTCTACCAATTCTTCAACGAGCTTATTGGCATCTTTGTCTTCAAGGACGAATTTGGGCGTGTCTTCAACATCCATTACGAGGTCATCAGGGCGTTTATATTGTTGCGCGTGATTAAGCGCCTGTAATTCGATGGTGGTGCGCAAGTCCATGAGGGGGTCTTCAATTTCTTTGGTCGTGCCTTTGTCGATGGCAACTTGCAAGCGCACATAATACAGGTAATTTTCTACGAGTCGATACAAGCGATACCCTGCTTTGTAGATATGATTCGACCATGATGCCACTTGGTCTGGTTTGAGGGTTTGTGCTTCGGTTTGCAGTAATTCCGAGAAGCCAATGATGGTGTTTAGTGGGGTACGCAGTTCATGTGGCAGTGCCGTCGCAATGCTGATAGCAAGCATATCAATTCGATTTTGCACTTGTGCCAGTTGTTCTTCACGCCGTTTGAGTTGGGTCGTGATGCTTGCTAGGAGTTCTTCGGCGTCAAATGGTTTGGTAAAGTAATCATTTGCGCCGAGTACCATCCCCTGCCGTTGGTCGAGGTGTTCGGATTTCGCAGTGAGAAAGATAAATGGAATCGACGCTGTTTCTAAATCTGCACGCAGAGCTTGCAAAACACCGTAACCATCTAATTCTGGCATCATGATGTCACAGACGATAAGGTCTGGCATCAATTCTTGCGCCCGCTCAACACCAATTACCCCATTTGGTGCGCCATGCGCGACATAGCCTTCTAATTTGAGCATATCTATCACATCGGTGCGTAAATCCGCAGAATCTTCAATAACTAGGATCATTTTGCCTGTTGTATCAAATTCTACCTCTACCGGTGCAGGTGCGACTGTCATGGCAATTTCCTCGATATATCTTAGTTTGCTTAAACACTATACATTCAGTATATGAGCAAATTATGATGGATTCCATAAACGTTCACATATTAACCACGACAAGCACGATAATCCCGACGACGATACGATAGTAACCAAATAGTACAAAACTATTTGTTGCTACGTAGCGCAAAAGCCATCCAATCGAGAACCACGCGACAATACCAGAAACTACCGTACCAATGGTTAGCAACCAGAGGTCATCAGCCGAGATGGTATCCAGATTACGCAGAAGAGTGTAGAGCGTCGCTGCACCAAGCGTAGGCATTGCGAGATAAAAAGAAAATTGTGTGGCGCGTTCACGGTCTAGCCCAGAAATCATGCCACCGATGATGGACATACCGGAGCGTGACATCCCTGGAATGAGCGCGAGAACCTGCCATAGCCCAACCCAAAGCGCCTGACGGTAGGTAAGTGGATTGCTTTCAATGGATGCTGTACCAACTGTTTCAGACGTATCTTCTGTATCAGCATCGTTTTCTTGGCGCTTTAGCATCGTTTCTACCACAATGAACATGATACCACCTACGATGAGCGCGATACCAACTGGCACAGGACCAAAGAGAATTTCTTCGATGTAATCATCAAACAGCAACCCCAACACCGCGGCTGGTATGAAAGCGACAACCACACCTAGCCATAACTGACGGGCATTTGTATTCACACTACTTTCAGTAGATACGACATTTTGTGCTTGTTGGAGCAACTCAGCACGGTAGAAAAATATTACGGCAATGACTGCCCCAATTTGAATGAATATCTCGAATGTGCCTCCTTCGAGCGCGTCGAATTGAAGCAGTTCCGATGTGAGAATGAGGTGTCCGGTTGATGAGATGGGTAGAAATTCTGTTACGCCTTCGACAATCCCCGCGATGACGGCGCTTAACCATTCTGGCATAGTGCTTGTCTCCTAAATGATGTAATGATTTCAATTAAAAGCGTTGTGCAAGGGCGATACCTATCATAACGCCTAATAAACAGAGCAAATTTGTACCGACGATATAGCCAACGCCTGTAAGCCACTGTCCATCGTTGATGAGGCGCATGCTCTCGTTGGCATAAGTAGAAAATGTAGTATATGCGCCAAAAAAACCTGTACCTATCAGGAGTGATACGCTATCTGGTACATTCGCTCGCTTACTGATGTAGGTCAGGAAGAAAGCAAGCAACAATGAGCCTGTAATATTGACGAACGCCGTACCAAAGGGCATAGCGCGACTGGTTGAATTTAGCCATGTTGATGAGATATAACGGGCATTCGCGCCAAAAAATCCCCCAATGCCGACCCATAATAGCGATTGCCACTGCATAGGTTTCCTGCTTTGCTAGTTCGCTCAGATGCGCAGATATGCTAGTGCTGTCGGGGTAACTTGTCAACTTAAATATTTCAGGCTATTACAAAGTGGTGTGCATAAGCGGTTATTGTGCCTTATGCGTTGACACTCTAAGATAGAAAACTACGATTACATATCTTGAATATGAAGCGACACGATACTATGCGTCTTTACTTGCGTTTATTGCGCGATAATCCTGAATATACAAAATTATGGCTGGCACAGGTCATTAGCTTGACGGGGGACTGGTTCAATACTATTGTGTTGATTGGTCTGGTGACACAATTCAGCAACGGGTCAGCAACAGCCATCAGTCTATTTTTGGCGGCGCGGGTATTGCCACCGATGGTCTTTGGTCCGATGGCAGGTGTCTTGCTGGATAGGTTCAACCGCAAGCACATTTTGATGTGGAGCAATTTTCTACGCGCTATGATTGTGCCACTGTATTTATTTGCACAAGGACCTGAAACCCTGTGGATTATTTACGTTGTGGTAATTATACAATTCACGCTCTCAACAGTCTTTGAGCCTGGTCAGGGCGCGATTTTGCCTGCCTTAGTAGAGCCGAAGTACCTGATTGAAGGCAATACGCTTTTCAGTGTAACGTGGTCGGTAATGCTGGCATTAGGCGCGATTTTAGGGGGTGTGTTCGCATTTGTATTTGGCGCACAAGCCGCCCTAATAATGGATGCGGCGACGTTTGCTATAGGCGGGTTGCTCGTTTGGTGGATTGATTATGACCCTGCACGCGGACGTAAAATCGCCAAAGAATTGAATGTTGAGCCAATGAACCCAGAGGAAGAAGATACCTCTTTTGTAGAGGGGTTGCGCTTTGTGCGGAAAACACCACAGATGGCGGCGGCACTGTTTGTTAAATTTGGGCAGAGCTTTGGCAATGTGGATACGTTATTGAGTGTGTTTGCGACGCAGATTTTTGTGTGGGGTGATAGTGGTGAGCTGTCGCAAGCGGTTTTATGGAGCGCACTCGGCTTCGGGGCATTGATTGGTCCAATGGTGACAAATGTTGTCAATGATGGCAGTGTTACCCGTATGCGACGCTTGATTATTTTTGGTTTTGTGCTGATGGCTGTTTGTTGGATTCCGATGGGCTTTGCAACGGGGCTATTTCTCATTGCATTAAGTATTTTCATGCGGGCGATGGGCGGGAGCATCAACTGGACGTATAGTAATATCATCATTCAGAAGAGTGCGCCGGATGCTAAGTTAGGACGGATGTTCTCGATAGATACGGTTGGTTACTATTTTGCGACCTTGGTCACGACGCTGGCAGTGGGCTTCTTGATTGACTATGTAGGCGTTGACCGCATCAACTGGGTTATCTGGGGTAGTATGGTTGTGAGCTTGATTCCGCTGAGTATTTGGGCGTGGGTTGTGCCGACGTTGGAACGCATTGAAGACAATAACGAGTCGGCTGTAATGGCAACAGGCGACTAATCACAGATGGAGAGATGATCGAATGACATTTCAATATGACGCAGATATTTTAGAGACGTTTCCAAACACGGCTGGCGCAGTGATTTATGCGCCACGTATTCATAATGAGGCATCGTCTGATGATTTGAAAGCAGCTTATCAAGCAGAACAGCATGCAACAATAGAGCGCATTGGGGATACAGCATTGGGCGATTTGCCAAGTTTAGCCGCATGGCGCCGCACTTTCAGCGCATTCGGTGTGAGTCCGACAAAAACACGCAGTGCGCCTGAATCGCTATTGCGACGACTCACTAAAAAGGGCGATATACCGTCGATTAATGCCTTGGTTGATATTGGTAACTTAGTGAGTATTCGCTATGCCTTGCCAGTTGCGGTGTTTGATACACAGGCACAAACAGGCACGCTCATGGTACGTTATGCAAACGGCGATGAACGTTATACTGAACTTGGTAGCAATGAAATCAAGCATCCTGAACAGGGAGAGGTTATTTTTGCTGATGATACGGGTTTGGTCTTTGCACGTCGTTGGTGTTGGCGACAGAGTTTCCAGAGTGCTGCGAAGATGACGACCTCACAAGCACTCATCGTCGTTGAAAGTCAGCATACGAGTGGGAAAGCAGATGTTCAGAAAGCACAGGCTGACTTGCTGAATTTACTGACATCCTATGTGGATGGCGACCTCTCGCATGCTGTATTGGATGCTAATAATCCGCAGTTTTAGCTCACTCAATACGTTTGATGTGGTCGCGGGTGATTTCTTCTACAAAGCGACAGCCGGATAAGCGCATAGTCAATTCAAAATCGGCTTTGAAATTGCGCAAGACTTCGCGGACGCCATCGTAGCCACCCGCCGCCAAGCCATATACATAGGGTCTACCGAGACAAACAGCTTTTGCGCCCATTGCGATTGCTTTGAAAATATCTGCGCCTGTACGAATACCACTATCCATAAGGACAGGAATCTGATTATCGACAGCAGATACGACATCTGGTAGCGCATCAAACGCGCCGATTGCCCCATCAACTTGTCGTCCGCCATGATTAGAGACAATGACGCCATCCATGCCCACATCAACTGCGTGGCACGCATCGTCAGGGTGCAGAATGCCTTTGAGCAAAATAGGTAATTGGGTGTGTTCACGCAAGAAACTAAGATTATCCCATGTTAGTGAAGAACGTGAATAGGTGGCAATGAATTTCTGCACAGCAGCAATCGCTTCACCACTGCGCAGGTTATCGAGCATGCCACCAGGATGATTGGATACCATCTCTAGCAAGCCCTGAATAGATTGTAGTGTGATTTTACGGGCTGGTGCGGGCGCGGCTGCTTCTTCTTTGAGGCTTTGCATGAACACGGGGTCACTCGTATATTGCGCGATGCCTCGTCCACGTAGAAAAGGTAAATACGCTAAATCGAGGTCACGAATACGCCAGCCGAGCATCGTTGTATCAAGGGTGACGACAATCGCTTCACAGCCTGATTCTTCAGCACGTTGGACAAAGCTCACCACAAGGTCATCCATCTTGCTCCAGTATAACTGAAACCAGCGTGGACTCTGCCCCATTACCCCTGCCATCTCCTCCATTGAACGGCTCGCCTGACTGCTAAAAATCATGGGAATATTTTCGTCAGCGGCGGCGCGTGCAACAGCCGTATCAGCGTCAGGGTGAGCCATATCGAGGACACCTATGGGCGCGAGCATAAACGGGCTTGGTAGCTGGGTGTTCAATACTTGGGTGGACGTTGTAAATTGTGATACATCACGGAGCATACGCGGGACGATGCAATAGCGATTGAAGCTATCACGATTGGCTTGCATGGTATTTTCTGTGCCTGCACCCCCTGCAATATACGCAAATGCTTCTGGTGACATGCGCTCACGGGCAGCATCGCGCAGGCGCCCGACATCGACTGGCACATGCGGTTTATCACCTGCCATACCGGATACATAGACTTCAATTTGCCGCTCGCGTGAAAACTCGGTGTTCTCTGACATAATATTTTTCTCTCTACCAAATATCAATTTGCCTCAATGATACCTTGCTCAAGCCATGTGTCGAGCAAATACTGTGCGGTCACACGATGTCCGGTTGGATTCCAGTGTCCGTCAGTAGGGAAAAAGAGCGCGGCACGTACAAGCGCATCATTTTCAGTGGCATAGGTGGTATAAGCATCACGGGTATTGAGTAGTGGTACATCTAGTGGTTCGAGAATATCGCTAAGGCGTGTTTGCGGTAAATCCACATCCCATACCCATTCCGGCTGGTCAACGTGGCGGTCAATGACACCGCGAATGTATGACAAGCCAACATCAACTGTCATGACCATGAGTTGGGTGTCGTTTGCTTGGGTTTGTGTGTTCCATAGATTGTAAACGGTTTCTGTGCGTTGCCACGCTTCAGGATAACCATCCAGCGAGGGCTGGCGCAGATAAATGTAATCTTGTGGGTGCGTAAATTCGACTTCACTGATGACAGTAATGGGCGTCAGTGGCGGAATGAATACCTGACGTAGCAGGTTAACTGTATTACTGGATTGCATGGCAGGGGGCAAGGCATTGAGCCAACTAACCACGGGTTGCGTGCGGGGCTGGGCATTTTCACTGCTGATGAGTGTCACACCTGCTTCGCTGATGTCAAAGTCGATGCCCCGTTCGGGATAGAATTGTGCAGGGTAGTTATCTACGAC
Source organism: Chloroflexota bacterium (assembly GCA_038522085.1). Lineage (GTDB taxonomy): Bacteria > Chloroflexota > Anaerolineae > Aggregatilineales > Phototrophicaceae > JAUZRW01. Next base: position 74,656 of record JBCBKJ010000003.1, read on the forward strand.
ATCATTGATGACAAATACATTCAGGACAATATCTGGCTCGTAACGATAGCCTTCTATTTGATAGTAGAGATAACTCTGAGCAGTCCCCCATCCCGTTGTACCCGCACCGATAACTTCAACTCGTCTACCATCTGGTGTACGATAATTGTCTAGCATCTCGTTTAGTTGATGATAGATAATGTCTTCGTCATTGACTTCGCGTGCTTCTAAGAAAGAATCGCCAATCATCAGAATACGAAATACATCATCGGGTTTATCATAGGGAAATTCTTCACCTCGCAAGCCTTTGCTGTTATACGTCAACAGGACATCAAACTCACCTGCTAGACTGCGTTCCACACGGGCGTTAATGCGCGTTCCCCACCCTGCTGGTGGTCCCCATGAAGGTCCGGGTCCTTGCTCGATGATGTTTGTAACAGGAGATGCTACTGGACGCATGTCAATTGGGTCGAATGCGAGTTCGTCCCATGTGGGTGCGGGGGCTGATTGTGCTTGAACGGCGGCACGTTGCTGTTCACTAATCCAAGATTGAATGCTTGGTGCAGTCACTTCAATGATAATGAACATAATGGCTGTGGAAACCAGTGTTGCGACGAGATTGCTGGCATTGGCGCGGTTAGCATCACGTAATGTCCAACTGATAAAAGCTATCAGCGCACAGTAAGCGATAAAGACACGGGTATAAAAATCAAAGCCATTCCCGACTGATAAGGTGAAGATTACTATCATTATCAGCCAAAGAACAATTGGCACAATAAATGGATGCACTGATTTGGGTAAAGGGAGGCGTTTCCAGAGTGCTGTATTCGGTATACCAACCAGCGATGCTGAGGCGAGCAAAATATGGAATGCAATCTGCCAGCTTGTACCGGTAAATGCAAAGTAGCTCCACTCAGCAAGCAGAAAAATAAGGGTAAGTATCATTACTTTGATAATAAATATAGTAGCAGAGGAAACAGGTTGTGCTGGGTTGGACATTATCTATCGCAATCTTGGTTCGTAAGCCGTTTATCAGGTGGGGTTCAGTATAGGCGCTGGATTACCATTTTCAAGCCTATCCACACAAAACAAAAACGACTCTGCTATTAACAGAGTCGCTTAGATTGCAGTCCGTAGGGGATTCGAACCCCTGTCTCCACCTTGAAAGGGTGGCATCCTAGTCCCCTAGACGAACGGACCTCAGATGATGTCAACAAATATAGCAGTCCGTAGGGGATTCGAACCCCTGTCTCCACCTTGAAAGGGTGGCATCCTAGTCCCCTAGACGAACGGACCTAGATTGTTAACAACAGTCAAAAGTATACGCATTCCGTATTTGAAAGTCAAGGGCTTGCTAGATGAATTCAGCACAGATAAAATAGAACATAAATTCTAAATAGAGGTGTATTTATGATAACTGGCTTGCGCTATATCCCAAATTTTGTATCTGAACATAGTGCGAAAGACTTGATAGATACTATTGACCATCAGTTTTGGATGACTGATATGAAACGGCGGGTTCAGCATTATGGTTATGTGTATGACTATAAGAAAAGAATAGTGACGAGCGATATGGCATTGGGAGGATTGCCGGACTGGTTAGCAGATTTAGCGGAACAAGTTCACACGACTGGGTATATCTCTGCGATGCCTGACCAGGTGATTATCAATGAGTATGTGCCGGGGCAAGGTATCAGTCCGCATGTGGATTGTGAGCCATGTTTTGACGATACGATTCTATCACTGAGCTTGGGGAGTGCTTGCTTGATGGATTTCACGCATATTGAAGGTCAGCACACAAATAGTATTTTACTAGCGCCTCGTAGCTTACTTATCATGGCTGGTGAAGCACGTTATGATTGGAAACACGGTATTGCAGCACGCAAGAGCGATGTCGTGGATGGCAAACGTATCGCCCGACAACGCCGTATCTCATTGACTATGCGCAAAGTTATCTTAGATGACTGAGACTCGCTGATTATTCAAAGTAAGTATTTGAAATTTGGTAGGATTCGACAGCACGCTTACGCCCTTTCACGGTTAATTCGCCCCGTGAGCGCCCAAAGACAAAATCTTGCGTTGCTTCGTAGACTTGTGTGCTGACGAGAATCTGTCCGTTATCAGCCACACCTTGTAGGCGTGCGGCAACGTTAACAGTATCGCCAACTGCCGTGAAGTCCATGAGGTCTTCTGAGCCAACATTGCCAACAACAGCTTTCCCTGTATGGATGCCGAAATTGACTTTGAGGCGTTCTTTTTCTCCTAGTTCTTGGGTGAACCAGTGTAACTCATCTTGGATATGCAGTGCGGTTTTGACAGCGCGTGCAATATGGTCAGGTTGTTCGATGGGTGTGTTGTAGAGTGCCATCAAGCCATCACCTAAGAATTTATCGACTGTGCCGCCATAGCGCAGAATAATATCCACCATGAAGGTATGGTACGAATTGAGCAATTGAAGAAGATGTTCGGGTTCTGTACCTTCTGAAAACGTTGTGAAACCTTCGAGGTCGGCAAAGAGTACGGTCACGGGTTGTAGTTGTCCGCCGAGCTTGATGCGCGAGGGGTCGGCAAGGAGTTCATCAACGATTGAACCTGCTACATAGCGACTGAATGTATCACGAATAGTCTCTTGTTGCTTGCGTAGGACTTCTTGTGTTTCGCGCATGACATCAGTCGCGGCTTTAGAGCGTAGGGTACGCTCTACACGCGCCAGCAATTCACGCGGGCTATAGGGTTTAGTGAGATAATCATCCGCGCCAGCTTCAATGCCTTGCACCCGACTGTCTACATCGGAGAGCGCCGTGAGCATAATAATCGGGATATGGCGCACGACCTCATCATCTTTAATTTTGCGACACACTTCAAAACCATCCATGCCAGGCATATTAACATCAAGCAATACAAGGTCGGGCATTTCATCTGGGATGCGTTCGAGTGCCTCTTTCCCATTTAAGGCTTCGATGATGTTGTAATCCGCTACTTCTAAAACATCGCGTGTGAGGCGGATATTCTCGCGGTTATCGTCTACTACTAAGATTTTCACAACTGTTACCCTATGTATTGGTCGAGTTTGCCAGCAAGTTCCTGTAAGTTGATAGGCTTAGTGATGTAGTCATCACAGCCTGCTTCGAGTGCAAGTTCTCTATCGCCTAGCATGGCGTGGGCAGTGATGGCAATGATGGGAATATCACGTAGTATATCACGCGCTTTTATCGTGCGTGTTGCTTGCCATCCATCCATTTTTGGTAAGGACAAATCCATCAGTATGAGGTCAGGCTGTTCGGATTCTGCCTGCTCTACTCCGCTGATGCCATCTTTTGCTTGGATGACTTCATAATCGAGCGAGGTAAGTACATCGACAATGAATGTCATGTTGTCGAGATTATCTTCTACTACCAGTACACGTCCAGTGGACATAGGCATTCCTCTATAAGTCCAACATTTTACGGCAGAGTGTAGCATAGCTTGTACTTAATCGGCACAGTTTTATCCCTTTTACCAACGTTATTGTGACATTCCCCGCGTAGATGGCTTATCGTTTGTCACATCTGAGGGGTCAGGCACTGTGGCTACAGGGCGTGTGCGCGTTTTTGCATCTTCAGCTGGCATCGCCGCCAATAGCATGATACCTAGCAAATCGTATGCTATCTCATCGTAGCTATCATAGCCACAAACATCACAGAATTGATATTTCGCTTGTGGCACACAAAATAGTTTACCACGATGGACACGACAAAGTGGTTTTTGAGATTGGCGCAATCGACCTACATCACAAATAGGACACAGGTCGTCACTATCATCAAGTATCAGCCTATCATAGTCGGTCATCTTTTTTCACCACGTTCAAACTATGTGTTATGGATTGAGTGCTTCAAGTGATTCATAGGTTGGTTCTCCGATGGCACCAATACGTTCGGGTGGCCAGTAGCGGAAAAGAACCCGTCCTACAATATGGTCAACTGGAATGGGTCCGATACTCCCGTCACGCGAATCTTGGCTATTGTTGCGATTATCGCCCATCACAAAGTATTCATCTGGACCTAGTTGCCATTCCCCATCAGGGCAATCGACACGCGAGCATTCTTCGCGTATGTAAGGTTCATCAACTTGTATGCCATTGATAAGCAATTGTTGGTCAACAAAGGAGACGGTTTCACCTGGTAAACCAATGACACGCTTGATGAGCATCGCGTCGGGGTCACGCGGGTTAACCGAGTTAAACACGATGATGTCGCCTCTATCTGGTAGCGTGACGAAAAAGTGCAACCGACTAACGATGAGACGTTCCTCATCTTCAAAAGTGGGTTGCATACTACGTCCATCTACCAAAGAGCGCGGAATTGCCATATCAAATAGAACAGTGACAACAACCATGAAAAGAATAGTGCGTAAAATTTCGTCTACTATCCCCGGATAGCGGAGCGTTGGTTTCACTTGTCTTGGATTATTATTCATTCGGAAATCCTAATTGTGCTATCCATTGCATATCGGTATAGGGCCAATAAAGGAAAACGGCTTCGCCTACGATGGTATCGAGATTAATTGCCCCAAAGGCACGCGAATCTGTACTGTTGTTTCTATTATCGCCCATCACAAAATATTCGTCCTCACCCAATTGGGTGAAGGAATCTGGACAGCGTGAGGCATTACAGGCTTCGAGGATGTAGGGTTCGTCAATAAGCTGACCATTAACATAGAGACGGGTATTGCGGAACTCTACCGATTCGGAGGGTAAGCCGAGTACCCGTTTCACAAAATCCCTATTTGCTTGGTTGGGCGCATGAAAAACAACAATATCCCCACGTTGAGGTGGCGCTAAATTATAGCTAAAACGGTCAACCACTAAATATTCGCCACCTGCAAAGGTCGGGGACATGCTTTCGCCATCGACGACAAAACGCGCCGTCAGCATGTTAATGAGTACAAACAACGCGACGATAAACGTAAATTGTTCGAGCGACTGCAAGAAATCGCCAGAGCGTTTGATGAGTGGTCTTTTGGTCGTTTCAGGTTTTGTTTGCTGACGTAGATTTTCCAACAGGTGCTACAATCTTATCAACGTTAATGTGTAGTTCATTATATGTCGTCTCAGAGACGGTCACAATGCGCAAAATAGTATAGGTAGATAAAACGGTTTGACAAAAACGACCACTATTAATCGACAATTTAGCAGTTAAGCGGGTAAAATAAGGAGGTACTTATGACAGTGTGCAATGCACATCAGCGGAAAGAAAACGTATTTTGGCAGACGAAACAATTCTGATTGTCGATGATGGCGAAGATAACCGAGATTTCATCATTGAGTATGTGCTGGAGCCACATGGCTTTGCATACCTTACAGCAAAAGATGGTGAAGAAGGTTTGGTAAAGGCGCTGAAGCACAAGCCTGATTTGATTTTGCTTGATTTACAGATGCCAAAATTAACGGGTATACAAGTGCTGGAACAGTTGCACGCACGGCATATTGAGATTCCGGTTATTTTGATGACTTTTCATGGCTCAGAAGATATTGCGATTGAAGTGTATCGGATGGGTGTGAAGGATTATATCAAGAAGCCCTATTATCCTGAGGAAATGTTGGATGCGATTGAACATGCGCTGACAGAAACCCGTTTACGACGTGAAAAAGATGCGCTGACGAACCGTATTTTGCAAGCGAACCAAGAATTACAGCGACGTCTGGGCGAATTTGAGATTTTATATAATATTGGCAAGGTCGTTACCTCTACGATGGATTTGGCGCAGTTGCTACCACAAATTGTAGATGCAGCGACGCGCATCACGAATGCAGAAGAAGGACATATTGCGCTTATTGAGAATAAGCAACTGGTACGCAAAGCGCATAAGGCACAGAATAGCAATGAAGCAATCGCCACTGAAAAACCTATGCGTGACCGTATTGCGCATCATGTGATTACTAACAAAGAGGCGGTAACACTGGATGCAGAGCGTTTGCGGAGGAATGCTAAGGGAAATGTACCGCTGTCGATTGCTTGTGTGCCTGTCCGATTGAGTGGGCGTGTGCTGGGTGCTTTGCAGGTTATCAATCATACGGAGGGTAGCCGTGAGTTTGAGCGCAACGATGCGATGATGCTTCAGGCGCTCAGTGATTATGCGGCGATTGCTATTGAAAATTCGCGTAATTATCAGTCATTGCGTCAGTCACATGCGAAGGTACAGGACACGTTTGAACGCTTTGTCGCGCCGTCTGTTGTACAAAAAGCCCTAACGGATGATGTGCGGCTGGGGGGTGAGCGTCAGGAAATATCTGTATTGTTTGCAGATATACGCGGCTATACGGCTTTCAGTGAGAATGAATCGCCTGAAAAAGTGGTCGAGGTATTGAATCATTATTTGAGTGTGGCGGGCAATACGATTATCGGCTGGGAAGGCACGCTCGATAAGTTCTTCGGTGATGGATTAATGGCTATTTTCAATGCACCGGAGAAGCAAGAAGACCATGTTTACAGAGCGACAGAAGCGGCTTTGGCAATTATCCAAGCTGTGAAAGAAATCAATGCGGTTTATGGTTATGACCTCGCGTATAGTGTTGGTGTACATGTCGGCGAAGCGGTGGTTGGCTACATTGGCACGGCATATGCTGTCAATTACACGGCGATTGGGGATACGGTGAATTTAGCGAAACGTTTACAAGAAAGCGCCGCACCCAACCAAATTCTGATTGATGAAGCGGTTGTCAAACGACTTGGGAACAAAGTCAAAGTGAAGCCAATGGGCGAGTTACAGGTTAAAGGGCGCTCTACACCATCGCGTGCTTATCAGTTGCTTGACCTTGCCTAGCAGAGAACCTCTATGGAAAATACTGTGATTGTGACCCGTTATAATCCTAATTGGGCGAGGCAATTTGTCCAATTGAGTGTGCCTATCCGCGATGCAATGGGCGAAACTGCCATACGCATTGACCATATTGGGTCAACATCAGTTGTTGGATTAGCGGCAAAACCCATTATCGACATGCAAATTTCGGTGCTATCGTTTGAGCCATTTGACGCTATTTTAGTTCCTCTACAATCGCTAGGCTATCGCTGGCAAGTGGATAATCCGGCGAAAACCAAACGCTATTTTCGTGAGCCTTTTGGTCAGCCAGAAATACATATCCATGTACGTTTAGCAGGTAGTTATTACGAGCAACATGCTCTACTCTTTCGGGATTACCTACGTGAAAATATTGCTGACCGACGCGCCTATGGGGATTTGAAGCTGGCATTAGCTGAAAAATTTGCTGATGACCGTAAAACGTATCAACAAGAAAAAAGTGCTTTTATCTGGGAAATTACCCGTCGCGCTCATAGTTGGGGAAGCGCGACAGGCTGGTTTGCTGGAGAGCGTGATGTGTAAGGCTAGTTTTGGTCTTTGCGACGGCGTTCGCGGAAACTAATACGAACAGGCGTGCCTTCGTAGGGGAATGCTTCGCGCAGACGATTTTCTAGGTAACGCTCGTAAGTAAAGTGCATCAGCTTACGGTCATTGATATGAATCAAGAACACGGGCGGGTCGGTACGGACTTGTGTGCCATAGAAAATTTTGAGGCGTCGTTGTCCCTTTGTGGGAGGCGAATGATGCTCAATCGCGGCACGGATAACCTCGTTTACGTCTGACGTAGGGAGGCGTGCAAAGCGATTTTGCCATACGCGATAGACGGTATCGAGAACGGTGTGTATACGTTGCCCTGTCAGTGCGCTGACGAAAATAATCGGCGCCCAAGGGATAAAGTGCAGACGGTCACGCACTTCTCGAATGAAGTCATTCATGGTGAAGGCATCTTTTTCGACAGCATCCCATTTATTGATGGCGATGACGATGCTCTTGTATTCTTCCAGCACATATCCTGCAATATGTTCATCTTGCTCTGTGACGCCGATAGTGGCATCAATTAACAGAATCGCCACATCCGAACGGGCAATGGCATTTCGCGCACGAATGACACTAAATTGTTCGACGCCAGGTTGTATGCGCCCACGACGACGCATCCCAGCCGTGTCGATAATCGTTACAGGTTCATTGTGCCATTGAATGGTTGTATCAATAGCATCGCGGGTTGTGCCGGCTACATCACTGACGATAGCGCGGTCTTTGCCAATGAGTTTATTTAGAAGCGTGCTTTTGCCTGCGTTCGGACGCCCAACGATAGAAATTTTCAGATGGTCATCTTCATCGCCATCATCAGGAAATTGCTTGAGTATTTCTTTGAGATGCTCGGTTAGAACATCTAGCAAATCTCCCACACCAACACCATGAATGGCACTGACAGCGACGACTTGCCCTAAGCCAAGTGCGTAGAAATCGAGTGCATCGGTTTGATGTTGGAGTTCATCAGCTTTATTGGCGGCAACGATAACGGGTTTATTGCTACGACGCAGAATTTCCGCAATAGCTTCATCTGCTCCGGTGACGCCGTGCTGGTTATCTACAAGCATGACAATAGCATCAGCTTCATCAATGGCTATCATGGCTTGTGCTTTAATTTCGCGCACGAAGTCTTTGCTACCTTCGGCAAGTGGCGATGTATCACGCGAGCCTTTCGGTTCGTAGACTTCGATACCACCTGTATCTACGATATAAAAGTCAATGCCATTCCAGAAGGTTTCGCCTTGTAGACGGTCACGGGTTGTACCGGGGATTTCGTGGGTAACAGCCATCCGTTCACCGACAAGTCGGTTGAACATGGTACTCTTGCCAACATTCGGTCTCCCGACGATTGCGACAACAGGTTTACGAGACATAGGTCATCACTATCCTTTAATTAGTCGTTTTGGGTTCACATCTGACGCATATGGCAGATGTTCTATTACGAAGGTTATAAATTGTAGCAGATAATGTGTGACACGTAGAGCGTCAGTTACCGGATTCGGTTTCTGTACTCTCTGGTGTGGCTTCTGGTGTTTGTGTTGCTTCCGGCTGGGGGTCGCTGATTGTGACCGTTACTTGGCTAGGAAGCAGGGTAATATCAGATGCTGGTAAGCTAACCTGTCCTTGCGAGATGCTTATCTGTGGCGTGAGTGTGTAGGTATCTGGCTCAAGACTACTGACATCAACAATGGCAACGACATCTTCGCTATCGAGGGCATCGACGATAGACGCGGGTCCTGTGAGGAAAACAGAGAGTGTGAGTGGATTCACTGTTGCACTGAGGTCGCTATCTTCAGGAATACCAATGATATTCACAGGGACATTTTCGAGTGGCAAGGTAGAGGTATCTTCTTCAATAAAGATTTCGACTTCTACTGTGCTGGTTTCACTGAGTACAAGCAAGCCTTCTTCGTCTGGTAAATCTAGCCCAACTGTGATGGTGAAATCATCTGTACGCCCTTCAAGCGAGATAGGTTCTGTGTCGATAGTATCGCCTAGGGAGGCAAGGACATCCGGCGGGGCATTGATAATGACGGTTGTCGGTTCATAATCAATATCATCAAAGACAAAGTTATCAGGCAAGGTTGTATAGAGAATATCGGGACGAATCGTGAGAATGCTCACATCATCACGTTGAGAGACATCTACTGAGACGACGATAGAGGCAGGGTCAATGGTCACGTTACTGACTAGCGTACCCTCTGCGGTGAGGGCAATCAAATTCACCGTTTGTTCGACGGTTTCTGCCACTTGTTGCGCTGATAGATCGACTCTGGCGACAACTTGTGACACGCTATTAACAGCACTTGGCGCACCACTCACTTCAGCTTGGAAAATATCGCGCTCTGGCGGGTCAGCCGTGAAGGTGACAGGTGGCTGAGTCACGTCAACTTCCACAGGCACTTGACGAGCAATTTCTTGTTCGATAGTGACGGTAATTTGTGCGGGACGTGTATCCGCTGTTGCTGGACGGGTAATACTGACATCAAGTGCTTCTGTGTATGTCCCTGCTGTTTGTCCGCGCAGGTCTACTTGTACGGTGATGTCATCGAGTTCGAGAATATCTAGTACGGATTGTTGCGCACGTACAACCACCGTTGCACTCTGGCGCACTTGGTCGGTAATAATCATACCATCATCAATGAGTACACTGATAGGAACGTTGCGATAAGAGGCTTGTTCGATGGGGTCAGCTTCGATGGTAGCGATGAACCATACGATAATGGCGATAACCAGCGAGCCTGCAAACCACAAGACATTATCGAGCAACTTTTTTCTATTCACGGTCATAGGTCACGGTCACTTTCTACCGAAGCGTCCATCAAGCACAGACTGGATGGCATCACGCAGGCGTGTTAGCCATGTCTGGTTGCTGGTGCTATCTGAACCATAGAACGCATTGAGAATTTGGCGCAGACGTTCGAGGTCAAGGCGTGGAATCATACGTCCGCCATTGGTGATGGCGATTTTGCCTGTTTCTTCACTGACAACCACACAAATCGCGTCGCCTGCTTCGCTGATGCCAAGTGATGCGCGGTGGCGTGTTCCCATTTTATCATCGGGCAAATTACGGCTTGCTGTCAGGGGTAACACAGCCGCAGCCGCCGCTATACGCCCGTCGTTGTCAATGATGACAGCCCCATCATGTAACTCTGTTTTGGGCCAGAAAATCGTGAGCATAATTTCAGCCGTGACAGCACTATCAAGCTGGACGCCTGTGCGAATAAAATCATCTAGGCTACTATTACGTTGCAAGACAATGAGCGCCCCATGCCGCCGTTCGGAAAGAGTTTCTGCAGCACGGACAACTTCATTGATGATTTGTACGCGGGCATCTTCTGGCGCTTGGCGATTGAACAGTTGCCCACCACGCCCAATCTGTTCGAGCGCACGGCGCAATTCCGGCTGGAAAATAACCGGTATCGCCACGGCAAACACCGTGAGCGCATTCGTGAGCAACCAGCCAAGTGCTTGTAATTGGAGCAAACCTGCAATCACTAGGAGTCCGACGACTAGTATTAACATCCCACGCAAAAGCGCCACCGCCTGCGTCCCACGAAATAGGAAACTGGCAATGAAGAATAGCAATGCGACGATGAAAATATCGACAACATCCGTAAATCTCAAGTTGTCGAGTACCCAGATGAGGTCTTGCACACTTTGTCCTGTAGGTTAATTCATAACACAGCATTGAATGAGCTTCTTATACGCTCATTCAATGTGTCTTGTCTATTGGTTTTAGTTTAGCTTGAGAAACTTAGCACAAGCTGAGTTTTAGCGTCCAATTTGTGCTAAAAGGCGTTTGTATTCGTCGAGACGGTCAGGCTTCATGGAGATGATTTGCTTGATAGTCTTGGCAGCTTCGGCATTCAAGCCTGCGTCGAGCTGTAGCCCACCAAGCGCATCAAGTTGTTCGATTGCCTCGTCTTTCATATTGCGACGGCGATAGATAGACGCCAGACGTTGACGCAAGGATGGATCATCAGGGCTACTAGAGACAAGCTGTTGTAGTAGCGTCATGATTTTGTCGATTTTACCTTGTTGCGCATATACACTCAGGAGTTTATCGAGGCGTTTAATCGCTTCGACCTGATTACCTTGCGTGTAGTAAATATCAACCAGTCCACGCAATGCTTTTTCGTCGGCTGGGGCATCCGCAAGAATATCTTCGTAAACTGATTGCGCCGCACGGGTATTGAGGCGCATCTGGTGAATATCTGCGATGAAATGCTTGATTTCCGCGATGCGTTCGGCTGGTGTATTAATTCGGCGTGCGAGACGTTCGGATGCTTGGAAGGTATCACTGGCGCGGTCAAAGTCACCGAGTTGCTGGTAAGTTTCTGCGAGGCTAACATAGTTGTCGAGTGCTTCTTCCCAGCGGTCTTCTTCTTCCAGCAATTCAATGAGGTTGATACGCACATCAACATCTAAAGGTGCCATATCAAGAACTTCTTGCAGGATACTGGCGGCGCGGTCATTTTCTTCGCGCATGAGGTAAGACCGTGCTACAGCATTGTATTTGTCGATGGCGGGACGAATACGCCCTTCTTTCATCATGATTTCTGCCATGCGGACGTGTACTGGCAGATAGAATGGCGATTTTTCGGTTGCAAGGTGTGCTTCATCCATTGCCAGCGTGTAAAGACCCATACGGATGTAGCGGTCAATTTTGGTGACGATGGTTGTTAGCTCATCACTACCAGAGATAAGGAAATCGACCATACTATCGTCGCCATCGTCTTTGAGGGTTTCATCAAGGTGCATGCGTGTTGATGCGACACGTTGCTTCCAGTCTTCGCCACGCAATAAGCCAATGAAGCGTTCGTTGATGACTTGTAGGCTATCGGCATTACGCCCCTCTAGTGCATGCAATAAGCTGGTATAGAACTCATCAAGCTCGGTTTCTTCTTGTGGTGTCATTGCGAGTTCGGTATCCACTGCACGTAAACTCTGGATGAGGTAGGCAGAGGCTTCTTTATGTTTGCCGAGTTGATAGTATGCTTGTCCGAGTGCGTGTAATGCCCCAGCCGCCAATAATGGATCATGAACGGCTTGCTCCAAGAAGGAGATAGCTTCCTCTGGCATGTCGTTGAGTACCATCAACCCACCGAGATTCATATGCAAAGAACTATGGTTCATTCCCGCATCGGCTGCTTGTAAGTAGCCTTCAATAGCGGTCTCATATTGGTCTTGCCGTTGTGCTTCCATCCCTTGCATGGCAAACATGATGAATTGACTCAAGCCACTTTCGACCACAAATTCTGCTAATAGCGTGAGTGCCAAATCGAGTGATTCCCCTATCGGACCTAATGGATGGGCAGCACCGACATCAGGGCGTTGGTCATCGAATCCCATCTCCTCGACAACAGCTTCCTCGACTTCACGATTCAGATAGTCATCGGGTAGCACAATGTCTTTGCCAGATTTGAGCGCCCGCAAGGCATTAAGCGCCTCGGCGTGATTCTTGTCAATTTTGAGGGCGCGTTCGACAGCGCGAACGGCTTTGTCGATGCTATCCATACGCTTGAAGTTGAACGCAAGAATGAGATATTCACGAATGGCGTCATCGTAACGTTTGATACGCTCGTATGCTTGTGCAAGGCGGGCGTGGATACTCACTAAGCCGGGTGTCAGTTGGGTTGCATGATCCCAGTTAGAAATTGCTTTGTTGAGGTCGCGCTGGGCGAGGTAAATATCAGACACTTTGATGTAAAATTGTGCCGCCTCTTTGAGTTGCCCTTGCCGTTCTAGCACATCGGCTGACCTTTCCAATGGAATGGGGTCATTGGGTGCAAGTTGCTGTGCGCGACGATAAACCTTCAGTGAGCGGTCTAGTTGCCCATCGTTGAGCAATGCCAAGCCAAGATTCATATGGGCTTCGGCATCGTCGGCTTTGGATTGTACAGCTTTGGAATAGGCTTGTATGGCGGTTTGCCAATCTTGCTCCCAAGCCGCGCTGTGTCCTTCTTCCATGTGTTGTTGGTATTGTTGGTCGGACATCGTTTTTCCCACAGGTATCTACTGATTGAACAGATGAACGAGAATTGCTTTTTGTGCGTGCAGGCGATTTTCTGCCTGTTGAAAGACTGCGGATTGCTCACCATCCATGACAGCATCGGTGATTTCTTCACCCCGATGCGCGGGGAGGCAGTGCATAGCGATGCTTTGTTTGCCCGTGTTGGCAAGCATGGCATCGTTAATTTGGTAGCCATCAAAAGTAGCGCGTCGTTCGGCCGCTTCGTCTTCTTGCCCCATGCTAATCCATGTATCGGTGTAGAGGACATCTGCCCCTTGGACGACCATTTCGGTGCGAACAGCTTCGGTAACGGTAATGCCAGATTTCTCTACAAGTGGTGCGGCAATTTCGCGCACGGTTGCTGGCAATTCGTAGCCTTCGGGTGTGGCAATCGCAAAATCACAACCGAAATGCGCACAGGCATAGAGCAAGGAGGCGGCGACATTATTACCATCTCCAATATACGCTACTTTGATGCCCTCAAGCGTGCCAAAACGCTCATAAATTGTGAGTATATCTGCCATTGCTTGGCACGGGTGATACTCATCACTCAAGCCATTGATAACTGGTACACGCGACCAGTCTGCCAAGCCTGTGACATGCTCATGCTCGAAAACACGCGCCATTATCATATCAACAAAGCTGGATAGCACCCGTGCTACATCTGGCACAGATTCACGTTTGCCTAAGCCAATTTCTTGTGGACCGAGCATGATGGCACTGCCACCGAGATGCTTCATGGCAACTTCAAAGGAGACGCGAGTACGTAAAGACGGTTTTTGAAAAATCATACCGAGTACTTTGCCTTGTAAAATAGGCTCGTTGCCACCGGCTTTCCACTCGCTTTTGAGGGTGACAGCTAAATCCAATATTTGTTTAAGATCATCTGTATCCCAGCTTGCAAGGTCGAGGAAATGCTTCATTCTGTTGTCAATAGCTTTCTAGTTGAATGAATATTAAGACGTGTATACAAATTGTAGCACAAACGGCATACTGAGCAAACAGACCCAAAGTACCGAATTTAAACAATTGCGTTGTGAATGGTTTGAAAATATTTAGGTTGTGGTTGTTTGACCTCGGTAAGTTACAGCCGAACTGGAATATAATACTATTTGAACACCTTTTTCACCCTCACCCCAACCCCTCTCCCATCAAGTGAGAGGGGCTATAAAAGTTCTTTGAGAGTCAGCTTACACAGGGTTTTTCTTCACAAGGAATTTACTTTAGGTATGTTAGACAGCTACGGTGTGCATATCAAGCCAATTTTGTCCGGCTTCGGCATTGGCTACCAATGGCACAGCGAGTTCATAGGCATTTTGCATCGTTTCGACGACAAGTGCGGTTGTTTCTTCAAGTGTATCATCTGGAACTTCCAGCACGAGTTCATCATGTACTTGTAGAATCATGGATGTACCGAGATTGCTATTATTGAGCTTATCGTGCAATTGAATCATGGCGATTTTGAGAATATCTGCCGCCGTGCCTTGAATCGGCATATTGATGGCAGCACGTAATTCACCACCCACTCGTCTGCCTGTGGTTTTGCCATCTTGCAAATGACGGAAATAGCGCCGACGCCCAAGTAGCGTTTCGACGTAGCCATGTTCTTGTGCGTGTTTTTCAGTTTCATCAATGTATTTTTTGACCCCTGGAATGCGTTCAAAGTAGGTATCAATGAACTGATTCGCCTCTGCAAGGGTGAGGTCACTTTCGCGGGCGAGGCGATACGACCCCATGCCATACATCAAACCAAAGTTGACACGCTTGGCGAAGCTACGTTGTTCATAAGTCACATCTTCGGGCGCAATGTCGAACACGGCTGCTGCTGTCGCACGGTGAATATCCTGCCCTTCGGCGAACGCGGCACGCAGGGTTTTATCTTCGCTGATATGTGCCATGATGCGCAATTCAATTTGGCTGTAATCAACGGCAAGTAACTTGTAGCCATTAGGTGCAACGAATGCTTTACGCACTGCGCGTCCGAGTTCGGTACGAATAGGGATATTTTGCAGGTTGGGGTTGCTACTGCTGAAGCGTCCAGTTGATGTGCCTGTCTGGTTGTAGCTAGTATGAACACGCCCTGTTTTTGGATTTACAAGTTCGGGCAAGGCATCGACATAGGTACTCTTGAGCTTGGTCATTTCGCGGTATTCTTCAATTTTTTCGATGATGGGGTGCGTGCCACGCAAAGTGTCGAGTGTTGATTGTGCCGTGCTGAAACCGTGCGTTGTTTTGGATATACCCTCTTTTGGTAAATCGAGTTTGTCTTCGTCGAAAAGCACTTCGCTGAGTTGCTTGGTGCTGTTGACGTTGAACGCGCCGATGCCACCGAGTTCGTAGATTTCTCCTTCGAGGGCGACGATGCTCTCTTCGAGTTCTTGGCTCATATTGTTCAAATAAGGAACATCTAACACGACACCTTTACGTTGCATATCTGCGATGATTGGCACCATTGGCATATCTACCGTTTGGAATAGTTCAGTTGCGCCATCTTTTTCGAGTTCTTCGCGCAAAAACTTGACTGCTTGCAAGGTAACAACGCCATCAGCCACCGCGTATTTTGCCGCATAGTCGATAGCGACTTCTGCCATCGTCTTCTGGTTTTTGCCACTGCCAATCAAATCACTAATATCGGTCATGTGGATATTGAGTTCTTGACGGGCAAAATTCTTGAGTCCCAAGAATTTACTGATGGGGTCGCGCACCCATTCGGCAAGCATGGAATCAAACCCAATTGGTGATACGTTGATACCATAGCGTTGCATCACCACGAGGTCATAGACAGCGTTATGGGCATATTTAGGAATATCAGGGTTGGTGAGGGGTGCTTGGAGTGCGTCTAGTACGAAGCCGATGCCAATTTGGTCACCAAGTGCGTTTTTATGACCAACAGGTACATAGTAGCCCGTCTTTTCGTCTACGGCTAAAGCGATACCCACTAAATCAGCAGACATTTGGTCAATGCTAGTCGTTTCTACATCAAAGACAATGTGTTCAGCGTTATTGAGTGTCTCTACTAAAGCATCTAGGGTATCTTTATCTTGTACGACGACCACATTTTCTGCGACTTCATCGGGTCCGAATGAGCCGTCATCATCAGAACTGACTGCGAATAGAGGCAGTTGATTCATGTTGTAGCTTTCGAGACGGTCAAATAAGCTACGAAATTCAAGTTCACGGAAAAGAGGTGAAATATCATTGAAATCAAAATCTTGCGTGACACAGGCTTCGAGGTCAAGCTCTATCGGTAAATCGCGCATGATGCGAGCGAGTTCTTGGCTGATATAGGCATCGTCTTTGCCACCTACCAATTTCTTATGTTGAGCGCCTTTAATCTCGTCAACATTGGCATATACGTTATCGAGCGTGCCGTATTTGAGCAGGAGTTTCGTGCCTGTTTTTTCGCCAATCCCACGAATGCCCGGAATATTATCGCTACTATCCCCCATGAGCGCTTTGAGGTCTACGAGTTGATCCGGTTGGATTTGGTATTTCTCTACAAATTTGGGAATATCGTAGACAACATCGGGGCGATTTTTCCATGCGGGCAATTGTACACGCACATTATCGCTCAGGAGTTGGAGAATATCTCTATCGCCTGTGATAATGAGTACATCTACGTCTTGTTCTTCTGCTTGGCGCGTAATGGTGCCAATAACATCATCGGCTTCGTAGCCATCGAGTTTGAGAATGGGGATATTAAAGGCATCTACGACTTCATGAATGCGCTTGAGTTGCTGGTCAAGCGAATCTGGCATTTTTTCGCGGGTAGCTTTGTAATCTGCGTAGGTTTCGTCACGCCCACTCAAGCCTGCATCAAAGGTGACAGCGAGATACTTGGGGCGTTTCTCTTGCAGAATATCAATCAGAATGCGGGTGAATCCATAAACGGCGTTGGTAACTTCGCCGGATTTGGTGCTGAAAGCGGCTTCTGGTAGCGCAAAAAATTGACGATAGGCGACGGCATGCCCATCAATTAAATACAGAACCGGACGGTCTGGCATAAATATTTATCCTAGCTAAACATTTGCGAACATATGTGCCAACTATAGCACAAAAATCAGCGTCTAGCGAAGTTGATAAATCGTTGTATCTCTTCGATTTCCATCGGGCGTCCGGGTTGGAGAATGAGATAGCTCTTATCCCATACATTGGCGGCATCTTGCTTAATAGCATCGGCTGATGCTTCCAAGAGGCTTGGTAAAACATCTCTAGCAGAGAGCGATTTAGGCATTTGTCCATAAATGTAAATGTAATCTTCAATCACAATGTCATCGACTACCCAACCGGCATCATAGAGTGTGCGTTGGAGTGATTTACGGACAGGACGTTGGAGTGTTTCATCAAGCGAGATAGTAGGGTCAGCAAGCAACCAGACATACGCAATCGGGGTACGGGCAATGCTCTCATCAATGATAGGTTGGAAGGGTTGCGAAATTTCTGGCAATTCAGGTTCGGGCATGGCTTCTAGCACATCAACAATGCGCTGACTTTGACGCCGAATATCTTGCCATGCGCGTGTGCCAGAGAAAATCAGCGAGAGGGTGAACCCTGCATTGGTGCGCGTGGTCGAAATCATGTAATCATCGCCTGTTTCTGGGACGAGTGCAAAGACAACACGCGATTTATTGGTTTCTTCAGCTAAATCCCATTCACGAGTGAGCTGGTCGTAAAGGGGTTCTATCATCTCTTGCGGGATGCGTCCGGCATAGCCAACAATTTCGCCATCACGCACTAGGACTGTGGCGTCTGTGCGCGATTCTAATGAGAGTTGCGTCAGTTCGGTGGCGAGTTGGGTAATCGCGGGGTCATCTTCTATGAAGCGTGTGTAGGGTTCATCCGCTTGTGTATCATCTGATACAGCAATATCTGGTAGCGGCGGTGGTGGAGGTGGCGTTGGGCGTGTTGGTTGTAATTCTTTTTTGTGCTGGGCGGCTTCCGCATCAGATAGTGTCTCAGCATCGCTTGTTTGCGCTTCTTGTGCGGATGGCATTTCTGGGATGCTGGGTGGACGTTCTCCGGCTGGAAAAGTACGCCGAATTGGTTCGATGGGGTCAGTTACAAGGTCGCCTGGGTCAGATTCAATCATAATATTGGCGAGCGTGACTGTCCCTGTATACTCGATGGATTCTTCGAGTTCGGGCAATTGCAATTCAGGTGGTAAGAACGTCGGTGGTCTGATGAATCGCTCGTCTTCTTCTTTCCATGATGGTAAGGCAGAGATACCTTCGACATTACGTTCTGCGACCTGTTTCATGAAGCCATCAAGCGAAAATACCTGTAGGGGTGACGATTCATCTAGCGTAGCATCGAGAATCCACGCCGCGGGTGCTTTCGGTGTGTCATCTAGCTGGGTGTCGGCGTCGTCTATCTGTACAGGTTCTACCCGTGTAACCACCCGTCGTTTATCTGTTGTGTCAGAAATGGTAGCGAGTTTGTCGCGCATATCCCTGATTGTGCCACCGCTTGCTAAATCGGGCATGGGCGGTTCTTCGGCGGCGAGTTGTTGAAAAGTTATCGAACTACCGGCTGGTACATCAGAGTCGGTATCTGTAGGTGGCTTGAACTCAATGATTGTTTCGCCATCTTCGCTATCAGAGAGCCAAAATTCGAGGGCGCGGGCAGTCTGGCGGGTTTGTTTGCTATCACGTTTAGGGCGTGAACGGGGTTTTGCTGTTCGGGACATGTAATCAATGGCAGAATTGAGCAAGCTCACGAGTTTACGTGCGGAAATCGGGATGCTGATGATGCCCTGAATATTGTACTTATCTGCTAGTTCACTGATGCGTGGATGTTCTGGAGCAGCAATGACAGCGATGGCAGGCTGTAATGTACGGAAGTGGTCTATCATATCTGTACCAGGCATATCTTTGGTACGGAAATCCACAAAAGCAACATCTTGTGGATGCTGGCGTAGATAATCTACCCCTGCTACCCCACTGGCAAAGGGTGTAACTTTAAATTTACCATCGCGTTCGAGTGCCTTTTTCGCGTTCTTCGCAAAAGTGACATCCGGCGTAATCATCAAGAGACGTTTGGCAACAGCCACTTGTCATGCTCCCGTGTTTGGGTTTGTATTCTACATTCATGTCTCTTTATTGTAGCGCATCGTGAGAATATTGCATGCGTAAGGTCAAAGGATGGTTTGATTGCCAGAGATGACAGAGGAAAAGTGTGTCAATCTCTGGCAAGTGACTTTTGCTGTGGCGCTTATTCTTCGTTGGTCACAGTGACAGTGACATCGCCACGATTGTTGAACTCGCCACCTTCTGCAACTTCGTTTTCAGGGTCAACATTGACCTGAATATCGTATTCACCGGGCGCATCGAACGTTACATCAACATCTAAGGTAATGATTGCGCCAGCGCCTAAATTGCCTACGGAGGCAACGTCGTACACAACATCAGGGTCGCCTTCGACAATGAGTTCCACATCGAATTGCGGACTCTCTTCGTCACCGTCATTTTTAACTGTGATAATGACCTCAATTTCAACTTCTGTTTCGCCGGACGGAATGACGATATTCTCGTCAATAGAAATTGAGCGTACCGTCAAATCGGGATTGCCCGGAATCGGCGTATTGGTTGGTAAGGGTGTATTCGTTGGGAGTGGCGTATTTGTTGGTAGTGGCGTGCTGGTCGGGAAGGGTGTTGGTGTGTTCAGCACAACTGTCTGAATTGGCACATTTGAGCAATTCCCAGATAGCGAGACAAACGCTGTATTCCCACTAATCCAGCCGATGCCAGAGCTTGAATTGACTTGCCACCATGAATTGTCGCCTAAGCGTCCAACAATAGTTAAAAGCGTATTCTGCGCGAAAGTTGTTATGACATTATCGCGGGTGGTCGTTGGTTGCGCACGGAAATTGAGTCCGACAAGTGTCAGCGCACGGCAGACGCCATCATTCGGAATGACAGGTGCATTGTTACCGCCGTTTGAGCCATTGCCTGTATTGTCGTCAGGGCGTTGTGTAACCGTGATGTCTTCATCACCGACGTTGACGGTAATTTGAATAGGTGGGCTAGAAATTGAATCGCGGAATGCAATTACGCGCAGGGTAAATTCGCCTTCGGAGCGCGGGGTAAAGTTGAGGACGCCCTCATAGCTGACTTCACCTTCTGAAAATTCTGATGATACCGTGCGCACAAGCGAGCCATTAGCAAACAATTGTACTCGTGTAACGCCTATCGCATCGGTTGCACTCACACTGACAGGAATTTCTTCGTCCACGACAAAATTACTGCCATCCGACGGCGAAAGAATAGTCACGGTTGGTTGACTAGCTGTATCTAGGTCTTCGGCTGGTATTTCTTCTTCTGGTTGTGCGGGTCCGCCGAGATTACAGGCACTCAGCAGTAGCGACATACTCAGCAAACATATTATCCACTTAATTTGGCGCATAGCCTCTCCCTCTGTAGCATTGCGTATCTATCTATATTAACGTTGATTTTAGCACTGAAGTTCCGTTGTGGGAAAAGGTAGTCGCCCGATGGCTACCCTATGATGCTAAACGGCATGCTCCATAAAGCAAACAAGTCCCTATCAAGTTGGCGATAGAGACTTGTCAGAATAGCATGTAAAGCTGTGTTAGCCGCTGATTGGCTCTTTGTAAATGATGTAGCGTCCCATTTCATCACCTTTAGAAATGCAGGTATCGAGGTCAACTTTGAACTCGCTACCACCAGATACCCAGCGCAAGCCCTCTTGCAACAAGCCTTGACCAACAAAGCAAACAGCGCGGTCTGATTCACGATTCCAGCACATGGGGCAACGTTCGAGGGTGTAGATAATTTTATCATTCCCTTCATCGAACACGTTGGATACTTGGTCGGAGAATTGGGAGAAGATGTTCGCCATTGCTGGCACACCAATTTTCAACTTCGCATTGAGTGGTAGCACCTTGAACGCAAGGTCGCCAACACCTGCCAACGCACCAAAGGCACGCAAGCCTTGTGCAAAGGTCGCGCGTCCAGCACGCAAAGCGAGACCACGTCCACCACGCGGACCGTACATTTCTTCCAGCGCGATATTGAGGGCGGTGTAATCCGCGAAGTCAAATTCTTTTTCGAGATTATCTTGCGGGTAGTTGCCAATTAAGTTCGACAACCCAGCCAGATTCAAAATTGCTTTCAAACCATTTTCACCCATCACCTCTTCCATCGCTTCGATGGTGATGCGGGCAAACTTGTTCGGGTAATAATAGCCAGCAGGCGTTCTCTCGGGTGGCATAGTATGGGGCCTCCAATCGGTCAATCAGCATCTCGCCTCTTGTGCTGATTGGTTAGCAGTTCAGCGATTATTGATAAACAAATGATGGTGCTTACGACAAATTTTATTGTTTGTCGAAGCCTTAGAACGACGCATCACGGTTATATTCGTGTTTTGCGATGATCTATTCACGTTACATCCGTTATTGTATCCGCAATAACGGGTGATGACAAATTAATTCTTAACGATTCACACAAAACTGTGATATATCATCATCTTGCGGAATGTGTCGCCACGTAATATGCCGTGAGTGTTGGTATTTGTCAACACATTCACGGCATCTGTAAAATCCGATGTTAGCTGGAAATAATCGGAATGGGTGTATCGGCTGTTTCTGTCTGTGGCAGACGTGCTTGCATGCTCCAAGGTCCTGTCCATGTCACTTCGACATCCACGAGTTTGCCTTTGTAATCGCCCTCAGCTTCGAAGAATACGAGTTTGTTGTGTGGGGTGCGTCCGCGCCATTTACCTTTGTGCATATCTTCGACCAGCACTTCGACTGTTTCGCCTAGCCATTGGCTGTTGATTTCCGCGCTGGCTTGCATGTGAATTTCGTCAATCATGTGATAACGACGCACTTTTTCTTCTTCTGGCACGTCATCTTCCATCCGACGGTCAGAGATGGTCTGCGGGCGCGGACTGTAGCGTGCGATGTGTGTCTTATCGAGATTGAGGTCTGCCAGTAAGTTATAGGTATCCATGAATTGTTCTTCTGTTTCGCCACAGAAGCCCACAATGATGTCGGTATGGATAGCAACGCCCGGAATACGCTTGCGGATTTTTTCGACCAGCCGACGATATTGCGCGTTGGTATAGCCACGACGCATATTGCTGAGAACCTCATCATTACCTGCTTGCACAGGCACTTCGATGACGGGCATCAGGCGTGGCAATTCTGCGACGGCATCCAAAATACGGTCAGACATCCAATTGGGGTGGCTGGTCAGGAAGCGAATGCGCTTGAGGTCAACTTCTTCTGCAACGGTATGAACATGACGCAGAAGGTCTGCTAAGTCGGGTCCGTCGGGAATATCTTTGCCGTAGCGGTCAACGATTTGTCCCAAGAGGGTCACTTCTTGGACGCCTTGCGCGGCGAGGCTGCGAACATGAGCGACAATTTCGCCCAAGCTACGCGAACGCTCTACCCCACGACGGAATGGAATAATGCAGAAAGAACACGCATGCGAGCATCCGTAGACAACAGGCACATGGGCGCTTACGAGGTCGCCACGTTCATGTTCTGGGAGTACGAGTTCGCCATCTTGAATTTGGTCACGAATCGCACGGCTTTTTTCTTCTAGCTGGATGACTTCACCGACGCTATTTCTAGTGTGCAGGAACTCAACCATATTTTCTGGTTGAGAGGGTGCCATGAATACATCGACATAGGGCAATTTCTTACGCAATTTAACGGGGTCTTTAACACCAACCAAGCATCCCATGATGCCGATTACTTTTTCGGGATTTTGGCGTTTTAGACCGTGCAATTGCATCAAACGCCCATATGCCTTGTCTTCTGCTGATTGGCGCACCACGCAGGTATTCACCACATAAATATCGGCATCGTCAGGTTCTAATGCGGCGGTATGCCCTAATTTTTCCAGTTCGCTCGCCAATAATTGCGAGTCTGCGACATTCATCTGACAACCGAGTGTCCAAATGTGGTATTGCATCGTGCGTTCACCTTATAAACTATTGTGTTTTTTGTGTTGCTTGGGGTTTTGCAGAATAGTGTCATTCTATAAGACTGTGGGGTATGGGTCAATGTGATGTCCCATGTTGAAACACGCTCGTCTTGCTCAATTGAAGTCCCCGAACCCACCCTCACAACATGAAATCAGTTCTGTATACGGTAGTTACAATGCCCTTTTACATGTGCGCAATACCCTATGCTGAGTATGACAATGATAAGCTGTGCTACTCACGCACGCGAAAAGTCCGAAGACTTTATAAATGGTCATTTATGGTTCCCGACCAAGTACGGGAATTTATACAGCACCCTGATACATGTTGTTACCGACTTCGTTATTTTTAGTCTTCGATGAGGTCAATTGTCCAGTTCAATTGTTGAATGGCAGTATCTAGCTCTCGATAATCACGAGAAAGCGCATCTATCTGAGACTGTATTTCTGCAATGCTAATAGTAGCCATATACTTAATCTCCATCCTTCCATAGCGCATATCCGGCTGTGTTGCGTTAACTAGAGTATTGAGAACTTGACGCCTGAGCATCAATATATCACGTTCAGCTAGGGCATCGGTTAATGTGCGGGTATCATCAAACGCTGTGGTCGCGTTAGTGCGGTTAATCTGCTTGATGAGCGTTTCTAGCTCTGCCAGAACAGTATCAACTTCTGCTAATAGTGCCTGTGGGTCTTCTGGTGGTTGTTCATCTTCTTGTACTTTTGCGCTACGTGCCAACCGAGATTGCAGTTGTTGAACACGCTTTTGGGCATCGGCACGTTGAATAAGTGCTTCTGCTAATTTCATCATTGCACCTCACTGGTTGGTTGATAGTGGTTATCTATCATAGTCGTATTTATGTGATTTGAGCAAGTAGGTTAGTTCTGCTTTTTTGTGGCGTATATTCATCTCTGCTGTCATACTCAGTATAATGTGGTAGTTAACAGGGGAACATGACGCGATGCGCGAGACAATTTTACTCTATAACCCAATTAGTACATCACCAGGAAAACAACGCTTGCCGATGTCGTTGCTATCGGTGGCGGCGATGCTTGGTAACGATTATGATTTTATTCTGATAGATGGTAATCTGACCGATAATCCAGCGGCGGATATTATCCGGCTGGTAAAAGAAAACAATGTGCAATTACTTGGCGTATCCGTGATGCCGGGACCCCAATTGCGCGAAGCTGTGCCTGTTTGTGAAGCTATCAAGACTGCCCTACCAGACATCACGATACTCTGGGGTGGGTATTTTCCGAGTCATCATTATGAGCTGTGTCTTGAGAGTGGCATCATTGATTACGTGATTATCGGGCAGGGAGAAATTCCGTTCCGGCAATTTGTGGATGCGTTTTATGGTGATGGTGATTTAGAAGCTGTTTCATCACTTGCTTATTTGCAAGACGGTGAACTTGTATTGATGCCAAAAGCCCCTGTTGCGCCCCTGAATAATTTACCGAGCTATCCCTATGACAAAATCGACATCGAACCGTATATCGGTAGTAGCTATCTCGGTGAGCGTGTATTTTCGCATCATACGAGCTGGGGCTGTCCGTTTGCGTGCAATTTCTGTGCGATAGTGCCGTTGGCAAAGCGTCGCTGGTCTGCGGAGAGTGCCGAACGGGTTAACAAAACGATGCGCTATCTAAAAGAGCATCACGCGATTGATGGCATGGAATTTCATGATATGGATTTTTTCGTGCAGGAAGGGCGTGCGGTAGCGATTGCCGAAACAATGCGCGAGTTAAATATTAACTGGTGGGCGTTGGGACGTGCCGATACGCTCATGAATTACAGTGAAGAGAGTTTCGAGATTCTGGCATCCAGTGGGTTAAAAATGGTATTTATGGGTGCAGAAGCAGGCGACGATGAAACACTCGAACTCATGAACAAAGGTGGAACAAGTGGTATCGACAAGACACTCGGCATTGTCGAGCGCATGAGACGACATGGTATCGTGCCAGAACTATCTTTTGTGCTGGGAACGCCACCCGACCCTGTAGAGAGCATTGAAAGCAGTATCCGCTTTATCCGCAAAGTGAAAGCGATTAATCCGGCAACGGAAATTATTCTCTATATGTATACGCCTGTCGCCAATTTTGAGAGTGCGCTGATGCAAGAAGCGATTGCACAGGGATTCACATTTCCAGAGACATTGCAAGATTGGGCATCGGATGAATGGGCAGAGAAAGCCTTGCGACGTAATCCTGGCACCCCTTGGTCACAAGACCCCATTCGGCGCAAAATCCGTAACTTTGAAACAGTGGTGAATGCCTTCTACCCAACCGTGACAGATACCCGTTTGCAGGGCGCGATGCGTTCTCTATTAAAGACCGTCAGCGGGTGGCGCTATCAACTTGAATTTTATTCTGCACCGTATGAATTGAAGCTATTGCAACGGCTAGTGAAATACCGTCGCCCCGAAACAACTGGTTTTTAGCGCGAAATGCCTCTAAGCACTGTTGTCAGAGCTTGCAAGCACCGTTATAATTTTTGTACTAAGTGCAGGTTTTCACAATCAGCTTAATCAATTATGAGAAGAAGAGGCTTATGAAACGCTATGCAATGATAGTAAGTGCGTTAGTCGCACTTGCTTTGACCGTTGTTGCCTGTGGTACGGTGGCAATTCCAGAATATGACCAAGATGCAACGGCTGTATCACTCGCACGGACAGCAACATTAGAAGGTTTATTGACTGAGGGCGCGATTATCCCGACGAATACGCCTACGATTACGCCATCGCCGACGGTGGATTTTGAAGCGACAGAAGCGGCTATCCAAGCGACAAGCGATGCCAATGCAACAGTAACAGCTATCGCGGAAGCAACCAATGCAGCGAATGCAGTTGCTACAGCAGATGCACAAGCAACGATTGATGCCATGCCAACTGAAATCGGTGCAGGTGACCCGTTGCGTGAACAAATTGCGAATGCAGATGTGGCGAATGGTGAAGAATTGTTTGTTGCAAACAATTGTAATGCTTGCCATTATGTGGTTGAAGAGCCTGAAGGTCCTCCTGGTGTTGGACCAAATCAATGGGGCTTGTTCCAGCGCACAATAGAGCGCATTGACGACGGCATTATTGATGAACCGGGGCCTTGGAGTCATATTTACAATAGCATCGTTGCACCCAATACTTTTATTGTTGAGGGGTACTTTGAGGGTATAATGCAACAAAATTATAGTGACATCATCAGTGAAGACGACCTCTACGACCTTGTGGCGTATTTATCTTCACTTGGAGAATAACAACTAATCATCATTTCGTGTGACAAATGAGCAACCTCGTGATGAGATTGCTCATTTTTACGTGTTTTCACAGGTACATTTATTTCTTTTTGCGTTACAATACACTATCAACAAAAATACTTGTGGTTAGGAAATGTGGGGTCATATGTTATATCGGACAATGAACGGTCTTATTGCTGTTGTGATGATGGCATTTTTAATGGGATGTGGTGGACAAGCTGACGATTCTGCAAACACAGAAGTTGGTTCAGCAACAGAAGAAACTACGCCAGAAGTAGAAATGACGGAAGAAGCTACAGCAGAGGCTACCGCATCGTTGACATTGGTTGCGCCAGAACCAACGGCTGTTGAATCAGGCATTACGCCTGCGGAAGCGGTTATTGCGGCGAATGTTGACCGTGCAGACGCAGAGAATGGCGCATTGCTGTACAACGAAAACCTTGTTCCAACTTGTGTTACTTGCCATTTAGCGGATAGCTCACAACGTCAAGTGGGTCCAGGTTTGGTGAATTATAGTGAGGTAGCGGGTACACGAGTCGAAGGGCAAGGTGCATTCACTTACGCATACAACTCGATTCGGTATGCCAACATGCACGTCGTTGAGGGCTATCAAGAAGGTCTGATGCCTGTTTACGATGGTATTCTGACTGACCAAGAGGTATACGATTTAATTGCGTATATCTGGACACTGGAGCCAGAAGACTAGTAGCAGGCACACAGAAGTGCGACCCTACGAAAGAGCGTTTTTATATTCATGGTCGGTGATTTTCGTCTCGGCGGACAGTTGATAATTGTACGGTTTGCCCTTCCATGATGTCATCTTCAAGGAAGGGTATCGTATAACTCTCCCCACTGGTCAGTGGTAGCCCGAAGTTTACTGCTGACCCAACGCCAACACTGCTCTGGACTTTCATGATGCCGCCATGTGCTTCGATGACTTGTTTCGCATGTGGTAAGCCCTGTCCCATGCCTGGCACACGAATCACTGTGCCATCTTCACGGCGCGGTGTCCCACGATAAAAGGGCATGAAAATATGGGGTAAATCTTCTTTGGAGATGCCTACCCCGCTATCACGTACACGCATCAAAATTCGGCGTTTATCATCTGTCTCTTTGACTTCGAGTGTGAGTTTGCCACCCGATGGCGTGTATTTGATGGCATTATCAACGATATTGCCGATGGCATAACGTAGGCGACGCTCATCACCGAGTATGTAATGCCCTGTCTCGTTAAAGATGATTTGTAATTCAAGATTTGCTGCTTGCGCAATTTGACGCCAATCGTTAGCAACGGCGTAGAGTAAGGTTTCTACTCGTAATGGACGTTGATTTTCTTCTGCTTGTTCGGTGTTATAACGGGTGAGTTCGTGCATATCGACAATCATTTTCTGCAATAATGCCGCACGACGCCCAACTTCGCGGGCAAAGTCAGTCACAGTGCTATCTTTGCGCGATGGTTTGCTATGTGCGAGTGAGGCAAGCGGTTGTTGCACATCAGATGCTAATTGCGAGAGGAAGGCATCACGGGCTTGTGCTTGCTGAACATCGGCAGTGATGTCGCGTAGGAGCATGACTGTTCCGATACGATGTTGGTTGCGCGTAACAACGGCGGCGGCTTGCGCACTGAGCATGCGACCATTGCGTTCGATACTTTGGGGGTCGCCTAGTGCATAAATGCCGGCTGCGATTTCGCGCCCAAGTTGCTTTTTCACTTCTGCGCTGATGATGTGCATGTCTTGCTCTAAATTGGCTTGCGCACCGAGAAATTCTCTGGCGCGGTCATTGACCATCACAACTTCGCCCATTTTATCTTGCACAACGACACCTTCGGGAATTGCCTCAAAAACAGCCATGACATAGTTACGTTCGCGGCGTTGTTGCCACAGTTGCTTGCGCAGACGGTCTTCGCGGAATTGCGTGGCAGCAGCATAATTATCGAGTGCCGCGCCGACTGACCCAATTTCATCAGCAGGTTTCATGCCTGTACGGGCGCGTCGTTCACCAACGGTCAACGCATGGGCTATATTGCGCACACGAGTTAGGCGAATGGCATAGCGATTGACAATTGCGAACACGACCAAGACGGTTACGCCAACGAGAATTGCCACGAAAATAGCGGATACTTGGCGTCCGGCTGAACTGACAAAAGGCACGGTATCCGGCGCAGTGGTTGCTAGTACGCCGACTGTCTGATTGCCATAAGTAAAGGGCGTGTAGAGCGTGCGATAGCGTGTTTGGTCGATAGTGATGGTTGCCGTGATGGGTGTATCTGCGGTGAGTGTTTGTTCAACGGTTGTATCGGCAATAGTCAGGTCTTCAAGCGTTTGTGTGGTGAGTTCGATCGTTGTGAAATAGGGTATACCTGTTTGGTCATAGATGGTGACATCAGCAACGGCGCTTGATTGTAAGCCTTCTACAAGGGTCGGCAACCACCGTCCAACTAAGGCAACCCCTGCGAATGAGCCATCATTGATGATTGGAACAGCAACCATCATATGTAAACCCTGCGGGGTTTGTAGGAAGCCTGTCGTATCTGCTTGGGCATCATCAATGATAGCGCGTACTTGTACATTCGTAGACAGGTCAAATTTTGTGCTGATAGCATAATCAACAGGATTGCTATTGCGCACCTGCAACACCCCTGCTACCTCACGTCCGGCTGGGTCAGTGACGATGATACTATCTAGCGATGCGGTGCGGGCGAGTGCCTCTAGTGTTTCGTGCAAGGCAGAGACATCGTTGCTGATGATATTCTCCGCGATGCCTTGCGTGAACGCGACGCGCTGTGCTTCTGAGCGTTGGCGTTCGTAGAGCGTGACGGCACGGTTATTGACTGCCTGCGCATTTTGGACAAGTAGGTTGCTCTCGGTGGTGGCGAAATTTGCTGTCATGCTGGTCGCTAACCAATATGCACCAAACATCGCTACTAAGGTCACGATGATGACGATGGGTAACATGAAGCGCCAGCGCATAGACAAGAAAAATGTGCGTTTGGTTCTTTGGGGGCGGGGTGTTGGATTCACCGGATTCTCTCGATGGGTCATAGTCGTTTAGTTTGTTATGGTCATTATATGCGGTGTTGTGAATTTTGCGCGTTAACAGGATGGGTATCCACGCGAACTGAAGCTAAGTGGGTCGAGTGGAATATCATTGAGGCGTGTCTCATAGTGTACATGAGGTCCTGTGCTGTTGCCTGTACTACCGCTCCACGCGATGATACTACCCTGCCCGACAAAATCACCTGTAGTAACGTTGAACGAGTTGTTATGCGCATAATATGTGATGAATATATCATTTTGCACGATGACGAGATAGCCATAGCCGACGGTACTCCAATCTGCATAGGTAATTTGTCCGCTGTGGGTTGCGATGACGGGGGTATTGAGTGGTACGCCAATATCTATGCCACTGTGATAACGGTGATAACGTTGGGTCAGAATGCCATCAACAGGCAAACCACTTGGCGCACAGCCTGAGCCTGCATAGGGCAATACCCGTCCGTTTTCTGGTGCGGTGGCTAGGGGTGCAACGCCTGTATTAGATGTTGTATTTTGTGGCACTGGTGCATCAGTCGGGATAACGGTTGGTAAATCTGGCAGTGCGGGTGTTGGCAAAGGGGGCGATGTTGGGAACGGCAAAGGTGTCGGGAAATCGGTTGGGTCTGCGAGTTCAAATTGAGTATCGCCACTGCGCGGGAGGTAAATGCCGACTGGCTGAATAAGAATACCCTCCGGCGCGACACCATAGTTAGAAGGCGCACTATCGAGATAATTGGCGATAACAGGGTCAATTTGTGCAAAACGGTTGATGGGCGTACCATCAATGGTAGCAACAGGGGTAATGAGCAAAGCAGTATCTAGTTGTCCATCTGGTGCAGGACGAATGCCAACTGTACCTGCAATATACGTCGCAAGCCCTGCTCCAATCATGATGACAAAGAACAAGGCAAAAAAGAGTATCCAATTACGCAATGGGCGCGGTTTTTGTGGATCGTTGTATCCCATGCCACAGAGTATATATCTAAACGCACAACTGCGCCCACATTAATCTTTGGCAAATAGAGTTAAGCTATCATCAACATATGCTTAACAAACAGTGATTTGGGCGTAACCTAGTCTTAGTACAGACTCGGTATCATCGTTACGCACTGTCCACATCAAGCGCAAGGCTCGCTCAATGACGCATTCTTCCCAAGAAACAGATTCTCGCACAGCACACATCACAGAAGGTCGGGCTGATTTACACATGCACACAGATGCCAGTGATGGTCGTCCATCGGTATCAGAGTTACTCAAATTCGTGCGCAAACATCGCCCCCATTTGAACGCCATTGCTATCACTGACCACGATACGCTTGATGCCAGTTTATGGGCATATGAGCGCAATCATTTTTACCCGTTTGATATTATTCCGGGCGTAGAAGTGAGTGCGCGAACAGGACACATTTTAGCTTTGTGGGTCACTGAACCCATTCCATCACAGATGACCTTGAGCGAAACTGTGCAAGCTATTCACGAAGTTGGTGGGCTTGCCATTCTTGCTCATCCGGTGCATCCCTTTCTCAGTTGCCATATAAAACAGGGAATCCGCACCTTACGCCAGCCATCGGTGTTAGAATATATGGGTTTCGATGGTGTAGAAATTCATAATGCAGGTATTGCTGGTACAGGTTTTAACTGGTTAGCGAGACGATTAGCGCGTACAATATCGCTTGCAGTGACAGGTGGCAGTGATGCTCATACGCTGGGCGCGATTGGAACAGGTGAAACTACCTTCGCCGGACGCTCTGCAGATGATTTACGCCATGCCCTACTACAACAGTCCACACAAGCCAAAGGTACACCATGGTCGATAACAGATTACGTCGGCTATTTGAAGCACGAACGGAAACGCAAGGCGATGATCTCTTCGGGGATTACCAACTCATCGACCCCGATAAACCCCTGAATCTCGCACCAGCAAAACGGGTGGCGGTCTTAACTGAGTCATTTTTGCCGAAAGTTGATGGTGTCAGCAAAACATCGTATTTAACGGTGCGCTACCTGCAAGAGACAGGGCGCGAAGTTATCGTGTTTGGTCCTGATATTGCCGTTGATAGTGTCGGTGATAGTGAGGTTGTGCCGTTACCTTCGCTTGCTGTACCCACAGCCACTGAAACACGGATGGCATTGCCGATTCCTCATATTGCTAAACGATTACAAGAATTTCAGCCTGACCTCATTCATCTGGCAAGTCCGGCGCTAATGACTGTCAGCGGGATGGTCATCGGACGCGAGATGAATATCCCCGTCGTTGCCAATTATCAAACCGATTTGCCGGGCTATGCGATTCACTATGGCATGCCGTTCATGCAACATCCTGTGCGGGGATGGTTGCGGTATTTGCACAATGGCTGTCATATCAATCTTGTACCTTCGCAGATGGTTGGCGATAGTTTGCGCGAACATGGTTTTCGGCGCTTGCGCGTGTGGGGACGTGGGGTGAATATCGAGCGTTTCCATCCCTCCCATTTTTCACAAGAGATGCGCGACAAGATGCTGAATGGGCGTGACCCCAATTCAATGCTGGCGATTTTTGTTGGACGGCTGGCAAACGAAAAACGAGTTGATTTATTGCGTAAGGTCGCAGATGTGCAGGGTGTTGCCCTAACGATTGTTGGTGATGGTCATATGCGCGAAGAATGGGAAGCCTTGTTTGCAGGTACAGGCACGCATTTCATGGGTTATATGTTCAAAGATGACCTTGCGACTGCCTTTGCGAGTGCGGATGCGTTTTTCTTCCCAGGTCCGAATGAGACATTCGGGCAAGTTGTGCAAGAGGCGATGGCATCCGGTTTACCGACTGTTGTCACGGACGAGGGCGCAGTCAATGAATTAGTGGGCGAAGGACGTACTGGTTATGTTGTGCGTCACACGCAAGAAGCCTTTGCGGAAGCAGCCGCGAAGCTCGAAGAAGACCGTGATATGCTCCAGCAGATGTCGCTGAATGCACGGGCAGAAGCCGAAACCCGTCCTTGGTCAGCGATTATGGCACAGCTTGAACAATATTATCATCAAGCCTTTGCGATTAATGAACGCTACAAAAAACGCTATGGCACAACGTTTTATCACCGTCCATTGGCATTTGGCGCACGCATCGAAAAATGGACACATGACATCATGAACGATTTACAAGAGGGCTTGCAATGAGCGAACGCAAAACAGTGGCGCTGATTGCGCATGATGGCAAAAAAGACGACATGCTGGCATTCGTGAACGCGCATCTCGATGTGCTGTCTCATTATGACCTGATAGGTACAAATACCACTGGCGGGATGATTGCCGAAAAGACAGATTTGCAGATTGAGCGCATGTTATCAGGTCCGTTGGGTGGGGATGCACAGATTGCGGCGAAAATTGCTGAAGGCGACATTGAAGCCGTCTTTTTCTTCGTTGACCCGCTCGGCAAGCATCCACATGATCCCGATATTCAGGGCTTACTGCGCATTTGCAATGTGCATAATGTGCCGTTGGCGACCAATGCGGCAACGGCTGAGTACATTATTTCGGCGCGGGCGTTGTAGTAGATATTATTCGCGGGTTTCGGCAGTGCGTCCGGCTCTGGTGAGGATGGCACTGACGAACGCCCCTTGCAAAATAATTATCAGTAGCATCACTAAGCCCAAAAATAGGCTATTCGGCACAAATGCCCATTGTTGCGCAGAAGTTTGCAATTGACTGAGCATCAAGCCTAAATCCCCTAGTACAGCATTAGCACCCAATACAAAGAGCGCGAGTTCATTGCTGAGTTCGAGTTCTTCGTTGGTGAAACGCCATGCCAGCCAGAAAAAGCCAAGTGTCGTGCCAATACGGAATAGCACAACAAGTAATTGTAGAATTGCGGCAAAAGCACGGTTACGCACCGATGTCGAAATCCACAAACCAAGCGCAATATCAATGCCTAATCCCGTGAACGGCAAAACGAGAAAGGCTGTCATGAACGCTGAGACGACAAGTATCCCGACTTGCATGGATACCGATGGCAAGGCGCTCGCTGTCCACAAATCGATAATGGCGCCCTGTGCGGAGGTCGCTTCGTAGAGCAAGGCACCCAGTAAAATGATGCGCCCTATCGTCACGGTGAGGAGCAATCCGCGCAAGCGATAAAAAACTGCTACCCAGCGCGAACGCACACCGAGTTCTGCGCCACGTTCGGTTGCACGCAGGTTATCCCATGTTTGCCGTTGTCGTTCGTCAGAGACAGCACCAACCCCCATTGAGACACCCGCTATACGCATCACGAGTTGTATGCCCAACAAGGGATAAAGCAATATCTGCCAAATTTCGACACTATAGGGGATTTGTAGCGGACGCTGTAAACCGTTGGTATTGTAAAATACACTTGCTACTAAGATGACGGATAAACCCAGAACCCACATGATAATCGTACTCACTTTAGGGCGGGCATCATCACCTTGTCGTTTAAGTTGATAGCGCAATAAGGGGTTGCTCTTACGCGCCCATGCGGGCAATTCGCCAAAAATAGTTTTGAGCATCAGATGTCACCTAATAAATCACCAATGTACTTTTCTAATTGTATAAGTTCACGTTGCCAGACTTCCGTCAGGACTTCTACAGTACGATTATACTGTATGTAGTGGATGAATACACGCGGGGTCTGTTGTTGAAGTTCTTGACGGACTGCCGCCGCATAGACGCCGACCTGCAAATGATAGCGTTGGGCGTGTGATTTGATGTTGGCATAGCCACCGCGCACCGTACTCGTTTTATAATCTACAAGATGCCACTCATCACCATGTTTGAACAGCAAGTCAATGACACCGTGAATAATGCGCTTGTCGGTGCGGTAGATAAACGGCAATTCAGGGTAGTAGGGTGCGTTTTCGTCACGGGCTGTACTGATACGCTGGTAGAGCTTACTTTGCTGGAATTTTTCTAATAAGTTATGGGCGCGTCGGACAGCATCTTCGACTTGCGCGCTGTCTGTGATGTTCTGTTGCCATGCGTAACTGCGCAAAATAGCGTCGATATTCGCGTGTTGTTCTGGGAAACGCCAATAACGCAATGCCTCGTGGACGATTTCACCTAGCTGGCGCGGACGAACTTTGGGTTCGCGGGTGCGGGCGACATCAGCAATCACGGCTGAGGTATCGTCTATGATGTGACGACGAACGGTTTGGCGATAAAAACGGCGTGAATTATCATCATTGCCGTAACGGTAGCCCCCGATATTCGCCAGTTGGGTCGCGGAGATATGCCCTAAGAGACGTTGCTCCGGCACAATGACAGGGGGCGTTAATGGAGGTGGGTCAACGGGTTCGTGTATATCCAGTTCACGCCATACCATGACTTCATCGCTACTTTGTAACGCACGAATAGATGCGTTATCGAATGTAGGGAGATGCACGCGCACTTTGCCATCATTTGCATAATCGAAAGTGTAACCATCTCGCATCTCTGAAAGGTCGTCTATATCGAGCTCTTGCATGGTGAGTTCGAGCCAACCAAAAATAGAGAGGTCGCCATCTTTTTTGATACCAACTTCGCCACTGATAATCAGACAATCTCGCGCACGGGTTGCGGCGACATAGAGTAAGCGTTTTCGTTCGGCATCGTCGCGTAGTTTTTGCAAGTGTTCAGCACGCATGAACGGAAATGTTGGCTTGTAACTTGCTTCTGTATCATCGTAAATTTTGCATGCTAACTGCCCTGTCGCTGTATCGAATAGGACAGGTGCATTTGTGCCACGATTATTCGACCACCCCGCATCAACTAGCACGACAACCGGAAATTCTAAGCCCTTGCTGGCATGAACCGTCATCAATTGCACTGCGCCTTCGGTATCGAGCGCCGCTTTGGATTCACGAACTTCGCGGTCAGTGAGGTCATTGAGATAGTAGGCAAATTCACTGAGCGTTATTTTGCCACTTTCTTGTGCGATGGCGATGAGTTTTTCGACATTGCGCCGTAAGCGAGTCCCATTGGGCAAGCCTGTGAGTGTGGCAAGATAGCCTGTCTCTGACAATGCCAAGCGTAAAAATTCAGCGATGGATGTGCGCCCAGCAAGCACACGCAAACGAGCTAACAAGTCGAAGGCATCCGCGCATTGCTTGTGCTGGTGGTCACTTAGCAAAGGAACATCGGTTGCTTGTATTGCTTGCCAGAGTGTGAGACGTTTTTCTGTTTCCTCATCGCGTAATTGACGCAGAGCAAACAACATCTCATCGGTGAAGCTGAACATAGGGGAACGCAAGACAGATGCGAGTGATAAATTGTCGGCTGGGTTATGCAATGCCTTGAGCAAATTCAGAACATCCCACACTTCTTGCTGATTGTAGTAGCCACGTCCGGCGACTGTCACAAACGGGATGTTCATTGCCTCGAAAATATCTTCGTAAAGCCCGATGTTAGTGGTCGATTGAAACAGCATTGCGGCATCACCATAGGCAAAAGGACGCAGGCTATCTGTTTCGGGGTCATGAATTAGCGCACCTTTGTCTTTTAAGGCTTGTAATCGTTGGGCAATTGCCTGTGCTTCCCATAAGCGACGGTCAGTGCTACCGATGTAATCATCACTTCGGGAGCTGGCGGCATTCTGTTGTATAAGCAATTCGAGAGGCGCATACACAGTCGCATCAAGGTCAGGGATGGCTTGCCGAAAAGCCGTCATGTCTTTGTCGAATTGGATTTCATATTTGCTGACCGGACTGTTTTCATTGCGCGTGAGAATTTGAGAAAATAGGCTGTTGAAGGTATCTACCAAGCCGTGATGCGTGCGGAAGGATTGAGAGAGGGGTAAATCTAAACCATTGCTGTGTTGTGCCACTTCTTCGCGCACGGCATTGAACACGCTGACATCTGCGCCACGAAAGGCATAGATGCTCTGTTTGGGGTCGCCTACTAGGAATAAGGCACTATCATTCTCAAAGTCGGTCAGCCCGCGCACAATTGTCCACTGAGCGTCGTTGGTATCTTGAAATTCGTCTACCAGCAATTGCTTAAATTCATTACCTCTGTAACGTTGTGCGACAGCCTCATTTTCCGCAAGAAGTTTCGCTGTCCGTTTTTCGAGGTCGTCAAAGTCGAGATACGAGGCATCTGCTTTAGCTTGCTGATACACTTCTTGCACCCGTGCGAGTAATTTGTGCCAGCGCACGAGCATTTCTGCACCGCGTTGGTCGTTATCAGCTGGGGGTTCGCCTATGGTCTTCATGATGTCTTTGACAGCATCATTCATTGCACGCAAATAGTCTTTTGATTCTGTAAGAACTTCTTTCGTGCCCCAGTTTTTCGCTGACCCACCTCGCAAGTTAATCGTGCTATCAATTTTTGACAGCGCGAGGAAGGCATTTTCTATATCGTCGCCTATAGCAATGACCCACAATTCACGCACGGTTTCAATTATGTCAGTTAGTTTGTCGCCCGCGGGTGGTACAACAGCGTGTAGCCAATCGAGCGCATCTGCTAATTCAGGTGTATTGCGCACGCGCTGGATTTCATCGCGTGCGAAGATTGCCCAATCCGTTTGCCAACTTTCAAACAACGTCTGTGCGTCAGGGACTGTGCCAAGCGGTGCGCAGAGTAAATCAGCATCCATGAGCGCTTCTGTGATGTTATACAGGTCGTATTCGCTGAACAGAGGCGCGAGATCGTCTGTATCATTTTCACCAATTTCGTAGAGCGTGCTTTGAATCACATCATTGAGCAAAGATGCGGATTCCACAGGTTCAAGCACTTCAAATTGAGGGTCAACGGCGGCTTCAGCTGCATTGGCACGTAGAATAGTCGCACACATGCTATGGATGGTATCAATACGGGCGCTATCCATTTGAGCGAGTAAACGCGACCAGTGAACATGTTCATCAGTAGCAGGTATGGCATCTTGCACCCGTTTTTCGAGTGCTTTACGCACCCTATCGCGCATTTCAAGGGCAGCGGCACGGGTAAAAGTAATCGCAACCAGTGCATTCAAACGCCAATCCCGATGGGTATCTAGCAAATGCAGATAACGTTCTACTAGTACGCGGGTTTTGCCTGAGCCTGCCCCTGCAACAACGATTAAGTTTTTATCATCTGTCTGGATGGCTTTGGCTTGTTCATCGGTGAATTGCATAGGGCGTGCCTTTCAGTGCTTGGGATTGGTCAGGCATCTTTTTTGTACTGGTTGGTATTGGCAAGGCGACATAGTTGGTAAAATTCGCAATAGCTCGTGCATTTGTTACCTGATGGCGCGGTAGGATGCACGCGGAAATCGCCTTCACGCATATTATGTAGGTAGTTTGTAATGTGCTGTTGTGCTAGTTGGATGCTCTCATTTTCTGTCACATTATCCGAGAAAGACATTTTGCCACTCGCTTTCTGGTTGCGGATATGCCAGAACATACCCCCTGCAATGCGGAGTGAGCGTTTTTCTTGCTGGAGAATAGTATGGAGTGCCAGCAGGTAAACCATCATCTGGAAATTTTTGCCCTGCTCCATCTGTGATACAGCGATGCCCGTTGTACCCGATTTGTAATCAACAACAACAAGACGGTCATCATCGACTATATCTATGCGGTCAATGCTCCCGCGCACGCGAATCGTATGTTCGCCTGTGTCATCCAGTGGAATGTCTAGTGGATATTTTTCGCCACCAAAGCGTTGCTCTAGGCGATAGATCCGCCGTTCGCCATCAGGGGATTGCATGAACTTATTGAGGGGTGCATCAGACGAGAAGTCTTGTTCCACTAATTTTTCAAGTTGGCGCAGAATAACATCTTGTTCGTTGACCCACAAAGCTGTCGGACGGAAGTTCAGGTCGCGGGGTGCATTTTCAAAAACTTCTGTTGCTATTTCGTGCAGAATATCAATGGCATCAAGACGATTATCGGGTGTGATAACAATGCCTTCGTCACGGATAGCGCGATAGGTTTTCTCTAGAATGCTGTGATTGAGCGTGCCGCGTTGTAGAACGTCCATGCCTTCTTCAAGCTCATCGAGTGATGATAGCTTGAGCATGTAACTCGCAAAAAAGCGATACGGACATGCGCCATACGAACTCAGTCGTGTTGCGCTCCATGTGTAGTCTGTGTCAATGGTATCCGCGATGATTTCGAGTATATCGGGATGTTGGATATAACCTGTCGCGGGGTCGTAGGGACTCCCTGACGAGAGGCGACCTGTTTCCAGCGTGCGCCCTTGGTTAATACGTTGCCAGCGTTGGGCGTCGGTTTGGGTAATCCACTGATGTAATTGACGTGTAGTTTCATCACGGGTATTGCTCGAAAGCCGGTGTGCGAGTGTGATTTCTGCTTCGGCAAGGGTAGCAATCGTGTCGGCGGTTGGTATTTCACCGATGCCAATATGTTGCACAGGTAAATCCGCAAACACATCTTTTGACATACGCCACAGATGGCTTTCTACCCATTGCTTGCCATCACGCACATGCGGACGTGACAGGGTTAAGGATTGTCGTGCTTGGCTAATGAGTTCGTAAAAAATACCGCTATCGTCGGCACGTTCAGCTTGTGTTTGTAAGGTAACACCACGCTCACTGAGGGCTTTGCGTTCGGTATCGAGATAGAGCGGGTCTTCTGGAATATCTGCCGGGAAGATACCTTCTGATAAGCCTAAGATAAACATGTGGTCGTGCGGGAGTCCGCGTGCATCGGTAGCTGTGGTGACGAGTACCCGTCCTGAACGCCCGGGATGTCGTTGTACAGGACGATCATTTTTGACACCTGTCTGTAAATCAGCCAAAAAATCGCGCCAAGAAAGTTGTTTCGTGCTATCTCGTAGGACACCGCGCAAAAACTCTTGTACGGTCAGGATACCGCGCAAAATCTCTTTAAACTGATTCATCGCGGCGACATCACGGCGTAAAATACGGTCTGCATGGGCTGTCGTCGGCAAGTTACGGATGCAAGTCGGGATATTGAGCGTGTAAGTATCGTGTGGTTGTATAGCAATCGTTTCTACATCGAGGTCTTCTACACGGTCATCAGGGTCATTAACAGGGTCTTCGCCTATGAGGTCTTCTAGCCATGCTACATAGTCTTGATGGGTTGCACTTTGGTCTGGTGTTATTTTCTCAAAAAAGGCTTCAAGCGCAACTGAGATTTCCATACCAAATTCTAAGTCGATGATGGCTTCTTGTAGCTCACCATCTTCATCGTAATATTCATCAGAGGCGGCGTCGATAGCATTGAGCCAATTTTGGCGTCCACCAAGTACTTGTTGTTCATGACTGATGAGGTCAAGCGCGTCAATCATCTCATCCGTTATGCCAGGCACTGCGATATAGGGTGAACGCAGTACATCTAACAGAGGACGACGCCGAAAAGCAGATGGGCTTTCGGGGTCATTACCTGCGAGCATGAGGGTAGTCATGAGAACAGCGATGGCAGGATTATTTGCTAGTGGGTCGCCATAATGGAGCAATACGGGCAGGTC
The DNA here is from genome assembly GCA_038522085.1 of Chloroflexota bacterium. Classification (GTDB taxonomy): domain Bacteria; phylum Chloroflexota; class Anaerolineae; order Aggregatilineales; family Phototrophicaceae; genus JAUZRW01. The sequence goes on from JBCBKJ010000003.1 coordinate 114,655, forward strand.
GTAAGCATAGGTGTAGCGTTCCATATGCGGGTAGTAGCGTCCCCAATCACGCACAGCGACTAGAATATCGTCAGGACGGACACCTGATAGTAACAAGCGTTTAATTTTGCGCCAGACTGCTTGGACTTCTTCCGGCGCTTCGGGTGCTTCGACCATTGTGAAGCCATCAGTCACGGTAACTTTTGGGGTATCAGAGAAAATATTTTGCGCGAGGGCTACTAAATCAGGATGACGGTCTGTGAGGGGTTCGTCTATGGTATCAACGGCAAACGGCACAGCCAGCGTTTCGTGGATGGCTTTTAGATTGTTGCGTGCGTCGATGAAACGGCGTCCAATAACAACAGGTGCATCATTCGATTGGGCATCGCCGGGTGGCGCAGTGAGCGTAATCAGAACCTCATCAATGCGTGAGGATAGTTGTGCTAGAAGTGCGGATTGCACGGGCGTGAATTGATCATAGCCATCTACAAGCAACAAATCCACATCAGTGGCGAGTTGGGGACTATTTTCGATAGCTTCGAGTGCTAACCAACCCTCACCTTCGCGGTCAACAAGGTCGTAATCTTGCATGAGTGATTGATAGCGGTCATAGATGAGCGCCAGTTCGCGGTCTTTTTGTGATTGCACGGCGTCTAAGTAAGTTTCTGGGAAAACACGATTTTGCTTGAGTTCGTAGATGAGGTCGGCGACGACACGCAGAAAACCTGATGTGCGCAAAATTGGCGTGAAGGTTGGGAGTTTATTATCGTCTCGCAGACTGTAAAGCACCTGTCGCATCAAGCCCAGCCGTGCTGGTTCGTTAATGCGGCGTGGGGGTTGTCCGGCAAGATTGAGCAAACGCGCATTGAGGTCATAGAAATTGAAAAACTCGGCGTTGAAATAGACGCCACGTCCATCTTGCAAATCTATGAGGCGTTGCCGGAAGGCGACTTCTTGTCGTGTGGTGGCAAGCAACACCCACACTTTCATGAAGGGTTTATCGGGATTAGAGATAACTGCCGACAAGTTTTTGAGCGCCGCTTCCGTTTTACCCGCGCCGACACGGGCTTGTAATAAGGTTGTCGCCATCGAGATTTATCCTAACCGAATAGGGTTTTGATGACCTTGTTGACAGTAGGTTGGTCTAAGCGATTGTGGTCTGCAAAGTAGGTATGGTCTAAGCCATAGGTCATCTCTTGTGGTTGCAAGACAGGCACAACTGGGCTTTCTGTTGTGACGCGAGTCGCGGGTTGGTCTTCTGTGAAGACAACAACAGCAAAGACGGGAATCTGCGAGAAGTTGCGTGCTTGCAAAAATTCACGGATTTTTTCAACATCTTCGGCAACTTCCTCAGTCGGACTCCAACTAAGGGGTTTCCATTCACCTTTGTCTTTCTGGGAAAGCCATTTAGAACCTTCATTGAAATATGTCCCACCACGATTGGTTACACGCATGACAAGCACACCGGGCGGACCTATCAGCACAGCATCGACATAGCCAATCGCCATCCGGCTGAGGTTACGAATGTACACATAACGGTCATCAAGGTTGAGTTCACGAGCGAGGACATCCCCAATTTGTGCGGCGATGGGGTTATCACGCTTCCATGTGAAAGCACGTATGATGAGCGCAGTACCCAAGATAATAAATAGAATACCTAGCCACCATAGCGCACCAACTGTCAATTGGTAGAGGTCGAAATTCGGGGTATTCGCAACTTCGAGCGGAACGGTATCTAGGAATAAGCTAACGACCATGCCGACAGCACCTAATGCAATCAACACAACCGCACCCAACATCAAATTACGCGAACGCCTTGCAAGCGAACGCGCTGGCACAATATTACGCATAGCTATGAAACCTTCTCACGTTTGTAGACAATCGCGTTAGGATGCGTCGTCAGTAGATTCAGTGGTCACTTCGGCTTTAGCTTTACCATTGGCGCTGGCTGTATCTACTGAGCCGAGTTTGCCATCTACCACTTCGCCTGCGCCTGCTTTTGCTGCCCGACGTTTCGCTATCACATCTTCGAGGATGCCTTGTAGCGCATTGAATTTGGGTAGTGGTTTCGGCAACCACAGGTCTGCTTGTGATTTTTTCATGGCGTCTTCGCGTTCGCTATCGGTGAGCTTGTATGCCGTTGAAAGCACAATAGCACAGTCCCCTAATACAGGGCTTTTACGCAAACGTTCGCCCACTTGTACCCCGTCTACTTCACCTGGTAAGCGAATATCGAGCAAGGCTAATTCTGGTAACTCGCCCTGAAAACGTTCAGCATCCACATCATCAATCCATGCGACTGCTTCTTCGCCATCTACAAACGCGACCCCTTCTATACCCCACATTTCAAACATTGCCAGCAACACTTCGTAAATATCCGGCTCGTCTTCAACTACCATCCATGTAGACAAGGCATATTCCCTTTCATTTTCATAGTTGTCACGACCTTAACACTGCCATTATGAGGGAGTGCCAACGATTTTTCAACTGATTGCCATATAGTTACTAACTCTCACTCATCATAATAGCACGATGCTGCTTATGCAAAATTAAGACTGGCAAGGGTTCTGAACGGCATCTATCTTGTATAATGCGTTTAGTATGCTAGTTGCATCATTATTTTAACTATCACACACGTTCTCATACGTGTTCATGATTTCAAAGTAACTGGAGGCACATCTTGCACTGGATGATTGCAGAAGATGAGGAAGACATTCGTAACCTTGTGTCGATGATGGCACAGGTGTGGGGACACACAACTGTCGTTTTTGAGAGTGGCGCAAAAGCATGGGCGTTTCTGGATGCCGTGAACGCAGGTAACAATAGTGACCCGTTGCCCGAATTTGCGTTGATGGATATTCGTATGCCGGGTTATCGTGGGGATGAGGTTGCTAAGCGCATTCGTGACACATCCGGTATGGAAAATATCCCGATTGTGTTGATGACTGCCTTTGCGTTGAGTGATGATGAAATCCGAGAATTGAAGCAAGAAACAGGTGTTGACCACGTTATCAATAAACCGCTACCCGATTTTGTATTACTCAAAGCCGAGCTAGAGAAGATTATCGCTAGTCGCTGAGTGCAGTTATAATGGCAAGAGATGATGATTACAGCCACCGCACGGAGATGAGGCATGACCCAACCACAACCGACACAATCTGATGATATGGGTGGTGTATTACAGCGTTTGCATCAGCTTGGTGGTGCGACGGCTGACCTTTTCAATCGTGTGTATGGCGGGCTGAATCGTCATAAGCAACTTGCGGAGGCGATGACCCAACTCGAAAAAATTGAGGTGCGTAATCGTCAATTACGGCAAGCTCTGCAAGAACAAAGTATCGAATCACAACGTTTGCAGGGCATTCTCGCCAGTATTAGCGAGGGTATCATCATGCAGGATACAGAAGGTCGTATCGTGATGATGAACAGCGCGGCGGAGACATTGCTGGGGTCGAAACGCAATTTTTGGTCAAGTGAGTTGAAGGTCTTATTCAACGAACGGCGCGACATTCCAACGATGGGTAATGAACTTGCGCCGTTGGGAGAAGCCACACACGTCACAATTGATAATCGGGTGGTGAGTGCGCAGATTGCGGCTATCACTGACCAGAATAATGACCGCATTGGCACGTTGATGATTTTGCGTGATGCCACCAGCAAAGACATTTCGCACAAGATGAAAGATAGTTTCGTCACGCATATTTCGCATGAGCTTATTACACCACTAGCTCCGATGCGTGTAGCAAGCGAGATTCTGCTGGCGACACCCGAAGATAAGCCTGTCAATCGGCGTATGCTAGAGATGATTAGCAAGAATGTTGATATTCTTGACCGTCTAGTAACAGAGATGCTTGATATGTCTGCGATGACGAGTGGGACATTTCAACTGGCGTATGACCGCGTGGACGTCGAAGCGATTATCTGGGATGTGGTGAGTGGGTTTGCTGCTGATTTGCAAGATAATAAGCAAGAAATCATTTTGATGCTAAAAGAAACAGACGCGCTACAAATCACGGCTGACCAGAAACATTTGCGGTGGGCATTTAGCAATGTGGTGCGGAATGCGATTCAGTATAGTCCGGCTGGGAGTACCGTTTGGGTGGCAACCGGTGTCGAAGCGACTGCTCCACATCAGATTTTTGTAGAAGTTGCAGATACAGGTGTTGGCATCTCCGAAGATGATTTGCCACATATTTTTGATTTGTTCTATCGTGGGGATGCACGGACAGAAAACGGCAAGAAGCTCGACCCGCGTGGTTTGGGGCAAGGCTTATATGTAACGCAAAGGGTTGTTAATGCACATAAAGGCACGCTTGATATTGATACGACATTATATCAGGGGACAACTGTGCGAATGACCATCCCTCGCAACACACCTATGGCATTGCCAAGCTGACTTTGCGATTTTATACTCGTGGGCATGCGCATTAATATGATGTGCGAATATCAGCAGATGATGTTTTGTTGGTACAATCGTTTTTGAGAAAATCGGGAGGCAGTTTCATACATGACGCACGGTGCATTCACTTTCGTATTGCATAGCCATTTACCCTACGCACGCCTAGCTGGGCGTTGGCCTCATGGGGAAGAATGGATTCATGAGGCGGCAAGTGAGACATATATCCCGTTACTCGATACCCTCTTTGACTTGAAAGCTGATAATGTCCCTTTTCGCTTGACTATTGGCATTACCCCTGTTCTAGCTGAACAACTGAATGACGAAACCGTACTCAAGAATTTTGATAGCTATCTGAAGATGCGGATTACGGCAGCAGAAGCCGATATAGCACGTTTTGAGCCAAACGACACAGAGAATCCTGATTCGGGGTCGCTTTCAGAAATGGATATGGAACGGGCGCATCTTTATTACCTCGCGCATTGGTATCGTGAATATTATGTGCGCATCCAAAAATTGTTTCATGAGAAATTCAATCGGGACATCATCGGGAGCTTTCGTCAGTTACAGGATGAGGGCTACATTGAAATTATCACGAGTGCGGCGACACATGGCTATCTGCCGCTATTGAGTACAGATAGTGCTGTTCGCGCACAGGTTGAAATCGGGATACGGACGTATGAACGTCTATTTGGGTGTAAGCCGAAAGGATTCTGGCTGCCAGAATGTGCATATCGTCCAGCGTACATTGATGATAAGGAAATCACCCGCAAAGGTATTGAAGCGATTCTTGCTAGTTATGGCATTAAAGTATTCTTCGCAGAGACGCACACAGTTACAGGTGGGCAACCTGTCGGGGTGGCGGCTGGCGATGTCATTGGTCCCTATGGCAATATCAATCGGCGTTATGTGATACCAGATAATACTATCCCTCCGGCGCGTGATACAACGACCTTTGAAGCGTACTATGTGAGCGATAGCACGGCTGGCGAGGACGCAGACTCGCATAGTGGGGTTGCGGTTTTGGGACGTAATGCCCGCACAGGGGAACAGGTCTGGAGTGCTGATTGGGGCTATCCTGGTGATTTTGACTATCGGGAGTTCCATCGCAAGGCAGGCACAAGTGGCTTGCAATATTGGCGCGTGACCGGCGATCCTGTTGATTTGAATGACAAAGAGTTGTATCACCCTGAATGGGCGAGCTTTAAAGTAGAACAACACGCAGAAAATTTCTCGCATATTGTGGGCGATTTATTGCGCGAATATTATGAGCAGAATGATGGGCGTCCGGGCATTGTAATGGCGAGTTATGACACAGAATTGTTCGGACACTGGTGGTTTGAGGGCGTAGAATGGCTGGGAGCAGTCTTGCGCCATCTCTCTGAGTACAAAGAAATTGATGTGTTAGCTGCATCGGACATCATCGAAAAGTATCCACCGGAAAAAGCCTTGCAACTGCCTGAAAGTTCATGGGGTGCTGGTGGACGGCATTTCACATGGGACAATGGTGAAACCCATTGGATGTGGGAGCCGATTCATAATGCTGAAGCTCGGATGGAACAGTTAGCGAATACGCATACAGACACCGATGATGCAAGCGAAAAAGTATTGGCACAGGCGGCACGCGAATTGCTGTTGATGCAAAGTTCGGATTGGTCATTTCTAGTGACGACAAATCAAGCAAAAGCCTATGCTATTCAGCGTTTCAATCAGCATTTGGAGCGTTTTGAAGCGTTAGTGAGCAGTGTTGAAGCCGGAACACCAAATGTTGCGTTAGCAGATGAGCTATACGAGCGCGATAAATTATTTGCGGATATAGATTTTCGTGTATATCAGACACGCGAGTGAGTTATATAACCTGAACTCTGGATAACGATTTGTTTGTTTATCAATATGCTCAATCAGCAATCTTGAGCTGATCAGCCATCAGCTAGTCAGCCCATCAGCAAATGCGGTGGGTTCTTGCTGACAAGCTGAAACGCTGAGATGCTGAAAAGCCATCAATAAACTGTGTATGGTATCGCAAAAAAACACGTTTCAGATTATCCATAACTGAGGTTATATACCGATTTTTGGCGAGAGGCGTCTCATTTGTTACACTTGCCAATATCACTCAGAATGACAGATTGGAAACAAGTCACCATCATCATTCACTGTACTAATCCACTAAGTTTCATTCTCACACAGGCTAACGATGCTGTGTTCTCATACTGGAGCAAGTAATTAATGAGAGTAATGATTGTAAGCGCAGAGATGGTTCCATTTGCGAAAGTAGGTGGACTCGCTGACGTTGTTGGGTCGTTGCCCGCCGCCTTGCGACGTGCGGGAGTTGATGCGCGTGTTATTATGCCTGGTTATGGCTTTATATCGCACGAGAAACACCAAATTAGCCGATTGTTCAGCTTTGATTTTAACCATCGCAAGGGGGTTAGTCAGGTTGATGTATATACCTGTGTTGAAGACGGTGTGCCCATTTATCTGGTGCAGAGTTGGCCTTATTTTGGTAACGATACCTCTGTATACACTGATTGGAATTGGGATGTTCCGCGCTTTATCTTCTTCAATCAGATTGCGATGGCAGTTGCTTGGCAATTACAAGACCGTCTCGGCTGGTTTCCTGATGTGTTCAATGTGAGTGACTGGCATACAAGCCTTTTGCCCTTCTTATTGGATGAGAGTCATCATAAACCGGAATGGTCGCAGGTAGCGGCTGTCACGACGATACATAATATCGCCTATCAAGGTGCGGGTGTGGGTGGCTTCATGTGGGATATTGGCATTCCACCACGCACACATTCGTTGCTAGAGAAACATGATTTAACGGATAATCTTTTAGCGACTGCCATTGCATACTCGGATATGATTAACACGGTAAGTCCAACGTATGCGGAAGAAATCAAATATCCGCATGCTGGTTATGAGCTTGCACCCATTATCAATGACCGTAGCCCTGACCTTCGTGGTATCTTGAATGGGATTGACACTGACTTGTGGAATCCGGCAACAGACCCACATCTCATATCAAATTACAGCGAAACCTCGTTTGCTGACCAACGAATCGCCAATAAACGTCATATTCAATCGGTTGCCCGATTGCCCTTGCGTGAAGATGTACCTGTGATTGGTGTTGTCTCTCGTTTGACGTGGCAAAAAGGCTTTGATATGGCTGTGCCTGCGTTGCGTGCCTTGATGGAAGATACCGATGCGCAACTGATTTTGCTTGGAACAGGTGATAGTGAGATTGAAGCTGCTTTGCGCCAACTTACGTATGATTTTAGTGATAAGGTACGCGCATTCATCGAGTTTGATGCGGTATTGGCACAGCAAATTTATGGTGGCTGTGATATGTTTTTAATGCCGAGCCATTTTGAGCCCTGTGGTATTGGTCAGATGGTTGCGATGCGCTACGGTGCATTGCCGATTGTGCGTAAGACAGGTGGTTTAGCCGATACGGTCACGAACTATGATTCGGCAGATGGGGATGTTGGTACAGGCTTTGTCTTTGAATGGGAGACGGCAGAGGCTGTAGAAGGGACGCTAAGTTGGGCAATTGATACGTACTACAATCGCCCGAAGGCATGGCGCAAAATGCAACGTCGCGCTATGCAGACAGACTTTAGTTGGACAAAAAGTGCTGAAGAATATATTGATTTATATCAAACTGCTATACAGAAACGAAAGGACTTAACACGATGAGAACGAAGGCGATTATTCTTGCCGGCGGTAAAGGGACACGTCTTGGTGCGCTGACAATTAAACGAGCCAAGCCTGCTGTACCGTTCGCTGGTAAATATCGCATTATTGATTTCGCACTGAGTAATTGTGTGAACTCAAATATTTTTGATGTCTTGGTGCTAACGCAATACCGTCCACATAGCTTGAACGACCATATTGGTAAGGGGCGTCCTTGGGATTTGGATCGCACGTTTACGGGTGGTGTGCAATTATTGCAACCGTATAAGGGTGAGCTTGACACAGATTGGTATGTCGGTACAGCGGATGCAGTTGCGCAAAATATCAGTTTTGTGCGACAAGGACAACCACAGTATGTCATCATTCTCTCTGGCGACCATATTTACCAGATGGATTATGATATGCTGGTACGTTATCACCGTGAAAAAGGGGCAGCCGCGACGATTTGTACAATTCGTGTGCCGATGGATGAGGCAAGTCGCTTTGGCATTATGGATGTTGATGACGACATGCGTGTGGTGGATTTCTTGGAAAAACCAGATAACCCACCCGGCAACTTAGCAAATATGGGCGTCTACATTTTCGATTATGATATGTTGGAAAAAGCCCTCGAAGAAGACCAAGCAGACCCCAACTCTAACAAAGATTTTGGTAAAGATATTATTCCGCGTTTACTGTCACAGGGCGAGGATGTTTATGCTTACCCGTATGGTGGTTACTGGATTGATGTTGGTACAGTGGATGCGTTCTGGGAAGCACACATGGACTTGCTGGAAACACCGCCCTCTTTGAACTTGAATGACCGCACATGGGTTATTCATACGCGCAGTGAGGAACGTCCGCCTGTTCGTATCGAAAAAGATGCAACTATCAAGAACAGCCTGCTTTCTGACGGGGTTGTGATTGCTGAGGGCGCAACAGTTGAACGTAGTGTACTATCGAATGGGGTCTATGTAGGTCCAGGCGCAGTAGTGCGCGAATCTGTTATCTTAAATGATGCGTATATTGAAGCTGGCGCAGTCGTAGAACGGTGCATCGTTGATAAGATTGTGGTGGTTGGTAATGGCTCAAAAGTCGGCAGTATCTCCGATGTTGGCGACCTAAAAATTACGAGTATTGGTAAAAATGCGCATATCCCAGCCGGCTTCACAGTAGGCGCTGGGTCAATGCTTGGAACTGACCTCAGCGAAGAAGATTTCGAGAAATTCCCGAATAAGACTATCGCTGAAAATTCTGACATTGGGTACAAATCGCGTACCTAAGCTGAATCTTAGTCACAAAATATAAATACGAAAACAGAGCATCTCAACTATGGGATGCTCTGTTGTTTCTTGTCAAATATAGTTAGAAGGTAATTTTTGCTACTGTTTAGGTCATCACAACTGAGTTATCACCACTGAACGGGTTTGGAACGTATTTATCCGCTTCCCAGTCATTATGCCATTCAGAGCCATTTACAAGGTAGCGAAATTGGTATTCGTTATCTTTTTCAAGCTCTAGGGTGACTTTAAAGCGCCCATCTTTGAGCTTCTCCATCGGGGTGGCACTTTCATTCCAGTCGTTAAAGTCGCCCACTAAAAAAATAGTTTCGGCTTCTATGGCAGCCGGCGTATAAAAAGTGACTTTGCAAACATCATTTGTTTTTAAATACTGCTTTTTCAGCATGTAAGTTACTCCAAGTTTGTGTGTAGAACCTGACGCTATAGCCTAAGTTTAACACAGCTATAGGTCAGATTCTGTGAGTAGTTACACCGAATTATCGGGTAACGACGACTGAGTTATCGCCCAAGAAGGGGTTTGGTACATAACGATCAGCATCCCAATCGTTGTGCCATTCAGAGCCATTGACGAGATAGCGGAATTGGTATTCGCGCCCTTGTTCCAAATCCAGAACGGCTTTAAAACGTCCGTCTTTGAGTTGCTCCATTGGGGTGGCGTTTTCGCTCCATTCGTTGAAGTCGCCAACCAAGTGTACTTCTTCTGCTTCTACTTCTTCTGGAACATAGAAGGTGACTTTACAGACTGGTTTCGATTTTAGATATTGCTTCTTTAGCATAGTATTGCTTTCCTTCTCAGATTATTTGACAAGTTAATTTACCATCTGCTCATATTTTAACATAGCAGACAAAAGCATCTAGATAGAATTTGACAAAGTATTTTTGTGCATGTCAAACGAGAGAGCGCTCTCACGATTCGGAAAAGAGGACGAATTTGAAAATTCAGCACTTTCAGGGGGCTGTTGGTGTTGATAACTACCAAAATATAGTTATGCTAGTAGTGGCATAATTGCATTCGCATATGCAAATAAAGATAGAGGTGGTGAGAGTAAATCTATCTCACACAAGTTTGGATACGTATCTATCCGAAAAATGGATGTAGGGGATGCGTCCTGAACGGGCGCAAACACAGCAACGTCCTTACACTATAAATTAACGGGTAGATTCTAAGCCTAGAATATGGTCAACAAATCCGTCAGGGGGTTTTGACCATACGAGGTACTTAAATAGTAAAGTAAACAGGAGCAAAGCATAGATGGTAAAACCAGTTGCAACAGTCAACGTCGTGCCGAAATTACCGCGCACATTGAAACGTCTTGAGGATTTAGCATATAACATGCGCTTTGCATGGGATCATGATACGATTGCACTTTTCAGACGTTTAGACCCCGAATTATGGGAAACGGTCTATCACAATCCAGTCAAGATGTTGGGGATGGTAAGCCAAGAGCGTTTAAAAGATGTGCAAAATGACCCGTCGTTCATTGCAAACTACGAGCGTGTGTTGACGTCATTCGACAATTATATGGGTGATACTGATACATGGTATGACACCAAATACGGCGACAGTGACAAACCACTCATCGCGTATTTCTCGATGGAGTTCGGTATTACCGAGTGCTTCCAGAATTATTCGGGTGGTTTGGGTATCCTCAGTGGTGAGCATCTCAAGAGTGCGAGTGATTTGAACATTCCGCTTATTGGTGTGGGCTTACTCTATCAGGAAGGATACTTCCAACAGTATTTGAACTCGGATGGTTTCCAGCAGGAAATGTATCCTATTAACGACTTTTTCAATTTGCCATTGAAATTGGAACGTGACAAAGACGGCGAACCACTGAAAATCAGTGTCGATTTGCCTGGGCGTAAGTTGTGGGCGCAGATTTGGCGTGTACAAGTCGGGCGTGTGCGCTTGTATCTGCTGGATAGCAATATCAGTGACAATGAGCGTGAAGATGACCGTAGCCTAACTGATCGCCTCTACGGTGGTGACCGTCGCACTCGTATTCGTCAAGAGATTTTGATGGGTATCGGTGGGATTCGTGCGTTGGAGTTATTGGGCTTGCGTCCTGATGTGCTTCATATGAATGAAGGACACAGTGTATTCTCCTCGTTGGAACGCACCAAACAAATGATGCAAGAACAAGGCTTGTCATTTCATCAAGCACGCGAGTTGATTGCGGCAAGTACCGTTTTCACAGTGCATACGCCTGTGTCGGCTGGTCTGGAACGCTTCGGCTTTGATTTGATTGATGAGCATTTCACGGAATACATGCGAGAACTCGGCATGAGCCGTGAAGCATTCATTGACCTTGGGCGCGAGGATATGGGCGATTACGAGTTATTCTCGATGTCTGTGATGGCGCTCAAGTTCTCGTATGGTGCAAATGGTGTAGCGGCATTGCATGGTGAAGTCAGCCGTGCGATGTGGCAATGGATGTTCCCGGGCGTACCAACGGATGAAGTACCGATTACGTCTATCACAAATGGCATTCACGTTCAAACATGGACAAGCCGTGAGATGGGGTCGTTGTATGACCGCTATCTTGACCCGAAATGGCGCACTGCTCCTGCTGAAGAAGGTATTTGGGACGCGATTGATAGCATTCCTGATGCCGAGTTGTGGCGTACTCACGAACGCCGCAGAGAGCGCCTCGTTGCTTTCTGCCGTAGTAAACTCAAAGAGCAACTCATCAATCGTGGCGCACCACAGAGCGAGATTGATGCCGCAGATGAAATTCTGAACCCTGATGCGCTCACAATTGGCTTTGCACGTCGTTTTGCTACTTATAAGCGTGCTACCCTTTTGTTCCGTGACCTTGACCGTCTGGATGCGATTGTGAACAACCCTGGGCGTCCCATACAGTTCATTTTCGCTGGCAAGGCACATCCCCATGATATGGGCGGTAAAGAGCTGATTCGCCGTATTGTAGAAGTAGGGCGCATGCCAAAGTTCCGTCATTCAATTGTGTTCCTTGAAAACTACGATATGAATGTGACACGCTATATGTTGCAAGGTAGTGACATCTGGCTGAATAATCCACGTCGTCCGAAAGAGGCAAGTGGTACGAGTGGTATGAAAGTCATTTATAACGGTGGCTTGAACCTGAGTATTCTCGATGGTTGGTGGGCAGAGGGCTATGAACCTGACCACGGCTGGGCTATCGGGAATGGCGAAGAATACGACGAAGAGAATTGGGAAGATCAAGACCGCATTGAAGGGCTTGCGATTTACAATATCCTCGAAAATGACATTGCGCCGAAGTTTTACGACAGAGGGCGTGACGGTATTCCACGCGAATGGATGAAGATGATTAAGCTGTCTATCAAACGGATGGCACCGTTCTTCAATACAAATCGCATGGTGCAACAGTATACAGATATGTTCTATATGAAGAATTTCTTCCGTGTACAGGAAATGCGCAAAAACAGCATGAAACCTGGTCTGGAATATGCGGATTGGCGCAACAACCTTGAGCAAGTTTGGCATCAAGTAAGCGTTTATAACGTTGAACTCGATAGCAAAAACTCGAATGTTGGGTCTAAAGCAACCGTGACAGCACAGGTTCGACTGGGCGACCTCTCGCCAGAAAATGTAAAAGTACAGCTTTATGTGGGCGCAGTCGATACACGCGGCGACATCATGGAAGGTGATGCCTACGATATGAGCGTTGATGGTCAGAATGGCGACGGTAGCTATACCTTTACTACTGACTTCAAATATGAACGCAGTGGCGACCATGGTTTGTCTGTACGTGTTGTCCCTGACCATGACTTCATGCACACTAATTTCCAGCCAAATCTGATTACATGGGCATAAGTCTATACTGACATAGCACGGTAATTCAGGACGGGTCAGTGAATGGCTCGTCCTTTTTGTTTTTCTACATTTCGTGAAAGGTTAATTGTATGTTTGGGATAGAAAATTTTGGTTTTTTCGTCGTTTCAGCCTTTGTGCTGATTGTTGTGCCGGGTCCGGCTGTGTTGTATATCACCGCACGCAGTATTGAGCAGGGACGCATGGCAGGGATTGTATCGACGCTGGGAATTGGTGTGGGTGCGTTAGTGCATATTGTGGCGGCAGCACTTGGTATTTCAGCTATTTTGATGTCGTCTTCATTAGCATTCAGCGTCGTCAAATATTTAGGGGCAGCGTATTTGATTTATTTGGGCGTGCGGACACTGTGGCAACCAGCAAAGGTCACAGATGATGCGTCGGTTGTATTTGAGCCACAGCCCTTGAGCCGTATCTTTCGTCAGGGTGTAGTGGTGAATGTGTTGAATCCCAAAACGGCGTTGTTTTTCTTCGCGTTTATTCCACAGTTTGTTTCACCGAATGCAGGGAGTGTGACGTTGCAAATCATTTTCTTGGGCGTTGTGTTCACCATGATTGCTATTTGTAGCGACAGTCTGTATGCGCTATTCGCCGGAACGCTCGGCAATTGGTTACGCAACAATGCACAGTTCTTCAAAGTGCAGAAGTGGTTTTCGGGTATTGTATACATTTTCTTGGGTGTGCTGACGGCGTTCAGTCACACAGAGGCACAAGCGAGTTGAGCTATTTGGGCAGATAGGCATTACTATCTGCCCAAATATGTTTGTTATCAGGATTCGGCAAAGATGAGGCGTGGAATATCTTTGATTGCCAATTTTTTGCCGGAGAGCAAGGTTTGTACACGGAATACACGCCCTGCCATCCAAATTGAGCCAACAGCAAATACCCCTAAGATTGCAATGCTGAGGGCGATTTCCATTAGCGAGACACTATCAATCACCATACGAGCAATGACTGTTGTTGGCGCAGTGAGCGGGAACAAGCTAAGTCCGACCCCGAGTATGCTATGCGGGTCATTTTGCAGTAGTGGTATGAGATAGGTTGGCACGAGTACCGGAATGACAAGGAAGCCAGCGTATTGTGCGCCTTCTTGGGCTGAATTGGTGACGACGCCGAGTGTTCCGAAGACTGCTGCATAGAACAGATAGAGCAAAACAAAGTAAACCATCATCAGCGGGAGCAAGTCAGCGCGAATGTCGATGCTGGCACTTGCTAGAATCTCAGCATATACAGAGACATTCCCTGCTAGATAGAACAAGCCCACGAACGTTGCTCCCCACAGCGCGATTTGCAAAATACCGAGTGTCGCCATCGCCGCGATTTTGCCACCGAGTAATTGTGAGGGTCGTACAGTAGCGATGAAGATTTCTACCAGTCGATTATCACGCTCTTCGATGACAGTTTGCATGAGGTAATTGTTGGTGAGAATCAAGCCTACGAAAAATACGACTGCAAAGCCATAAACGACGATGAATTGCTGTCCATCAGTTGCATCCGTGCGTCCAGTTGCTTCTTCTGTTGTCTCTTCACTGCCTTGCAATGAGAGGTCAAAGGAAGTGAATGATGCGGGGTTACTAAGGCGACGCAAGCGCAGTTCGTCTAAGCCTGATGCAAAGGTACTATAGGCGAGTTGTTCCGCGAGTGTGCTACCGTCTCCCATCATCATCATGCTGACATTGGGCAAATGGAGCGTGACATCGCCTGTTTCTAGGTAATCTTGGGCGAAAACGAGATAAGCGTCAATCTCTTCTGCTTGCAGTGCTTCGCGGGCGCTTGCTTCATCTGGGTAGAGAATCAGCACATCATCGAAACGGGATGCTGGTTCACCAAAAAGCCCACTATTATCGACATAGCCTGCCACTTCAAGGCGTTCGAGCGCAAGTTCGGTGAGCGCATCGGCTGTCTCTTGTTGGCGCGTTTCGGTATCTTCGCTACTGATTAAGTTTTGCACAATCGGATAGCCGAAGAAAAGCAGCACAGCCAAAATTGGGATGCCAAGGGTAGCGAAAATGTACCCGCCGCGTGTTGCATTACGTTTGAGTTCGTGTGTAAAGACCAACCAGAATTTCGTCATGCGGTCTGTTCCTCCATGTTACTTTTGCTTGCGATGACTGTTCCCATTTCTTGTCTGCCGAAGATGACACGCCAGAGTGTTTTGATGCTGGCTTTGTTGCCTTCAAGGAGCAATGCCCAACGGAAAATCCGTGCTGCTGCCCATGTCACTAAGACTGTCGAAACTGTCAGGATGCTTAAACTCATGATAAGTTGCGAAGCGGGAATGCTTGTGAATGGGTAGAGAAGCATATATGTAATGCCTGCTGAGAATGGGATGTACATCAGCACCGTGAAAATCATAGATTCAGGATTACTGAGCAATTGTGCGACGAAGAATAGTGGCACAGCCAAGAAGAACATGATGCCCCCTGCGATAGTACGGCTTTCTTGCTCACTACCGACGACTGCGCCGATGCCTGCCAAGAGGCTCGAAAACAGAAAGTAAGTCAGCACAAAATACAGCAGGACGACTAGGATAAACGAAGGAGGTAATGAAACACCCGAGAGCAGTTCAATATCGCCACCGAATAGGAACAGGATGCTGGCGAAAACAATCCAGACGAGCATTTGTAACAGTCCGATAGCCCCGAGTCCAAACATCTTGCCCGTTAGAAGTTGATAGGGTGTGATACTCGTGATGAGGACTTCCATGATGTGATTGCTTTTTTCTTCGACCACACCTGCCATCAAGTAGGTGCTGGATAGCTGTAAAGCAACCATCAGAACAACCGAGAATAAGACAGGTGTGATAAGCAAGCCTATCAAGCCCTCAAAAGTGAGTTCGCGCCCTGAGCTTTCGATGAAGAAGGTGAAATTCACAGGGTCAAGCACACGCTCGGCTGGGAAATCTGTTTCGATTTGTGTTGTCAGGTTACTAACAAGAAATGTCTCAATTTCATCACGGGTGTCCTCTGCGACAGCCCCGTAACTATAGAGTGGGACATTACCTGTGCTGATGTATGCTGGTGTGATGACGAAAAAGACATCAATTTCTTCGGCATCAAGCGCATCGGTTGCGCTGGCTACATCATCAAACGCGATGTAGGTATCGGGTGCATCCGCAACGAGGCTTGCTTGGTCGATGTAGCCATATTGTGTAGCGACAACACCACTTTCAATAGCTGAAATTTGTGCGTAGAAGACAACCGCATATAGCACTGCCATCAGCACAGGAATACCGAAGACAGCAAATAAAAACGACGGTTTGCGGACATTGGTCAGAAATTCTTGTTGGGCAACAAGCCAGATATTATGCATTTGCTTTTTCCCCTGCTACACGAATGAAAATGTCATCGAGTGACGGAATCGCACGTTCAAAGCGTTCAATGTTGATGCTATCGTCGGTGGCGATTGCCTCTAGTACGCTATCTTGTGTGGTATCCGGCTGGAGATGCAAGAGTACGGTTGGACGCCCTGCTTCTTGCTCGATGCCTGCGACACCAGCAAGTTTTCCCCAATCACCTTGCCCTTCGACGATAATAGCATGTTGGGCGTATTCTTTGCGGATGTCGTCTACTTTGCCGTAGAGTTTGCGTTCGCCACGACTAATCATCAGCATACGGTCTGCCATTTCTTCTACCTGATTCATCTGGTGGGTACTCATGACGATGGCAGTGCCGTTATCGCGTAATTCTTGAAGTAAATCTTTGACAATCAGACGATTTACGGGGTCTAGCCCAGAGAAAGGTTCATCAATGATGATGAGTTCAGGGGCGTGCATGACGGTCACTGCGAATTGGACTTTTTGTTGCATCCCTTTACTGAGGGCTTCGACTTTGCTATTTTCGTGTTCGCTGAGTTCTAATTTGGCTAGATAGTCACGCGCACGGCTTTTGGCATCCGCAGACGATAAGCCTTTGAGTCGCCCTAAATAGGTCATCATATCGAGGACTTTGACCGTTTTGTACAAACCACGTTCTTCTGGTAGATAGCCAATACGATTTTTGAGTTGATCGTTCATCTTGCTACCCAGAACGAGAATATTGCCCTGATCAGGTTTGATGATGTCTAAAATCATGCGGATGGATGTGCTTTTACCTGCACCATTGGGTCCGAGTACGGCGAATATTTCACCGCGTTGGACATCGAAGGTCAGGTTTTTCACGGCTTGGAAATCGCCGTACCATTTCGAGATATTATTGACGCTAATTGCTTCGTTCATTGCGTTCCCCATATGTTCTAAGATTTTGTATGTGTAGTATAGAGCGTGTACTGCTTGTCGTGTTCCCACAAGTAAGTGATTGTCTGTCCCCTATACGGGGGAGATGACCTTATAGTAGCGCAATTTTACAGGGGCAAATGCCCCAAAGTATGGGGGTACTATAAATCTTAAGGAACAGTCTGCACATTTTAGGGTATTGTGTAAATTGGTAGCATTGTATGTGATAGAAAGCTAGATGCGAGCATGGACTATACCGCTCTTACAATTGATGATGATGCCAGCGCACGCAATCTGTTCAGCATTATCTTGAAACGGGTTGGTTTTGAGGTGCTGACAGCCGAAGATGCAGACGATGCGTTAGCACAGGTTGCAGATATAACACCAGATGTTATTCTGACCGACATCTCTTTGCCTGGCATGGATGGGATTGACCTGACGGCTGAATTGCGTCGGCGAGAAGAATTTGCGCATGTACCCATCATTGTGCTGTCTGCTTTTCATGAAGATAAAGTCGTCAATCGGGCAATGGATGCGGGCGCGGATGCTTTTTTTGAGAAGCCATTGAAGCCCACCCATCTGCGTGAGACATTAGAAGAACTCATTAACGCACGCCGAGCGTAAAAATAACGCTATTGCAATGTAGAATCATCGCATAATCTTTGCACCATCCTGCATAGGGGTGGTAAACTAGTGACGAAGCATTAACAACGAAATTCCCAAATCTTAACGGTTTGACACCTTATGCAACCGTTATCATTGATATATAGTTGACCGGATTTGAGATTACTTATGCCCGCGTAATCCAGCATCCAAACACAAAACGGAGGATGGGGTTAAATGAAGAAAGACATTCTGGTAGTTGACGATGAAATTGGTGCGTTGACTTTGATTGGTATTATGCTGGAGCGTGGTGGTTTTAACGTGTTGAAAGCAAAAAATGCAGACGTAGCCACTGCCGTTCTTGACCAGAATACACCGGATTTGATTATCTTGGATGTAATGATGCCTGGTAAAAATGGTATTGAACTATGCCGAGAGATACGACAACGCGGTGATACTGCTACGACGCCTGTGTTGATTTTATCTGCACGAGGCGATGCAGAAAGTGTGATGAAAGGCATGGAAGCCGGCGCAGATGATTATTTACCAAAGCCAATTTTGCACCATGACCTTGTTTCTAAAGTGCGCACAATTCTTGCTCAAGTTTGATAGCACGTCTGATACATAAATTATTTACAGCACCTAAGATTTAGGTGCTGTTTTTTTGTTTAGGGTGTGCCGTAGAGTTCGCGGTAGATGGTGTAGTGGCTATAAATGCGCTCTACATAGAGTTTTGTTTCTGCGAAGGTGATAGTTGCAACGAGTGAGTCTATATCGCCGCCGGATAACCTAACCCAATCGAGTGTAAAGCCAGGACCTGCATTATAGGCAGCAAGGGCGGCGGCTTTGTTGCCACCAAATAGGCGCAATTGTTCATCAAGATAGAATGCCCCAAAAGCAACACTTACATGTGGGCGATACAAATCACGTACTTCAAAATTCACATAATTGAGTTCATCTGCGATGTAGCTTGCTGTGCTGGGAATGACCTGCGTCAGACCAAGTGCATCGGCAACGCTGGTGGCTGTTGGATTGAAGAAGCTCTCTTGGCGCATGAGACTGAGCATCAGCAGGGGGTCGAAGCCATAGGCATTTGCTTGTTCTTGTACAAGCCCACTGTAGTATGCTGGATAACGCATACGCCCAAGATACGGTGGCACATCAAGCGTTAGCAATCCGGTGGCGTTGATAACATCGGCGGCTGCGAAAATGGACGAGTAGAAATCGCCAATATCGCGTAAGAAATGTGCGAGTTGATAAGACGTCAGCACATCACTATTGGCACGCGCTTCATCGAGCAAGGAATCGAACTCGTTACGAGCATCTGCATAAGCACCAACTGCCCATAATTCACGCCCACGAATGAGACGTGGATCATTTTCTAGTGTTGATGACAGTATATACAGGTCACTTGTTTGCTC
Source organism: Chloroflexota bacterium (assembly GCA_038522085.1). GTDB lineage: Bacteria > Chloroflexota > Anaerolineae > Aggregatilineales > Phototrophicaceae > JAUZRW01. The sequence continues at coordinate 134,072 of JBCBKJ010000003.1, forward strand.
AAAGTTGAACACGCTCCGTAGCCATTCTTCGGCTTGTTGGCGTTCAGCTTCTTCGTCAAATGTGAAATTGACATTGACTGGTGGTACGAATGCTTCACGTCCGATGAGAATGTCGTTGGCACGTAAGGCGTAGAAACTAGTTGCAGAAGCGGCGCTTGCTTGACTAAAAGCATTTTCTGCGCTTGCTTGGTCGCCACGTTCGAGCGCGAAACGCCCTACCCAATAAAGGGCAATGGCACGGTCTTCCCCTGTCGTTATCTCTGCGATGCGATTGTAGAAGCCTTCGGCAACGGCTGTTTCGCCATTCGCTATGGCATTGGAGGCGGCAATTTGTAAGCCACTGAGCGCCCATTCTGAGGTGCTGTAATCATTGGCGATGCGGGTAAAGGTCGCACGCGAGGATGCCGTATCATTTAGGCGCACACTATAAAGATAACCTGCCCGCCAGAGGGCTTCGGCGGCTATTTCAGTGAGATACGCATAATTATCCGCAACGGCAACGTAGGTCGTGATTGCCTGCGGAATATCGTCTTGCAGGAAATAAGTACGTCCACGTTCAAGTAGTGCTGTGCCAAAAAGTGTATCGTTGGGGTATTGTTCGATGATGGTCTGAAAAGCAAGTCGTGCCGCTTCCCAATTGCCGAGTTCACGGTAGGAGCGCCCGAGCAAGAGATAGAGGCGTGCAGGCACCGTATCGAGTGTATTTTCGGTAGTGAAGGTATTGAAAGCGTCGATAGCGGCTGGGTATTCGCCATAAGTGAAATTAATTAAGCCACGACGATAAGCATCTACATTCACATCATTTGCGAGAAGTATTTGTAGGGCATCGTAGGCGGCTGTGGTTTCGGTATAATTTTGTACGACGCGGGTTGCGCGTTCGACGGCATCATCTGCTCTTCCAGCACTATCATAGGATTGTGCGGCGTTGAGTTCGATGGTGGCACGGTAGCCTGTATTGCGTGCAACTGCTAGAATATCATCGTAAATAGCAACGGCGGCATCGACTTGTCCGACGCTGGTATAAATTTGTGCGACACGCTCTTGCAAAATCAATTGCGGGACGAGAGTGCGTTGCGCTTGAAGAGCATTATTGTAAGCTGATAGCGCAAGGTCAGTTTGCCCGAGTGCGAAATGAGCATCCCCTATGCGTTCGTAAGCGTAACTATCTATGAGTCCAGGACGTAAGCTAATATAGGTCTGGAAATCTGTTATGGCACTATTCCACTGGCTGAGACCTAAGTAGGCATCCCCACGCAAAAAATGTGCGCGAGCGTAATTTTCACTATTAGGCAATTCTTCTATGACAAGCGTGAGGGCATCGACAGCGGCATCGAAAAAGCCTTCGCGTAAGGCGGCTTGCCCAAGATTATAGGATGCTTCCCCACGCACGGCTGGGTCGGTGGCTATCTGTACAATTTGCTGATAGGCAGTAACAGCTTCTTCAAAATAGCCATCACGTAGGAGGCGATTCGCTTCTGCAAGTTGTGCAGATGTATCGACACTTTGTGCGGATACATTGACACTGGTATTTGCTTGGGCATCAACGGATTGGACGGGTATTTCTGTCGGTTGAACATTGGTATCTATCGCCGTCGGGTTGAAGGCGGGTTGTGCATTTGCCTGTTGCGTTGCCACCATATCAGGTGTCGCAGTGATGAGGACGATACCATCTGCATTAGGTGTCGGCAGAGGCGATGTTGCGGTAATGAAAATATTATTCTCTGCATCCGCTGTCGGTAAAGACGCAGCGTTATTGCCACAAGCCGTCAAAAAGATGAGTATGAATGTATAAAGCCAGAACGCAGGTTTGAGCATAATAATCCGTTGATTGTTTGCGAACATTGCAAAACGCATTATCAGCGAAAGTGACGAATGATGTCAATGCTAACGGATGCTATGCTCATGTGTGTCATAGTCGCGTAGGCTAATCGTCGGTTGTGGCGTCATCAGGGGATAAATCGTCAGAGAGAAATGGTAACGCATAACCAATCACGAGATGTCCGGCTTCTGCGAGTGCTTTGCCAAGTGAATCTGTATCTTGGAACGTCCACCAGTGGTCAGCAGAGGGCAAAATGGCAACGTCAAAATCGTCTACGACAAGCTGGCTGAGGGTACGCTGAACATAGTCGGAGTGATTGCTCTTGCGCGTGCCTTTGTCAGAGCGAATGAGGGTCACACGGAAGCGTGACGGTTGGCGTCCTGTCCATTCAGTTTCATTGTAGACGAGTACTTGAAATTCTATGGTCGCAGTGAGGTCATTTTCGAGTGTTTTTGCGTAGCGAAAGCGCCCACCTGTCCATGCGGTAGGTTCATTGAGGAGCGTGTATCCAGCGGCGGTGAGTGCCTGCCCTAGCACGGTATGCATGATAGTGCGAAAGTAGTCTTGTAGGGATTGGCGTTGTTCAAATGGATGGGGGTTATCTGACATGGTTATCTCGTTGGTATGTACAATTTAGGTCTGACATGGTTATCTCGTTGGTATGTACAATTTAGGATTGTAGGATGTCATCTTGGGCGGCGCGGTCAGTGCCATATTGGGCGAGGATGCGTCCTTTGTGCATGACGACTATCGACACCGGATTCCCTGTCCAGTAGCTCCAGACCCAGCGCAATTCGTGGGTGCGCCCATCAACATCAAACAGGGCGTAATCTTGGAAACCAGCGACGCCTGCCTGTGCCTCGACGGCGAGATATTCATCCACATAGAGGCGCAAGGTATCGTTGAAGAAGCCCTCGCGTATATCCAGATGAAAGGTATGCGGTGTTTTGACTGTCATGTGCCAATTTTTACGAATGCGGAGAAATGGCATGGATTACTCCCAAAAACTATCCAACAAATCGTAGCCGTGTTTATCGAGCATGAAAGATAAAATGCTGGCAATATTCACGGCGTCGTCTACGCCTCGATGATGTCGTCCTTTGAGCGGTAATTTAATTTTATCGAGCGCCGCTTTCATCCCTAGTCGGTTGCCATAAATATTAGCAAAGAGGTTTTTGAGATTGCAATGCTGGTCAGCAAAAGGATATTCGACGCCTCGCCGTTCGCATTGTTGCTGGAACATGCGCCGGTCATAGTTGCCCCAACTGACCCACAAGCGACTTTTAGCATCGTAATCGCCTACCAGTTCGGCACATGCATCTTCAAATGAGACGCCTTCTTCGTCAAGCATGGTTTGAGTAATGCCTGTTAGCTCGGTGCAAAACTCGCTGAGTTTAGATTCAGTGGGTTGAATCAGAATACCTTGTTCTTCGTCAATGTCGCCAGTGAAAATGCCGAGTGTACAGATGCCTACTTCAATAATTTCGTTACGTTGCCCTTCTGGAATTTTGTGATCTTTCCAGCAAGTTGATTCAATATCTACAACAAGAACTGTTTGGCGGTCAATACGTGGCATGGCTAAAATCCGTATCTGTAGAGTATATTTTCGCCGTAGGTTTCAAAGAGATACTGGAGCAAGCGGGCAGAATTATAGGCATCATCTACGCCTCTATGTGCTGTGCCTTCTTGTTCGATGTTTACGGCTGAGAGCGAGCGTGCGAGTCCCATGCGTTGCCCATAGTGTGTGCTAAATACGCGCTTGAGATTGGCATGTTTTTTATTGAAGGGGTAACGCACACCCCGCCGCCGACATTGTTTGAGCATGAAGCGTTTATCCCAACCGCCCCATGCCACCCATATCCGATTACGTGAATCGTAGTCTTTTTCGAGGATGGTACATGCTTCATCAAAAGTGATGCCTTTTTCGTCTAGCAATTCGGGCGTGATAGTCGTGAGTTGGGTACAAAATTCACTCACTACAGATTCGGTTGGTTTGACCAGAATGCTACGCTTATCCGTGATTTCGATGGGATCAGCTTTCGGGTCGAGCAAGCACACGCCAATCTCTATAATTTCGTTCTCTTGCCCTTCAGGTGCATCGAAGCCTTCCCAACAGGTTGCTTCTAGGTCAACGACGATTATTTTGTCCTTGCGAATTGCCATCAGTGCCTATTCTTCAGATTGCTTACGTCTACTGAATTATCTTACCACAGCGTATGAGATGCTTTAGTCATCTAGGAGTACGACCATCTCTTCGGGTGTGGTGACGGGCATTTTGCATGCGAAGTTCTGGCAGACGTAGACTGTCGGTTGGTCATTGCGCATGCTACGGTAATTGAGCAATGGGATATTCGTTTCGCCATCCACATTATCACGAGCGAGTGCGGTGATGACATTAGGACGGTAGACAAGGCGCACTTGCTGGAGCAAGTCTTTGGTGCCTTGTTGGGTCGGGTTGCCAACGATTGCCACTTCTGACATACCTTTGACCAGCATATCGGTGGCGTTGAGTGCCTCGCCAAATGCCTGCGGATAGGTTTGCATGGCGGCGGCAAGCGCACTGAGAACTTTGCGGGCGGATTGGTCGTAACGAGCATCACCTGTGTAGGCAGATAAGCGAATGAGTTGCTTTGCCATCATGCTATTGCCGGAGGGCGTAGCATTATCTTGGAGTTGACGCGGACGCACAATGAGTTTTTCATGGTCGTCACTGGTATCAAAGAAACCACCATCTTCTGCGCGGAAATGGTCAAGAACGACGTTTGCGAGGCGTCGCGCTTCGTCGAACCATTTTTCCACAAAGGTCGATTGATAGAGTTCTAGCATCGCGTCAATCAGGTGGGCATAATCTTCGAGGTAGCCATTGAGCTTTGCTGTGTTGTTATTGTAGGTGCGATAGAGCCTACCATCGTCATTTTGCATGGTTGTCATGAGGAATTCGCCTGCACGTTCGGCGGCGGCGAGATAATCATCGCGGTTAAGCACACGGGCGGCTTCCGCAAGGCTAGCGACCATCATGCCATTCCACGCGGTGAGGATTTTATCATCAAGTCCGGGATGGACACGCGATGTCCGCACGGCATAGAGACGGTCTTTGATAGCGGATAGTTTTTCGTGTAGGTCGTCTACTGTGATATTGAGACGGTCAGCTACCACGTCGTCATCGTTAGGGACATGCAGGATATTCGTGCCTTCAAAATTGCCACCCTTGCTTGCGCCGTAGTATTCAACAGCGACTTCGTAGGCATCTGGCACATCGTCTGTGATAGGTTCGAGGGCTGTTTTAAGCTCATCGAGTGACCAGACGAAGAATTTACCCTCTTCGCCTTCGCTATCGGCATCGGTGGTGCTGTAGAAACCGCCTTCGGGCGCGGTCATCTCGCGGAGGATGTAATCATAAATATCTTCAGCAATGCGCTTGAAGAACGCATCATCCGTGACTTGATAGGCATGCAAATAGAGACGTGATAGTTGGGCGTTATCGTAGAGCATTTTTTCAAAATGTGGGACAAGCCAACGGGCATCGACACTGTAGCGATGGAAGCCACCGCCAATTTGGTCATAAATACCACCACATGCCATTTTTCTGAGCGAGAAAGTCAAGGTATGTAGGGATTCCGTGTTGCCTGTGTGCGTGTAATCGCGGAGCAAAAATTCGAGATTCATAGGATTAGGGAATTTGGGTGCGCCCCCGAATCCGCCATGCTGTGAATCAAAGTTACTGTTCAATCCGTTGCTTGCTTTAATAAAAATTGTCTCATTTAAGCCACTATCATCGGTTGGCAAGTTGAGGACGCTTCTATCGAGCGCATCAGCAAGGCTTTCGGCTTGCTCTTCTATTTCTTCGCGGCGGTCTGTGTAGGCATCGTAGACAGCTTGCATCACACGGCGAAAAGACGGCATCCCTTGACGCGATTCTAGTGGGAAATATGTGCCACCAAAAAATGGACGACCATCCGGCAACATGAAAACGGTCATGGGCCAGCCCCCCTGTCCACGATTCATCGCTTGGACGGCTTGCATATAAATATCATCCACGTCGGGGCGTTCTTCACGGTCAACTTTGACATTCACGAACCACTCGTTCATGATTTTTGCGGTTGGTTCATGCTCAAAGCTCTCGTGTGCCATTACATGACACCAATGGCAGGCGCTATAGCCCACACTGAGTAAAATGGGTTTGTCTTCTGTTTGGGCTTTGGCGAAGGCTTCTTCGCCCCAAGGATACCAATCCACGGGGTTATCAGCATGTTGTAGTAAGTAGGGGCTGGTTTCGTTTTGCAGATGATTCATCGTTGTGGCATCTTCTCTCTGTTATCACTCATGCGTTGAGCGTAGCATGTTTTGGGATGAGAATAAAGAAGATGCCACTTTTTTCTATCGCAACATTGATACGATGATTACCAAGTCAGCAGGGTATCGGCATCTGTTTCATCATCATCAGGTTCAATTTCTGTATTCCAGATTTCTTCGAGCCAATCAATGAGGGTATTCAGCACTGTTGGCGTCAAACGAATGACAGATTCAAAGTTGTTGGGAGAGAACGCATAAATGCTGGTCGAATACTGACGGGCAATGCAGATGACGTAATCATCGCGCCAACGATTTTCGTTCCACAGGAATGCCATCCCCCCTGATTCACGACGCATGAGATCGAGCCAGCGTTCACGATTGCTGGCGGTGATTCCTGTCAGACGGTAGCGTAGCGTCATCATAGAACCGAGTGTGAATGATAGTTGTACGGTCTTGGTTTCTACATCAGCATCTATGATGAGTGATGCACTGCCATCTTGTGAATTGAGTGTTGCGACTTGTCGTCCGCTGTGTGTACCGAGTGTCCGAAATTTGATGGTCGTCAGCGCCGGAATGGTTGGGAAACGTTTGCTCAATTCTTGTTCGAGGTCAATTTCGCCATCAAAAAATTGTTGGAGTACCCAAGGGGTTTGTTCACGACTACTGGTAAGCGCATCCTCTTGTTTTAGATCACGCGCTGGTGTGATTTCTTTGCGCCGTAGCGTTAATGCTTGGTTGGGATCAGCACGATTTTGGGTCGGTTCTGGCGCAGGTGTCGGTGCTTCGGTTGATTCAGTAGGTAGCGACCAATCGTCCCAATCTTCTGTGGGCATGGTATCTTGCCTAGCACTACTCTCTGTTGTGTCGGGTGTATCTTGTGCGCGAGATGCGAGATTGGGGGCTGTTTCGCTTGGTGTACTGGGTAATCCAGCGTTATCCTCCCAGCCGGAAACAATGGCAGAGAATTGGCGACTATCGTCTGAGCGTGGTTGTGCATCTTCAAGTGTTGATACAACCGTTGGGAATGTAGCTGTTGGGCGACTAGGAATGGTTTTATCTGCCTCATCAGCATCCTGCTGGTCCGGTTCGTCATTATCTGACGCATTCATACTCTGTGCAATGGCGGCAAGGTCATCTGGCATATGCGAGAGCATACCCGATTCTTGTAATTTAAGAATTGCTTTTTTGAGCGCATCTGATTGATCTTCTTCACCTGCATTGAGGTTCGGCGCATTTTTGTTTTCAGCATCTTTTTCGGGATTTGCCATGATGATTTCCTACTGTGATTCAATCACTAACAGTATAACACTGTACATAAGCCACACAAACCTTAAGACCTATGTACTTTGGTACATGTATGATAGCTATATTAGCTTTATGGGGTACTGAGCAAATACTAGCAGTATTCTAACGAACCGTACTGTATAATACGCTTTGTATTGTTCAAAAATGTCTATAGGGCTTTTGCAAGTATGCAACCAAATCAGAAAGACAATCGCCCAGAAAATCAGAATGGCGATAATGACAACCCACAACCACAGGGTCCCGATTGGCGACAGTGGGCAGTTCCAGGTTTGCTTTTGCTCCTGTTAGCTTACTTTTTCATCAGCATGGGTGGCTTTGGTGGGGTTAATAGTGGGCGCGAAATTCCATTCTCTGATATTCGAGCGAACTACACACTATTAGATACAATAACCTTCCAATCTGAGAGTGAGCAAGTTTCGGGGTCATTCCGTGAGCCTGTGACAATTACGCTGGATGATGGGGAAACCATTGCTGTCGAGGATTTCGAGAGCTATGCACGCGAATTTTTGCAAGAAGAATTGAGTGTTCTCATCAATGCGCGTAACGATGCGATTGATTCGGGTGAACTGAGTGGCGAAAAAACAGAAATCAGCACCAGTGCGCCGAGTTTCCCGTTACTGGTCGTGTTATTGAACGTGTTGCCATTCTTGTTGATTGTGGGCTTCTTCATCTGGATGATGCGTCGCGCACAGGGACAAGTGAACGGCGTATTCAATTTCGGTCAATCACGGGCGCGCGAGTATGATGCACAGATGCCACGGATCACGTTTGATGATGTTGCGGGACAAGATGCGGCGAAACGCGAATTGGTAGAAGTTGTTGATTTCCTGAAAGAACCCGAAAAATACATTTCGCTGGGCGCACGCATTCCGCGTGGTGTTTTGCTGGTAGGTCCTCCTGGTACGGGTAAGACACTGATGGCGCGTGCGGTTGCCGGTGAAGCAAACGTTGCTTTCTACAGCATTTCAGCGTCTGAATTTGTGGAAATGTTCGTGGGTGTTGGTGCCAGCCGTGTACGCGACTTGTTCACCAAAGCGAAAGACAACTCCCCTAGTATCGTCTTCATTGATGAGATTGATGCGGTTGGTCGCCAACGTGGTGCTGGCTTGGGTGGTGGTAATGATGAGCGTGAACAGACGCTGAATCAAATGCTCTCTGAGTTGGATGGTTTCGACCAAGGCTCAACCGTGATTGTGATGGCGGCAACAAACCGTCCAGATGTACTTGACCCTGCGTTGTTGCGTCCTGGACGTTTTGACCGTCAGGTAACGGTTGACCGCCCAGACCGCAAAGGTCGTTTGGCGATTCTGAAAATTCATACACGCGGCAAGCCACTCGGTTCGGATGTTGAACTGGAAACGATGGCAAACGCGACAATTGGTTTCAGTGGTGCAGATTTGGCGAATCTTGCCAACGAAGCAGCATTGTATGCGGCGCGTAATAACCGCAAGAAAATCACACAAGCTGATTTCTCGAACGCATTTGAACGTATCATACTCGGCATTGAGCGTCCGCCACTGAGCGACCCGCATGAACGTCGCATCACAGCATATCATGAGGCTGGTCATGCTGTCACAGCATTGTTGACGCCGGGTGCTGACCAAGTGCTGAAAGTAACAATTACGCCGCGTGGTTTCGCAGGTGGTATCACGGCATTCATCAAGGATGAACGTCGTAGCTTGAAGCCGAAAGAATACTACGAGTCTGAAATCAAAGTTGGGCTTGGTGGACGTGTCGCAGAAGAAGTTATATTTGAGCAGATTACACCTGGCGCGGCTGGTGATATTCGCCAAGTGACCGACATTGCACGCCGCATGGTGACGCAATGGGGTATGAGCGAATTGGGTATGGTCGATTATGGCAACGGTGGAGAGCAACCTTTCTTGGGCTACTCGCTATCGCAAGGGAAGCAGTATAGTGAGGCAACAGCTTCGCAAATTGACATCCTTATCCGCGAGATAATTGACAGTGCATATGATTACACGCTCGAATTGCTGACCGAAAACCGTGAGGCATTGGACATCGTGGCAAATGCGCTACTCGAACGCGAGGTGCTAGAACGCGCTGAGTTACTCGAAATTATGGGCATGGATGATGACAAGCCACTAGATGCACCTGCTGCAGCAGTTGTGGATATGGCAAATAATAATCGTCAAGAAGATGCGGAATCTCCTGATGAACTGACACGCAGAGAAATTAATGAGTCTGATGACCCATTTGCGATGTTCACTGAGACAGACGCTGACCTCAGCAACAACGATGATACTGATGAGGGAGATGGTGACGATGATAAGCCGATGCCACCTAGTACCCCATCATTGGATAACCCACCCGATCAATCTCTCTAACGAGTAAAGATAGTTAACACAAAGGCGCGTCGTATATGACGCGCCTTTTTTGTTTCATATTTTTGTGCGTGCTTAGGCGTTTTCGGCAACGAGTGATTCTTTAATGACATCCTCTTGAATATGTGATGGCACATTTTCGTAGTGCGAGAAGGTCATGGTGTAGATACCACGTCCGCCTGTCATTGAGCGCAGGTCGTTACCATAGCGCAACATCTCTGCGAGTGGTACTTGTGCGTTGATGACACTCTTACTAGCAACGTTATCCATGCCCTGTACGCGCCCGCGCCGACTAGTGAGGTCGCCCATAATATCGCCCATCATAGCATCTGGCACGGTGACACGCACATTCATAATTGGTTCAAGCAGTGATGGTTTTGCCGCGTTGAATGCTTGTCGGAATGCTTCGCGTCCGGCAATTTGGAAAGCGATGTCTTTTGAATCAACAGCATGTTCTTTGCCATCAAACACAACGGCTTTGACGTTGACGACAGGATAACCCGCGATGATGCCTTCTTCGAGTACTTGGTGAATACCTTTTTCGATAGACGGTAAGAATTGTTGGCTGATTGCCCCACCGAAAATATCAGTCTCGTATACAAAATCGCCTTCGTCAGTCGGCATCACACGGAGGTTTACACGCCCGTACTGCCCTGCACCACCGGATTGCTTGCGATGCGTGTATTCGGCTTCGGCTTCGCTGGTGACGGTTTCACGATATGGCACTTTGGGCATTGCGGTATCAATACCAACCCCGAGAATCTCTGCTTTGCGCAAGATAGTCTGAATATGAATATCACCCATACCTTCGAGAACAGTTTGGCGCGTGTCTTTGTCTTGTCGCCAAACGAGGGTGGGATCGGAATCGCAGAGTGTAGTCAGTACCGAGCCGAGTTTTGCACTATCGGCTTGGGTGCGAGGTGAGACAGCCACCATATAGAGTGGGTCTGGGAAAACTGGCGTGACAATTGTGAAGCCTGCGTCTTTATCTGCAAAGGTATCGCCTGTTTTCGTATTATTCAGTTTTGCGGCAACACCAATATCACCTGCGTGCAATACATCTACATCCATTTGCTCTTTGCCACGCATGGTCATGAGCGAGCCAAAACGTTCTTCTTCGCCGGATGTGCTATTGATATTGCGACTATTCGCAGAAATTTTGCCAGAGAAAATACGGAAATAATTAAGTGTGCCGTATTTATCGTTGGAAGTCTTCCAGACATAGGCAGCGAGTGGTTTATCGCTATTTTGTGGTGCTTTGATGTATTCGTATTCTTCTTGGTCTGGGCGTTCAATGCGCACACGACGTACTGATGGCGGTGAGCAATAGGCAATCAGTGCTTCCATGAGAGGATACGTACCTACATTTTCTGTGGCAGAGGTCACGAAGACAGGCACAGTACGCAACAAGTGAGAGCGAGAAGCATCACGCATACCATCACGGATTTCTTGAGGGTCGAGTGATTCTTCATCAAAATATTTTTGCATCAGCTCGTCGTCGGATTCCGCAGCCGCCTCGATGAGTTCCATACGATACAGTTCAGCTTCGTCAGCCATTTCAGCTGGTAAGTCAGCGCGGTCTTTACCGATGTCATAATAGGCTTTTTCGGTAACAAGATTGACCACGCCTTTAAAATCAGATTGGGAGCCGATTGGAATCATGACGGGTACAAATTTGTATTTAGGGAAATGCGCACGGAGGTCTTCGAGTGTGCGTTCAAAATTGGCGTTTTCACGATCCATTTTGTTGATAACAACGATAATGGGTTGCTGATAGGCACGCGCATACTCCCACACCAATTCTGTGCCAACTTCAACGCCACTGACGGCATCGACAACTACCACAACCGAATCGGCAACGCGAATCGCATTTTTCATCTCACCTTGAAAATCGGTAAAACCAGGTGCATCTAATAAGTTAATTTTGTGGTCTTCAAATTCAAGTGGCACGAGTGCGGTTGTGATAGACATCCCACGTTCACGCTCGTCATCTTCCCAATCCGACACTGTGTTTTTTTCCAGTACCGAACCGAGTCGATTGGTCGCGCCTGTATTGTAGAGCATTGCCTCTACAAGCGAGGTCTTACCACTGCCCTGGTGACCTACCAGAGCGACATTCCTCAGTTTATCTGTTGTATACGCTTTCATAGGAGATACCCTCCGAAGACTAAATAATTTTTTAAGCTACCCGCCAAAGATGGCGTAGGCGATGGCACGCTTATTATGAGTGCCATATTAATAATTTTATGCGCAGGTTAACAAATTGTCAAAAATAGATGCCCAATGATTGGGGGGTAAGGAAGCGGGGGTGTGCTGTCCGTGATAGAATGCGTTGCAGATGCACTTTGTACCTGTTGACGCCAGTTAATAAATTGCTGTTATTCATACGAAGGATGTTGTTTTATGGCTTTGAATATAGGTCATTTTCGGACTTACTTTTTATACGGTGCGCCCCCCTACCAAGATATTGTGCAATTCACATCACCACGCGACCATGAAACAAAACTTGAGCAATTTCAGGTGAATATCAAAGAGATTTCAGATTTTGCTGTTAACAACACCTTCCGACGTGCTTTTCAGGAAGCCTTCGGGGAAAAACTCGCGCCTTTTGATATTTACGACCTTGATTGGAAAGACATCCCCGCACAGGAAAACTATCCACAGTATTGGATTCCTAATTTTTTTACCCATCATTATCGTGAGTATCATCGTCCCTATTATGTCAACGATGGCAACCGACATGCGGTTTTATCTAAAGAAGCGTTGAATGGCAGTCAATTTTTTGCAGGTCATGAATTAGCCCATGATATTCATATACAATGGGATTTCATCATGGGGATGGAAACTTGCCCCATTATTTATGTGGTTCTGGAATCCAAGCAAGCTATCACCGTTGAACAAGCTGTTCGCTTGAGCAGTTTGCATCTGTGTCATGAACGATTGATACCAAAGACACTGTTTGAGGGGCTGGATGTTGACGGGGCATTGTCGGTTGACGAGGATGTTGACCAACGTTTACGCGCACGCTATGCCCATTCTCCCATTGGGGAGCGCGATTGGATTACGCTGGACGAGTTGGTACAGAGTGTGCAGTATACGCTGTACTCGCAAGCAGGTTTTTCGCGTAGGTTGGCAAAAACGCCAATGGAAGCCATTGTGCGCCTGCCCTTCACGAGTATCGAAGTGGATAATGAATATGCTAGTCAGGAAGATTTTGTAGCGGCAAATGGGCGCGATATTGCGGCGTTAATTTCGCGCCCTTCAACATTTGAATTTAATATGCCGAGCCATATTCACACACAAGAGGTGTTAGAAAATTCGCGGGTGTGGAGCGTAGCAGAAGATACCTATTTCGTGATGGCATATTCGGGTGCGCTGTACGTCAAGCTGAATCATCTGAAGCAGACGATTGACGCGCCGATTTCCAATTATCGCTTGGCAGATGAACATGTGGTATTTCACTCGTTCCGGCTGGCAGTCGCTAATTATTATATTTTGCGCTTGATTGACGCAGAACTCGATGAAGCAATTGACCGTATTAAGTCGCAAATTGCGTATCATCGGGAAGCGGTGAAAGATTTATACTCACTTGATAGTGCGGATGATACGCTGACACTCAGTAATCTAAATGAGTTGGTCATTCATGTAAGCGATTTACGCTTCAAGTTTTTAGATTTACTCGAAGAATTAGATAATTCTGACAAGCTAATTGACGAAGAGTGGCATATTGATTTGCTCGATAAAATCAACCGCTCGTTAGGGATGATTGGCTGGCGCGATAGTATCAAATCTCGCTTGGATAATTTGCGTGACCTCGTGCATGTACTAGAAACATCTTACGAACGCTTTTTGAATTTGACCTCGAATATTGAGAGTGCGGATTCTGAGAAGCGTCTCTTTTTCGTGACGATTATATTCTCCGCGTTTGCTGGTGCGGAGTTACTCGGTTTGCTACTGGATGTGAGCCTTGGTGATAGCAACGAATTTTATCTTTGGGTGAAGACGCAGTTACCTATGGCGTTAGGTTTGCCAGAATTTGCAGAAAGACCCGCCCATTTTATAGCGAGTGTGTTAGTGTTGATAACTATCACGATGATTGCGATGGTATCACTGTTGCTGGCACAAGTCATTTATACTGCCACACATCAGGAACGGCTCAAGCGCGAGTGATGCACACGACTAAGGACACGGTTTTATGACACAAATTTTTATATTTATTGCCTTCGTAGTCGCTGGCTATGGCGCTGGGGCTATCACGGGCATTAATCCGATTGACCTCGCTTTCTTTGAACCCTTTGCTGGCGCGGCGCTGGTGATTGGCTTGTATGGGAGTGTGGTCGGGATTGATTTAACAGCCATTCAAAAAAGACGACGGTTGGCGATTGTCGTTATCACGATTGCGGTGCCTCTACAGATACTCGCAACGGGTGCGCTGATGTGGCTCATTTACCCGCTGGCGATAAGTTGGCTCATAGCGGTTGCGATGACACAAATTGACCCGCTATCAGTGGATACGCTATTACGCGACAAAGACAATATGAGTGAAGAATCCAAAGGGATTTTGCGCGTATGGGCGTCTTTTGATGACCCTGTAACGGTGTTATTTGGTTTTTTGATTTTGTTGCCGTTGGTGACAGGCGAGGCAACGGATTTCGATGTTATTAGCACTAGCTTGTATGTCGTCTATAATTTGTTGCCGGCTGCGTTGATTTATGGATTGCAACGTTATACGAAATTACTAGACAATACGGTCATTGCGACAATTTTGCTGATTGTGGTACTGGTATTTGCGTTCTTCGTGCAAGGCTATTTGCTGGCGGCGATAGTTGGGTTGCTACTGCGTCCGTTGCCAGAGGAACTTTTCTCGCGGGCAATTTTTGTGCTGTATCATCTTATTGTATTCACCGTCGGAATGGCATTAGCGACTTTTGGCACTGAGATACAAGAAGGCATCCGGCTAGGCTTTATCATTGCAACGATTGAGTTTTTTGTGATTCAACCGCTGACGACGCTGATAGTATTCAATGGAACACCGAGCGATTTATTGCGCATTTCGTATGCACAACAAAATGGCTTGACGACGCTTCTCATGGGCATTGCTTTTGAGGCGCTCGGCATCCATATTTTGCATATTTTATTGCCAGCTATCATCATTGTGAATTTGATGAATCTGGCTGTGAATCGCCTATATACATGGAAAGAAAAACAAGGACTCATCGAATATGAGACACCTGCGCCTGTAAGTAGTGAATAATCTGCTTAGATGGCGCATTCATTTCATGCTCATTTATCGTTACAATTCAACATACAAACATAACAGATAAGGATTATGCGTTCATATGGTAGAAAAAATACAACAAGATTTTTTATTCAGGGGTTCATTAGCAGATTTAGACCCTGATGTAGCCGATTTGGTACGCCATGAAACAGCACGGCAAGCACGCACACTGATTATGGTGCCATCTGAATCCACGATTCCACAAGCCGTTTTGGAAGCTGTCGGGAGTGCATTCCACAATATTTATGCAGAGGGCTATCCGCCTGAAAATATGCGTCATATGGTGGAGGAAGACCTACTCGATTATGAAATGCGCCTAGCAGAGTATCGTCGTAATTCGGATGCGCGTTATTACAAAGGCACAGAATACGCGAATATCATCGAAGCATTAGCACGGCGTCGGGCGGCAGAAGTTTTCGCTAATGAACGTATCAGCGCGGATGAATTATATGTGAATGTGCAACCATTATCGGGTGCGCCAGCGAATAGTGCGATTTACACCGCGTTGATCCAACCAGGCGATACAATTTTGAGCATGGATTTGATTGCGGGTGGGCATCTCAGTCATGGATCGCCTGTGAACCGCAGTGGGAAAATTTTCAATATTGTGAGTTATGCTGTTGACCCCGAAACAGAAGCTCTTGACTATGAGAAAATTCGCACATTAGCAATTGAGCATCAGCCAAAAATTATTATCGGTGGCTATAGTAGTTATCCGCTTGCGCCGGATTGGGAAGCGTATCGTGCGATTGCCGATGAAGTCGGGGCATGGTTGCTGGCAGATGTTGCACACTTTGCGGGAATGGTCGCGGCTGGGGTGTATCCTTCGCCTGTGGGCATTGCGGATATGGTGAGCTTCACGACGCATAAAACACTGAATAGTTCGCGTGGCGCGGTGATTATCACGCATCATAAATCGCTGGCATCTAAAATTGATAGAGGTGTATTTCCAGGCGAGCAAGGGGGTCCGCACATGAACAGCGTGGCAGGGCTTGCTGTCGGCTTGAAATTTGCACAGACAGAGCAATTCCGCACGCTACAAAACCAGACTATCGACAATGCACGTAAGTTGGCAGAACGCCTCAAAGAACGCGGTTTGCGGATTCCGCATGGTGGCACGGATAGTCATATGCTGGTTGTCGATTTGCGTTCGCTCGTTGGAGCAGATGGTACAGCCTTATCAGGTGATATGGCGGCACGTATCTTAGATATTATTGGTATTGTGTGCAATCGTCAGACGATTCCAGGTGATACCAGCGCATTGCGTCCTTCAGGGATTCGGTTGGGTACGCCTTGGCTAACACAACGCGGCGCAGATTTAGCTATCATTGAACGCCTTGCCGATGTGATTGCAGATGTGTTGTTGGCGTGTGAACCGTTCAGCTATACGGGGCGCAACGCCAAACGCGCTAAGATTGATTTTGACACCTTACAAGAGGCACGGTTGCGGGTGCGCGATATTGTGGATGAACTCGGTATCGACACGAATGCTGATGCCGATGGGTATCCACATTTCAGTTATGTCGATGATGCCTATCCTGATGGCTGGCAGACTTTTGCGATTGTTGGTGAGCGAGCGGCAGATTTCTTAGATGTTGCGGCGACGAATAATGTGTATGCGCTCGACGAGGGCGACAAGCAAGCCAGCAATTTCCTCGCACCAGATGGCAGTGTTATGACTACCAGCTGGGTAGAAAAAGCGAATGATAATCGGTATCTCGTGCATGTGAGCGAGGATGTAGGACGTTTCGTGACATGGTTGCGGGCATTGAGTGATGGCTTCGTGCGTATAGACCCAACAGATGTGTATGCTAAAGTGCCGGGACCTGTGATTGTGCGCTATGAAGGCAACGCGACTTCTGCGCTTGATATGCCGAATAGCGACGATGCCTATGCACCAAAAGCCTACTATATCGGTATCAATCGCGAGCATTATACTGTGAACGGTGATACCCTTCCAGCATTTGTATGGGATGGCGGAGAAGCTACCGGACTCAAGAGCGTGCTTTGGGATGTGCATAAAGAGTTAGGCGCGACGATGGGTGAATTTGCTGGCTACGATATGCCGTTATGGTACGACAAGGTGATGAGTGAGCATCTTTCTGTGCGCAATGGTGCAGGCATCTTTGATGTGACGCACATGGGCGTGTGGGATATGCGCGGGAAAGAGGCGGAATCTTTCTTGAACGCACTGACAGCGAACGATGTCCAACGTTTATCTGTTGGGGATTCGCACTATACGTTTTTCTTGGATGAGACAGGATTGCCGTTTGACGATTTGCTGATTTATCGTCTGGGCGATGACCATTTCTTTTTGGTGGTGAATGCCAGCAATAATGATAAAAATTGGGCGTGGGTCAATGCGGTGTTAGGTGGCACGGTGCGCGTAAGTACAGAGCAAGCTACCCTACAAATTCCGACTGGTGATGTTGTATTGCGTGATTTGCGTGCAGAATCATCGGGTGCTGACCGTCGCGTGGATATTGCTCTACAGGGTCCAAAAAGCCGTGATTTGCTCTTACAGATGACTGGCACAGATGCGGACAAGGCGACGATTAAAAATTTGGCTTGGGCGGGTATCACGCAGGTACGCTTAAATGGCTTTGACTTGATTGTGTCGCGCACAGGGTATACAGGTGAACGGATTGCGTATGAATTGTTCCCGCATCCTGATGATGCACCTGCGCTATTCAAGCAACTGATTGAAATGGGTGCGACGCCGTGTGGTTTGGCGGCACGCGATAGCTTGCGCATTGAAGCGGGTTTGCCATTGTACGGGCATGAACTCGCTGGCACGCATGACATGACCCCAGCCGACGCGGGTATGAGTGGTTTTGTGAAATTGTACAAACCGTTCTTTGTCGGTAAAGCGGGTTTCATTGCACGAGAAGCAAAACGCGACGCCAGTATCAGTCGTTTCCGTATGGATAACAAAGGTGCGCGTCCGGCACAAGAAGGCGACCCGATTGTTGATGGACGCGGGCGTGTGGTCGGCATCGTGACGAGTTGTTCCATTGATAGCGATGGTTATCAGTTGGGGCAAGCCTACATGAAATCTGATTATCGTAAGCGTGGTACACAATTAGGCTTATTTGCAAGGTCTAGCAAGGCAAAAACAGGCGATTTAGGTAATATGTCGCTGGGTCAACGGACAGCCGTGCCAGAACCGATTACGATTTTGCGCCGTTTTCCACGTAAATAGTTTGCTCTGCAAAGACAGCGAAAAATGCCACCCACTTGTTAGTCGGTGGCATTTTTATTTTATGCACCCATACGTGCTTTGCGTAATTCACGATTGTTGCGACGGGCAATTTGCACGCATACATCCAATTCCGCGAAAATGACCAGCACATCACCTACGGTAACGCGCCCGTGATGCGGGGGTGGCATGAGGGGTTGGCTATCGGCGGGGCTATGCAGAACAACATCAGCGCGTTTATCGCCATCGTAAAGTTCTGTTTGAATATCGCCAATCGTGCGCCCCAAAAAGTGTGACCCATGTTGCGCTCGAATGCGCACAGCAGCAAAGTGTAGGTCAATATCATTTTCGTAGTCGTGGACGAGGAGTGTCTGTGTCAGGTTGATGTCTACGGCTGTACCCGCGAAAATGGGGGCAGCAATGTTGGCAGAGCTACGAATAGTCGTAATAGTGGGGTATGGATCATTTTCGGTATTATCGTCATTGCGCACGATAAATTCGTCTATTTGCTGATTAAAGGTATCATCCCAGACGCGCACCACAATTTTAATATCTGGGTTGAGCGCCCGCACGCGCATAATGGCGTAGAGATTAGTAGCATCTTCACCTGTCGCCGCGATGAAGGCAGTAGCCGTATCAATTCCCGCATTTTTGAGCGTGATAGCATCCCGTCCATCTGTTTCAACAATGTGATAGCGGTCATAGTCAGCAAAAATTTCGTTGAGCGCATCACGCACAGGGGGTTCGATGTCATTGTCGATAAGCGTCATACGCACATTCCATTTACGCAACAAACGGATGATACGCAAGCCAACATGCCCTGCCCCTAGCACAATAACATGCTGGGAAGAATCTTCGGTGGCATAATTATTTTTGGCGATGTTAATACAGACTTCTTCTGGCGCAAAAAGCACTAGTGTATCACCAGCCGTCACTAAAATATCGCGGGGTGGTCGTACTTGAAAGTGTTTTTGTCTGGACTGATACAGCACAACATCGGCATTGTGTTCAAATTGAATTTGCTCGATAGTACGGTTGGCGACGATTGAGCCTTCTTGGACAACAAAACGCACAGCCGCATAGCTCATCCCACTGATGGAAAATTTCTGGGTGAGTTCGATGCCAAGTGCAAGCCCAGAAAACACGGGCGCGGCAATATCCGAAGAACTGAGCAGTGCTGCCTGAATCTCTTGAGAGGATGCTTGGGGCTGATTACGGTCTACGATGAGGCTCGAAATTTGCTCGTTGAAACTATCATCCCAGACACGCACAACAATGTGTACACGCGGATTGAGCGCCCGCGCTCGCATCGTCGCATAGAGATTAACGGTATCATCGCCTGTTGCTGTGATAAAGGCAGCCGCGTTTTCTATATTGGCATCTTTGAGTGATTGTGCGGAGCGTCCATCCCCAATGATGATTTCTACGCCGGCTTCTTGGAGAGCTTCGCGTTTGGTTTCTGTGATGTCATTATCAATTACGACGACAGATTCGCCCCATTCTCGTAACCAGCGCACCACACGCAATCCGACATGCCCTGCCCCTAGCACAATGACATGTCCGCGCCAATTTGACAAACGCACTATACGCCATGTATCCCCGAAGAAAATACGCACGAAATCTGCCACACCATTACCAACGATGAATACGAATACAAGGGGTAATCCATACCAAAATGAGATGAGATACCATTCAGACGGTGTTTCATCATACATAGGTGGTGTTTCCAGAATCATCAGTTGTAACATCGTGTACGGACGGTCAATCAGAGGAATCGTATCCGTAGAGACAGGTGCATCGGGGTCGTTTTGGAAGGCAATAGCGTGTAGCTCACCATAAATTATGCCACCGATAATCGTCACGGCAACAAAGGTGATAACAGGTAAGTGAAATTGGTTTAGCAATGCGAGAAAAGCACGAGTGAAGGTCGCTGGCACACGTTGCCAACGGGGTAAATCAGACGATGAATCATGCGGCACAGATGTAACTCCTCATGAGTGTGTACAAGCACACTCATATTGTACCGCTATGCGTGGTAAGCGTCGATAAAGGCTAAAAACCTTTTTAGCAATCATGTTTGATGAGCGTGCAATCACCATCATTATTCGGTATGAACTTGGCAAATTATTTGCGTAATTGCCAACCCCCTTCGTCTTGATAAACTAGATAGGATGATGCGAAGGGAATTTGACGTTCATAAACACGCAAACAATCTGTCTCGCATGTCGATGTGAGCAAGGGCAAGACAACATTTTCTTCAATATTGACCCATGTTGCACAGAAAATGATGACTGCGATGCAAGACTTGAGTGCGAATTGTTCGGGGAAACGAAGTTTGTTCGTAAATATCAGGAGATTGCCTAGTAATACAAATAATGCACCCAGCGAGTACATGGCAAGGCTAGAGCCATCTTCGCCAATGGTATTGGCGCGTAGGCTAAAAATAACAGCAATGCCTACCATAATCACAAAAACGGACGCTAGAATACGCCACCCTATAGACCATTGTTCGCGTAGGGTCATCGACTGCCATGTTTGTTGAAACAATTTTAGTTGGTTTGTCATTATAAAAGCCAAATCTACTTTACAAACGATTTCGGCTTCATTGTAACCTGAATTGGCTGTTACTGCTCAACAACTTATGCGCTACATATATTTTATACTTCGCACTTTTAGCTATCGACTGTCAGCCTTTAGATAAAACAACAGCCCTATCATGCGATAAGGCTGTCAGTTTAGATTAGCTATTACCCTAATTTTGCTTTTTTGTGGATTGCTTATTGGCTGAGAGCTTTCATGACGGGTGCGCAACAGAGAACCAGTTGTTTAGCCGCTTGTACTTCGTCTACACGGCGCACAGGTGCTTCGTGTGGTGCATTGTGAAGTAAGTCAGGATTGGTGCGTGCCTCTTCTGCGACTTTTTTCATGATGTCGATGAAATTGTCGAGTTCATCTTTGGTTTCAGTTTCTGTTGGCTCGATGAGTAATGCCTCTGGCACAATGAGCGGGAAGTAATTTGTTGGTGGGTGGATGCCATAGTCAATGAGGCGCTTGCTGATGTCGAGAGCGTGAATATCATCAACGCCTTCTACACGCCCTTCTAGCACAAATTCATGCCCACAGTAACGCGGATATGGCACTTTGTAGGTATCGAGCAAGTTAGCACGTACATAGTTGGCATTCAGCACTGCATGACGGGAAACATCGTGTAAGCCTTTGCCGCCATTGGCACGGATATAGGCATAGGCGCGGATGTGCATCCCGAAATTGCCTTGTGATGCCTTCAAACGCCCGATGCTCTGTTCTGGCATGACACACCCGTAAGTGGGAACAGGGTTTTCGTCACTTGCTTCTTCAACAATGTCTACAATAGGACCTGGTAAAAACGGCACAAGTTTTTCGCCTACGCCCACAGGACCACTACCGGGACCGCCCCCGCCATGTGGGGTACTGAACGTTTTGTGCAGGTTGTAGTGCATGACATCAAAGCCGAGTTCACCTGGTTTGACAACGCCCATGAGCGCATTCATGTTTGCGCCGTCCATGTACATCAAGCCACCTGCTTCATGCACCATTTCGATGACTTCTACAATCGGTTCTTCAAAGAGACCAAGTGTGCTTGGCACGGTAATCATCATCCCTGCAATTTCGTCGCCTTGTTCATCGCAGACTTTACGCAAAGCATCAAGGTCAACATTGCCTTTGTTATCGGATGGCAATTCAACAACATCAAAGCCGACCATTGTCACGGTGGCTGGGTTGGTGCCGTGTGCGCTATTCGGGACAAGAATCTTGGTGCGTTGGGTATCCCCACGCGAGACATGATATTTACGAATCATGAGGATGCCTGCGAACTCGCCTTGTGCGCCGGCGGCTGGGGCTAGACTAACAGCTTCAAAGCCAGAAATTTCGGCGAGCCAATTTTGCAAGGTGTACATGAGTGCGAGTGCGCCTTGCGCGCTTTCATCATCTACTTCAGGGTGTAAATTAGCGAACCCTGCTAGGCGTGCCATATCTTCGTTAATGCGCGGGTTGTACTTCATGGTGCAAGAGCCAAGCGGATAGAAGCCTTTGTCAATCGCGTGGTTGAGTTGGCTCAATTTCAGGAAGTGACGCACAACCTGTAATTCACTGACTTCTGGCAGTTCGAGGTCATCACGCACTAAGCCTTCTGGCAACGCAGTTTCTGGTACATCGGATGCTGGTAAATTCGCACCTGTGCGCCCTTCGACACTCATATCGTACAGAAGGGGTTCGATTATTTGTGCTTGTATATTTTCAGCGACTACCATCAGACAAAGCTCCTCAGTACTTCTACCATCAAATCAATTTCTTGCTTGGTGTTCATCTCAGTTACGGCAATCAGCATATGGTCTTGGAGATGGTCGTAATCTTTACCTAAATCGTAGCCACCAACGATGCCATTTTCGATAAGTGCTTGATTGACATCTTTAACTGAGCGCAAACATTTGACCACAAATTCGTTGAAGAACGCTTTATCATTCAGCACTTTGTAGCCGTCAATCTGGTCAATTTGTTGGGCGGCATAGTGCGCTTTGTGATAATTGAGTTCGGCAACCTGACGCATGCCATTTTTACCCAAAAGCGACATATACACGCTTGCGGCGAGTGCCATCAGACCTTGATTGGTGCAAATATTGCTACTTGCACGTTCACGGCGAATATCTTGTTCGCGTGGGCGGAGTGTCATCACATAGGCAACGCGCCCTTCGGAATCGGTGGTTTCGCCAACAATGCGTCCGGCAATTTTGCGCACGTATTTTTGCTTAGTGGCGAAGAAACCAAGATAGGGTCCACCGTAACTGAGTGGGATACCGAGTGGTTGCCCTTCGCCGATGACTATATCTGCACCCATTTCGCCGGGCGGTTTGAGCAAACCGAGTGCGAGTGGATTGGTCACGACACAGAATAATGCACCAGCATTATGGACTTGTTCCGCGAGTTTGGTCATGTCTTCAATTTGACCGAAGAAATTCGGATAGCTGACTGCCAACATCGCTGTATTGTCATCGAGTAAGTCGGCTAACTCGATAAGTGAGCGCGGGCGGTCATCACCGACGAGTTCAATATCGCGCCCTTGATTATATGTGCGGGCTACCTCGCGGTATTGTGGGTTGATACCATGACTGAAAATGAATTTTTTGCGTTTGCCTCGTGCCACTTCAGATGCCATCGTTACGGCTTCGGCAAGGCTGGTTGCACCGTCGTAATGGCTGGCATTCGCAGCATCCATCCCTGTTAGGGCGCACATCATACTCTGATACTCAAAGACAGCTTGGAGTGTCCCTTGCGAGACTTCTGGCTGGTAAGGCGTGTATGCCGTAAGAAATTCGCCACGCAGGATAATGTGATTAACGACAGACGGGATAAAATGTTGGTATGCCCCTGCCCCCCGAAAGAGGGCAAAGTCACCAGCATGTTCGTTCATCTCTGCCATTGCGGACATTTCACGGACGATATCCATTTCGCTCATCGCGTCAGGAATATCTAACTCAGGAAAGCGGTGCATCGCTGGGACGGCTTCAAAGAGGTCTTCAATGGTTGTGACACCGATTGCGGATAGCATCTGCTGACGCTCCACCTCGGTATGCGGAATATATGTCATTGCGTTGTCTCACCTATGTATACGATAAAGTTTTGAACTGCACGCTGTCTGAGCCTCTGTTGGTGCGGGTGTATTGCTAGACGCGATGATAGGCATCACCACATCTTTTGATGCTTGCTGATTGTTGCGTTGGTACTTCATACGATAACTACCTGTAGCTCGTTGCTACTTGGTTCGGGCGCACTTTAGTACGCCCCTACAGATAGATTAACGACCTTCGCAATATTCTTTATATGCGTCGGCATCCATGAGTTTTTCGAGATTACTGGCGTCACTTACACGAACTTTGACCATCCAGCCGTCGCCATAGGGGTCGGCATTGATGATTTCAGGGTCAGTTTCGAGTTCTTCATTAACTTCGATGATTTCACCTGCAACAAGTGCATAGACTTCCGAAGCAGCTTTGACAGATTCGACTTCACCAAAGGCTTCACCAGCGGCAACCGATTCTCCGACTTCTTTAAATTCTGCATAAACAAGGTCGTTGAGCGCGTCTTGGGCGTAGTCGCTGATACCGAAGGTTGCGACATCGCCTTCAATGCGCACCCATTCGTCGGATTCGGCGTATTTCAGGTCTGCGGGATATTTCAAATCTGCCATGTGATTCTCCTCATGATTGATAATGTGACGCAACAAAATAAAAAAAGTACACACCGTTTTATCAACGCTGTGTACTCTGTTAGCGAACTGACTTTCAGAGGCAACACTCTACCAAATCCTGTGACCTGAGAGTTTCGCTATTCGCCCAGCAAAAACGAATAACTTGCCCCTTCGGTGGTCGAACAATGCCGACGCTCTCTCTGGTAGACGTTATTGAATTAGCCTGATTGTAACGCATGATGCGCCATATGCAACGGGAGTTTAAGATGTATTAACAATCAGGATGAACCTGTAATTCCCTCGTTCGTTTAATCTGTTAAAATCTTCACAAATGACCATACAGATTAGGAACCAGGTAGATGCAAAATCGCACAAATCAGGTGGTATTGGGTCTGGTTGCGATATTGGTACTTTCGATTTTTGGCGTGTTAGCTTACATCGGCTATGTGAGTTGGCAAAGTGATGATGTCGCTGTCGCTGATAGTCCGCTGGCGACGGATAATATCACAGTAGTTGAATCTGACGAGCCGATTAATAATTTCGCGCTTATGAATACGGACGGTAACACACTTGAACGCGATGATTTTGCTGGAACACCCACGCTGATGACCTTTGGTTTTACACATTGCCCAGATGTGTGTCCATTGACATTGAGTGAGATGAACATTGTAGAAGAAGGCTTGAGCGAGCGTGGTATCACACTAGATTATGTTTTTGTGACCGTTGACCCACAACGGGATACAGCACAAGTACTTGCAACATATTTTGAGACCTTGCGTGTAGACGATTTTATTACAGGCTTAACGGGGTCGTTGGATGCGCTTGAACCGCTCACTAATACATTTGGCGTGGAATATATCTATGCAGAACCAGATGCCATTGGCAATTACAACGTCGAACACACGGCTGGAATGTTTTTGTTGGATAGTGAGGGTGAATGGGTGCGGCGGTATCGTTATGGCACACCCACTGGCAGTATTGTGCAGGATATAGCTAATTTCGTGGATGGATAACAAAAATTGGGCAACGACACTACGTTGCCCATCACAAAATATTGCTAATCTTATCGACGGGGTACACGGGCAAGAATATTACTCACGACTTCATAATTGATTGTGCCGAGCCAATCAGCAATCATGGTCGCTGTGATTTCTTCGTTGCCTTGTTTGCCGAGTAGCACAACTTCATCACCTGCGCGGACATTGGAGATATGCGTCACACTGACAGCAACTTTTTCCATGCTGATGCGCCCAACAACCGGCGCTCGTTGTCCTTTGATAAGGACATACTCCCACGTATTCGGCGAACGTCGGAAGCCATCAGCATAGCCAACAGGCAAGAACGCAATGAGTTCCTCATCAGATGTGACGTAGGTACGTCCGTAGCCGATAGGATGTCCGGCTGGGAATAATTTCACTTGAATCACGCTTGTTTTCCAACTCATGGCGGGACGCATACCCTCGTAGAGTGGTGTTTCTTCTGAAGGTGGCAAGCCATAGAGCATGACACCTGGGCGCACAAGGTTAAAATGATTATCTGTGCTGGCAAGTGTGCCGGGTGAATTTGCCGCATGGGTATATTTGACGCGAATACCTGCCGCTCGAAGCGGACGAATCGCTTCTAGGAATGTTTCGACTTGATAGGCAGTGTAATCAGGGTCATCTTCTGCGGATGAAAAGTGGGTATAGACGCCTTCTACTTCAAGATTATTGAGCGCGTTAAACAGGCGAAATGCCCGCATCGCCTCATCTGCGAGAATGCCAAGCCGTCCCATGCCACTATCAATTTTGATATGCACTTTGAGCTTGCCGGATAATGTGCGTGCCACACGGTCATATTGTTCGGCTTGTTCTACATCATAGACGGTGAGTGTAATGTCGAGTTGGTGCGCTTGGCGAACAGTTTGCGCAGGGGCGTAGGTCATGACGAGAATGGGCGCACGAATACCTGCATCACGTAATTCTATGGCTTCGGCAATGGATGCTACTGCAAGTTGCGTTGCGCCGTTAGCGAGTGCTGTGCGGGCAACCATGACTGCCCCATGTCCGTAGGCATCGGCTTTGACGACTGCCATCAGTTCGACATCACCAATATGAGATTTGATAATGCGCACGTTATTGGCAATCGCGTCAACATCAATATCGATCCAGCTAGGACGTAGGAAAGTATTCTCATCACGATTACGTCTTTGTTGGCGTACAAGCAAGCTACTATCACGTTCAGGATTTTCTAGTAAACCCGCCACGACATCTTCCATGCCTGCGCGAACGCTCCCTTTGATGAGAATGATATCATCTGAGGTAATGCCAAGACTTTTGACGGCTGTAATAGTATCTTGTGTGCTGTAGGTTATGCGGACATCAGCGACATCTTTGCCACTATCAACAGACGAACGCGCTGTGAGTGCTGCATTTAGCCCTTGTGTGACGATAATATCAGCAATATCAGCCACATATTGTCCGATAGACCGATGGGCGAAGCGATTATTGCGCCCCGAATTTTCCATATCCCCTAGGACAAAGATTGTTCGTTGTCCATCATCACGGATTTCTTTTAGCCAATTGAGTGCATCTATTGTGGACGCATGCGAGCCAGCGTAGGAATCATCAATGAGAATGCTTCCATTGATGCCATCCAGCAATGCCATTCTGCCGGGTAATGTGCCTAAATTAGTTAAAGATGCCAAGGCATCTGACACACTAATATCTGCACATAAACCAACCTGTATCGCACTTAGAATGCTGTAGAGATGATGTTTACCAACGATAGGACTCCATTTAGCGACGAAGCGTTCATCACCATACCGTAAATCGAAGCCAACGCGCTCTAATCCAACTTTGACATTAAATGCCAGTAAATCAGCACCGAAGCGATCAGTGCCAATCGTTCTTAGTTGTGCTTGCGATGTGCTGTGTGCCGTCATCTGTCGAACCTGTTCATCATCGTAATTGATGATGAGAAAATCATCTTGGGATAGATACTCTGTGACGGTTGCTATTTCATGAATATAAGCATCACAGTCAGCGAAGTTGGCAGGATGCACACAGTCAACATTTGTGATAACACCGATATGGGGGTTAATTGCCTCTAGCATTTGTGACATTTCGCTCGGCACACTCGGCATGATTTTGAATACGACAAAATCATGTTGAGCAGTGAGACGAGGTAACGACAAAGGCACAGACAACTTACCACTAACATTTACATCACCACGTAAAACTTCGTAGCGTGTGCTGAGAACATGACTAATAGCATCGACAGTTGCAGATTTAGTTGCCGAACCGACAACAACGATGGGCTTCACGGGGAGTTTTTGAAGTACCTGTTGCGCCCACTGTACCAGTCCATCAACGGTATCATCGACCATGAGGACAGAAACACCTGTCGTATCACAGGTTGGGGGGTCTACACAGAGAATACCGGCTGCCCCGTTTTGAATGGCTTCTTCGATGTAATAATGTGTATCACCTTGGTCGGTACGCAAGGCAACGAAAAGTTGATTTTCTTCAATGGCGGCTGGGTCTAGGCAAAAGTCAGTGAAAAGCGTGGCGGCACGCTCACCAAAAAATTGCCCGTTCGCAGCTTGATGAATGTCGTATAAATTTATCATGTGCTGAGTATAGCAAGTACATTGAGGTGTGCCAAACTTTGTTTGGTGGCTATATTCAGGCATCAAAATAGGCATTGGCGAGATTATGTTATAATCCCATGAGCGATATTTGTAACGAACAGAAAGCACTGACTGGCATTATGGCTTTTGAATTTGAAATTATTGCGCGAGATGGGGATGCACGGGCGGGAATTTTACATACGCCACATGGCGATATTCCGACCCCTATTTTTGCACCTGTAGGGACATTGGCAAGTGTGAAAGCGATGCCTCCGCGTGACCTCAAGCGTGATATTGGTGCATCGCTGATTTTAGCGAACACCTATCATTTACACTTGCGTCCAGGTTCAGGATTGGTCGCACAGATGGGTGGCTTGCATGAGTTCATGCAGTGGGATGGTCCTATTCTGACAGATTCAGGGGGCTTTCAGGTATTCAGTCTGGCACAAATTAACGAGATTGATGATGACGGTGTTACGTTCCGTAGTCATATTGATGGTAGCACGCAACGGCTGACACCCGAAATTTCGATGCAGATTCAAGAGAATTTAGGTGCAGATATTATTATGGCATTCGATGAATGTCCGCCACCGAATGATTATGAAACCGTTGAAAATGCGCTAGAGCGCACGCATCGCTGGCTAGAACGCTGTCGGGAAGCGCACCCATCGGACGAGAAACAAGCCCTATTTGGTATTGTGCAAGGTGGGATTTTTGACGATTTACGCGCTAAGTCAGCGGCATTCGTGACCTCTGTTGATTTGCCGGGTTATGCTATTGGGGGTTTAGCTGTCGGTGAAACAAAGGAAGAGCAGTATCGTGCGTTGGATTTTACGATGCCTCTCATGCCAAAGAATAAGCCTCGCTATCTAATGGGCGTAGGCGACCCTGATGATTTGTGTGAGGCAATTTCGAGAGGGGTGGATATGTTTGATTGTGTGATTCCAACACGGCTGGCAAGGCATGGGGCGGCACTGACTACCGATGGACGAGTTAATATGCGTAAAGCGATGTTCAAAGATGACCCACGCCCTATCATGGAAGGAACCGGCATCTATACGGAGCAATTCTCACGCGCTTACATACGGCATCTGGTTGTGACGAAAGAATTGTTAGCGCATTATCTCATTAGTTTGCACAATATCTGGTTTTTGATTGACCATGTGCGTCAGATGCGCCAAGCTATCATTGATGGTGAATTGCAAGCCTACAAAGAAGCGTTCCTTGCGCGGTATCTGAGCCACGCTTAGGCATTTTCGCCGTGATTAAAGGAGTAAAATGTGCATTTTTGATGATTGCACTGACCGTCAGCGTCAGTTGTACACATCAAATCGCGCCTGCGAGTCCGCCCCCGCCTGCGCCGGATTCGCTACGCATTTATCACACGCGGGATACGATGCCTTTGATTGCACAAACAGGGACAGCTATTTACGAGCGAAACAACAACGTTGCCTTCGATTTTGCTATCAGCAATCATGAAGATTGGGCTGATGCGAGCGAAACGCCCTCTCCTACTTTTTTGGTCACGCACCATACGATACACACAGATAGCGCCTTGTGGTCTGCACCATTAGTACGCGATGGTTTGGTGCTGATAGTGCATCCTGATAATCCTGTGTCGAATTTGAGCATCGAGCAGGCACGGCGAATCTATCGCGGGCAAACGCAAAATTGGGCAGATTTAGGCGGCTATGATGACACGATCACGGTTTACAGTCGTGAGTTGGGTGCGGGATTACGGTTGGAATTTGAACGATTGGTGATGGGTCAGCAACAGACGACACCGAATGCACAGGTATTATCCTCTAGTATGCAGATGTTCGCGCAGATAGCCCGTGATAGAAACAGCATTGGCTATGTGCCATTGAGTTTACTGGACGCACAGTCGGTTCAGCCTTTAGCCGTCGAAACGATTTTACCGTCGCTGACTACGATTGCAGATAATCGCTATCCGTTACGTTCGACTGTATATGTGGTGGGCTTAAATGAGCCAACGGGGGTGTATCGTGATTTTTTCTTGCACATTCAACGTGAGGAAACACAAACTGCCCTTTCGAGCATCTACGCACCACTCCCGCGCTGATTTCTACACAGGCGGTGGTACACCCATATTGTTACCAGCCGAGATTATCACTGAAAAGAGCAAAGCTAAGATGAGTATCCACATTGTCGTCAGGGCAATGTCCCGATAACGACGAATACGTTCACGGCTGCGTTGGGCGGCGAGTTCGGCTTTGCGTAAGCGATAGAGGGCTGTAGATGCGTAAAGATTATCAGGATTGATGCGCAGGACATTATCGAGGCTGATAATGCTCTGGTCTATATCATCAACGGCTAGGCTCATCCACAACCATGCAGATTCAAAGTTGCTATCTTCGCGGATGATGCTACGCAAAATGGGCAGTGCCTCTGCATTGCGGTCTGACTTAATGAGGTCAATAGCATCAAGCAGACGGTCAACCTTATGACCGCCTGCTTGACTATCATCATCAGGATAAGACTGAAAAAAGCTCATGGCACTCAGTTAACGGGTTCTGGTTCGGACTCAGTTTTGAAGATTGGCACACCTGCGAATAGGTCACGTTCCATGTACCCTTGCGGGTCAGGTGCAGGATGCACACGGGTGAAGGTTTGCGTACCTTGTAGCATCTGCCGTACCCACATAGGCAAGCGTCCAAAGAGCGATTGTGCGCCCCCACTGCCTTGACTTTTGTGGCAAGCAGACGCGGCATCCCATTCTTCTATGTAATCTGCGATATTGATTGCGGTATGCACGGGTTCGATGTGGTCAATGATAGCATCAAAATTAATGTCTTTATTCGTCCCCATCGCAGTCGTATCTAAACCACGCAACTTGAGAATGAACAAAAGCGTCTTGAGGAAACGCGCTGGTATCGCCGAGTAGTAAAGTTTTTGTGGTTGGTAAGGCGCTAATCCGTCGGTGATGTAGTTCGGGTCGCCGGCAAGGTCAAAGGCTTTAACCGTTGCGCGTTGGATAGCAATGTGGTCGGGGTGTCCGTAACCACCATATTCATTGAACGTAATCACCACTTGTGGGCGTACTTTGCGGATGACTTCGACCACACGATGTTCGACGGATTCTGGTTCACGGTGATAGGTTGCCCATAAGCAATCAGGGTCTTCATTTGCTTCATTACCCATCATACCACTATCTTTATAGTGAAAGAGAAACATCTCTTTGAATTTGAGTATTTCGTTGGCAGCGTGTAATTCTGCCAAGCGCAATTCGCGGGTTGTCTCGTATTGGTCTTGCATATCTTCGGGAATCGTACCGACATCACCATCGGTTGCACAAATAAGGTAGACATCCGCACCTTCTGCGACGTATTTTGCAATTGTGCCACCGTTACCAAAGCTCTCATCATCTGGATGAGCATAGCTGATGAGAATGCGTTTTTTCGACATTGGCGTCTCCGCGTTAGTTTCACGATTTTCAGCATTGATGTTGTCATTTTAGCGGAGTCCATGAGCCTACGATACACCTATTATGGTGAGTAAAGCCGAAGATACCCCTGTGCAACTAAAACTCATCTGCCTATACTACATCGTTGCATGAGTGAATATCAAATTGACGAGGAATTTATGCGCCGACTTTCTGGCATTGCACTATTTTTGCTGATGATTTTTGCAGTTATCAGCCTACCTGCCCAACCTGTTGCAGGACAATTTGTGACGAATACACCGAACGGTGGTGCGAGTAGCAATAGCGATGACGCATCCAGCCGTGCTACTGACCCACCTGCACAATCGGGTGGTTTTGCGACGAATACGCCCGATGGTCCGACCTTTACACCATCGCCATCACCATCAAATACAGCCACACCCACAAGTACAGCAACCAACACAGCAACACCAACAGCAACCTTTACGCCGTCCAACACACCTTCGCCAACGCCAACACCAAATGGTCCTTTTAGCTACCCTGAAGGCGTGAATCCACTGACGGGTTTGCCATATCCAGACCAAGCGGCAATCGAACGGCGCAATCTGATTGTGAAGATTTCAAATTATCCGCCTGTTGTGCGCCCACAACATGGGGTCAACCAAGCGGATATTGTGTATGAATACGAAGCTGAAGGTGGCGTGACACGCTTCGCGGCAATTTACCGTAGTAATAACCCTGACCGTGTCGGGTCTGTACGGAGTGCGCGATTGATAGATATTGAGTTGGCGACCATGTACAACGCTCTCTTAGCCTATTCAGGCACAAGTGAGCCAATTCAAGAGTTACTGACAACTGAGCCATTCTTCAATTTCCAGTTGATTTCGCCATCAGTGGGACACGGGGAAAGCCAGAATAACAATTGCGAAGAAACAGTCTTTTGTCGCAATGACGATTTGTTAGGTCGTGGTGTCCCGCGTGAGCATACATTGTTCGGCAATACCAATTTGATGTGGGATATTGCGACACGACAAGGTACAAATACCGGACGCATCGCTTTTGGCTTTGCTTTCAGTGAAGATGAAACACTCAATGGCGAAGGTTCACCTGCTAATGATGTCGAAATTGCGTGGTTTGGGCAGACAGATGGGCGTTGGCAATATGACGCCGAAACTGAACGCTATGTACGCTTTACAGATGGTGTGCCTCATTTGGATGCAGCCGATGGTGAACAACTATGGGCAGATAACCTCGTGATTATCGAAGTACCCCATGTTGAACGCCCTGATTTGTTCCCACCAGGCGCGAATTACGCTTCGCTGGGTATTGAGTTATTTGGTCAGGGGCGTGCATATGTCATTCGTGATGGTAATGTGTATCAAGGGTTCTGGCGACGTAATGAGAATCTCGCCGAAGGGCAAGCTCTGCAACTGATTTATGGTGATAACACGCCGATTCTGTTGCAACCTGGACGGACATGGGTGACGGTTGTGCGTGGGTTAGGCAATGCACTCATCTCCGAAGAGTTGACCGACATCAGCGCAACGGCGACAGTTATTGCACAAACACCATCCCCTACACCACTTGATTTGAATACAGACGATTAACGTTTCACCCTTACTCTAAATCCCTCTCCTTCATGGAGAGGGACTTCTGTAGCCAATTAAGCGTCATCGTTTTCTTCGTTTTGGATACCAAACAAATCTTTCGGCTTGGTAAGCAAACCCCACGCCTGTTTTAGTTTTAGCGCGTTTTGATGATAGCCTTTGCGGCGGCAATGCCTGATTCGTAAGCACCATGCACGGTTGCTGGATAGTCCGTGCTGGTAGCTTCGCCAGCGAAAAATAGCGTATTAACTATGGGTTCTGCTAATTTTTCCCGTAAGCCTGCCCCACCAACTGGCACGTACGAGTATCCCATCTGACTAAATTCATCTTCTGACCAGCGTACCACTAGCCCTTCTTTGAGCATCTTTTTGAGCTTATCTAAAGTGTAATCGCTGAACACAGATAAATCTTCGAGTGTGATAGCGACAATCTCATCATCTGTCATATTTGCGTGTTTGCTTGCCTCTGTACCTGTGACAAAAGCTGTCCAGAGATTACGTTTAGCTGTATCGCCTATGCCAGGACGCCAGAACAACTGGCTGCGCCCTGTCGTTACCATGGAGGTGAGTTCATTTGGGAGGATGGGTGCATCAAAGCAGAGAATGACTTTATGGACTTTTCCTGCGCCTAAACCGTTGATGGCATCTCGTTTTTGTGTGGGGAGTGCTGGGCTAAATTGCACAGATTTTGATTGCAAAATGGCGAGCGGCAAAGTGACGACACAGTGCGATGCTGAAAACACTTGCTCATCACGGGTGGTCACTTGGGCTTTATTCTCTGACCATGTAATTTGTTCAACGACTGTATCAAAGCGAATATCTAAATCTTTGGCAATCGCTTCAAATAGTGGGGAGTAGCCCCCTACAATATGAAAATCGTCGTCCATATCTTCAGGGATGTCTGCTTCTTCAAATACGCCATATGTGCCAACGTCTACTAAATCCGCACCCAAATCTCCGTTGATGAGATTATTCACAATTTGCCGTGTCGTCGGGTCTAAGTGCTGGATAGCGTCACCTAATG
Organism: Chloroflexota bacterium; assembly: GCA_038522085.1. Taxonomy (GTDB): domain Bacteria; phylum Chloroflexota; class Anaerolineae; order Aggregatilineales; family Phototrophicaceae; genus JAUZRW01. The sequence goes on from JBCBKJ010000003.1 coordinate 168,180, forward strand.
GGCGATCTTCTTTCGCCTTTTTCACAATTTTATAGGCATCTTCGTAGACACAGTCTTCCCATGCTTCAATGTCTTCGTCGAGTTCTTCGTGAATGTCACCGTCGAAATTTGCCATCATCCAATCCCACGCATCGGTTTCGACAGCCTGAAACCCGTGTTTTTTGAGCAAGTCCCATGTGATAACGTGTCCACCATGTATCCACTCTGCACCCATCTCGACGGGAAAATCTGCGAGGGTGTTGTTTGTCCATGCGCGTCCGCCAACCCGATTCCGTGCTTCTAAAACGATAACGTGGTAGCCTGCTTCGGTCAGTGCTGATGCACTTGCTAAACCAGCCGCACCTGCCCCAATGACAATAACCTGTGTTTCCGTAACCATATTCGCTCCTTTATGATTTGCTATCCAAGATACACTTTATCTATTGTGAATGTATGACTGTGATGAAGCAAATTCATCATTATGCAGTCAGAATTTCATAGTAGCACGGCATACTAGATGCAGAATCACTTTATTATGAGGGATGAAGATTATGGAAAAGAATGCGACTCTGTATAACTTAACGCAACAATTACAGGGGCAGATATTTGTTTCGGCATTTCGGACACATTTAGACGATGAGCAACGGCAAGCCATACTTGAGCGTCCAGCTATTATGGGCATCCGGCGTGGGTATGCGGAGAGTCCAGCATGGATGATGGTACAAGTTATGGAATTTGACCCTGAGCCACTGACGGTTGCGCTATTCAGACGGCGTGCGGTGTATTCTGCGCCAAAGCTATCACTTGGCTTACTCGAATTGCTTGCCAGCGAGGGTTTGCTAGACCGTGATGGCGATAGCTATTTCATGACAGAGGCAGGCAAAGCATACGCAGAAAAATCAGCTCGATTTGGTGTGATGGCGTTTGAAGGCTATACCCCTGTCGATAGTGAAAAAATTAATGCGCTGGAAACACTCATGCGCCGTGTGATTGATGCGAGTTTGCAAGTAGATGAGACGCATGGTACATGGTGTCTCGCACATTCGCGGAATCGTGCGCCGAGCGAAGATGCACCTGCGCTGGCGAAAATTGTGCAGTATGGCGCAGATTTCAACGCCTTTCGTGATGATGCACACATGGCAGCTTGTACACAGCATGATGTAGATGGGCATATATGGGAAGCCTTCTCACAAATACGTGATGGCGTGGCAACATCAGCAAACGATTTGTATGCTAATTTAGCGTATCGGGGATTTTATACGCACGATTGGCAGGTCGCGCTGGATAACTTAGCAGAACGGGGTTGGCTAGAAAAAAGAGATGCGACATATCACGTCACTGAGGCGGGACAAGCTGTGAGTGATGATATAGAAGCACAGACGGATGCTTATTTTTTCGCGCCGTGGGACGTTCTCAGCGAACAGGAATTTGAGCAGATAGTATCGTTGATGGAAATGGTGCGCGATGCGTGTCAGGAACGGTTACAAGCACAAGCTCAGTAAACAAAAAGGGACATGCTAGTGGGCATGCCCCTATAAATTGCTCTATTTGCGGGAGGTACGCACGCGCAGACCAGCCATGCTGAAACCGAATGTGATGAGCGCCAGCACAGCACATGCCAGCAAGCCTTGCAAATTGGTATTCAGCACCCAACCGTCAATCATGATGGAGCGCATCGCTTCCAGAATGTAGGTAATCGGATTGATAGTTGCGGCGACTTTAATCCAGCCATCGAGCAACTCAATTGGAACGAATGTCGCCGTTAGAAAGGTCAATGGGAAGAACAGGAAGTTACCGCCCTGTGTTGCCGCCGGACTGCCTGTGAAAAGTGCAACGCCGATGGTGAATCCGGCAAAGCTCAAGCCGAGTAACATGGCATAGCCGATGACTGCCAGCAAACCGAGAATGCCTGTATCGGGGTTCACACCGAGCAGAACACCTACCAAAATGATGAATGCCGCTTGGATAGCTAGTACAATCGCGCCTGCGAGTGTAGGTCCTAAAATGAGTGCGGAGCGACTAATAGGCGTGAGCGATAGTTTGTCAAAGTAACCATTATCAATATCACGCACGATGGATTGTCCGGCGATACCTGCTCCACTGAGCGCGGAACTGATAATCGACAGAGGCAGAATAAAGTTGATGTACTCCGTGCCTGTCAGGAAAAAGTTAGAGGCGTTACCGAGTTGTGCTTCGTAGATAACAAGGAAAAAGCCACCAAGAATGAGGGGTGGTAACACTGCGCCCGGTGTACGGAAATTGACAACGAGACTCCGCCACGCAAGCATGGTAATTTGTAGTAACCATGGCATCTTGCCGGATGACCGTGGTTGAGCGCGTTGTGTCTCTTTTTCTTTAGTTTGGGTTATGCCAACATTGGCAGTACTCATAATGATAAAATCCTCTTGTATATGCTTACAGTAATGGTATTCAGGTCGTTGAATTGATTTTCGGGAGCGCACGCAGGCACTCCCCTACAGTTTTGTATCAGGTTGTGTTGTTTCTCAGCCAATTAGGCGATTTGACGTTCAGTAGATTCTTCGGTGTTTTCGTCGGCGTCTGTGCCATCAGCATCATAGCGTTGACCCGTTACTTGCAAGAACACGTCATCGAGTGTTGGTTGCGTCAGCGAGAGGGATTCCATGGTGATATTGACGCTTTCCAATTTTTGGACGACGGCTGGCACACGCTTTGCAGCATCCGATGTGTAGAGACGCAAGGTGAGACGGTCTATTTGCATGCTATCTGCCATCTCGGAAAGTGCTGATTTTGCGGTTTCAATCTCGTCATTGCTATTGAGCGTGATATTAATCGCTTCACCACCGACTTGCGCTTTGAGTTCGTCGGGTTTACCCCGCGCCACAATTTCGCCTGCATCAATGATAGCGATGCGTTCTGCGAGTTCATCAGCTTCTTCGAGATATTGAGTGGTGAGGAAAATTGTCATGCCTTGTTCTTTGTTCAGGCGACGAACCTCACGCCATACATCACGACGGCTGGCGGGGTCAAGTCCGGTTGTGGGTTCATCAAGGAAGAGAATGTCAGGTTCATGAACGAGTGCGAGTGCCAAATCTAGGCGACGGCGCATACCGCCACTGTATTTGCCAACTTGGCGCTCTGTAAATTCTTCGAGCTTGACCAAGTTGAGCAATTCTTCGCCCCGTTGACGGGCTTGTTTGCGACTCATACCAAAGGCTTGTCCCTGAATAGTCAGTAATTCAAGTGATTTCATGATGGGGTCTAAGCCGATTTCTTGGAGTGCGACCCCTGCAACGCGACGCACATCCCCTGCCTCTTTGACAACATCGTAACCACCAACAGTTGCTAATCCATCAGTGGGCATGCCGAGTGTCGTCAACATACTGACGGTGGTACTTTTACCAGCCCCATTGGGACCGAGAAAGCCAAAAACCTCACCGGATTCGACTTTGAAAGATACTTTGTTAACTGCCGTAAAATCGCCATATTGCTTGACGAGATTTTCGGCAACGATTTCACGATTTGCCATGTCATTTTTTCCTTTGGTACATGTTATGCGATAGATAGACAATAGGACGTGACAATACCAAGTCATCACTTAATGGCATTGTCGTTATCAACTATGAATTTACAGAGTGTATATTTTTACTGGTTGCTATCTGATGGGACGTGGCTCATTTGATTGCTAAACGCGCCAATGAGAATATCCAGCCCATCGCTGAGTGTTGTGAGGTCATCTTGAGAGAGTGTGCTGAGGGTGTCTGCTAAAAATTCTTCTGTGCGCTCTTCAATTTCTGCAAGCACACCGTTGCCTTCCGGTGTGATGTGAATGAGGACTTTGCGACGGTCTTCATCTGACCGTTCGCGCGTCACCCAGCCGCGTTCTTCCAGCACGGTAATTGTGCGAGATAGTGAAGCGGCGCTGACAGACATCGCATCCGCAAGCTCAGTTAACGTATGCGCTTGATAATCAATACGATTGAGTACATGAAAATGAACGGGCGGCATCGGAATTGCCGGCACGCGCATCTGTGACTCCATCAAGCGTCCCATGAGGGGAAATATACGTTTTGCCTTGCGTGCAATGTCGCGCACAACTAAAGAATCAGACACTGTTGCCTCTGCTAATAGTTAGCACTCCTAATAGATAACCGTGGTTATCATAGTGTGCGTAGATGAGGAAAAAATGAACTTCGCCTCAATTTTAGCTCAAAGGTATATGAGGGCGCTAGGGATTGGACTCATTTGCGAGAAATTGCCGAGAAAATGTGAAGAAATAGAGAGAACGTTTAGTATTTACGAAAACGTAAGGGCTATGAGAGAAATGTAGCATATTCTGGAGGAGTAGGTTGTTCGAGGCAACCTGCACACATCGAAATTTAGGAAAGCTCCTAACCGTTTCGATTCAAAACAGGCTCGATAGTGGTTCGCTCTCCACTGAGCCTGTTTTCTGTTTTATTGACACAGTGTATTAAATTGCATCAAGCTCGTCGGTGCGGGATGCCTTGAGTTGACGATTTTGGCGAATGTTGACGAGATACGGATTGTTATCTACACGAAAAATACCCCCGAATGTGATAAGTGCGACAACCATCATTTCGATGCCCCAGTAAATGTACGCACCTTGTCCTGTTACGTCTAAGGGTGGGTCAAGGTCAATAGTGAAGCCTATATCTGCGACTTGGGCTAGGTAGGCTTGGAAGCCACTGACACCATAGTCATCTTCTTGCTCTTCAAAAATGATTTCGTTGACTTCAGCAGGGGTCAGTTTTTCGTCATCATCGAGGATGTCTGCGCGTAAATCAGACATGTAGGCATTGTATGGTACGCCCCAAAATGTACCGAAGAGTGCCACAAAACCAATCAATCCGATAACAAAAAGCCATGCTTTCGGAGGGTCGTAATACGCAGATGGAAACACAACAGATGATGACAGCAATGCGCCCATGCCAAGCGGAATGAGAACGATAAAATACAATCCAGCACTATCTAGCCAATAAGCGAGTAAGCCTGTTAGCACACCTACAAGAAGTATTAAAAGTGCATGTCCAATATATTTCATGATATGTAGCTCCAAGTTATCCCTATGGTGCTATCAGTATAAAATTTTGCAGACCTGCTGAAACAAGCCAAATGCAAAAACTTGTAAACGTGTCAATTCACACAAAAGACCAAATCACTACTCATCAAGTTCATATGCGTTTCATGTAAATTACAGTGTGCGTTTTAGTGTTAGTGCGCTATACTATAGAACATTTGTATAATCTCCCAATGTAAGCCTAGACAACAGGATAGGGTATGCAGGACAAAATCATTGTCAGAGGTGCGCGAGAGCATAATCTGAAAAATATTGATGTCGAAATTCCACGCAACAAGCTGGTCGTGCTGACGGGTTTGAGTGGCTCAGGCAAATCTTCATTAGCATTCGACACGATTTTTGCCGAAGGACAACGGCGCTATGTCGAGAGCTTGAGTGCGTATGCGCGTCAATTTTTGGGTCAGATGGAAAAACCAGATGTAGACCAAATCGAAGGGCTGAGTCCGGCTGTCTCGATTGACCAAAAAGGGGTGAGCAGTAATCCGCGCTCGACGGTGGGTACGGTGACAGAAGTGTATGATTATATGCGTCTGTTGTACGCACGGATTGGCGTACCGCACTGCCCTGTGTGTGGTGTGGAATTAGTCGCGCAGAGTGCGCAACAGATTGTGGATGATGTGCTGGGGATGGACGATGGCACACGCATTCAGATTCTCGCGCCCGTCATCCGTGACAAAAAAGGCGAGCATGAAAAAGTGCTGGAAGATATTCAGGCACAGGGCTTTGTCCGTGCGCGGATTGACGGCGAAGTTCGCAGTCTTGAAGAAGATATTACGCTTGGGCGCTACGAAATCCACAATATTGAAGTGGTTGTAGACCGTCTCGTTTTGACCAAATACGATGACCCTGAATCCGAAGAAGCGATGGCGTTTGAAACACGCCTGACGGATGGTATCGAGACAGCACTCGAAATTGCGGATGGTGTGGTCATCATCAATGACGTGACAAACCGTGATGAACCTGCTGACTATCTTTTCAGTGAGCATTTGGCTTGCCCGAATGGACATGGCAGTTTTCCAGAGATGGAACCACGCTTGTTCTCATTCAATACACCACGCGGGGCATGCCCGACCTGTCAAGGATTGGGGTTCAGTCTCGAAATTGACCCCACGCTAATTGTGCCGAATCCGACATTGAGCGTTGAAGATGGGGCGATTGATGCGAATGGTTGGAACACGGATGACAAGAACGGCTGGACATGGAATATGTTCAAAGCACTCCGCGATGAATATGACGTACCGTTAGATGTGCCGTGGGAAAATTTGACCAAGAAACAACAAGAGATTTTCTTGTATGGCACGGGCAAGAAAAAATTGCAGGTGCGCTATACCAATAATGCCGGACGGGTGCGTTTGTACGAGACAAAGTTTGAGGGTGTCGTCAATAATTTACATCGTCGCTACGAAAACACAGATAGCGATTACATCCGCAACCGTATCGAAGGGTATATGCAACATATCCCCTGCCGTACTTGTAACGGTCAGCGGTTACGCCCAGAGGCGTTGGCTGTCACTGTCGGCAACGCGGGGATTCATGCCGTGTCTGAAATGCCAATTGCTGATATGGTCGAGTGGGTTTCTGGATTGCGTGGCAAAGACAATATGGAAGGCTCGTTGGATGCGCGGGATAAAGAGATTGCGCGTCAGATATTGAACGAGATTGAATCGCGGGTTGGCTTCCTGAATGATGTCGGGTTGGGTTATCTGGCATTGTCACGTTCGGCGGGGACACTATCCGGCGGGGAAGCACAGCGTATTCGCCTTGCATCGCAAATTGGTAGTCGCCTAACAGGGGTGTTGTACGTTTTAGATGAGCCGAGTATCGGTTTGCATCAACGAGATAATGACCGTTTGATTAATACGCTGACAGGCTTACGCGATATTGGTAATACGGTGTTGGTTGTGGAACATGATGAAGATACGATGCGGGCGGCAGATTGGTTGTTAGATATGGGTCCTGGTGCAGGCGAGCGGGGTGGTGAAATTATTGCGGCTGGCACCCCTGAGGAAGTCGCCGAAGTCGTTGGCAGTCATACAGGCGATTACTTAGCGGGACGTTTCCAGATAGAAGTCCCTGAGCAACGCCGTGAAGGCAATGGTCAACATTTGGTCATCACAGACGCGCATGAAAACAATCTGAAACATATTGATGTAGAAATTCCCTTGGGTAAGTTGGTCTGTGTGACGGGCGTGAGTGGTAGCGGTAAATCTACGATGGTTGTGGATATTCTGTATCAACGCTTGGCGCAAGTTATCAATGGCAATCGTGAGCGTGCCGGACGCCATCGCACGATTGAGGGTATCGAAAACGTAGATAAAATCATCAACATCGACCAAAGCCCAATCGGACGCACACCGCGCAGTAATCCAGGTACGTATACGAAAATGTTTGACCATATCCGTTCGTTATTCTCTGAATTGCCAGAAAGCAAAATTCGCGGCTACGACCAAGGGCGTTTCAGTTTCAACGTCAAAGGTGGACGGTGCGAGAATTGTGGCGGTCAGGGGCAGAACAAGATTGAGATGCAATTTTTGCCGGATATTTACGTGGTATGTGAGGTGTGTAAAGGCACTCGTTACAACCGCGAGACGCTACAAGTGCGCTATAAAGGCAAGAACATCGCGGAAGTGCTGGATATGACAGTTAGTGAGGCGGCAGAGTTCTTTGAGAACCAGCCAAAGATTTTGACTAAGCTGGAAACACTCATGTCTGTTGGCTTGAGTTATATTCGCATCGGGCAGTCTGCAACGACACTCTCCGGTGGTGAGGCACAGCGTATCAAACTCAGCCGTGAACTCTCCAAGCGGGCAACCGGGCAGACATTATACATTCTTGATGAGCCGAGTACAGGTTTGCATGCTGTTGATGTCAAGAAGCTGATTGATGTGTTGCAACAGTTGGTTGACCAAGGCAATAGCATCGTGGTCATTGAACATAATTTGGACATTATCAAAACAGCGGATTGGCTGATTGATATGGGTCCTGAAGGTGGGGTGAATGGTGGCGAGGTCATCGCACAAGGCACACCAGAAGAAGTTGCAAAAATCGACCATAGCTACACAGGACGCTACTTGAAACCATATTTGCACATGAGCGAACCGGCTGCCGACTAAGTATAGGCTTCACAGAGACGACTCAAGCAGTCGTCTCTATTTTTTCACCCGCGTATTTATCCCCATAGAAAACATCAACAATGCGAATAGCGCCTGCTATCTTCTGGTTGAAGGTAGCGAGTTTTTCGGCTGGTATCCATAATTCCTGATGCGTACCATTGCCAACCGTTTTCGGCTCAAATTGAGATAGATAGGCATCATCAACGTCAAAAGCAGTGACGATACCCACAAAATCTGACGCTGTGTCTTTCGTGTTCCATTTGCTGGCAATTTCGATTGCATAAGCACGATTCAGCACAGGATAGAAAATAGGTTGCCAATCTAGCCGTGGCGGGAAGGCTTGGAAATCTGTTTCGGCAATGAGTTTATATTCTTTGTAGCCAACGGGACGGTAGAGTGTTTTTGTTACCATCTTATATTCTGCCAATTTGCCTGTAGCTCTTTGCGATAGCGTTCAATCCACTCTGCTGTGATGTCATCTGCCATTTGTTTTATTTGAGGTGGATGAAATGTGTAATCATCCTCAATGCCTAGAAAATCTATGATACGAGCGATAGTCGCTGGCATGTCTTGGATGTAATCTTCATAGACGATAGTCAATGGTATGGCATTCATTTTTGTCAAAAATGCTTGATGTGCACATTCTTCCATCACCGCTTCTTGAAAGAGGTGGGTAATAGCATCAGCATCGTATTTCATTTCAAAATCCGGCGTGTCTTCTCCAACAGATGTGTGATAATGGTCAGATTGGGCTGCTTTCCACCAACTGACAGCTTGTGCGACTTTGTTTCGGCGCGTTAGATAGATAAATTTGATGTTTGGGAAAAATGTACGAATTTTTTCGGGGTCAGACAGGGCTTTATAGTCTGGAACTGTTTCCAATCTTTGCAATATTCCGCTAAAACCATCATCGCCTGCCATCATCTTCATACCGAATACGCTGTTGGGCGTCCGGCTCGATTCCACAACATAGTCGATGTACGCAGGATAATCTGTGAGTGTAAAATTATCGAGTGAGCGCCCACGCCAATGCGAAAAATACTCGCCTGGCTTGCCTGCTACGCCTGTTTGCGATAGTAAATTGCACAACAGTGTGCTTCCACTCCGATGTGATGACAAAATAGCATAATTTATTTCAGCAACCATCCTCACGCCTCATAATTTGAACCTTAAAGACCTTTAAAATATACCAAATATCTTTTGAAATGCTATATAAACCTTTAAACAATTTTATAGTGTCATTTTTCACAAGCAAACATTACACAACTGACAAAGAGTATTACGCTCACAATGTGCAAGTTGCACAAATATATACAATGTAAATATGTAAAAATAGCACAACAATTGCTTTACAACTAAAAAAATGCTTGTATCCTTTACGTATCACACACACATTTTTATTTGCCCGTAGGAGGCAACGTAATGGTTGTAGCACTGCCACAACAAAATAAATTAGAACACTTAGACGCGTATAAAACAGCGCTTGCTCAGTATGACCGAGCTGCTTTTCATTTAAAACATATTGATACTGGTATTCTTGATTTTATGCGTTATCCGCGTCGTGAATTTACGGTGAATTTTCCGGTACGCCGTGATTCGGGAGAGTTGGAGATGTTCACGGGGTATCGTGTGCATCACAACACGAGCTTAGGTCCATCAAAGGGTGGGATTCGTTTTAGCACGAACGTCACGTTGGATGAAGTACGGGCGCTTGCTATGTGGATGTCTTGGAAATGTGCGCTGGTGAATATCCCGTATGGTGGCGCAAAAGGTGGGGTCGTGGTTGATCCACGCACGTTGAGCCAAAATGAGCTTGAACGCTTGACCAGACGCTTTGCCAGCGAACTCGTGCCATTGGTAAGCCCACAAATGGATATTCCAGCGCCCGATATGGGTACGAACGAGCAAGTCATGGCATGGTTTATGGATACCTATAGCATGCAAACGGGATATTCTGTGCCAGCCGTCGTCACGGGTAAGCCGATTGGTATTGGCGGTAGTCAAGGGCGTACCCAAGCAACCGGACGTGGGGTTGTCATCATCATGGAAGCAGCCCTCAAAGACGCAGGCATCACCTACCCGCAAGATGTTAGCATTGTCATTCAGGGTTTCGGCAATGTGGGCAGTAATGCGGCATTATATGCAGAAGAATTGGGTTATAAAGTCGTAGCAGTCAGCGATGTTGAAGGTGGCATCTATAACCCTGATGGGCTGGATGTAAAAGCGGTTGTCAATCATATGCAACGCACAGGTACAGTCGCCAATTATCGTGATGCTGACCCTGTGAATAACGAAGAATTGCTCACCCTGCCCTGCGATGTACTGATTCCGGCTGCACTAGAAGGTCAATTAACAGAAGATAATGCCCACGATATTCAAGCGAAGTTCATCATCGAAGCAGCTAATGGTCCAACGACACCAGAAGCCGATGATATTCTAAATTCGCGGGGTGTTTTGATTGTACCGGATATTCTGGCGAATGCAGGTGGCGTTGTCGTCTCGTACTTTGAGTGGGTACAAGATTTGCAAGCCTTCTTCTGGGATAAAGATGAAATTTTCGTGCGTTTGGAACGCATCTTGATTGATGCTTATGCTCGCACAAAACACACAGCCGATACCAAACACATTGATATGCGCACGGCGGCACAGGTGACGGCAATTGAGCGTGTTGCAAGTGCGATTACCACACGCGGCGTTTATCCCTGATACGGACACACAGTATTTTCGGGCAACGACATTGCGTCGCCCCTAAGAAGTAATAGAAAAAAGCACAGGTGAATATCTCCTGTGCTTTTTTGGTGTTCGTCGCAGGCATTCGTTTGGCGTGCTATGATAGACGATATTGTAGTCAGCAATTTCTCGGGATAGAGATGGTATGAGCATTCTTCAACGTATTCGCAGTTGGTTTTCAGGTGGCAACGATGATGCGCCGAAGCCTGTTAGCAACACAGCACATCTGCGTAATTTGCTAGTAGAGGCGCGGCGTCAGCAATATATGGAGCAATACACACAAGCCCTTGAAACGCTCACGGAAGCGATGGCGTTGGCAGAAAAAGAATATGATTTACGTTCAAAAGTCGATATTACGCTCAGTCGAGCAGATATTTTGATAGAGCAAGGTGATTATGACACTGCCAATTTCATCTTGGGGGAATTGCGGGATGATAGTGAGGCACGCGAAATGACCGCCCCACTTGCTTACGCCCTCTGTTCGCTGGGTGTTGTTACAGAAAAACAGGGCAATCTTGAGGGTGCGCGAGACTATTTCGAGAAAGCACGCGCAACGGCACAGTCGATACAGACAGATGGCGCAACGGGACGCGCAGAAGCCCATCTCGCGGAGATATATCTAGCAGAAGGGAATGCGAGTTATGCGATTTATCTGCTAGAAGAAGCGATTAAGAAACTCAATCGCAGTGGAGACCGTGAATTACTGGGGTATTTTAACGGACAGTTGGGCTTGGCATATATTGCGAATGGAGATGCCCCTACCGGACGAACCAAGTTACAACATGGCTTAGATGTGGCGATGAATTTGCGTCATCGGGCGCAAATACGGCATTTGAGCGTGTTATTAGGCGACCAAGCATTAGACGAAAGTAATTATCAAAAGGCGCATAGTTATTACGATGATGCTTTGCGCCTGTACACAGACGAAATACCACGCGATGAACGCTATGCCCATTTGTTATCACGTATCAGTATGGCGAGTTTACGTTTAGGTGATAGCGAATCTGCGCTCCAACATGCACAAGATGCTTTGCCCATTGCACACGCACATGACAATCCTAACTTAGTCGCGCAGACGATGGCTGTACATGCGCTGGCATTAGAGGCAACAGGGGCAGAGAATGCAAGCCATGCCTTGAATGATGCGGTTGAAGCCTATGAAGCATTAGAAGCTGATGCGTTTCTGGTTGATGTATTGCGCGTACAAGCAAAATCACAAACAGAAAGTGTGAATGCACAAGTTGAGTCGTATCAACGCGCGATTGAGGTCGCAGAGGCAATGCCAGCAACCGTCGCAAAAATTCATAGTGACTTGGCGACTGTGTATGCTGAGGCAAGGCGTTTTCGAGAGGCTATCGTTGCATGGCAAATGGCAATCGACAACTTGCAATCTGCGAATCACACACAATCTATTGCGTCGATTCATAGTGATATTGCGGGTATTTACGATTTGTTGGGCGATGGCAATATGGCACAGCGAGAATACCGCGCCGCACTCGAACAATTAAGCCGTGTGGATGATAGTGCGATGCGGGGCGTTGTATTAGCGAACGTCGCGGCTGGATACAGTGAGTACGGCGATATTGAAACGGCTGTCGCGTTCTTTGAAGAAACGATAGGAATTGCGAAACGCTTGCGTCATGCGCCTGCGGAAGCTGTGCGACGTGGGAATTATGGGCGTTTGTTAGCACTCACAAATCGTCCCAAAGAGGCATTGGGACATCTGTTTCCGGCACGGACATTGTGTGACGAGCATGATTTAACACTACAAGCGGGTGTCATTGAAAATAATATTGGGTTGGCGTATATCGCATTAACGGAATACAACAAAGCACGCGACCATCTCGAAAATGCAGAGGCGATTGTGGAACGGCTAGACATGCCCGATTGGATAGCACGAACGATGGTCAATCAAGCGGATTTAGCGCGTTTGCAAGATGACAACGTACTAGCTGACAATTTGTATCGTGACGTTTACGGACTGGCAAAAGAACATAAACTCATTGCGGTGATGATTCAGACGCTCGTGGGACAGGCACGGCTGGCACTTGCTGAAGGTGATTTGGAGACGACTGGCATCAAGCTCGATAATGCAGAACCTGTTGCCAAGCGACTAGGGCATCGGCGTTTATTGGCATTGATGACAGAAGTGCAGAGCCGTTTACTATCTGCACAAGGCGATGCAGAATCTGCACAAAGCAAATGGCAAGAGGCTGAGAAGTTACGGACTATCATGCGTATGCCAGAGCTAAATCCTGATTGGCTGGCACAGAATACGGGATAAGGCTGTACAGACGTGTTCTCTGCGCTAAGATTATCAACATACATTACACAGCAAATTAGAGAGCAATTTATGGCGACTATCTGGTGTATTTCTGCTCCCCTGTTCAGTCATACAGATTGGGGTGGTTTCATGAAAACTGCGCGTGTATTGCAAGAACGCGGGCACACGATTATCTGGGTGAGCGAAGAACGCATGCGCGGTGCAATCGCCCCTTCTGGGATAGCATTTGAAGCAATCGAAGAAACCGGTTGGCTATGGCCTCCTCCCCCTCAACCGGACATCACAAAAATCCCCCCGCAAGAAGCTGTAAAATTACGGTATACACGCGCCCTCGACACATGGCTGACTGAAGACCTCGTTACACAAGGCGTTGAGTCAATACTGGCGTTAGCTGAACGCATTGGCAAACCAGACGCGATTATCACTGACCCTTTTCTGGCAGCGTCCGCGATTGTGGCAGAAAAATTAGATATTAAGTTCATCGTTGCCGGATGGCCCGCGCAAGGTAGCTTAGACGAAAATGCGCTCTTTCCCGTACAGAAAGATTTGAGTAGCGATAGCATGCAACGGCTATTGCGCTTGTTCGAGAAATTTGACGTTGAAGGCAGTAATTTTGCGCAGGGTACAGCACCAAGTATTCGTAGCCCGTTATTACACATTACGTATTTTACGCCGGATTGGTATGCGAATGAGCAAGCGTATATGTTACCTCAAACACAATTTGTCGGGGGGCGGAAAACTGAGCCACAAGATGAACCGCCGGATTGGTTAAGCGACATTCCCGAAGACACACCGCTTGCGCTGATTACGTTAGGGACGGTATTCACAGGTGATTTGGGCTTTTTCAGTTGGGGCGCACGGGCGGCGGCACGAGCGGGACTACTGCCCATTGTGGTGGTTGGTTGGGCGCCGATTGAACCAGATAAAAAAGCGGAACTCAAACGTGCTTTGCCAGGTGGCACACGCCTACTGAATTGGGTGCCGTTTGCGCATGTCTTACCACGTTGCCAATTGATGATTCATCATGGCGGAATGGGTACAACACACGCGGCAATTGTGCATGGCTTACGTCAGATTGTCGTGCCACATGCGGCAGACCAACGCATTCAGGGGCGACGTGTTTCCCAGAAAAAAGTTGGCTTGAATTTGACTGCGCATGAAGTGCAACAGGGCAAATTACACGAAGGGGCAAAAGCTATCATGGAAGCAGACTTCGTTGCCGAGAATGCGCGGCGCTTTGCGCAACAGATGGCGGCGCGTGGCGGTCCTGAAGAAGCGGCGCGTCTGGTTGAGACTGTGCTTGCACGATAATCAAATAGTATATGCTCGCATGATTTCTAGTAACTCGGTTTGTGCTTCGTGCGCGAACAGAGGCAAATTGGGCTTGAGTTGCATTTGTGTGTAGAGCGCCCGTAGAAAGTGCTTGATATTCTGAAACGTGATATTAATGGCGCGGTCATAATCATCAGCTTCGTGTTCGCGGAGCGTTATTTGCCATGATTTAAAAGGCTGTAGCCAATCGACATAGTCAAACGTAGTGAGTTCGTCGCGGAGCATGATAGCAATGACGATTCGTGCGAGTCTGTCTTCTTCATCATGCGAAAAAAGTGTGGGGTCGTCTTCTTGCATGACTTTATCACGCACGGTTGTAAGTGTAGGGCGCAGGTCGGGTGCTTTGACGGCTGGGTTCATGACTGTGAAACGTAGTAAACTCGTTGCATTAGCAGTCGCATTAATCCAGCCGAGACGGTCTGAATAGGCGCGGGTATCACGCTCATCCAGTAAGTAAGCACGAGCAGCTACTAACACCGTGAGGACATCTTCAGGGGTGAAGAATTGTTCTTTCACATCACGGTACAAGATGAGTGACAAAATAGAGGCTGAGTATGAGCGCAGAAGTACGCTATCACTCTCTGTTGCGCCGATGTCATATGGCAGTTGGTCAATGAGCCAATTGAGCATGTGGCGCATATGTTCGGGGCTATGATAGCGATAAACCGCTATCCAGCGTGCCAAGATATTGTAGCCGAAGGTATCGCGCAATTCGGCATCGGTTTCCCCTAGGTAATCGAGTAGCTCATCCGTGAGTGGTAGAAGGGGCGCGTCTTTTGGTAAGGCATAGCTATTTTTGATGACATCACGCCAGAAAGCTCTATCCTGCATGCGGTTTTACCCCTTTGATAATGATATGATGGTCGGTGTAGTGCGCGTGCGCTGTGCCTGCCAAACGTGGTTGCATCCACACTTGGACTGCTTCGGGCGCTCTGAGGAGCATGATATTGAGTTGTTCGATGGTTGCTGGGCTGGCGTTTTGTCGTTCTGCCCATGATTGGACTTCGTGTTCGATAGTGAATTGTTCGACGTGTGCGATTTCTAAGCCCGCATCCAAAAGAACACCACGCCATTCGTATTCTGGTAAGGCACGTGCATGGGCGGGATCACGTAATTTTTCATAGGCATTGACGTAATCAGCCACACGCTCGTCATCAGATACCACATGGTCATGTACTAGCAGAATGCCATCCGGTTTCAGGACGCGGGTTGCCTCTCGGACAAACGTGAAAATATCCGGGAAGTGGTGTGCGGCGACCCGACATACCACACAGTCGAAGTGATTCTCTACGAAGGGCAGTTGTTCAGCATCTGCGCCACAGAAAATGATATTGTCGATAGTTTCTTGCTCGTCGATAAAGGCTTGTGCCGCCTGTGCCATCGTAATCGTGAAATCTGAGGCGATGACTTGCGCAACGTGCGGGGCAAAGTGTAAGGCAGTGTGTCCGCCACCCGTTGCAATATCCAGTACGCGCCATGTCGGTTGGGGGTCAGCGAGTTCGAGTATGCGCGGTAAACCCATGCCTGTTGCATGGACGGTGCTGGCGACATATTTTTCTGCGGTGGCGGCGTAGCGTGCTTGATTGAGTGCTTTTAGATTATCAGACATATGACTGTTCTCGTATGTAGTGGTAGGCTCATGATGAGTATAGCGGATTGAGACATAATTTTGCGAGGTATCCAGCATGGCATTTTCGTTGCAAGCGTTGAAAGACAAAGCCATTACGCTCGGTTTTAACTTAGTGGGTGTCACTGAGGCGAAGCCATCTCCGACATTGAGTGCCTATCGTCGGTGGATTGCGGACGGGATGCACGGCAAAATGGGCTATATGGCACGCGATGACCGCGTTATCCGGCGTGAAGATTTGAATCATATTGTTGAGGGGGCGCGTTCGATTGTGATGGTCGGGCTGGATTATCGCACAGAGGTCGTTCCTGATGCTATTTTGCACGACCCAACACGCGGACGGATTGCGTCCTATGCGTGGCAGTTGGATTATCACGATGTGATGACCCCGCGCTTAGAAGAACTCGCATCATGGATGCAAACGCAGGTGGGCGAATCTGTGGCACATAAAGTCTACGTGGATACAGGCGCGGTGCTAGAGCGCAGTCATGCACAGCAAGCAGGCATGGGCTTTGTCGGTAAGAATACGATGCTGATTCATCCCCGACGGGGAAGCTATTTTTTTCTGGGCGAGATTATTAGCACGATTGATTTTGACGACTATGATACACCCCACAGAGAAACGATGTGCGGGAACTGTAAACGATGCTTGCTGGCGTGTCCGACGGATGCGTTTCCCGAACCGTATGTGTTGGATGCGCGACGGTGTATTAGCTATCACACGATAGAGAACAAAGATTGGATTGACCGTGATTTGCGCCCACAATTTGGCAATTGGGTATATGGCTGTGATGTATGCCAAGAGGTGTGTCCATTTCAGCGTTTTAGCAAAGTAACCGACGAGATTGCTTTTTATCCAGCCGACTATGATGCGGTTGCCCCACATTTGGGTACATTGTTATCCTTGACTGATGAAACCTTTGCAGAAATGTATGCGGACTCCCCTATCAAACGCATCAAGCGAAAACGACTCGTGCGAAATGCGTGCATTGCGGCTGGGAATAGTGGCGATGGGCAATTTATACCGTATGTGATTCAACTGTTATACGATGCTGAGCCACTGGTGCGGGGGCATGCAGCATGGGCATTGTGGCAATTGATGCGACGGGGGGCGCTACGTCAGTTACAAGATTTGTATGACCGTGAAGACGACACAGATGTACGCGCGGAAATAGAAGCCATCGTGCCGTAATCGTCATCAAGCATTAAGGGATTGGTCTGCAACGGCTTAGGCTAAGAGTGCTAGAATGACGGCATTAAATACGCTGACAACACTATAGAAGGCAATCCTTTGTTCGGATTTTTGCGCAAACGCAAGCGGGATGCGATTTCGTACCCGCGTGAGTTTTGGATTTTGTTCTGGGGCGTGGGTATCAATCGCGTGACGGCGAGTATGATATGGCCTTTCCTCACCGTTTATATGTATATGACCCTCGATGTTCCTCTGACGACTATCACCCTATTATTTCCATTGCGGGCAATCAGCAGTGTGCTATCCACTGCAGTGGTGAGTCCGATTATGGATCATACCGGACGCAAGGGTATGATGATTTTCGGGCTGATTGCGAGTGGACTCGTATTTTTTGCGATGGCAGTTGCCACCACATTGCCGATTTGGGCGCTGATTTTGTTTGCTTTTGGAGCGGTATTGCCGATTTTCAATATTGGCGTGAATACGATGGTAGCGGATATTGTGCCACAAGCTGACCGTGCGCCGGCTTATGCGCTGATACGCACGATTAGCAATGCAGGGATTGCAATTGGTCCGGTGGTGGGTGGCATCCTCGCTGTGATTTCGTTCCAACTTGTCTTCGTTTTGACGGGTTTGTCGTACCTCGTGCTATCCGTGCTGACATTTTTCTTCGTGCCAGAAACGATTCCTGATAATCCCGATAGCAAACGTGGCGGGTTGCTCTCTAGCGGGTATGGCTTTTTGAAAGATGATATGCGCTTTGTGTGGTTCATGGGCATCTTTTTCTTGTTGCTGATGGCGTATGCACACATGTTTGCGTTGTTGCCTGTGTATGTATCCGAGAATTTTGGCTTACGAGAAGACCAGTACAGTTTGATGCTGACGGTTAATGCGGGTATGGTGGTCTTTTTTCAGTATGCCATTACGCGCTTCACGGAACGTTTTGACGATTACTATGTGATGACACTAGGCGCGTCAATTTATGCGATGGGCTTGTTCAGTTTTGTGCTGGGGAGTGAGCTTTGGCATTTCATGTTGAGTGTCAGTATCGTGACATTAGGCGAGTTAGTTGTTGTGCCGACAGCAACCACACTGGTAGCGAATATTGCGCCGGATAATATGCGGGCGCGTTATCTGGGCGTGTTGAGTTTGGGCTATCCGATTGGGTCGGGGCTAGGTCCTGTTATTGGGGGCTACTTGAACGACACCTTTGCACCTGTGGCGATGTGGTATGGCGCAGGGACGATGGCGTTGGTTGCTACGATGGGCTTTGTCTTACTGACCTATTTCCGGCGACGAAAGCCCTTGCCAGTACCATCATAGACTGGACATAGCAATACCTATGGGGGTATACTGATAACAGTCAATTTTAAACATATGCGGGAGGCAATTCCGATGGAATCAAAAACGTTCAAAGTGCCGAATATTGGTTGTGATGGGTGCGTGAAGTCGATTCAGATTGAACTGGTTGACCTTGATGGTGTGTCATCAGTGACAGGTGAAGTCGATAGCAAAATGGTCACCGTAGAATATGGTGCGCCTGCTAATTGGGACATCATCGTTGCGACACTCGAAGAGATTGATTACGCGCCAGAATCTGCGTAAAGCAAATCCCACAATCTAATACTTGGGGCGACAATGTTAAGTCGCCCTTTTGTTATTCAAGCAATTCCTGTACTGCTTCAGCAAGTATATCTTCTTCAAATATCCCAAAGCCACGATACACTTCGTTGCCCTCGGCATCAAAAATCACAATCGACGGATGTCCTGGCAGTGTGAGTTGCTCGTATGCCGATTGCCCTTCTGCTCCGTCGTTTGCGTTGAGTGACATAAACACTATATCTGGACTAAATTGTTCCTCTAACCCATGCACGATGGGTTCAGCTTGCGCTCAGGGCGGTCAATTTTCAGTATAGAAAAAGAACAGTGTTGGTTTGCTTTCTGCGAGTGGTAAAGATGCTGTGTTGGGTGTGCAAGCAATCAAGCCAAACAAACTTAGCAAACACAACATCA
Organism: Chloroflexota bacterium; assembly: GCA_038522085.1. Classification (GTDB taxonomy): domain Bacteria; phylum Chloroflexota; class Anaerolineae; order Aggregatilineales; family Phototrophicaceae; genus JAUZRW01. Next base: position 187,527 of record JBCBKJ010000003.1, read on the forward strand.
AGCTCGCTTTAATTGCTTGGGCGTTCATAGGTCTAAATCACCATCAATCACATCGTACATATCATCGAGTAGGTCTTCTGCTGCTTCAACCAGCGCGAGTGCTTTGCTGTCGTCATGTTGCATGAACGCAATTGCCGCTTCGAGCAAGCCGTTTGCTGCTTGAACGACCATCCCTGTAACATCTTGATAATCGTGTGTAGCGGTCAGATTGTTGATTGTATTTTGTGCCTCTTGTGCTTTTGCGAGTGCTTCTTGTAAATCTTTGATGGCATCTGCCGATGTTTTCATAGTTCCCCTTCTTGGTTTACTCGTTTATTTTGGTTATTAGACTGCAAAATATGGCTTTGGGCAAGCGAGAACCCTATGCAACCCATTTTAAAGCAATCATTGTCCATTCGTGCTAGTATCAGCATAGTGAAAAATATTTTTGGGAGTATGTATTATGTTTTTACGCAAAATACTGTTCATTTTCGGGCTGTTGCTGGTTGCTGCATTAGTGACAAGCGCCCAAGCCGATTTGCCATCGTTGGATGAGCTAGAAGACGGTTGGAATGTTGTCGCTACGGATGGGGTGTGTTCGGCGGGGACGCCATATCAGTTTTATGTGAACCCGAATGCCGATAGTGACCAATTACATATTTTCTTCAATGGTGGGGGCGCGTGCTGGTTCGGTGAAGCCTGCGACCTAGAAAGTCAGCCGAATATTCATTCACCATTTGCGGATATGGATCAGAATAATCCTGCTTTTGGCGATGGTATTTTCGCGCTGGATAACGAAGACAATCCTTTCGCGTCGTATAATCATGTCTTCCTACCCTACTGCACGGGTGATGTATTCGTTGGGGGTGGTGAGACAGAATATACCTATACCAACAGCGATGACGAAGAAGTGACAGTGACAACTTTCCATAATGGCTATGAAAACACGATGACCGTGTTGGAATGGGTGCAGGCAAATTTTGATGCACCGAGCAATATTCTTGTGAGCGGGAGTAGTGCAGGGGCAATTGGATCATCATTTTACGCGGGGATTGTCGCCGAAGCATACACCGATGTGCCTGTGACATTGCTTGCAGATGCGGCTGGGGGCTATAACAGCCCTGATTTATCGGATACCTTCAATGCGTGGGATACGGCTTCTATTTTGCCAGATTGGGATGTCTACGCAGGTGAAACAAACGATACGCTCACCTTTGAAGATTTCTATATCGCAAGCGCAAATCACAACGAAAATTTGACGATTGCACAGTACAACGCGGCAGAGGACGAAACACAGTTCGCTTTCACGGTGGTTATTGGGGATACGATTGGTGATTTCTCGATTCCATTACGCATATTCAATCACTATGTAGAAATTGAAAGTGCCGTTGACAATTTCTATTCATATACAGCTGGAGGTAGTGTGCATACGATATTGCGTTCGCCTATTTTCTATACATACGAAGTAGAGGGTGTGCGCTTTGTTGATTGGATGGAAACGTTAGTCAATGATGGTACAGTGGATGATATAAGTTGTGTGAATGAGGCAAATGGTTGTTCAGTCGCACCAGAATAAACCGTTCAGCAAATTGATAACCTGATTTTGTGCCTGTTAGCAAGCATGCTGACAGGCTTTTTTTATGAATATGTAGCATAAATTTAGATTTATCTAATCTTCATTTCAGGCAATTAGATTAGGGTAATATTAAACCTCTTGACAAAAAGTTTAGATTAGACTAAAAATTATATTCAATTGACCTATATATAACTAGCTTACAGTTAGTGGAGGAGTAATTACTATGCGATTTAAGGCTATTTTATTTGTGGCGATATTGCTGTTACCTATCATGAGCGTAACAGCACAAGACGAGACTTTCGATATTGTAGCAACAACAACCCAAGCCTCTGACTTGGCACGTATCCTGACTGATGGTGCAGAAGGTGTGAGTATCACGAGTTTGATGGGCGCAGGGGTTGACCCGCATCTTTACCAACCGACGGAATCTGATATTGCGGCAATGAGTGATGCTGACCTTGTTGTTTACAGTGGCTTGAACTTAGAAGGACAATTTACCACTGTATTTAATGCGTTGGATGAACAAGGCGTGGCGACACAACCACTTGGTTTGCCAGTCAAAGATGCTGGTTTCATCATCGGTGGCTTCGATTTATCAGAAGATTTTCAGGATGTGGACGACCCTCACTTCTGGTTCGACCCACGCAACTGGGAAATTACCGTAACAGCCGTTGCTGAGACAATGGTTGAGCTTGACCCTGCGAATGAAACGGTCTATCTCGAAAATGCGGAAGCCTATATTGAACAATTGCAGAGCCTATTTGCATGGGCAACTGAAGGTATGGAATCTGTTGATGAAGACCAACGCTTCATTGTCACGTCACACGATGCGTTCCAGTATTTTGGTGCTGGTTTTGGCTGGAGTGTAGAAGGTATTCAGGGCTTGAGTACCGAAGATGAAGCCGGTGTCGGTGATATTCAAGATACTGTGGATTTCGTGATTGAAAACGAGATTCCAGTGCTATTTGTAGAGAGTAGTATCGCGCCTGATACGATTGAAGCTGTGGTAGAAGCGGTTGAGGATGCAGGTGGTACGGTGCGCGTTGGTGTGCGTGAGTTGTACTCAGATGCAATGGGCGAACCTGATACATTTGGCGGGACGTATATTGGCATGATTGCTGAAAATGTGTATACCGTACTGCAATCGTATGAATGTGCAGGCATTGAGTTGACGATTCCAGAATGGCCAGAGGATTTAGAACCTGTGCCAAGTGATGACATACTTGATATAGATTGCGAAGCAGAAGAATAAGATAACAATCACTGTGGCAGAGGGATAAGGGTCTCTGCCACTTTTTAGCATAGTACATATTGACTATGCGAAGGGGATAGTAATATGACGAATAAAATAGACGAAATAGATAAACGCTCGTATGCATTGAGCATTGATGATTTGACTGTGGCTTACAATAGCAAGCCTGCTATCTGGGACATTGATTTGGATGTACCAGAAGGTGTTTTAATGGCAATTGTGGGTCCAAACGGTGCGGGGAAAAGCACGCTCATCAAAGCTACGCTCAATTTGATTCCACGCACGGCAGGCACAGCCCTCTTTTACGGCAAACCTTATGATAAAGCACGTTCGCTGGTGGGCTATGTTCCTCAGCGCGGGAGTGTTGATTGGGATTTTCCGACCTCAGTTGTAGATGTTGTGACGATGGGCTTGTATGGCAAGCTCGGTTGGTTTCGGCGTCCGGGCAAAAAAGAACGTGAGCAAGCGATGCACGCACTTGACCAAGTTGGTATGGCAGATTTTGCAGAACGGCAAATTAGCCAGTTATCAGGTGGTCAGCAACAGCGGACATTTCTGGCACGCGCCCTCGTGCAAGATGCTAATATTTACTTCATGGATGAACCGTTTGCGGCGGTTGATGCGGTCACTGAACGCGCTATTGTGTCAATTTTACAAGAGCTACGCGAAGCAGGTAAAACGGTGTTGGTAGTGCATCATGATTTGCAGACTGTCGCGGAATATTTCGATTGGACGACCTTGCTAAATGTCGAAGTGACCGCGAGTGGTCCGACTGAGGATGTTTTCACGCCCGAAAATCTACGCAAAACCTATGGTGGTCGGGTTGCCTATCTGGATAACGGTCAACCATTAGATGCAGTAGGAGACTGAGCCATGCTGAGTTTCTCTGATGATGATAGACGGGTGTGGTTGGTTATACTGAGCATTGCGCTTCTCGGCTTATTATTTGTGCCGATTAGCCAGATTTGGCTGGGTGTAACCTATAACTACACGGTGCGTACAGTGGCGATGGGTGGCGCGATTTTAGGTGTTGTGAGTGGCGTATTGGGGTGCTTCGCTGTATTACGTCAAGAGAGCTTGATGGGCGATGCGCTATCACACGCGGCATTACCCGGCGTTGCTGTGGCATTTTTGGTTGCCGGACGCGAATTGAGCGTTTTGCTGATTGGTGCAGGTATTGCGAGTTGGCTTGGGGTGCAATTTATACGCAGTTTGCTCAACACGACGCGCATCAAACAAGATACGGCTATGGGCATTGTGCTTGCTTCATGGTTTGCGGCTGGGATTGCTTTACTGGCTTACATTCAATCCCGCCCTGATGCTAGCCAAGCCGGTTTAGACACTTTCATTTTTGGTCAGGCGGCGGCGATGGTGCGCAGTGATGTCTTGCTCATCAGCGGTGTAGGGTTGGTATCGTTTGTGGTGGTTGGCTTGCTATGGAAAGAATTTAAGCTAGTCATTTTCGATAGTGGCTTTGCGGGCGCGAATGGTTTCCGTGTAGACCTCATCAACACAATTTTATCGACGCTGATTGTGGTCGCTATTGTATTAGGCTTGCAATTAGCAGGCGTGATTTTGATGGTTGGGATGTTGATTGCACCGGGGATTGCGGCACGGCAATGGACGCAAAAGCTCGACCAGATGGTGATTCTATCAGGCGTGTTTGGTGCATTCGCAGGAGGTATCGGCGCGGTTTTGAGCGCGGTAGATACCAATATACCGACAGGTCCGATGATTATTGTGGTCGCGTTTGGTATCGTGTTGATTTCTCTGGCATTTGCGCCTCAACGGGGCTTGGTTTGGACGTGGTGGCAAGCGCGACAAGATCAACGACAATTCGCAAGCACTGTTGCCCTACGAGAGTTATATCGCTATGCCATGTCACATGGTGATGCGGGATATCCTGTACCGAAAACATTTATTGAAGCTGTCGGAGGCGCACAGATTGCACTAGGTTTGCGTGAGCTAGAAGGAGATGGCTACATCAATGAAGATGGAAGCACATGGAAACTGACATCCTCTGGCACACAAGCCGCAGAAGATGACCAACACAATCAAGCCCTTTGGGATGTGTATCGAGAATATAGCGACGAACTAGCCTTGCCGCTCATCAAGGAAGATAGACAACGCGCTATCCACGAGGTATTGCCCGAACCAGCGGTCAAGAAGTTGGAAATGAAATTGAAAGGGGTAGCATGATGTATGGGATCGAGAGCATGCTAGTTGATTTTCTGCTGACCCTATTCTCAGCAGAGCAAATTAACAGTTTCCTACGTGACCCACAAAATACGGCGACCATTATCGGGACGTTCATTGCTATATCGGGCGCGTTGCTAGGGACATTCTTACTCCTGCGCGGGATGGCGTTGACGAGTGATGCTATCAGTCACACCGTTTTGCTAGGTATTGTAGTCGCTTTTATGGTGATGACATCTGTATTTGGCTTAGAACCGGATTTATCGTCACCTTGGTTGATTATTGGGGCGGCACTGGCTGGGGTTGCAACGGTGGTACTGACTGAGCTTATTTATCAGTCTGGATTGGTGAAGCAGGATGCGGCGCTCGGATTGGCATTTCCCCTGCTCTTTGCGATTTCGATTATTCTAGTATCGCGTTTTGTAGAAGATGTGCATCTGGACGAAGATTCTGTAATGGTCGGTGAAATTGGGATTGCATGGGCGAACACAAACAGCCATTGCATCGAAAATTGTGTCTCGGTGACGATTACACCCGATGACCCACTGGCAAATCTATCACGTCAGTGTACGAATTGTCGTGACTTGGGTATCAGCCCCCGCGATGAAGGGGCAGAATTTCGGGAGATTTGTACCAATTGCGGTGAATACAACCCTGCACAGGCATGGCGAGCAGGTTTGATTGATGATGAGCCAACACTTGTGTTCTTCCCGAAGGCGATTTCAGTGACAGCGATAATGATGTTGTTGACAGTTGCTTTTGTGACGCTATTTTACAAAGAACTCAAGCTATCGAGTTTTGATAGTGCGCTGGCAAAAGCACTCGGTTTTCGCCCGACAGTGTTGCATTATGCGCTAATGGTACTGGTGAGTTTGGTTGCCGTCGGTGCGTTCGATGCGGTAGGGTCAATTTTGGTAATTGCGTTTTTCATCATTCCACCGGCGGCTGCTTATCTGCTGACGGATAGGCTTTCTGTGATGCTGGTGCTAAGTGCGCTCATCGGCAGTGCGGGCGCGTATTTTGGTTATGACCTTGCGCGTGGGACATTCTTAGGCATCTTTGAGATTAGCGATTTGCTGGCATTCATGAACAATGTGTTTGGGTGGACGCTAGTCGAAGAATGGGATTCATCTATCAGTGCGTCGATGGTACTGATGATTTTCTTCTTTTTCTTACTAGCGTGGGTGCTATCTCCAAAATATGGTTTGGTATCGACCCTGATACGGCGTTCGAATCAAC